>JBIKKY010000101.1:0-6793 GCA_044360105.1 Sulfuritalea sp.
GAACATACGGTGATTTGTCCTCGGCCAGCTTCTTGAGATAGGCCGCGGATACCGACATCTGGGCACCCTTGGCTTTCCACTCGGGCGAGCCGGCCGGGTAGACCTTGATGTTGGTGTAGCCGAGCTTTTCGGCCTTGAAGGCCGAGTTGTGGCTCAGCATGCATTCCAGTCCGCCGCAGTAGAACAGCAGCAGCGTCGCCTTGTCGGCGGGCAGCTTGTCGACCATCTTGTCGAACTGGCTGTCGGGGATGTTTATGGCACCAGGGAGGTGGCCAGGGTCGTACTGGCGCGCCGCCGGACGGGAGTCGATGATCACGACGCCCTTCTTCGGCGGAATGCTGACGTTCTGTTTGACGAAGTCGTAATCGACCAGTGCCTTGTTGTACCAGCCGTCCTTCGGCTGGATGGTCGCCGCATCGGCGGCCAACACTTGCGTCGGATAGAACAGTGGCCCGGCACCGAGGCTGGCGATGACGGCGATGGCAAGAGCGAGTTGTTTGGTTTTCATGGTCCTCTCCTATAAAAGGGTAAATTTTTCGGTGGATTCGTTGTAACGCACCAGCGCGTACCAGATCAGCAGCAGCGCGCCGCCGGCAGCAAGGGTCAGACCCCAGCTTCCCCACATTTCCGGCAGGTAGGCCTGGAAGCCGACCTTGGTCATTTCATAAGTTTCGACATTGGTTTCGTCGATCGCAGTCAGCTTGAGCTTCTTGAACACCGCGCTGGCGATCGAGCCCATCCAGGAGAAGAAAAACATCGTCACCCAGAGCTTGAGGTGACCTTCGCCCATGCGCCACAACGAGCCCGAGGCGCAGCCGCCGGCGAAGACCATGCCGATGCCGAAGATCAGGCCGCCGACCAGCGAGCCGATCCAGAAGGTTGCGGGGATCGCCAGGTAGGGGTCGATCACCTTCTTCTCGAACAGCAGGGCGGCGATCGGGATGCCGATCGCCAGGGCCAGGATCACGGCCTTGGTCATGTCGCCCTCGGCGGTCATGAAGGGTTCGCGAAAGGCGCGCGCGAAGCACAGGCGCGAGCGGTGCATGATGAAACCGATGGCGAAGCCGGCGACGACGATCACGGCGCGCGCCGCGATCTTCTCGTCAGCCGAGCCGTACCACTGCGTGGCCCAGAGCAGGACGCCGACGATGACGGCGAGGCCGAGCCACGGGTAGCGTTGCGTGACGCTTTCAGGGATGTCCAGCGCGGGCGGTGCCCGCATGCCCCACTCGATGTTGTCCAGAGTCCACAACAACAGCTTGAGGCCGATCGCGGCGCCGGCCAGCAGGCCCAGCCACATCGCCCAGCCGGCGGGAGAGGAGTGCAGCACCGGGTTGAAGAAGCCGCCCGTGGTGCAGCCACCGGCCAGCGCTGCGCCGATACCGAGCATGCTGCCGCCGAGCGCGGCCCAGATATATTCGAGGGGCGGCGGCCGGTTCGGGCTGAACTGGCGCGACAAGAGTGCCGCGCTGAAGGCACCGACCACCAGCATGATGTTCATCAGCGACATGCGGTGCATCAGGAAGCCTTCGGTTTGCTGCGGCAGACCAAGCACGGGCCCGAGACCGATCAGGGTGTTGAACCAGTCGCCCCAGAATTTGACGCCACCGAACACGCCCCAGACCAGGCCCGAGAGCATCAGGCCGATGATGGTCAGCACCAGCAGCATGGCGCCGACGAAAGGCGACCATTCTTCGACGAAGATGGTCTGGTAGTCGGCCTTGAAGCCGGCCCGCCAGCGGGATACGCTTTCGGTACTCATGATGCTCTCCAGTGCCGTACGCGAACAGGCGCCCCGCCCTCTGGCGACGCGCCTGTGTCAGTCGGTATCAAATCAGTTGCAACTGGCAGGCGCGTCGCCGTCCTTGGCGCCCTTGGTCAGGAAGGCCGCGACATCGTCGAGCAGTTCCTGGTCCGGCACGTCGGCGAACTTCTCGGCGGCCTTGTTGCCCGACTTGATGCTGGCGCGATAGGCCTTGCTGACGTACTGCTTGACCGTGTCCTTGCCCTTCGCATGTTTGTCGGCCTTGAGGTAGGCCGCCCATTCCGCCTTGGTCTTGGAACTAGGATTGATGGTGCCAATCGGCGCGACAACGTGGCAGGAGGTGCACACGCTACGGTAATAGACGCGGCCGCGCTTCCAGTCGGCGTCGTAGGCGAAAGCGGCGGAGGCGAACAGGGAAAGCGCGGTGCCGACTGCCAGGGTGGTGGTGAGTTTCATGGTGGTGCTCCTTGATGAATTTGGAATGCCGGATTCTATTGAAGGGGCGGGGCCGGCCTATGCAGAGCTTGTATCGACGTCCAAAATCCTTTTATCAATCGACTTCTTCCCAGCCGGTGATCATGGCCTTGATGTGGGCCGTGGGCGTGTGGCCGGTGGTGGTCAGATAAACGTGGGCGATGAGGAAGGCCAGCATCAGGAAGGCGCCGATGACGTGGCCGGTGGCGACCCATTCCAGTTGCAGGCCGCCAAGTCCCAGTTCGGGCCAGTCGGCATAGAACAGGTAGAGCACGCCGGTGATCCAGATCAGCGGGCCGATGAACAGCATCACTCCGAGGTAGGCCAGCCGCTGCAGCGGATTGTGCTTGCGCAGCGTCGTCAGGCGGAAGGGATGCGGCGCGTTTCTGAAAATGCCGAACAGGTAGTACTGCGCCATCGCCATGACCTTTTCCGTGGTAGGAATGTATTGCTTCCATTCGCCGGTGGTGAAGTGCCAGAAGATGGCGAACACCCAAAGCCCCATCAGCGACCAGGCAGCGATGGTGTGGTAGGCCACCGCCTTCTCGAAGCCGAAGATGGTGTAGGTGCCGTGGATATCGAAGGCGGTGAGCATCAGGAACATGATCAGACCGGCCTGCGACCAGTGCCAGAAGCGTTCGAAGCGCTTGAAGACGTAGATACGTTCGGACATTTCAATTCTCCTTGGTGCTTAATGCTTGCGATTCGTGACGATGCGCAGGGCGCCGTGGGCGAGCACGCCGAGCAGGGTCAGCAGGACGACGCCCCAGCCGATGGTGTCCAGCAGCCTGTTGTTGTCGCGGACAGGAATGTAGATGCCCTGGATGCCGGCCAGCCGGCTTTCCTTGCTGTGGCATTCGACACAACCCAGGGCCTTTTCCTTTGGCGCGACCATGTGCGTGATCGGCCAGGACATTTCGGTCTCGATGAATTCGAACTTGCCGGAATAGGGCGCGCCCGAATCCTTCATGCCTACCGGTATCGCCTTGTCCCAATCGAGGTTCTTCCAGAAGCCGGTGTCGTCGTTACCGGCGGTGTGCGGCGTGATCAGGGTCTTGTTGACCGGATCATAGGGTTGCGAGCCGCGGAACACCTTCATCGGCCAGATCATCGACTTGCCGTCGGTGGCGCTGCCACCAAGCTTGTTGATCGGCGTGAGTTGCCCGGTCTTCTCGATCTTGTCGGTGAGCAGCGTGTACTCGACGTGCCCGTTGAACCAGGCGTATTCCGGGATGACGTTCTCGCCGACGGTGAAGCTGCCCTTGCGCGATTCGTAGATGATGCGTCCCTTGGCATCCTTGGTGACGATGTGCTTGCCTTCGGCGTCACGTTTGCCGGCGGTCGACCAGTCCCAGGTCATCTTGGTGGCGACGCCGCCGCGGGCGAAGCTGGGAATGTGGCAGGTCTGGCAGGCGATCTTGCTCGCATGCTGGTTCAGTCGCGCCTCTTTCTTGTGCGGTGCGTTGTCGTGGCAGGAAACGCAAGTGGCCGGGTTGCCCATGCCGGTCTGGCCGCGCACATGCGCGCCCTTGGCATCCTTGGCGGTCGGCGTATAGCGGCTGCCGGCAACGTCGTGGCTGGAAGCCTTGTGACAGGTGGCGCAGGTGAAATCGAGCCCCGTTGCGTCCATATGCACGTCCAGCTCTTTTTCCGGCGCCGACATGGAACTGTCGAGGTCGCCGTGTTTGACACCGTCGCCGCCGCCGCCATTGAAGTGGCAGGCGCCGCAGGTGTCGCGACTGGTCTTGCCGACCTTCTGCGCGATCTTGGACAGGTCAATGGCCTTGAGTATCTTGCCCGATCCCGGCGGGAACTCCATGTCCTTGGTAACGACGTTGCCCGCCAAGCCGGGCGGTTTCTTGTAGTTTCCGGTGGTGTCGTGGCAGGCCAGGCAATCGACGTTCGTTTCTGATTTGAAGTCGAAGTTGGCGTCCTTCCAGCCATAGCCGACGTGGCAACTGGTGCAGGAAGCCTGGTTGGAGGCGATGGAAATGCAGTAGTTGTTGAGAACCGTCTTTTTGCCCAGGGTCTGCTTGGTGGCCGGGTTCAGGAACTCCCATGTCCAGTGCTTGGTGCGGTGGATCTGGCCGGCGGCCTCGGTGTGGCATTCAAGGCAGGCCTTGGTGACCTCCGGCCCGGAATTGAAGGTCTGCTGCAGTTGCTTGAACTTGGTGTGGTCGGCCGTGGTGGTGAGCTTTAGCGGCTTGGGTTCCGGCTTGGCGTCAACCGCCAGTACGGGACCGCCGGCGACCAACCAGGCGGCGCAGCACAGCGCCAGCGCGGCTCGTTTGAACAGATGACTCATGAAACACCTCCATGGACTACACAGCAGACAATATAAGATTAATTATCTGCTTATATACCGATGGAGATTTGATTCAGATCAAATGAGTTGTGAAATATCCCGCACTGCACCAGTGTCGGCCGAGGTGGTCATGGCGGCATAGGCCAGAAGGGCGGCCGAGACTTCCCGCTGTCGATTCAATGGCTTCCATGCTGCAGTGCCGCGAGTTTCCATCGCGGCGCGCCGTGCCGCCAGCACCGACTTTTCGATCGCTAGGTTGATGGTCCGCTTGGGGATGTCGATCTCGATGGTATCGCCCTCTTCCACCAGGCCGATGGCGCCGCCCTGCGCCGCTTCCGGCGAGGCATGGCCGATGGATAGCCCGGAGGTGCCGCCGGAAAAGCGGCCGTCGGTCAGGAGCGCACAGACCTTGCCCATGCCCTTGGACTTCAGATACGAGGTCGGATACAGCATTTCCTGCATGCCGGGGCCGCCTTTCGGGCCTTCATAGACCACCACCACGATGTCGCCGGCGACGATCTGGTCAGAGAGGATCTTCTCCACGGCTTCTTCCTGCGACTGGCAGACGCGGGCGCGACCAGTGAATACGAGGTTGGAGTCATCGACGCCGGCCGTCTTGACCACGCAGCCTTTCTCAGCGATGTTGCCGAAGAGCACGGCCAGCCCGCCGTCCAGCGAATAGGCGTGGGCCAGGTCGTGGATGCAGCCGTTGGCGCGATCGAGGTCGAGCGTCGGATAGCGGCGGTTCTGCGAGAAGGCCGTTTGCGTCGGCACGCCGCCCGGCGCCGCGCGATAGAACTCATGCACCGCCGGGGCGTGGTTGCGCTTGACGTCGCAGCAGTCGAGCGCCTCGCCCATGGAGGGATACAGCACGGTCGGGCAATCGCGGTTGATCAGGCCGGCGCGGTCGAGTTCGCCGAGGATGGCCATGATGCCCCCCGCCCGATGCACGTCCTCCATATGGTACTTCTGCGTCGCCGGCGCCACCTTGGCGAGGCATGGCACCTTGCGCGACATGCGGTCGATGTCGGCCAGGGTGAAATTGACTTCGCCTTCCTGTGCCGCCGCCAGCAGATGCAGCACGGTATTGGTTGAGCCGCCCATGGCGATGTCGAGCGCGATGGCGTTCTCGAAGGCGGCGAAGCTGGCGATGCTGCGCGGCAGCGCCGAGGCGTCGTCTTTTTCGTACCAGCGCCGGCAGAGTTCGACCACGAGGCGGCCGGCCTTGAGGAAGAGCTTTTCACGGTCGGCATGGGTCGCCAGCACCGAACCGTTGCCGGGCAGCGAGAGGCCCAGTGCTTCGGTCAGGCAGTTCATCGAGTTGGCGGTGAACATCCCCGAGCAGGAACCACAGGTCGGGCAGGCCGAGCGCTCCATGGCCGCCACTTCCTTGTCGCTGTTCTTGCTGTCGCCGGCCTCGATCATGGCATCGATCAGATCGACCATGCGGTACTCGCCGCGCCACTTGACCTTGCCGGCTTCCATCGGCCCGCCGGAAACGAAGACAGTCGGGATGTTCAGGCGCAAGGACGCCATCAGCATGCCCGGAGTGATCTTGTCGCAATTTGAGATGCAGACCATGGCGTCGGCGCAATGGGCATTGACCATGTACTCGACCGAGTCGGCGATCAGTTCGCGCGAAGGCAGCGAATACAGCATGCCGCCGTGGCCCATGGCGATGCCGTCATCCACCGCGATGGTGTTGAATTCCTTGGCCACGCCGCCGGCCGCTTCGATCTCGCGTGCCACCAGCTGGCCGAGGTCTTTCAGATGGACGTGGCCCGGCACGAACTGGGTGAAGGAATTGACGACGGCGATGATCGGCTTGCCGAAGTCGCCATCCTTCATGCCGGTGGCGCGCCACAGGGCGCGGGCGCCGGCCATGTTGCGGCCGTGGGTTGAGGTACGGGAACGATAGGCGGGCATGGGAATCTCCTGCGATGGGCGCGGCGGCCGGGAAAGAGCTGGCAATTCTAGCGGAAGCCTTGCGGTGAGCGGAATCGCCGTAGCGCCGGCGCCGAGTAATCACCGATGGGACTGAATGGGAGTTAGCCGGGTTGCTGACCGCGTCAGCTTATCGGCCGAAGCGGCCACTAATGATCGTCTGACCTATGCCTCAGTTCGGCCATTATGCACAGGCCCCAATTATGAACAGCACGGCGCAGGGTCGGCGCGAACGCCCCGCATTTACGAGGGAGTCCGCGCCGGTGCCTCTGCATAATTACAGCGATTTTAGGAACTCGATCAGC
>JBIKKY010000055.1:0-19695 GCA_044360105.1 Sulfuritalea sp.
ACTCCGATCCATTCGGTGGAAGGGGCGGAGCGGGAGCATTCGTATCGGAAATCGGTGGCCCTCGACGTCGATGAGCATGCCGCCAACCTCGGCAAATGGGACCAGAGCTATGACCAGATCAGTCCGGGCGGTTTCCAGGGGACGCTGTCGGAGGTATGGATCGGAGACATGCAGATTTTTCGCGAGGTCACCACGCAAGCCGTAGTCGAGCAGGGGCAGGCATGGGCCGGCGCGCGGCTGTTCGGGGTGCCGATGGCAATGAATGGTGGCGGCACATTCTGCGACCGCCCCTTGCACGGTGACAGCATGTTTTACTTCGGTCCGGGCAGCGAGTTCTCCCTGCAAAGCCCCAGGGAATTCGACGTCGTCGGCATAGCCGTCCGCGAAGACGCCTACCAGCAGGTGGTGGCATCACTTGCCGGCGCGGGTTCGAAACGATTGTTTTCGGATGATCCGGCGGTGGTGAATTGTCCGTCCGGCCTGGCCGACCTGCGCGTGTTCCTGGATTCGCTCTTCGAAGTCCTCGACGCGAACCCGGTGATGCTGTCCCATCCGACCGTCCAGAAAACCGTCCAGTCGGCCCTGATGGGTCATCTCTGTGACTCGCTCCATGCCGCCAACGAGATGCCGGCACCGATGGCCACCTATCAGGCACGCAAGGCGCTTGTCGAAGAGGCACGGCGTTACGTCCTGAGCCACCTCCACGACCCCGTGACCATCATCGAGCTTTGCAACGCGCTGAAAACCAGTCGACGCACGATTCAATACAGCTTCCAGGAAGTCCTCAACACCAATCCGGTCCAGTACCTGCGGGCAATCAGGCTTAACAGCGTGCGCCGTGAACTGCGCCAGGCAAATCCGGCAACAACCCAGGTGCAGGATGTCGCCGCGCGCTGGGGCTTCTGGCATTTATCGCACTTCGCCAGCGATTACCGCGCCATGTTCGGCGAACTGCCATCCGAAACCCTGCGCAAGCAGTGACCGCCGACGCGCTTCCGGCGCGTCATGAATCGATCAGGCGAGTCCGCGCGGCTTCAGGCTCGGCGCCGTGAGGTCGGCCTTTTCCGCGGCAGCTTCAAGACGCTCGACGCGTCCCCGTCCCAGCTTGTAGCGATAGTTGTTTGTCATCGGGTCGGGGACGGCATGGCTCACGGCGTTGGCATGGCTGCCGCGTGCGTTGAAACCGGCCTTGGCGACACCCGGGCGCATGCCGGGATCGAGCACGGCCACGGCTTCAAAACTTCCCCGGGTAACCTGGATATGCCCGGCCGCCAGCAGCGCATCGAAATTCATCTCCGCTTCGGCGACACCGAGCGGCATGCCGGTCTGAACATACACCGTGTCGTTGGAGACCCGCACCCGGTCGCCGCTTTCGATGCCGCGCTTTCGCGCATCCTCTGGATTCATGAACAGCATCTGCGGCAGGCCGCGCGCCGCGGTATAGGGTTTGCGCAGGTCATCGAAGCCGCTTTGCCAGACTTCGTTGATGCGGCCGTTGGTGATCCATAGTTCCTGCTTGTCGGTTCGCGGCTGCACGGCGGCGTAAAACTCGCTCCAGCCCGGGAAATTCCATGGCGTCTTGAGCAGCACGGCCTTGCCGCTGTGCGTGTTGAAGGCATTCAGCAGTTTGTTGCGGAAGGCGCCGGGTTCGCCCTGGCGCGTCAGGGGATCGTGCAGGCGGACCGTGCCGGCGATGGTCTCGCCCTGGCGCCAGACCGGAGTCTGGATGCCGTCGCCACCCAGGCGGCGCAGATACTCGTGCCCCGCCACTTTCTCCCGGCGTGCCTGTTCTACCAGCTCGAAATAATCGTAAGGTGTTCCCCGGCTATGGTGCGCGGCTTCCGCGAAGACATCGCTGCCATTGCGCCAGGCGAACTTGTCGCCAAAACCCATGCGCCGGGCAAACGCCTGTACAGCCCACCAGTCGGGCTGTGCCAGCCCCGGCGCATCGCAAAAGCGGGCGTAGAGGCGCAGGCGGCGCTCGCCGTTGCAGCGCGTGAAGTCGGCTTCGCCCCAGGTGGCCGCCGGCAGGACGATATCGGCGTAGCGCGTGCCCAGCGGCTCCACCGGATAGATGTCGGAATCCACCAGCACCATGCCGCCGGCATCGGCGCGGGCAATCAGCGCCGCTGACGCTGCCTCGACCGTCGCCTGTTGCGGCTGGTGTGGGCTGTCGCGGGTAAGTCTCGCAATGTGGCGCTCCAGTTCGTCCGAGGCGGCCATGGCGCCGATCCACGTCGTGCCGAAAACCCAGGCAAAGCGCAGTTGGCCATCCATCAGCCAGCGGTCGAGATTCAGGGGCTTCTTGCGCCGGCCCGGATGTTTTTCGGGCGAGAGCCAATCGGGATTCCCCGGCGAGGAAATCATGCCGCGCTGATGGCCGCCGCCGCGGCCGATGACCTGCCCCTTGCGATTGCCGGCGCCGCAGACCAGTCCCAGCGCGGCGAAGGAGGCGCTGTTCATGTAGTTGTTCGACCAGTAGTTGCCCTTCTCCAGCATGAAGGACGCCTTGGGGCGCGAGCCATCGGCGCGCGGCCTGGCCAGCAGTTCCGCTGCCTGCTCGATCAGCGCGGCGGATACGCCGGTGATGCGTGCCGCTTGCTCCAGCCGGTGTTCGTCGCGCGACAGGAGGAACTGGCGAAAATCCTCCCAGTCGCTCTGCCAGGTGCCCCAGGTGGTGCGCCATTGCCAGGGCGTGTTGCGCGTGCCGCGCCCGTAGCCCTGATCGACTTCCCAGCGTTTCGCCACCCAGCGCTCGATGAATGCCTGGTCCTGCCAGCCGCGCTCGACGATCACGCGGGCGATGGCGTTGTGCAACAGGGTGTCCGTGCCGGGGATCACCGGCAGCCACAGGCCGCCGCGTTTTTCGGCCCAGGCCACGCCCATGCTGCGGTGAGGGGTGGCGAAAATCAGGGTCTTGTCCGGAGTTTCGCCGCGCATGATCCAGCTGGTAAACAGGGTGGTCTTGGTTTCGAAGGGATCGGTACCGGACATGAACAGGACGTCGCAGGCGCCCCAGTCTTCATAGGCCGGCGCAAAGGCTTCGAGGCCGGCATCGTCCAGGCCTGCCGCATCGTTGCTGTTGGCGCACTTGTCGTGCGGCGCGAAGGCCGGCGTGCCGATGGCATCGAGCGCCAGCTTGGTGATGGCGTAGGTGTTCTCGAAGTACTGGTAAGAGTAGGCCTTGACGCCCCAGGCGTGTTCGCCGTGGTTTTTCAGGACATGCTTCGACACCGTCGCCATGATGTCCAGCGCCGTTTCCCACGACACCGGTTGCAGTTCGCCCTTGACGCGCAGCAACGGCGTGGTCAGCCGCTCGCGCGTTCTATTTTCCGGGTTGTAGCACTTCTGCGCCAGGGTGCCGCCGCGCATCGAATGGTTGCCCCTGGGGTTGACGGCTTTGGCCCGCGGATCCGCCAGCACCAGCACATGGTGCGGCTCGCCCTGCCATTGCACGATGTTGTGCTGGGCGGGATTGGCCCACGGCACTGCCGCATTCGGCCTCGGCGCCGTGTCGCCAGCGCCGACTTTCCAGCGCCAGACGCGATAGCTGCAACCCACCACGCAGTAGTCACAGGCGGTCGATATTTCTTCGGCACCGGGCGGCGGCACCGGCACGGGTCGGGTCTCAGACATGCCGGCCCCCTTCCGGATAGACCAGTCCCTGCATGCCGACGGCGCGAATCCGGTCGCCGTCGAGTTCCAGCACGACCTGCGGCAGGCTGGCCGTGGCATGGCCGGTAATCACCACGCCGTGGCGGCTGAGATCGAAGGTGGTGAGATGGCGCGGACAGGGACCGAGCACCTGGTTTTCTGCCTGCAACGTCCCTCGCAGCTTGCCGCCGAGATGGGGACAGCGCGTGCTGAAGGCCACCACGTCGGCTTGCGGACCGATGCCGCCGCCGGCCGCAACACCAAGCTTCACCAGCATGTTGAGATCGCCGGGCTGCGGATAGTCGAAATAGTATGGCTCGCCGGGCTTGAGGTCGGACAGGCGGGCCAACGCCAGCGGCGGATGTCCGGCGCGCTGCGCCCACACGGCATCCGTGATCCCCGCGGCGGCAGCCAGCATGACCAGCTTGCCGCCGCCCAGCAGGAAATCCCGGCGCGACTGGCAGGCGGGTTCATCGTGGAAGTGCATCGTTTCCTCCGTCTGCGAGCGGCTTTGACCTGGGCACCCGCGGCGGCGCCAGCAGCAGCGGCTGGTCCATGCTCAGCGATTCGAGAAAAGCAACCAGATCCTTCTTTTCCGTCGCACCGAGTCCCAGCGGCCGCAACTGCGGCGCCTTGTTCGGTCCTTCGCCGCCGCCCCGGTCGAAGAAATCCACGACTTCGCGCAGCGTGGCGAATGCGCCGTTGTGCATGTAGGGCGCGGTATACCTCAACTCGCGCAGCGAGGGCGTGCGGAACCGGCCGGCATCGGCCGGATTGCGCGTCAGGTAGGCCAATCCCAGGTCGTCGTCACTGCCCTTGTATTGCACTGCGGAAACCCCGCGCTGCAGTTTCTGCCAGCGCGCCGTGATCTGCACCAGGGGGTCGCTGTCGGCCCAGGCATGGCGCGGCACACCGAGCGCGTGAAACCCCTGGTCGGAAAGCAGCGGGCCGCCGTGGCATTGCACGCAGCCGGCCTTGCCGACGAACAAGGCATAACCACGCTGCGCCGCCGCGTTCAGGGCGCCTGCATCGCCCGCCAGCCAGCGATCGAAGGGGACCTTTTTCGGGTCCGACACCAGCGTGCGCTGAAAGGCGGCGATCGCCTGCCAGGCATGGTGGATGCGCGGCCATTCGGTGCCGAAGGCCTCGCGGAAACGGGTGACGTACTCGGGCACCAGGCGCAGGCGCATTTCCATCATGGCCGCATCGCCGTTACCGGCGACCGCGCCTTCGGCGGCCGACTGCGCCTGCTGCTCGAGGCTGTCAACGGCGCCGTCCCAGAACAGCCGCGAATAGTGGGCCGCATTCAGTATGGTCTGCGCATTGCGCCAGTGGCGCGTGCCGGGATAGCCGCGCGACAGGGGCTCCAGTTCGCCCCAGCCGGTTTGCGGCGCATGGCAGGAGGCGCAGGAGGTCGAGGCATTGCCCGACAGGCGCGTGTCCCAGAACAGCAGGCGACCCAGTTCCACCTTGGCGGCGCTCATCGGGTTGTCGGCGGGAACGCTGACCGGCGGCAAGGGACCGAAGCCGCCCGCCACCGGGTCGGCCGCCACCGCCGGGAAAACCGCGGCCGCCAGGAGCATTGCCGCCCATCCTGCTGCCAATCCTGTTCCCCAACCTCGCCTCACCGCGCTGCTCCCGCCGACCAGAAGTCGTAGGCCGGCGGCTCGACTACGACCGGCAGCGGCGCCGACCACGCGCGCAGGAAAGCCACCAGGGCCGCCCGCTCGCGTACCGAGAGTCCCAGCGGCTGCAATTCGCTGCCCGGACCGCCGCCCCGATCGTGAAACGCCACCACCTCATCGAGCGTCGCCAGCATGCCGTTGTGCATGTAAGGCCCGGTATGCGTCAGTCCGCGCAGCGCGGGCGTGACGAAACGCCCGCGATCGGCCGCTTGCTTGCTCACGACATAGATGCCGAGGTCCTTGCGCTCGGCCATGTAGTTGGGAACGCCCATCGTGGCGTGGTGGCGCAGCAGGGTAATCATGCGCAGCGGGTCGCCCGCAATTTCAGGATGCCCGGGTACGCCGAGCCGATAGGCCTTGCCATCCGTGCCGAGAACTCCGTTGTGGCAGCGGATGCATTGGCCCTTGCCGCCGAACAAGGCCATCCCTTCGCGTACCGGCGCCGGCAGTGCCACCTTTTCGCCGCGCAGGGCGCGATCGACCGCGGTGTCGCCGCTGTCCAGCGTCTTCAGAAACTCGGCAATGGCGACAAATATCTGCGGACCATAGGGCTGGCTCTGCGCCCCGAAAGCCTCGCGCCACAGCGCAAGCAGTTCCGGAAGCTGGCGGATGCGCTCCTGGATCAGGCGTCCGTCGGCGTTCATGAAATGCGCTTCGGTGACCATGTCGCGCACCGCCGTCGCCAGATCGGCGCCATCGAGCCGGCCGTCCCACATCAAGCGGGTCTTCAAGCGCACCGAGAGCAGGCCCGGCGCGTTGCGAAAATACTCGGTGCCGTTGTAGCCGCGTGACAGGGGCTGGCCGTCGGCATAGCCCCGTGACGGCAGGTGGCAACTCGCGCAACTGCGACTGCCGTCGCCCGACAGCCGCGGTTCGAAAAACAGGTGCCAGCCCAGTTTGGCCAGTGCCGGCTTGACCGTCGCCGGCGGCGGCAGCGATTCCAGGCGCAAGGACTGCGCGCCGGCCGCAGCCGCCGTGCCGGCGAGCATGCATCCGGTCAGCACCGCGCCAAGCGTCCGCCGCCATTCCTTCATCGGGGGCCCGTATATTTCAGCAGCGGTGCATCCTGCATGATCACCGAACAGCTCTTTTTCCAGTTGAGGATCTCGCGCAGCAGGCGCGCCTCCTGTTCCTTGTCGAGCGGTTTGCCGGCGGCGGCCGGGATCCGGATGAAGAACACGCGGCCGCCTTCGGTCTGGGCAAACTGGCCGACCATGGCCGGCGCATCGCGGGTCATTTCGTCGGGCGGAAAATGGCAGCCCAGGCAGTTCAGCGCATACACGGTGGCGGCCGACTGGCCGGCCAGCGCCGTGGCTGAGGTCAGTGTGGCGAGCAGCAGCGTTGCTGCCCGCGCCGCACGCATTCCCAACATGTATCGCAGGGCCGAATTCGAGGCAAAGGCAGGCACCGGCAGATGGCCGAAATCGGCGGCGTGGATGTAAGTTTTCATCGGCAAGGCGTCAGGAATCCTCTTCGAAAAACTCAAGAGAGCCTCTCTCTGCCCCCGGGCTTCTGGATTCTTCCTGTTTTCGAAGATCGACCCGCCGGATTTTTCCGGAAATGGTTTTCGGCAGATCGGCAAACTCGAGCCGGCGGATTCTCTTGAAGGGGGCCAGCTTCTCGCGGGCGAAGCGGAAGATGTCGCGGGCCGTTTCATGGCTCGGCTCATGGCCCGCAGCCAGCACGATGAAGGCTTTCGGCACGGCCAGCCGCATCGGGTCCGGCGAGGGAACCACAGCCGCTTCCGCTACGGCCGGATGTTCGATCAGGACACTCTCCAGTTCGAATGGGCTGATGCGGTAATCCGACGCCTTGAAAACATCGTCGGCCCGGCCCACATAGGTGATGTAGCCATCGGCATCCCGGCTGGCGACATCCCCCGTGTGGTAGTAACCCTCGCGCACGACTTCCGCGCTTTTCTCCTCGTCTCCCGCGTAGCCCCTCATGAGGCCCAGCGGACGATGCCGCAAATCGAGGCAGATCTCGCCTTCCGCCGCAGGCCGCCCGTCGACATCGAGCAGCTCGACCCGATAGCCCGGCAGGGGGCGCCCCATTGAACCCGGCTTGAGCAGGGCTCCGGGCGCGTTGCCGATCTGCGCGGTGGTTTCCGTCTGGCCGTAGCCGTCGCGGATGGTAATGCCCCAGGCATTCCTGATCTGCTCGATGATTTCCGGATTGAGCGGTTCTCCCGCGCCGATGACTTCGCGCAGCTTGACCGGATAATCGGCGAGCTTTTCCTGGATCAGCATGCGCCATACCGTGGGCGGAGCGCAAAGCGTGGACACGCCGTGACGAACCAGGGCCTGCAGTACGTCGGGCGCGCTGAAGCGCGCATAGTTGTAGATGAATACCGTCGCCGCCGCGTTCCATGGCGCGAAAAAGCAGCTCCATGCATGCTTCGCCCAGCCGGGCGAACTGATGTTCCAGTGGATGTCGCCTTGCTGCAATCCGAGCCAGTACATGGTGGACAAATGGCCCACCGGATAGCTCTGATGGGTATGCAGTACCAGTTTCGGCTGCGCCGTCGTTCCCGAAGTGAAATAGAGGAAAAGCGGGTCTTCCGCTTTCGTTTCTCCCTCCGGCACGAAACTCGTGGCTGCGGACAAACTCTCTCCGTAGCCATGCCAGCCGGCGACCGGCGGACCGAGAGTTATTCCGATGAAGTCATGGGGGATGGCGGAAAATTTTTCGACGTTACGGGTCACCACCACTTTCACATTGCCGCGCCTGATCCGGTCCGTCAGATCGTCGGTCGTCAGCAAGGTCGTGGCCGGGGATATCACCGCGCCGAGTTTCATGGCGGCCAGCATCAGTTCCCACAAGGGCGCTTCATTGCCCATCATCAGCAGGATGCAGTCGCCGCGCCGGACCCCCAATTGGCGCAGGTAATTCGCGACCTGGCCGGAACGTTCGCTCAATTGTTTGAAGCTGTGCTCTTGGCGCGACCCGTCTTCTTCGACGATAAGCAGGGCAGGCTTATCATTGCCCTTTGCCATGGAATCGAAGTAATCGAGCGCCCAATTGAATCGATCGAGTGCCGGCCAGCGGAATTCACGATAGGCGGTTTCGTAATCGCTGCGATTTTCCCGCAAGAAGTCGCGTGCCTTGAGGAAGTTTTCAATTTCCGACATGGTGCATTTTCTCCATTCTTGACGGTTGCTGGATGGCCGCACGGTTTGAAGGGTATCCGGGTGGCCACAATGCTCGTCGTTGCAGGATCGTGCCGGGCTTCGAGCCACATGTCGAGGCAGTCCGTGGCCGGGCACCCTGAATGAAATTCTAGGCGAAGGCCGTTGTTGCAAGCTAACCAAAAACGGCAATGCGATGAAATACTGTCATGCTCGTGATGTCATGATTTCTGCCATGTTCGACGAGGAGTAATGAAAATGGGAGTTCTCGACGGAGTTCGCATCGTCGAAATCGCCGGTATCGGACCGGGGCCCTTCTGCGGCATGTTGCTGGCCGACATGGGCGCCGAAGTCATCCTGGTCGAGCGCATCAGCGGCAAGGCCGGCGATCCGCTCGCAATGGGCAAGAATGCCATCCTCAATCGCGGCAAGCGTTCGCTGGCGCTGGACTTGAAAAATCCGCGTGCGATCGATGCCGTGCTGCGACTGATCGACCGTGCCGACGCGCTGATCGAAGGCATGCGGCCCGGTGTCATGGAGCGGCTGGGCCTCGGGCCAGATATCTGCCTGGCGCGCAATCCAAAGCTGGTCTATGGCCGCATGACCGGCTGGGGACAGAGCGGGCCGCTGGCGCAAAGCGCCGGACACGACCTCAACTACATCGCGCTGTCCGGCGCCCTGTGGTACTCCGGCGAACCGGGAAAGCCGCCGCTGGCCCCGCCGACGCTGGTGGGCGACCTGGGCGGTGGCGCCCTTTACCTGGCGATGGGCATTCTCGCCGGCATCCTCAATGTGCGGCGTGGCGGTACCGGGCAGGTGGTCGATGCCGCCGTGGTCGACGGCAGCGCCAACCTGATGAACCTGCTGTTGTCCCTGCATGCCGCCGGGCAGATGCCGATAGAACGCGGCCGCGGCATCCTCGACGGCCCGCACTGGTGCGGTACCTACGCCTGCGCCGATGGACACTTCGTCAGCATTCAAGCGCTGGAACCGCAGTTCAACGCCCTGCTCTTCGCCAAGCTGGGTCTCGGCGACGATCCCGAATTCAGCCGGCCCTACGATCCGAGTTGCTACACCCGCCTGCGCGAACGACTGGCCGCGCTGTTCGCCACCAAACCGCGCCGGCACTGGATCGATCTGCTTGAGGGCAGCGACGCCTGCTTTGCGCCGGTACTGACACCGGTCGAGGCGATGGTGCATCCGCACATGGCGGCACGCGGCGTTTATGCCGAACGCGATGGCGTATTGCAGGCCGCCCCGGCGCCGCGCTTCTCGGCGACGCCGGCCGCCGAGCCCGGCGCGGTGCCGCGGCGCGGCGAACATGGCGCCGAGATCCTGCGCGATGCGGGGCTCAGCGCGGCAGAGATCCGGGGTTTGCTGCCGGACGGGTGATACCGCCGCCCGTCACTCCCACTCGATCGTCAGCGAGCCTTCTAGGGCGTGCTCTCAATTGGGCGACGGCTGCGAAGAAGCTTGCCTGGGTGCAGGGCAAGGCAGGAGGACCGCCGTTGGGTCGCTCCCAACAAGCGACGATCAACGCCGCCATGTGGCCAGGCAAGCCCTTCCCGCAGGGTTGCGCAGGAAGGCGCGTCTGCGGCGTTGCGCCGCTTGCCCACAGATGACTGTGGACGGTAGCGCCTTGCATCCATTGCCTTCCTGACGCCCCCGTTCGGCTTTGCGCTCTTCTACATGAAAGGCGCCGTGCCGATTGGCGTCACCATGATGGATATCTACAAGGGCATCACGCCCTTCGTGCCGGTGCAGCTCCTGGCGCTGGTGATGTGTATCATCTTCCCTGAATTCGTGCTCTACATGCCGCGCCGCTTTGGGTTCATCAAATGATGATGCTTGCCCAGGATGCAGGGAGAGCCCGGACCCGCGACGAGACGTGCGTCAAACTGATTTGGAGAAGAACCTATGCCTAAGTTCGCAGCGAATCTGACAATGCTATTCACCGAGGTGCCGTTTCTGGAGCGTTTCGAAGCTGCTGCCGGGGCCGGCTTTGAGGCCGTGGAGTTCCTGTTTCCGTATGCCTTCCCGATCGACGAGATTCGCTCCCGCCTGGAGGTCAACGGACTGCAGCTGGTGCTGCACAACTTGCCGGCGGGCCAGTGGGACGAAGGTGAACGCGGCATCGCCTGCCTGCCGGATCGCACCGGGGAATTCCGTACTGGCGTGGCCGAGGCGATCCGATATGCCACCGGCCTGGGGGTTTCGCAACTCAACTGCCTGGCCGGAAAGAGGCCTGCCGGGGTCGCTGAGGAGGTGCTGCGCACCACCTTCGTCGAGAACCTGCGTTATGCCGCGAATGCACTGAAGGCGGCGGGCTTGAGGCTGCTGATCGAGCCGATCAACACCTTCGACATCCCGGGCTTCTATCTCAACCGCACCGAACAGGCCGCGAGCATCCTGGCCGAGGTAGGCGCCGACAACGCGTTCATCCAGTATGACATTTACCACGCCCAACGCATGGAAGGCGAGCTGGCCGCCACGGTGCAGAAGTACTTGCCGCACATCGGCCACATCCAGCTGGCCGACAACCCCGGGCGCAACGAGCCTGGAACCGGGGAAATCAACTACTCTTTTTTGTTTGCGCACCTCGATCGCATCGGCTATAAGGGCTGGATCGGCTGCGAGTACAAGCCAGCCACCACCACCGAGGCCGGCCTCGATTGGCGCCAGAACCTTTTCGTCAAACCGACGCCGCGCTGAACCCCAATCTACAAGGACATCGCCATGACCACCCAATCACTCAAACTCGGCTTCATCGGCCTCGGCATCATGGGCACGCCGATGGCGGGTCACCTATTGAAGGCCGGCCACCAACTGTTCCTGCACTCACGAACGTCCGTGCCTGTACACCTGGTCCAGGCCGGCGCCACTGCCTGTGGCAACGGCCGTGAAGTGGCGCAGCAGGCCGACATCATCTTCATCATGGTGCCCGACACGCCGCATGTGGGTGAGGTGCTGTTCAGCGAGCACGGCGTCGCATCGGGCGTCAGCGCTGGCAAAACCGTGGTCGACATGAGCAGCATTTCGCCGATCGAGACCAAGGCTTATGCGAGCAAGATCAACGCCCTCGGCTGCGACTACCTGGACGCACCCGTCTCCGGCGGCGAAGTGGGAGCGAAGAACGCCACGTTGTCCATCATGGTCGGCGGCCCCGAGGCCACGTTCGAGAAGGTCAAGCCGCTGTTCGAGCTGATGGGCAAGAACATCACGCTGGTGGGTGGCAACGGCGACGGCCAGACCGCGAAAGTGGCCAATCAGATCATCGTGGCGCTGAACATCGAGGCAGTGGCAGAGGCGCTGCTGTTCGCCGCCAAGGCCGGTGCGGATCCGGCGCGTGTGCGGCAGGCGCTGATGGGCGGCTTTGCGTCGTCGAAGATTCTCGAAGTGCATGGCGAACGCATGATCAGGCGAACCTTCGACCCGGGCTTTCGCATCGAACTGCATCAGAAAGACCTGAACCTGGCGCTCTCCAATGCGCGTGCGCTGGGCGTGTCGCTGCCCAACACGGCCACGGCGCAGGAACTGTTCAACAGCTGTGCTGCCAACGGCGGCAAGGCCTGGGACCACTCGGCGATGGTCAGGGCGCTGGAGAAGCTGGCGAACTTCGAGATCGGCCAACAGGCGGTATGACAGCCGCCTGAGCCGACCTCCACCGAACCCCGTGACGATCCACAATTCCAGGGACCGTGCATCGCGGGACCTGCTGCGGCGCATGTTCGACGCGGCGATCGCGAGCGCGCAGCCCGCGCTGTGCATTCCGGCACACCTACCGCCGCCGCCCTTGGGCCGGCTGATCGTCATCGGCGCGGGCAAGGCATCGGCGGCCATGGCCCAGGCGGTCGAGGCGAACTGGCCGGGGCCCCTGTCGGGCCTGGTGGTCACACGGTATGGCTACGCCGTGCCCTGCGAGCACATCGAGATCGTTGAGGCGTCGCACCCCGTGCCGGATACCGCGGGGCAGGCCGCCGCCGAGCGCATGCTGAAGCTGGTCTCGGGCCTGCACCAGGACGACCTCGTGCTGTGCCTGATCTCCGGCGGCGGCTCGTCGCTGCTGCCGTTGCCCGCCGCCGGCCTGACGCTGGCCGAAAAGCAGGTGCTGAATCGTGAACTGCTGAAGTCGGGCGCCACGATCAGCGAGATGAACTGCGTGCGCCGCCACCTGTCTGCCATCAAGGGCGGCCGGCTGGCCGCTGCTTGTCACCCTGCGCGCGTGCTGACGCTCCTGATCTCGGACGTGCCCGGCGACGACCCCATCAACATCGCATCCGGTCCCACGGTGGCAGACCCCACCACCTGTGCCGACGCACTGGCCATCGTGCGGCGCTACGGCATCGAGTTGTCGCCGCAGATGCGCGCGGTGCTCGAAAGCGGCGCCGGCGAGTCCTTAAAACCCGCCGACCCCCGCCTCGCGCGTGCCGAAGTGCGCATGATCGCCACGCCGCAGATGGCGCTGGAAGCCGCCGCGGCTGTGGCTCGTTCAGCTGGCTACGCGGCGCACATTCTGGGCGACGCGCTGGAAGGCGAGGCCCGCGACGTGGGCAAGGTGCTGGGCGCCCAGGCGCTGCAGATCGCACACCGAAGCCAGCCCTTCGCCGCACCTTGCGTGCTGCTGTCGGGCGGCGAGACCACCGTCACCGTGCGCGGCAAGGGCCGGGGTGGGCGCAACGTCGAATTCCTGCTGTCCCTGGGTCTTACCCTCGGCGGCCACCCGCGCATTCACGCCCTGGCAGGTGACACCGACGGCGTCGACGGCCAGGAGGAAATCGCCGGTGCCCTGCTGGCACCCGATTCGCTCTCGCGTGCATGGTCTTTGGGTCTCAGGCCGCAGGACTGCCTTGCCAACAACGATGGCCACGGTTTCTTCGGGGCGCTGGGCGACTCGGTAGTCACCGGGCCGACCCTGACCAACGTCAACGACTTTCGCGCCATCCTGATCGAGGCCGAAGCTGCTCCATCGAGATGACCATGCGCAGAACCAGAAATGCCAAGATCGTGGCGACCTTGGGGCCCGCCAGTTCCGCCCGCGAGACCGTTCGCGGGCTCTTCACGGCCGGCGTCGACGTCTTCCGGCTCAACTTCAGCCATGGCAGCGCCGCCGATCACCGCGCACGCTTTGCAATGCTGCGTGAACTGGAAAAGGAAACCGGTCGCCCGATCGGCATCCTGGCCGACCTGCAGGGCCCCAAGCTGCGCCTGGGCACCTTCGCCGACGGCCCGGTGACGCTGATCGAAGGCGCCGCCTTTCGCCTGGACCTCGACCTGGCACCCGGCAGCTCCAGCCGCGCCGGCATGCCCCACCCCGAAATCTTCGCCGCGCTGGTGCCGGGCGCCGAACTGCTGCTCGACGACGGCAAGCTGCGCCTGGTGGTCGAGTGCTGCGGCGCGGACTTTGCTGACACGCGGGTCGCGGTCGGCGGCAAGCTGTCAGACCGAAAGGGCGTCAATGTGCCCGGCGTGATGTTGCCGATCACGGCGCTCACGCCGAAGGACCTGCGCGACCTTGACCTGGCGCTGGAACTTGGCGCCGACTGGATCGCCCTTAGTTTTGTGCAACGACCGGAGCACGTGACTGAAGCGCGAGTGATCATCGGCGACCGAGCGCTGATTGTCTCCAAGCTCGAAAAGCCTTCGGCGCTGGATCGGCTCGAAGAGATCGTGGCCCTGTCCGACGCCGTCATGGTGGCGCGCGGCGATCTCGGCGTGGAACTTCCGGCCGAGCAGGTGCCGGCTGCGGCCATCGTCTGCTACACCAGTTCGGGCCACACCAGCCTGCGCGCGGCGCGCGAGCGGCCCGAAGCCCCCATCTTGGGCCTGACGCCCAACATCGAAGTCGCCCGCCGACAGGCATTGGCCTGGGGCGTGCATTCCGTGCAGATTGCCGACGTGGGCGACGTGGGCGAAATGACCGCCATCGCCTGTGAGATCGCTCGCCGCAAGGGTTTCGCCGAAGCCGGCCAGACCATCATCGCCATCGCCGGCATGCCTTTCTGCGTGGCTGGCACTACCAACCTGCTGCGCATCGCCACGGTGTAACGCACAAACGCCCGGCGCCGTCATTCAGGACCACTATCCGCCAGATTCGCGCACTCGAAATTCTCGAGGTCCACGCCAACCCCACCGTTTCGGCCGAAGTCACTCTGGACGGCGGCGCCTGGCATTGAACTGATCCCAGAGCGATAGATCGAAACCTACTCCCACTCGATTGTGCACGAGCTTTTCATCCAGTTGATCTGCAAAGGATAAACGATTTTCAGGTGCAAACTGACCATCAGAAATGCCATCAAAATGTTGTTGCTTATCGAGTCCTGCAGTTGCCAGACACTGCCAAAACAATAATGTTTTGACGAATTTGCACTCAATTTTCAGAGCATGCAATTTGGATTATGGTATACGCTGCCTGAAACACTTGCAGGCACTGCATAGGCCGCATTTTACGAGTGACTAGGCCAGGCATTCCTGGACATCCTTGGTCATCAGGTACAGGTGATACGGGTCGAGCGGCGACGGTACAAATCCGAAGTGCCGATAGAACTCGACGGCCTGGTCGTCTTTGGCATGGACAAGCAGTGCTCGAGCAGCAATGATCGATTGCGCCTGAAGAAAGCGCTTCAGCGCATCCTTGAGCAGCCCTGCCCCGATGCCAGTCCCCTGCTCTGTCTGATCCACGGCCAATCTTGCCAGTAGCGTCAGTGGAATCGGATGCTGGGCCAGTCCTTTGGCAATCCTCGCCGGGACGGTTTCGTATTCTGCCGAGGCAGCCGCCAGCGAGTAGTAGCCGATGACATGCGTTTCACCGCGAAGCGCAACATAGGTCCGGGCACTTTGGTTGCGCTGGTTTTGCAGCGCGTAGCGATGGAGGAATCGGTTCAGTGCCTCGTTGCCACAATCGAATCCCGATACGTCGTGGGCCTCCGTGAGGACTTCGGGACCCCGTAGCGGCAACTTCATTTGGCCTCGAAGACGCTCGGTTTCTTGAGCAGTTCCCTGAGGCGCGGAATCGACTTGGCAGGCTGGTCGAGAGCGGCATAGAACGCGTTCATCTGTGCTTCAGGCAGGACGAAGCGCGTCTGCGCCGCCAACGTCTCGTCGGCTACGGTACGTACGGCACGAAGAACGAATTCGCTGACATTCTGGTGCGACAGGATGGCAGCCTGACGAATGCGCTCCTTCTCGGCGGAAGCGAGGCGGATTTCGATGCGTTCTTCTTTGACGGTGGCGCCCATGGTGTCACTCCTTGCAATGTCCGTACAGTATACGGTTCTGGCGGATTTTACAACACAAAAATGATGGCATTGAAGGAAATTCAGAGGCTTTGGCCAACGCTGCATCGATGGAATCCACATGGTTTGGTGAAAACAATTCCCATGTTTTGCTTCCGATAACCATTTGATACCATGGGAGAATGCAAGAACTCACAGCCAGCAGGAACCAGTTGAATGGCTGGTTTTTAAAAACTGAGCACACCCTTTGTGCCCATAACTGCCGGTCGAGGAAAAAGGAAGCAGCCATTGGCACCAGGGATCCAGAATTGGGAAGCGGCCGTTCGATATGCCGTTATGCCATTTACGGGTAAGCGCTCAGCCGAACTACCTTTGAGTAGGGAACTCCCGCTTCCTTTGCTAGCTGAGCGACTATGGCTAAAGCCTGTTCGCCTTGCCGAGCAATGTTTTCATCAACGCCAGCTAGAGGTGCGCCGTGTCGCCAGCGCCGACTTTCCAGCCATCGCCACGTTCCTCGCCGGCCATGTCACAAATCGTTGACCGCCGGCGTGGCCACCCAGCCGGCATCGACGCCTCCGGGCAACATCTGCCCGACATCCTCGCCGACTTCCGCGTCGATCAGGCGGTTGAGCTTCTCATTCATGGCGAGGAGCAGGCTGGCGTGCTTCCTGGGATCCATGGCGAGGTTGTCGAGTTCATGCGGATCGTTCTGGTGGTCGAACAGCTCGACATCATTGAACTGCAGCAAGGTTTCGATGCTCGTCGGCCGGTTGTGCTGCTTTGGAGAGAAGTAGCGCGTGAACTGGTAACGGCCGTCGAAAACGCTGCGGATGGCGCCACGCTTCATCATGTCGGGACGCAGTGCGCCCTGCTTGAGTTTCTCCGGACCACCCGGTTGGCGCAGCAGATCGCGGGCCTTTTCCAGGAATTCCCCGTCCAGCGTGGCGAACATGTTGAAGCAGTAGAGCTGGCCGTCGCGCACGGCGGCATGGCCGGCCTTTTCCGGTGCCGCCAGCGTCGGCGAAAAATCCCTGCCCGGCAGACCTCGGACAACAGCAGCCTTCCTTTCGGGGCTGGCATTGGTCAGGCTGATCAAGGTCGGCACGATGTCGAGGTGGGTGGTAACCGCCTGGCAGCGCTTGCCACCGGGGTAGGCCGGGTGGGCGACGATCAGCGGCACGTGGTTCTGTTCGCGGTAGGAGGTGGCGCCCTTGCCTGACAGATGATGGGCACCGTCGAGTTCGCCGTGGTCGGAGGTGAGCACGACGATGGTGCTGGCGGCGAGCCCCCGCGCGTCCAGTTCGTCGAGCAGGGCCGCGATGTGGCGATCAACATCACGCAGGCAGTTCAGGTAATAGTTGTGGCGCTTGTGCCACCGCCACTCCTCGTTGTCCGGGATGGCGCCGAGCATGACATCGTTGCCCCGC
Source organism: Sulfuritalea sp. (assembly GCA_044360105.1). GTDB lineage: Bacteria > Pseudomonadota > Gammaproteobacteria > Burkholderiales > Rhodocyclaceae > Sulfuritalea. The sequence continues at coordinate 17,127 of JBIKKY010000055.1, forward strand.
TTGTAGTCGGTATGTGCCGGCGGCCGGCCGGGTGCATCGATGCGCTGGCGGAAGCTGACCGGCAACTTGGTCGGCCATTTCTTGGCGTAGAGCGCGTGCGCCGGGTCGTGATTGAGGTGGGCCAGGTTGCCCGCTTCCTGGACCGGCTTCCCGGGCTGGTCCGTGTTGTAGAACATGATGTCGTGCGGGTTGACCAGGTTCACCGCAAGGAACCATGGCTTGCCCTGTTTGGCCAGGTCGCCGGTCTTGCTCCGCAGCCAGCTCACGGCGGTCTCGGTAATGATGCCATCATGGCGATAACCGCCTTCGGTGTGAGCGATGATGTCACCGACGCCGATGTAGTCGGCGAAGCCGTAAGCTTCCATTTCCTTGGTAAAGAACTTTTCCGGTGCGTCGAGCTTGTTTACCGTCTCGAATGACTTGGTCAGGTGCCACTTGCCCTTGTACGCCGTGTAGTAACCGGCCTCGCGCAGCAGGTGCCCCATCGTCTTGATGTCGGCGGGCAGGTCGTTGCTCCATGGAAAGTTGGCGTTGTCGAACATTCGCGTCTGCTGGATGTGCCGGCCCGTGTACAGCACCGAGCGGGAGGAGGTGCACACGCAGGAATTGATGCGATGGTTTTCGAAGACGACGCCGCGCCTGGCCAGGCGTTCATGCGCCGGCAGGCGGTAGTTTCCAGGCAACTCGCCGGGCCGGAAGAAGCGCTCCTGGTCGGTGACGATGAACAGGATGTTGTAGCCACCGGCGGCGGGTTGAATCGGGGTGATGCCTGGTGACGACGCAGCCTGCGCTGCACCGCTGCCGACCATGCCTGCCCCCAGCGAGGCGGAAACGGTACCGGCGCCAACGGTCTTGATGAAGTCGCGCCGCGATTCGTTGTGAGCAGAGGGGTTCTTCTTTTCCATGGCTCTCGATTTCCTAGAAGCGCAGGCCGACGCGAATTCCGACCATCTGGGTATTGTGCAAGTTCCTCAAGTTCCCGGCGGCGTCCAGCGTCTTGTTCATGGCGGGCGAGATGTACTGGTAACTCGGCGTGACGGCGAGCCAGGGCGTGACCGCGAAATTGTAGTAAAGCTCCAGCGCGTCCTCCTTGTCGAGGCCGAGGTCGAAGGTATTGCGCAGGAAGGGCACGAACTTGTCACTGAACTCGGTGCGCGACCAGCCGATGCCGAAGTCGTCATGCGGCCGTCCCGGCACCATGCCCTTGCCCGTGACGCCCAGGGAGTAGCTGTACTTGATCGGGTTGGCCTTGCCGTCGCTGGTGCCGGCGCTGAAGAAGCCGCCGAGTCCCCGCCGGGAGTCCGCCTCGGGTTTCCACAGGTATTGTTCGAAGCTGTAGACGGCAGCCCAGGTCTCGTTCTCCTTGTTCAACGGCTGGACCGGAATCAGCAGCCCCGGCGCGAACCTTGTCAGGATCTCGACCAGGTGCGGGCCCGGATTGGCGAGGAGGGGAAAGCGCTCGGTCAGCAGATGGCGGGCGATGTTGCTGGGATCCTGGTCCAGCGAAAGGTGTTCCTTGTTGCTCCAGGCCAGCGTCAGGTTCTGGTGGCCGGGCAGGCCGAAGGGCTTGACCTTGAGGTCGGCATTCGCCAGCACCATCACGCCGTCGTCGAAGGCCTTGTCGATGTCGTCGTCCATGATCGTGCCGCTCGGGTCGAGCACCATGGCGGCCAGCGTCACGTCGTGCGAAGGCGCATACAGCGCGCCCGCGCCGTAGGCGGAGAGCGGCACCATGGCCATGGCCAGCGGCAGGTTCAGGCTGGTGTTCTGGAAGCCGGTCCGATAGTCGCCATGGAACTGGCCGGTGGGCGCAATCGAGTTGATCTTGCCGAGAAACATTCCGAAGTTGCGCGAGAAGAACTGGGTGTAAGTGAATTCCTGCAGGCCGGTGTCGGTCGTGACGGTCGGCAGCATCCAGGAGATATTGGCCGGAACCATGGCACCCGATTGCCTCAGCAGTTGATCGCCAAAACTGGTGACCGTCTGGACCTTGAAATGACCGCCCGACCAGAGGCCGGCCTTTTGGGTATCCACGTTCAGGGTGACGACTGCGTTGCCCCAATCGGAGTTGTCCGTCTTACGCCCGCCGCTGGTTATCCACTGTGGCATCCAGTAAACGTCCATGTCGAGCGTGACGCCCTTCTTGGCCATATCATCCCGCAAACCGCCCCAGTCGCCGGTAAGCCGGGGCCGCGAGGCCAAGTCTCCGCCCCAGGTTGCGGGAATCGCTTCCGACATGGCAAGCGCCGGCGACAAGCTGCCCAAGGCGGTGAGCAGGACCGCCAGCCTTATGGTTGTTTTCATGATCCTGACCTGGGTTGCGTTGGAATGCCGTGATTCTAATGAATCTGCGCCGGGGCCGAGGTTTTGCCGCGACGACCGACTGAATGGCCGGTTACGGGTCCATCCTCCGGCTCAGCGTCCCCTATGGAGGAAAACTCCGAGCGGCAGGTTGTGGCCGTTATGAAAAGCTCTTCATAACGGCCATTATGCACAGGCCCCAATTATGAACAGCACGGCGCAGGGTCGGCGCGAACGCCCCGCATTTACGAGGGAGTCCGCGCCGGTG
>JBIKKY010000056.1:0-19586 GCA_044360105.1 Sulfuritalea sp.
CGATAGGGACTTATCGTTTGGTGGAGGTACGCGGGATCGAACCGCGGACCTCTTGCATGCCATGCAAGCGCTCTCCCAGCTGAGCTATACCCCCACAAGAGAGCGCGCATTATAGGGAGGCGGGGTCCGGGTGTAAAGCCCTTTTCCGGCATTTTTACAGCAGCTTGCCGGGATTCATCAGGCCGCGCGGGTCGAGCGCCTGCTTGACGGCGCGCATCATGTCCATCTCGGTTTCGCTCTTGTAGCGCAGCACTTCCTCGCGTTTCAACTGCCCCAGGCCGTGCTCGGCCGAAATTGAGCCGCCGAGTTCATGGACCAGGTCGTGCACGATGCGATTCACCGACGCCGTCCGGGCGATGAATTCTGCATTGGAATCGGTCCCGGCCCTGGACTGGTTGTAATGCAGGTTGCCGTCACCGATATGGCCGAAACAGACGATGCGCACGCCCGGGAAGGACTGGCGCAAGGCGGCATCGGCGCGGGCGATGAATTCGGCGATGCGCGATACCGGTACGGCGACGTCATGCTTGATCGAAACGCCCTCGGTCTTCTGCGCTTCGGATACGTTCTCGCGCAGCGCCCACAGCGCGGCGGTCTGGGTTTCGCTGGAGGCGACCACGGCGTCGGTGACCAGGCCGTCCCCAGTCGCGCTTTCAAGCACCAGTTCGAGGCTTGCGGTCAGGTCGGCGCGCGCGCCGGAAAGCTCGACCAGAACCTGCCATTCGGGCTTGCCGGGGAAGGGATCGCGGGCATTCGGAATGTACTTGAGGACCAGGTCCAGCGCCGGGCGACCGACGATCTCGAAGGCCGTCACGTTGTCGCCCGCCGCATCGCGCAGGCGTCCGAGCAGGGCTACGGCCGCCGCCGGGTCGGGCACCGCGACCCAGGCCGTGGCCTGCGCGCGCGGCCGCGGGAAGAGCTTCAGCGTCGCGGCGGTGATCAGGCCCAGCGTGCCTTCGGCACCGATGAACAGGTGCTTCAGGTCGTAGCCGGTATTGTCCTTGCGCAGGCCGCGCAGGCCGTTCCAGATGCGGCCGTCGGCAAGCACCACTTCGAGGCCCAGCGCAAGTTCGCGCGCGTTGCCGTAGCGCAGCACCTGCACGCCGCCGGCATTGGTGGACAGGTTGCCGCCGATGGTGGCGCTGCCCTCGGCCGCGAGCGAGAGCGGGAACAGGCGGTCGATCTCCCGTGCGGCCTGCTGCACGGCGTGAAGCGTACACCCCGCCTCGACGGTGATCGAGTTGTTGTCAGGGTCGATGGCGCGAATGCGGTTCAGGCGGGTGAGAACGATCACCACCTCGCCACCGATCGGCGTCGCACCACCGCACAGGCCGGTGTTGCCGCCCTGAGGAACGATGGCTACGTCGGTCGCGGCACAGGCGCGCACCACGGCGGCAAGCTCATCGGTGTTGCCCGGCAACACCACGCAGCGCGCATTGCCTGTATAGCGGCCACGCCAGTCGGTACAGAAAGGCGCCAGGTCTTGCGCCCCGGTGAGGACTCTGGCTGCGCCGACGATGGCGCGCAGACTTTCCTGAAAGTCGGCGCTCACGGCACGGCGATCATGGCGTGCAAGTCATGCACGTCGCAATCGATCACGCTGACTTCGGCGAATTCGCCAACCTCGAGGTCGTGTCCGTCGGCGATGTAGACCAGGCCGTCGACGTCCGGCGCGTCGCCCTGCGAGCGGGCGATGGCGCCGTCTTCGTCGATCTCGTCGACCAGAACCTGGATGCGCCGGCCGATCTTCCTTTCCAGCCGTTGCGTGGAAATATCTTCCTGGTGGCGCAGCAGGCGCGCCTTGCGCTCTTCACGGATACCCTCGGGCAAGGCGCCGGGCAACTGGTTGGCGCTGGCGCCGTCTACCGGCGAGTAGGAGAATGCGCCGACGCGATCGAGCTGGGCCTCGTCGAGGAAATCCAGCAACTCGTTGAATTCGGCTTCGGTCTCGCCCGGAAAGCCGGTGATGAACGTGGAGCGTATCGCCAGGTCCGGTACTTCGCGACGCCAGGCGGCGATGCGGTCGAGCACCTTCTCCGCCGAGGCCGGCCGCTTCATCAGTTTCAGGATGCGCGGGCTGGCATGCTGGAAGGGCACGTCGAGGTAGGGCAGGATCTTGCCTTCCGCCATCAGCGGAATCAGATCGTCGACACTGGGATAGGGATAGACGTAATGCAGGCGCACCCACAGGCCGAGCTTGCCCAGTTCGCTGCACAACTCAAAGAGCCGCGTCTTCACCGGCCGCCCGCCGTGGAAGCCGGTGCGGTACTTCACGTCCACACCATAGGCGCTGGTGTCCTGCGAGATCACCAGCAGTTCCTTGACGCCGGCCGCGGCCAGCACTTCGGCTTCATGCAGCACGTCGCCTATGGGACGCGACACCAGGTCGCCGCGCAGCGAAGGAATAATGCAGAAGCTGCAGCGGTGATTGCAGCCTTCGGAAATCTTCAGGTAGGCGTAGTGGTCCGGCGTCAGGCGTATGCCCTGCGGCGGCACCAGATCGACGAAGGGATCATGCAGCGGGGGCAAATGCTGATGCACGGCCGCCATGACTTCGGGCATGGCATGCGGCCCGGTGACCGCCAGCACTTTCGGATGCACGCTCTTGACGATGTCGTTGCCCGCCGCATCCTTCTTCGCGCCGAGACAACCGGTGACGATAACCTTGCCGTTTTCGGCAAGCGCCTCGCCGATGGCGTCGAGCGATTCCTCGACCGCCGCATCGATGAAGCCGCAGGTATTGACCACCACCAGATCGGCGCCGTCATAGCTGCCCGATATCTCGTAACCCTCGGCGCGCAGCCGGGTCAGGATCTGTTCCGCATCGGACGCCGCCTTGGGGCAGCCCAGCGACACGAAGCCGACTGTCGGCGCGCGGGCGTGTCGTCGCGTCAACTTACTTCTTCTCGGCTTTTTCTTCCGGCTTGACGTAGATGCCCGGGAAAATCTTGCGCGTCTGTTCCTGCATGGTGTCCTGCATCTGCTGGAACATCTTCTGGCTCTGCTCGACATAGGTACCCATCATGTGCTGCATCGCGGGTCCCTGAAACTTGAGGAACTGCGCCCAGAGGTCCTGGTTCTCGCCGGTAGACTCGCCGTACAGACCCTTGGCCTGCTCCTTGAGCTTGGACTGGATCTCGGTGAAGGATCTGATGTTGTCCCCGATGTAGCTACCCATCATCCCCTGCATGGCATTGCCATAGAAACGGATCATCTGCGACAGCAGTTCGGAAGAGAACATCGGCGCGCCGCCGGCCTCTTCCTCGAGGATCACCTGCAGCAGGATCGCGCGTGTCAGGTCGTCACCGGACTTGGCGTCGACCACCTGAAATTCTTCGTGGGCCAGAACCAGTTCCTTGATGTCGGCCAGGGTGATGTAGGTGCTGGTGCGCGTGTCGTACAGGCGGCGATTCGGATATTTCTTGATAAGACGGCTCTGTGCGGCCATTGTCATTCCCTCCTTGGAATCATGTTACTACCAACATAGCAGATGCTGCACCCCCCCGCCACCGGCGGCGGAGGTGAGTCATTAATTGCGGCAGGATCAGCTGTAATACAGTCCGCCGTTGATGTTCAGCGTCGCACCCGTCATGTAGGCTGCCAGGTCGGAAGCCAGATAGGAGCAGATGCCACCGATCTCTTCGGGCTTGCAGAGACGCTTCATCGGGATGGTGTCGACGATGCCCTTCAGGATGTCCTCGCGGATCGCCATCACCATCTTGGTCGCGACATAGCCCGGTGCGACGGCATTCACGGTGACGCCCTTGGTCGCCATTTCCTGCGCCAGCGCCTTGGTGAAGCCGATCACGCCGGCCTTGGCAGCCGAGTAGTTGGTCTGCCCGGCCTGGCCCTTGACGCCGTTCACCGACGAGATATTGATGATGCGGCCCCAGCCGCGTTCGGCCATCTTTGCCGAAACCTGCTTGGTCATGTTGAACAGGCTGGAGAGGTTGGTATTGATCACCGCGTCCCACTGGTCCCGCTCCATCTTGGAGAAAAACTTGTCTCGGGTGATGCCGGCGTTGTTGACCAGGATGTCGATGCCGGCACCGGCCTTGGCTTCAGCATCCGCGACCAGCGCCTGGCAGTCTTCCAGCCTGGAAACATCACCGGCCACGCAGACGAAATCCTTGAAACCTGCGGCTTCCATTTCCTTCAGCCATTCATCCTTGTTGTCGAATTCCGGATGGTAGGCAGCCACCACCTTGTAACCGTCTTTGGCAAAGGCCTTGCAGATCGCCGTGCCCAGGCCGCCCATGGCGCCTGTTATCAATGCAACTTTCTTTTCCATTTTTGATACTCCCATTGATACGAAAATCCTTGCGCGAAGGAAAGGCGCGCTGCAAGACCCGCCTTCCCTTCGTCGGCGGTCAGTACATGTGCTGACCGCCGTTGATCGATATGTTGGCGCCGGTTACAAACGCCGCTTCTTCGGATGACAGGTAGGCGACCAGGCCGGCGACTTCTTCCGGCTTGCCCAGACGGGACTGCGGAATCTGCGGCAGGATCTTGCTTTCCAGCACTTCCTGCGGGATCGCCATGACCATCTTGGTACCGATATAGCCCGGGGAGATGGTGTTGACCGTCACGCCCTTCTTCGCCACTTCGAGGGCAAGCGCCTTGGTGAAACCGTGCATGCCGGCCTTGGCCGCCGCATAGTTGGTCTGGCCGAAGGCGCCCTTCTGCCCGTTCACCGAGGAGATGTTGATCACCCGGCCCCAGCCGCGCTCCGTCATGCCGTCCATGACCTGCTTGGTCATGTTAAAGGTGGAATCAAGGTTGGTGTGGATCACCGCGTCCCAGTCTGCCTTGGTCATTTTCTTGAACGTCATGTCGCGCGTGATGCCGGCGTTGTTCACCAGCACTTCGACCGGTCCGATGTCCTTGGTCACCTCGGCAACGCAGGCCTTGCAGGAATCGAAGTCGGCGACGTCGCAGGGATAGGCCTTGAAGCCATAGCCCATGTCGTTCATGGTGCGCAGCCATTCGCTGGCCTTGGTGTTGCTCGGGCTGTAGGTCGTCACGACCTTGTAGCCGAGCGCCGCCAGCTTGATACAAATGGCCTCGCCGAGACCGCCCATTCCGCCAGTTACCAGTGCTACTCGCAACATTTTCTTCTCCTCTCGATTATTGTTGGGTCGGGGCTTGCACTGCATTGCCGGAAACTGCGCCCCGCACGGATTCCGGCTTTTCCATTATGCCTTTTCCTTGACGTAGCTTCCCGGCGCGGGCTCGCCCGGCGGGTAATCCTTGCTGCCCAGCTTCGCGCGCGCGGGCACTTCGCCGCCGTTGTGGCCCTTCAGCCACTCGGCCCACACCGGCCACCAGCTGCCCTTGACCTCGGTTGCCGTGTCGAACCATTCGTCGGCGTTCGCCGTGGTGCTGTCGTTCAACCAGTGGCTGCGCTTGTTCTTGGTCGCCGGATTGATGACGCCGGCAATGTGCCCCGAGGCGCCCAGGACGAAGGTCGTATCGCCGCCCAGCAGGTTCCGGCTCTGGTAGGCCGACTTCCACGGCACGATGTGATCTTCGCGGCTGGCAAAGATGAAGGCCGGCATGTCGACGCGGCCGAGATCGGCCTTGATGCCGCACATTTCCAGCTTGCCGGGCACGCGCAGGTTGTTCTCGAGATACATGTTGCGCAGGTACCAGGCGAGGAAAGGACCCGGCAGGTTGGTCGCATCCGAATTCCAGTAGAGCAGGTCGAAGGCCGGCGGCTTGTTGCCCTTGAGATAGTTGCCGACGACGTATTGCCAGATCAGGTCGTTGGCGCGCAGCGCGGAAAACACCTGTGCCAGTTCGCTGCCCTTGAGCAGGCCGCCCTTGCCGATGGTCGCTTCGCGGAGCTGCACCGCTTTCTCGTCGACCAGGCAGCCGATCTCGCCGGAATCGGCAAAGTCGAGCAGCGTGGTGAGCAGGGTCAGCGATGCCACCGGATTCTGGCCGCGACTGCCGGCCACGGCCAGGGCCGAACTGAGGATGGTGCCGCCGACGCAGAAGCCCAGCGCGTTGATCTGGTCCATCTTCGAGATTTTCTGCACCACCTCGATCGCCTGCAGCGCGCCTTTTTCGATGTAGTCGTCCCAGGTCAGGTGGCCGAGATCGGCCTGCACGTTCTTCCAGGAAACGAGGAACACCGTGTTGCCCTGCTCGACGGCATAGCGCACCACGGAATTTTCCGGCTGCAGGTCGAGGATGTAGTACTTGTTGATGCAGGGCGGCACCATCAGGAAGGGCCGCGCCGCGACCTTCTCGGTCTGCGGCGAATACTGCAGCAACTGCATCAGTTCGTTTTCGAAGACCACCGCGCCGGGCGTGACCGCCAGGTTGCGACCCACCTCGAAGGCGGTGTCGTCGGTCATCGAGATGCGCCCCTTTTCCAGATCGCCGAGCAGGTTCTTGATGCCCTGCTGGATGCTTTCGCCCTTGGTTTCGAGCGCCTTCTGGACGAACTCTGGATTGGTGGCGAGGAAGTTGGATGGCGCCATGGCGTCGACCATCTGCCGCGCCATGAAGCGCATGCGGTTCTTGGCCTGTCCGTCAGCCACCGGCGCCTCATCGGCCATGCGCTTGATGTATTCGGAATTGATCAGATAGGCCTGGCGCAGGTAGTCATACAGCGGGCTTGAGGTCCAGGACGGATGATCGAAACGCTTGTCGCCCGCCTCCGGTACGACGATTTGCGGGGCCGGCTGATCGGGTGCCTTGCCCAGCATGCCTTGCCAGAGTTGCGCGTGGCGCCCCATCCACTCCTGCTGCAATGCCTTGAGCGCCTCGGACTCGGGCGTCCATGCCGCCGGATTCAAGCCGCCGGGAGTTGCGGCCGCCTTTTTCTGCTGTTCGGCAAGAAACTGGCCGAAACCTTGCGCCATGGCGTTTCCCGCCTGCAACATGGCTTGCATCGCGGCATTCTGATCGGGGGAAGAAGACATCCGGGACTCCTGAAAAAACGGCTTCAATTTTGCACTGCACAATAAACCGTGTCAAGCAAGGCGCGACAGCAAGGCGCTCGCCAGCAAGGCGCCCGCGACAGCAAGGCGTTCGCAGCAAGGCGCTCGCCGCCGCATGCCCTTAAAATCGGGCCATGTATGTGATTGCGATCGGCTGGCTCTACGTCACCCTGCTCATGGCGGCGACAGAGGCGAATCTTACCGCCGGCGTGCTTACGTTCGGCTTTTACGGGCTGGCTCCGCTTGCCTTGTTCCTGTGGCTATTCGGCACGCCGCAACGCCGGCGCAACCAGGCAATGGCCGAGCGCCGCGAGGCGGAAAAAGGCGCACAGGATTTGCCGCGCGAAGCGGCCGACGACTAGGGTCTGTTCTCAATCATCCGGCGGATGCATGATTGAGAACAGACCCTGGGCCCGCAGCACTATTCCAGCCAGACCAGGCTGGCCATGCGCCCGGTGACGCCGTCGCGGCGGTAGGAAAACCAGCGCTGCGCATCATTCACCGTACAAAAGTCGGCGCCGGCGACACGGCGAATCCCGAGCGCATGCAGGCGCCGGCTTGCCAACCGGTAGATGTCGCACAGCCATTTCCCGCCGCCCGCAGCGGCAAAGGCATCCGCATCTGCCGCATCGCCGGCGAGGAAGATGTCGCGCACCTCGCCGCCGACCTCGAAGGCCTGCGGGCCGATCGCCGGCCCGAGCCAGGCCGTCAGGCGCCCGCCCGGCTCACCCATCGCCGCCACCGTCGCCTCGATCACGCCGGCGGCCAGGCCGCGCCAGCCGGCGTGGGCGATGCCGACCACCATCGCGCGCTCGTCGCACAACAGCACCGGCAGGCAGTCGGCGGTCAGCACGGCGCAGACCACGCCGCGTTGCCGGGTGAAACTGGCGTCGGCCCGTTCACCGGGCAAGGCCAGCGCGGCATCGACACAACGCGTGCCGTGCACCTGGTTCAGCCATACCGGATCGGCCGGCAGCCCCCGTCGCAGCGTGGCGCGATTGGCCGCCACCGCCAGCGGATCGTCGCCGACGTGGTCGCCGAGATTGAAGCCTTGCCACGGCGGCGCGCTCGCCCCGCCGCCGCGCGTCGTCGACAAGGCACGCACGCCGGCCGGCGCCGGCCAGGCCGGAACAAGGAACTCAGGCACGCAAGGATTCCAGCAGCGTGGCGAAGTCCGCCGGCAGGGGCGATTCCCACGCCTTCTCCTCCGCCGTTGCCGGATGCCGCAGGGCGAGGTGCCAGGCATGCAGCGCCTGGCGCGGAAATGCATCGAGGCGGGCGTCGCCGCTCTTCGTCTTGCCGTAAACCGGATCGCCGGCCAGCGGATGCTTGATCGATGCCAGATGGACGCGGATCTGATGCGTGCGTCCCGTCTCCAGACGGCATTCGAGCAGCGTGGCTTTGGCGAAGCGCTCGAGCACCGCGTAATGCGTGCGCGCCTCCTTGCCGCCGGCGCGGACGATGGCCATTTTGGTTCTTTGCACGGCGTGGCGGCCGAGCGGCGCATCGACCGTGCCGTCGCGCTCGACGGTGCCCAGCGCCAGCGCGAGGTAATGTCGCCTGACCGAGCGCGCCTGCATCTGGCGCACCAGGTCGGTCTGCGCCGTCAAGGTCTTCGCCACCACCAGCAGCCCGCTGGTGTCCTTGTCCAGACGATGCACGATGCCGGCACGGGGGATACCCGCCAGTTGCGGCGCATGGTGCAGCAGCGCATTGAGCAGGGTGCCCGAGGCATTGCCGTTGCCCGGATGGACCACCAGTCCGGCCGGCTTGTCGATCACCACCAGTTCGTCGTCCTCGTACACCACAGCGAGCGCGATGTCTTCCGCCGTGTTTGCAGAAGTCGGCGCCGATGCCGCGGCGAGATGCGCGGAGAAATCCGCAGCGAAGGCTATGCTCTCGCCGCCATAGACCTTGCGCTTGGGTTCGACTTCGCTGCCGTCGAGGCGGATCAGGCCCTCCTTCAGCCAGCCCTGCAGGCGGCTGCGCGAATGCTCGGGAAAGAGCTTGGCCAGGGTCGCGTCGAGGCGCCAGCCGGCGCAATCCGCGGGAACCGCCACGCTCAGGGGCGGCGCGGGGCTTGGGCTATAATTGGCCGGAAATTCGTGCGAGGTTTTCACCATGCGTAGTGTAGCGGCATTCCTGCGGGCGATCGCCCCCATCCTGGTCATTGGCGCCAGTGTCGGCTCGGGCCTGCTGGGCGGTTGCGGCCTGCTGCCCGAACAGACCGACGAAACCTCCAACTGGTCCGCCAACAAGCTCTACAGCGAAGCCAAGAGCGCCATGAACGACGGCGCCTACGACAAGGCCATCAAGTATTTCGAGAAGCTCGAAGCCCGCTTTCCCTTCGGCCGCTACGCGCAGCAGGCGCAACTCGAGGTCGCCTACGCCTATTTCCGGCAGGGTGAAGTGGCGTCGACGATTGCCGCCTGCGACCGCTTCATTCGCCTGCACCCCAACCATCCCAACGTCGACTACGCCTACTACCTCAAGGGCCTGGCCAATTTCAACGAGGATCTCGGCCTGATGGGCTACGTCACCCTGCAGGACCTCACCGAACGCGACCCCAAAGCCGCGCGGGACTCCTTCGACGCCCTCAAGGTGCTCGTCACCAAGTACCCCGAGAGCAAGTACACGCCCGATGCCACGGCGCGCATGAAATACCTGGTCAACGCCATGGCCTCGAACGAGGTACATGTCGCCCGCTACTACATGAAGCGCGAAGCCTACGTCGCCGCCGTCAACCGCGCGCAGACCGCGGTCAGGACCTATCCCGACGCGCTGGCCAATGAAGAAGCCCTGTTCATCATGATCAAGGCCTACGATGCGCTCGGCATGGCCGACCTGCGCGACGACACCGAGCGCGTGATGCGCAGGAACTTCCCCAAGAGCGAGTACTACGTGCGTGGCTTGAACCAGAAAGAACCCTGGTGGAAGCTCTGGTAGTCGCTGACGAATCAAGTTGTTGCGTTTCGTGAGCAGAGTTCAAACCTTTCACCACAGAGACACAGAGGCACCGAGAAAGACGGATTCAAAAATGTTTTTTGCATTTCTCTGTGCCTCTGTGTCTCTGTGGTAAAGCTTTTTTTGGTTCCGGCATGTCCGCGTTAGGAGAATTCTGCATGCCCGTCGACATCCAGTCGCCCACCCTTTGCCTGGGCATCGTCGGCACCGGTGCCATGGGTCGCGGCATCGCCCAGATCGCCGCGCAGGCCGGAATCCGCGTCCTGCTGTTCGACGCACTGCACGGCGCTGCCGCCGGCGCGCGCGAAACGGTGATCGGCACGCTCGACAAACTCGCCGGAAAAGGCAAGATTTCGGCCGAAGCGCTGGCTGCGGCGTCGGTCAAACTGGAAGTCGTGCCGCGCCTTGAAGGACTGGCCCCGGCGCAGATCGTCATCGAAGCCATCGTCGAAAACCTCGACGTCAAACAAAAGCTTTTCCAGCAACTGGAAGACATCATCAGCGCCGATTGCATACTCGCTACCAACACCTCGTCGCTCTCGGTGACCTCGATCGCCGCCGCCTGCAAGCGGCCCGAGCGGGTGGTCGGCTTCCACTTCTTCAATCCCGTGCCGCTGATGAAAATCGTCGAAGTCATCGACGGCCTGCTCACCGCCCCCTGGGTCAGCACGGCGCTGCTGGACCTGGGCCGGCGCATGGGGCATAGCGCCGTGCGCGCGAAGGATACGCCCGGCTTCATCGTCAATCATGCCGGGCGCGGCTTCGTCACCGAGGCCCTGCGCGTGCTCGGCGAAGGCATCACCGATTTCCGGCAGATCGACTGCGTCATGCGCGAAGCCGCCGGCTTTCGCATGGGGCCCTTTGAACTCATGGATCTCACCGGCCTCGACGTCTCGCAACCGGTGATGGAGTCGATCTACAACCAGTATTACCAGGAGCCGCGCTACCGGCCCTCGCCGATCGCCGCCCAGCGCCTGGCCGGCGGCCTGCTCGGGCGCAAGACCGGGCGCGGCTTTTATGACTACGCCGAAGGCAAGGCCGTCACCCTGCCGGCGGCCGTCGCGCCCGCCGCCCTGCCCGGCCGCGTCTGGGTCAGCCAGACCCATCCGGAATGGGCCGATGTCCTGCGCGACATCGCCGCAGCCGCCGGCGTCGCGGTCGAGTCCGACTACGTGCCCGGCGGCGACGCCCTGTGCATCGTCACCCCGCTCGGCGCCGACGCCACCACCTGTTGCGTCGAACAGGGACTCGACCCGCGCCATGCCGTCGGCATCGACTGCCTGTTCGGCATCACGGCCGGCAAGGGTGCTCGGCGCAGCCTGATGACCACGCCGCTGACCACGCCGGCCATGCGCGACGCCGCGCACGCCCTGTTCGCCGCCGACGGCAGCGCCGTCAGCCTGATGCGCGACAGCGCGGGCTTCGTCGCCCAGCGCATCGTCGCCTGCATCGTCAACATCGGCTGCGACATCGCCCAGCAGGGCGTTGCCAGCCCGGCCGACATCGACCGCGCGGTCAATCTGGGCCTGGGCTACCCCAAGGGTCCGCTGGCCTTCGGCGATGCCTTGGGCGCCAGGAACATCCTGGCGATCCTCGAAGCCATGGTGGATTTCTACGGCGACCCGCGCTACCGCGCCAGCCCCTGGCTGAAACGCCGCGCATTGCTCGGGGTGTCCCTGCTGACCGAGGAAACCTGAGCACGGCTGCCGGCGCCTGACCGGCCTTGACCGGCACGGGAGTGGCGCCGCTCAGTCCACGACGAAACGAAACTGGTCGCGCCCGTGCCCGCCGAAGAAAATCGTATCGCCGGGACTCAGCACGACCTCGCTGACCGGCGTTTCTATCCGCGCATTAAGGAAGGTGCCATTGGTCGAGCCGAGGTCGCGCAGAACCGCCTTGTGGTCGATGATGCCGACCCATGCGTGGCGGTAGGAAACCCGCGGGTCGGAGATGACGATATCGCTGCCTGGATCACGTCCCACCCTGATGCCGGCCGCCGTAACGGGAAAGCTGTGGTGCTTCTGGTCTCCGCCCACGCAAACCAGTCTGGCGATTTTTTCCGCCGGCAGCGGCGCCGCATCGCGATTGGGCGACGCCGGGGACGTGCCAACCGCCGTCCCGCTGAAATGAACCCGCGTGGCGTTCGGATCGAAAGCGGCTTGCGGAGGACTGCCGGCAGGTTGCGCGGCGGGTTTCACTGCGGGGCCGACAACCGGCGTGGCGCGGGCAGCGGCAGCGGCCCCGGCGCGGTAAGCCTCCTCCAATTCCTTTGCCTTCTGTGACCGGCGATGCCGATCCCACAGGCTGAAGCCGATGCCGATCAAAACGAGTGCGAATAAACCCCAGAAAATATAGTACTTGATCAATTGTGAATCTCCATGAAGCCTGCCGACCACCTGATTGAATCACGCCGGGACGCATGACCCCGCGCCTGACTCCGGCGCAGGAGTGACCATGTGAAGAATAGCAGGAAACAATAATTACCGGACATGCCGTTCGCCCCGAACCAAGGAATGCGGGCCTCCGGGTCTGCTCTCAATCATGCGGCGGACAGAGATCACTCGATCCTCCCGCCATGCTTCACCCGCCGCGTTGGCGCCGCGCCTCGAACAGGCAGATGCCGGCCGACACCGACACATTGAGGCTTTCCACGCTGCCGTGCATCGGTATCCGCGCCAGTTCGTCACAGGTCTCGCGGGTCAGGCGGCGCATGCCGTCGCCTTCGGCGCCGAGCACCCAGGCGCAGGGGCCTTTCTGGTCGATGGCATAGAGTTCCTTCCCGGCCTCGCCCGCGGCGCCGATGACCCAGACGCCGCGTTCCTGCATCTCGCGCAAGGACCGCGCGAGGTTGGTGACGACGATGTAGGGTACCGTGTCGGCGGCGCCGCTGGCGACCTTGATCACCGTGGCGTTGAGGCCGCAGGCCTTGTCCTTGGGCGCCACCACGGCATGCGCGCCGGCCGCGTCGGCGACGCGCAGGCAGGCGCCGAGGTTGTGCGGGTCGGTGATGCCGTCGAGCACCAGCAGCAGCGGCGGTTCGCCGAGCCCCTCGAGCACGTCGTCCAGGGTCACGTGTTTGGCCTGCGCCGCGACCTTCGCCACCACGCCCTGGTGCTGGCTGCCGCCGGCGAGGCCGTCGAGGCGTTTGGCATCGGAAAGGATCACGCGCACGCCGTGGGCTTCGGCCAGCTTCAGGAGGTCGCGCATGCGGCCGTCCTGGCGGCCTTCGGCGACGGTGATTTCCCTGACGTCGTCGGCGGCATGGCGCAGCTTGGCGGTGACGGCATGGAAGCCGTGGATCAGTCGCGTTTCACTCATGGCCTGCCTTCGTCGAGGATGCGGATTTCGCGTTGCGGAAAGGGAATGGTGATGCCGGCCTGCTTGAACTCGCGCCAGATCGCCAGGTTGATGTCGGAACGCAGGGGACCCGTGCCGTTGCCGGGGTCGGCGATCCAGACACCGAGTTCGAGGTTGATGCCCGACTCGGCGAACTCCTTGAGGAAAACCGCCGGCGCCGGCTCGGCGAGTACGCGCGGCTGTGCCCGCGCCGCGGCCGCCATGATCGCCATGGCGCGCTCCAGGTCGCTGTCGTAGGCGACCTGCACCGGCAATCCGATGCGCATCCGGGTGTCGCTGTAGGACTCGTTCTGCACCACGGAGCCTACCAGCAGTTCGTTGGGCACCAGGGATTCGAGCCCGGTCGGGCTTTTCAACACGGTGTAACGCGTGGTGATGCTGGTCACCACGCCGCGGTCGGTGCCGACGGCGATGGTGTTGCCGATGCGGATCGAATGGTCGAGCAGAATGATGAAGCCCGAGACATAGTTGCTGGCGATCTTCTGCAGACCAAGACCGAGGCCGACGCCGAGCGCGCCGCCGAACACCGAAAGCATGGTGAGGTCGATACCGACCATGGGCAGCACGATCAGCACCGACAGCACGATCAACAGCGACTTGGAAAGCCGCGCGAACACCTGGCGCAGGTTGTCGTCGAGTCCGGCCGCCCGGTCGAGCCGCGCCTCGATCGCGCTGGACAGCCAGAGCGCCGCCAGCAAGGTAACCAGCACGGCAACGAAGCCCTGCAGCAGGTCCCACAGATTGAGCCGGTGCTTGCCAAAGTTGAATCCCACCGACTCGATCACCGCGATGACGTCGGGCAGCAGGCCGAGGATGTGCAGGGCGACGACTCCCCACACCAGCAGGGCGAACACCTTCTCGAAGGACGCCAGCCAGGCGGCGCCGACCAGGCTGATGCGCAACACATAGAACACCGTGCGGATCACGGCCAGCGAAGCCAGCAGCGGTATCGCCACGGCGAACAGGCCGACGCTGATCCAGGTTTGCGCCACGGCGCGCATCAGCAGCACCAGCAGCAACGCCAGCAAGGGAAAGGCGATACGCTTCAGTCCGCGGCGACCGAGTTCCCAGGCGCGGCCCTCGACCGGTTCGCGGCGCAGCAGCAGGCGCTCGCCGAGCAGAGCCAGCAGCAGGCATGCGGCAATGACCAGCAGTTGCCAGGCCAGATCCGGTTCATTCAGGTAAACGTGAACTTCCTGCCATACCCTGGCCATGGGGCTTTGCTTCATTTCAAGGGCCTCCGTTCATCTTCTGCGCGTCGTCGCGATGGCGCCGCCAGTTGTCGAGGTAGCGCCGCACCAGCTCCGGATTGCCGCGCAGGATCAGCAGGTTTTCCGCATTGCGCGCCTGCGCCGACCAGGAGAAATTGTAGCTGCCGGTGATGAGGACGGCATCGATCCGTTCGGCATCGATCAGCAGTACCTTGTTGTGGGCGGCGGCGTAACGGTTTTCCAGCCAGATCGGGATGCCACCTGCGGCCAGCAGCGGCAGCAGCGACTTGTCGCTTTTTTCCAGCATCTCGCGGTCGGCCACGATCTCCACCGTCACGCCCCGCGTTTTGGCTTCCTGCAGCGCTTTCGCGATCGAGCGACTGGTCAGCAGGTAGGCCTGGACATGGATACTCTCGCGCGCCTTGCCCAACGCCCGGATGATGGCGCCTTCGGCGTCATCCCATGGCGTGAACAGGACTTCCACGGTCCCCGTCGCCGGCAGCGGCGCGGCGCCCGCGGCGACCGTCAGGCAGAGCAGGAGCGAAGCGAGAAAGCGTTTCATTTTGTCCGTTCCAGCACCGCCGCGTAAAACGCGTCGGTGCCGTGCCTCTGCGGCGACAAACGCATGTCCTCGCCGCAGTCGATGGCGATGCCCTGCGTCGCCAGCACCTCCTGCGCCGAAAGGCGATGGAAATCGGCATGCGTGGCGAGGAAGACGTTGACGATGTCCTCGTTCTCTTCGGCGAGGATGCTGCAGGTGGCATATACCAGGCGGCCGCCGGGGCGCAGAAGTTTCGCCGCGGCGGCGAGGATCGCGGCCTGCTTGACGACGAGTTCATCGACGCTCTGCGGCGACTGGCGCCACTTGAGGTCGGGGTTGCGGCGCAGGGTGCCGAGCCCGGAACACGGCGCGTCGACCAGCACGCGGTCGGCTTTTCCCTGCAGCCGCTTGACGCGCGTGTCGTTCTCGCCCGACAGGCAGGCCGGATGCACGTTGGACAGGCCGGCGCGGGCGGCGCGCGGCTTGAGTTTGGCCAGGCGCTTGTCGGAAACATCGAAGGCATACAGGCGGCCGGTGGAACGCATCATGGCGCCGAGGATCAGCGTCTTGCCGCCGGCGCCGGCGCAGAAATCCACCACCATTTCGCCGCGCTTCGGCTGCAAAAGAAAGCCCAGCAGTTGCGAACCTTCGTCCTGCACCTCGATGCTGCCGTCAAGATAGGCCGGATGCTTCGCCAGGTAGGGCTTGGTCTTCAGACGCAGGCCGAGCGGCGAATAGGGGCACGGCATGGCGACGATGCCGTCAGCAGCCAACCGCGCAATAACGGGATCGCGCTCGGCCCTGATCGTGTTCACACGCAGGTCCAGCGGCGCCGGCGTGTTCAGCGCGCGCGCCAGGGCCAGCAGTTCTTCGGCCGTCATGCGCGGCGCCAATCGCTCGACCAGCCAATCGGGAAAATCCAGCTGCTCGGCCAGGGTCAGTTCCGGTTCCGGCTGGCGCCGGATGTCTGCCAGCCACTCGGCTTCGCCGGGCAGCAGCGCGCCTTCCAGCTGACGCTGCGACATGCCGCGCACGCGCGACAGCGACAGCAGGACGAGTTCGCGCGGCGAAATTCGACGCGTGCCGGCCGTCTTCGGCCCGCGTTTGGGCGTCGATCCGGGCGCGAGAAATGCCGGTTCCAGATTCGGTGCGGATGCGGCGAGGCGCTCCAGCAGGCGCTTCCTGCGCAGTACGGCGTAGGCCGTTTCGGCGATGAAGGCGCGGTCGCGGGCGCCGCTCTTCCTGGCGCGGAAGAAAGCCGACAGCGCGGCATCGGCCGGCTGCGTAAAAGTCAGCAAAGCCGCCGTGGCGGCCACCGCGGCATTCAGCAGGTCGGCGGCGAGGCCCTCCGCGGGCGGCGCCTCGACAGATGGCGTACCCGCCTTTCGGGGCGCAGCCGCGCCGCGCCGCGCCGGGCCTGATGCGCTGCGTGCCGGCCGCTGCGGCCGGTCCTGTTTCCTGTCTTTGTTCATTCTGGGGTGACCGATAGGTGGATAATTATTCCGGTTCGCAATGGAAACGAGACGCGAAGACAAGCCGCAGACAGTGCTATAGCACGGCAAGGCGCAGTCGAAAACACAGTTTCAGTGAAGGCTAATGCTAGTTTCATCAGCGTTAAGCGTAGCGGCCGGAACTACAAAGTATCGGTTCTATTGCGAACCGGAATTAGGGCCATTTTGTCTCAGTTGAAGACAGATCGTCGGCGATCTGATCGTAAATATCGCCCTTGCGATCGATGATGCGAATCTTCAGCGGCATGCCATGCGCCTGTTCGCCGGCGCCGATCGGCAGCCACATCTCGATATTATCGTTGCCGCTGCGCGTCCTGACGCGTACGGTCTGCCGCTCGCCCGAGGGGAAATCGAGGGTTTCCTCGCCGAGCACCTCGAAGCGATATTTCGCCAGCTTGCGGCCGGTGGCGATCGCCATTTCGACTGTCCCGCTGCGTGGCGCCAGCAACACCAGCTGGTAATACATCGAGAGCATGTCCTGGGTGCCCTCGGCTAGGCTTGACTCGCGCCCGGCATAGGCGACGATGCCGCGCAACCAGTCGAAGCTTGCGCTGTCGATGCCGGCCGCGCGCTCGTGGCGGAACTCGCGCGGACGCAAGCCGGCCGCGCTGACTTCACCCTGGCTGCTCTGGACTATCCTGGCCGGCTTGAACACAGCGGCAAGCCCGGTGGTCTCGGTCAGGCTTTCCATCCGGTAGGTAAAGCCGTCGTGATCCCAGCTATGCACGGACTCGCCGATGATGAAACCGCCTTCGCCGCGGGTAACGATGTAGCGCATGCGTCCCCTGCCCGGCAGCGTCGTGTTCGCCGCCTTCGGCGCGGGCGCTTCGACAATCCTGTCTCCGGCGGAGCTGGACGCGGTATCCATTGCGGACGGCGCTGGCGGCACGGCAAGCGGAGCTTCCTCGACCGGTGGCGGCGTAGCGACTGCCGAAATCCCTGATGGTGCCTCGGCGGCAACCACGGGTTGAACTGCTGACGGCGAAACCGGTTTCCTGACCGGAGGTTTCGGCGCCGGCCTGGCCACCGGCGTACTTTCGTTGGGCGCCGGCGCCTTGGCCAGCACGGCGTCGATGGTCGGCGGGAAATCGGGTTCGAGCGTTTCCGGCAGGGTCCAGCCCGGAGCGACTACTGCGGCGACATGGAGCAGGGCCGAGGCTACCAGCGCAAAAACGAGAGGCATCTCAGACCGGCACCGCAGCGGCACGCTCAATCGGTTTGCGGCACATGGAGGGTGGCGGTCACCGCCGTTTCGCCGGCGAGGCGGGCGCGGCCGTCACACAGAGCCAGCCGTCCTTCAAGGAACCAGCGCGCGACGCGCGGATAAAGCAAGTGTTCCTCGGCCAGTACGCGGGCGGCAAGCCCGGCCTCGTCGTCTGCGGCCTGCACCGGTACCGCGGCCTGGGCGATGATCGGGCCGCCGTCGAGCGCCGGGGTGACGAAGTGCACGCTGCAACCATGCAGCCGCACCCCGGCGGCCAGCGCTTGGGCGTGGGTCTTGATGCCGGGAAAAGCCGGCAGCAGGGAGGGATGGATGTTCAGCAGGCGGCCTTCGAAGCGGCGCACGAAACCGTCGCCGAGGATGCGCATGAAGCCGGCGAGCAGGACCAGATCCGGCGCGTGGCGCTCGATCTCGGTCGTCAGCGCCGCATCGAAGTCCTCGCGCGCGGCGAAACCGCGATGATCGACGGTCACCGTGGCGATGCCGCGCGCGGCGGCCAGCGCCAGGCCCGAGACGTCGGGCCGATTGCTGATCACCGCGGCACAGGCGCCGGGCAGGCCGGCGTCGAGCAGCGACTCCATGTTGCTGCCGCGCCCGGAAATCAGAACGACATAGCGCTTCATCAGAGCCCCCTGACCGGCAGGAACACCGCCGTGGCGAGGTTTTGCACAACCCGGGCGATGATCCGGTGCCCCTTCTCGGCAAGCAGAACGGAAAGGATGTCGAGGTTGCCGATCATCTTGCCGAACTCGCGTTCGAAGCTGAGGTTCGCCGGCTGTCCCGGCGGCGGAATCTCGTTGCTCAGCAGCAGCAAGGCGCCGCCGGCGTCGCGGGCGTTGGCGAGTTTCCAGGCGGCGATTTCGAGGTTGCGCGCGCTGTTGTAGATCTTCTGCGCGTTCAGCTCGTCGAACATGAAAAATTCCGTCTTTTCCTCAAACGCTGCGTTCAGCATGCCGCCCACGCCGGCAATGAATACGGCGACCCGGTCTCCCTGGAAATCCGGCTGCAAGGCCAGCAGGATCGCATCGGTGCCGGAGCGGCCTGCCGACTCCGGCACACGCCAGCCGGTGCGCGGATCGAGCAGGCGGTCCAGCGCCTTCTCGATGCTGGGGTGGCCGCCCTTTTTCCACTCGCGCGGATTGCGCCGATAGAGCTTTTCGGCCAGCACCCGCACGCTGGCGAATATCGCGCGGCGATGCGCATCGGCGACGCGGTCGATATCGCTTTTGCCGATCTGTTTCGGATCGAAACTCGATGCCGAATTGCCCACCGTGCGTGCCGTGTCGGCAGTCTGCGCGCAACCGCCCAGAAGCAGCAGCATGCCGGCGGTCGCCGCGCCGCGCATGCTCAGGAGGCCTTCGGCGCCAGGCGGTGGCGCAGCCAGGCGATGAACAGCGGCAGCAGCGAGAGGCCGATGGTGGCGAAGATGATCAGCGACAGGTTGGACTTGACCCAGGGGATGTTGCCGAACCAGTAGCCGGCCAGGCACAGCGAGAAGACCCAGAGAAAGGCGCCGGCCAGGTCGAAGGCGAAGTAGCGCGGATAGCTCATGTTGCCGACGCCGGCGACGAAGGGGGCGAAGGTGCGCACGAAGGGCATGAAGCGCGCCACCAGCATGGTCTTGCCGCCGTGCGCCTCGTAATAGGCATGCGTCATGTCGAAGGCCTTCCGGTTGAACCAGCGCGAGGTCTCGCCCCAGACCAGGATGCGCTTGCCAGCCCAGCGCCCGATCCAGTAGTTGGTGTTATCGCCGAGGATTGCGGCGGCGAGCAGCACGGCGATCACGATGTTGATGTCGAAACTGCCACCACTGGTCGCGGCCAGGGCACC
>JBIKKY010000015.1:0-55213 GCA_044360105.1 Sulfuritalea sp.
CCATTGTCCAAAATTCCCCACTGCTGCCTCCCGTAGGAGTCTGGACCGTGTCTCAGTTCCAGTGTGGCTGGTCGTCCTCTCAGACCAGCTACGGATCGTCGCCTTGGTGAGCCTTTACCTCACCAACAAGCTAATCCGATATCGGCCGCTCCTATCGCGCGAGGTCTTGCGATCCCCCGCTTTCACCCTCAGGTCGTATGCGGTATTAGCACAGCTTTCGCTGTGTTATCCCCCACGACAGGGTACGTTCCGATACATTACTCACCCGTTCGCCGCTCGCCGCCAGGGTTGCCCCCGCGCTGCCGCTCGACTTGCATGTGTAAAGCATTCCGCCAGCGTTCAATCTGAGCCAGGATCAAACTCTTCAGTTCAATCTGTCTGTTTTACTACTCACTCAAACGAATCTCAGAGGTCAAATTTGCATTTAACCTTACTGTTATTTCGTGCAAGTGCTTGCTTCTCATGCTATTAGCATCCAGCAGCAGCAGATTCTTTACTTCATGCTTTCGCATTCTGTTTAGAACTTAGCTCAGGCCTTTCAGCCCGGACCAGCAATCGGCTCTTCGATTTCGAGACGACTACCCGCTGCCACCTCCAGCACAGCAAGCACCTACACCTATCGGTTGTTTGGTTTTTAAAGAACTTCCACCTTGTTGGGCGGCTCCGCAATCAGCAGAGAGGGGCGATTATAGGGAGTGATTTCCGATGTGTAAACCCCCTTCACAAAGTTTTTTCGCCTCGCACACAAAAATCCCTACGCGGCAGTGATTTAGAGCGAACGACTGCACGACGCCGCGCGCATTAACCGGAAACCGGAACCATCTTTCAGCCGGCATCGTAGAATCCTTTGCCATGATTCCGTATCCCCTGATCCGGCCTTTTCTATTCGCGCTCGATGCCGAACGCGCCCATGATTTGACGCTGCGTCTCGTCGCTTTGGGCGATGCGCTGGGCGGCGCGCCGCCGGTGCCGGTCGATGGCAAGTCGATCGAAGTCATGGGGCTCCAGTTTCCCAATCGCGTCGGCCTGGCAGCGGGGCTCGACAAGAACGGCACCGCCGTCGACGGGCTCAGCCGCCTCGGCTTCGGCTTTCTTGAAGTGGGCACCGTCACGCCACGCCCGCAACCGGGCAATCCGAAACCCCGCCTGTTCCGCCTGCCTGAACAACAGGCCATCATCAATCGCATGGGTTTCAACAATGGCGGAATCGACGCCTTGCTGGAACGCCTGCGCGCGGTGCGCTATCGCGGCATCCTCGGCATCAACATCGGCAAGAACTTCGATACTCCAATCGAGAGCGCCGTCAACGACTACCTGATCTGCCTGGACAAGGCCTACCGCCAGGCAAGCTACATCACCGTCAATATCTCTTCGCCCAACACCAAGAACCTGCGCCAGTTGCAGGGGGTCTCCGAACTCGACGCCCTGCTGGCAGCGCTGAAGTCCCGCCAGACCGCACTGGCCGACCAGCACGGCAAGTACGTGCCGCTGGCGCTCAAGATCGCACCAGACCTCGAAGCGGGCCAGATCATCGACATCGCCGACGCCCTCAGGCGGCACCGGATCGACGCGGTGATCGCGACCAACACCACGCTGGGCAGGGAAGGCGTCGAGTCGTCGCCGCTGGCCGCCGAAGCGGGGGGACTTTCCGGCGGCCCGCTGTTCGAAAAATCCACGGCAGTGATTCTCAGCCTTGCCCAAGCGCTGGCCGGCGAATTGCCCATCATCGCCGCCGGGGGCATCACCAGCGGAGCGCGGGCGCGCGCCAAGATCGACGCCGGCGCTGCCCTGGTGCAGATCTACAGCGGGTTGATCTACCGTGGCCCGGATCTCGTCCGTGAATGCATTGCAGCGACCAGCGGCTGAGCGTGGCAGACTCGATCTTCTGCACTTGCACAGACACCCTTAAAAGCGAGATAATTTGATCTCCACCAATTATTGCGGACCACTCCTGACACTCCGCACACCATGACCAGCTATTTTTTCATCATCCTCGGCGCCGTCCTTGTCAACAACGTCGTCTTCGTGCGCATCCTCGGCCTGTGCCCGTTCATGGGCGTGTCGAAGAAGCTCGAAACCGCGACCGGCATGGGCGCGGCGACCACCTTCGTGCTGACCATGGCCTGCGGCGCCAGTTTCATCATCGACCGCTGGCTGCTGATACCCAATCAACTCGAATACCTGCGCACCCTGTCCTTCATCGTCACCATTGCCGCCATCGTGCAACTGACCGAACTGGTGATCCAGAAGACCAGCCCGGTCTTGCACCAAGTTCTCGGCATCTATCTTCCATTGATCACCACCAACTGCGCGGTGCTCGGCATTCCGCTGCTCAACGTCGCCCTGCGCCACAACTTTTTCGAATCGCTGCTGTTCGGCTTCGGCAGCGCGATGGGCTTTACGCTGGCGCTGGTGCTGTTTGGCGGCATCCGCGAACGCCTCGAAGCGGCCGACGTTCCGGTGCATTTCCGCGGCACGGCCATCGCCATGATCACCGCCGGCCTGATGAGCCTCGCCTTCATGGGCTTCGCCGGCCTCGACAAGTACCGGTAGCCATGATCGAGGCAATCCTGGTCATGGCGCTCGGCGCCATTGTGCTCGGCGCCGCACTCGGCTACGCGGCGGTACGATTCCGCGTCGAGGGAGACCCGCTGGTCGAGAAGATCGATGCCATCCTGCCTCAGACGCAGTGCGGGCAGTGCGGCTTCCCCGGCTGCAAGCCCTATGCCACGGCAATCGCCAAGGGCGAGGCCGACATCAATTGCTGCCCGCCCGGCGGCGAGGAAGGCATCCACAAACTGGCCGACCTGCTCGGCCGCGAATTCAAGCCGCTGTCGGCGGAACACGGCGTCGAAAAGCCGAAGTCCGTCGCTATCATCGACGAGCAAGCCTGCATCGGCTGCACGCTGTGCATCCAGGCCTGTCCGGTCGATGCCATCGTCGGCGCGGCAAAACAGATGCATACGGTGGTCGCGGCCCAATGCACCGGCTGCGAGCTTTGCATCGCGCCCTGCCCCGTCGACTGCATCGTCATGGAACCGATCCGGGAGACGGTCGACAATTGGAAGTGGAAGTATCCGGTGATTCCGCTGCGGCAATCGGCATGATCTCCCGCCTATTCACTTTCAAGGGCGGGGTGAAACCCGATTCCCACAAGGATGAATCGGCCACCGCGCCGATCCGCACGGCGCCGCTGCCCTCGCAACTGATCCTGCCCCTGCGCCAGAGCGCCCGCGCCATGGCGCGCAGCGTGGTCGAGCCGGGCCGGAAAGTACTGAAGGGCGAGGTGATCGCCGCCGCCGAAGGCGCGATGTGTACCGCCGTCCATGCCCCGACCTCCGGCACGGTGCGCGCCATCGAGCCGCAGCCGGTACCGCATCCCTCGGGCTTGCCAGCCCCCAGCATCGTCATCGAGTCCGATGGCGAAGATCGCTGGATCGAATTGCGGGCCTTCGACTACCGCAGCGCGACGCCACAGCATACGCGGGACTATCTGCGCGACAGCGGCATCGTCGGCCTCGGCGGCGCCAGTTTTCCCAGCCACGTCAAACTCGGGCCCGGCGAGAAGGGCATCGAAACACTGATCCTCAACGGCGCCGAATGCGAACCCTGGATCACCTGCGATGACCGCCTGATGCGCGAACGCCCCGAGATGATTCTTGGCGGAGCCCTGATCATGCGTCACATCACCGGTGCCCGCCGCATCCTGGTCGGCATCGAGGACAACAAGCCGCAGGCCATCGAATCCATGCAGGCCGCCGCACGGCGCATGGGTGAAAGCGACATCGAAGTGGTGGCGATTCCGACCCGCTATCCCGCGGGTGGCGAGAAGCAGCTGATCCGCGTGCTTACCGGCATCGAGATTCCCTACGGCAAGCTCGGCACCCATTACGGCGTGCAATGCTTCAACGTCGGCTCCGCCCATGCCGTTTTCCGCGCCGTGGAACATGGCGAACCTCTCGTGTCGCGAATACTCACGCTCTCCGGCAACATGGCGCATCCGGGGAACTTCGACGTCCGCATCGGCACACCGATCCGCGAACTGCTGCCGCTTGCCGCGCCGCGCGCCGACACCGACCGCTACCTGATGGGCGGACCGATGATGGGAGTGACCCTGCAAAGCCTCGACATGCCGGTGGTCAAGGGCAGTAACTGCATCCTGGCCGGCTCCCCGGTCCTGTTCCCGCCGCCGCCGCCGGAAATGCCCTGCATACGCTGCGGCGCCTGCGCCCAGGCCTGCCCCGCCGAACTCCAGCCCTTCGAGCTCTACTGGTTCAGCCGGGCGAAGATTTTCGGCAAGGCCCAGGAATACGATCTCTTCGATTGCATCGAGTGCGGCTGCTGCTCCTACGTCTGCCCGTCGCGCATTCCCCTGGTGGATTACTTCCGCTTTGCCAAGGGCGAGATCTGGGCGCGTGAAAAGGAAAAGGCCGCTGCCGACACCGCGCGCGAACGCTACGAGTTCCGGCTCGCACGGGAAGAAAGGGAGAAGGAGGAAAAGGCGGCCAAACTCGCCGCCAAGACCGCCGCCGGAAGGGAAAAGGCTGCTGCTGCCATCGCCGTTTCCGAAAAGCCGGCAACCACCCCCGAGGAGGATGCCAGGAAGGCCCTGATCGCCGCCGCGCTGGAACGCGCCAAGGCGCAGAAGGAGCAGGCGCACCCGGAAAACGTCAGCGACCTCACGCCCGAACAGCAGGCCGAGATCGCCGCCATTGAAGAACGTCGCGCCGAGATCCGCGAAATGGCGAAACCGCACCTGCGCCAGGAAGACTAGACAGGACCATGAACCCGTCGTGAACAATTCGCCCTACTCGCTCAAACCCGCCAGCGTGCAATCGGTCATGTTGCGCGTCCTGCTCGCGCTGCTGCCGGGCATCGCCGCCTACGTCTGGTTTTTCGGCGCCGCCATCCTGGTACAGATCGCGCTGACGTCGGTCACCGCCCTTGCCGCCGAGGCCTTGATCCTGTCCATGCGCGGCAAACCCGTGATGCGATTCCTCACCGACGGCTCGGCCCTGGTGACGGCATGGCTGATCGCCCTCACCTTTCCCTCGATCGCGCCCTGGTGGCTGACGGTCCTCGGCACATTGCTGGCCATCGTTGTCGCCAAGCACCTCTACGGCGGGCTGGGACAAAACCCATTCAATCCCGCCATGGTCGCCTTCGCCCTGATGATCGTCGCCTACCCGTCCCTGATGTCGCAGTGGCCGGCGGTTGGCGCCGGCGAGTTCACGCAGCACATGAACGCGATTTTCGGACCGCGCCAGCTCGACGCCATCACCATGGCGACGCCGCTCGACGCACTGCGCACGGCGCTGCACACGGCCGACGCGCGCGCCACGGTGGCCGGCGTTCTCGGCAGCGGCGCCAGCTTCGGCAACATCGGCGGCAAGGGCTGGGAGTGGATTGCGGTGGCCTACCTGGCAGGCGGCCTCTGGCTGATGCAGCAGCGCATCATCACCTGGCACATGCCTGCCGCGTTTCTCGCCACCCTGTTCGCCGTGTCCGGCCTGTTTTCCCTCATTGAACCCGCGCAGTTCGCACCGCCGCTGTTCCACGTGCTTACCGGCGGCGCCATGCTTGCCGCCTTCTTCATCGTCACCGATCCGGTCTCCGGAGCCACCACGCCAAAGGGCAAGCTGATTTTTGCCGCCGGGGTGGCCCTGCTGACCTGGATCATCCGCACTTTCGGCGCCTATCCGGACGGTATCGCGTTCGCCGTGCTGCTGATGAACATCGCCGTACCGCTGATCGACATGTACACCCAACCACCGGTTTTCGGCCGCAAGCAGCAGGGTAGTAACAAGCCATGAGCGAGCCCGTCGAAATCGGCCGCAGGGATTCCGGCGTGTTCCGCATCTCGGTGCGCACGGCGGCGATCATGCTCGCCTTCACCCTGATATTCACCGCCCTCATGGCAGGCACCTACAAGCTCACAGCGCCGTTGGTCGCCGCCAGCGCGCTGACGGAGAAGCTGCGACTGATCGGCGAAGTCCTACCCGCGACTATGCACGACAACGACCTGATGACGGACGCCATCACCTTGGCGCCGAGTAAGGCCCTCGGGCTCGACGACGATACGCGACTGTGGCGGGCGCGCAGGAACGGCGCTCCGGTGGCCCTGGTGTTCGAAACGGCGACGGCAACCGGATATTCCGGACGCGTCGGCCTGATCGTGGCCGTCGGCGCCGACGGCAGGCTGCTCGCGGTGCGCGTCACCGCGCACAAGGAAACGCCGGGGCTGGGCGACTACATCGACCCGAAGAAGGACCGCAACAAGGCGCGGCCGTGGATCACCCAGTTCAACGACTTGGGCTTCGACGACGTGTCGCGTGACAAGTGGCGCGTGAAAAAGGATGGCGGCCGTTTCGACCAGATGAGCGGCGCCACCATTTCCGCCCGCGCCGTGACCAACGCCAGCGGCCGCGCCTTGGCCTGGGCCGTGGAAAACAGCGAGCGCCTATTCGCCCTGCCGCCCGACGCCCGCTTTGAAGCAAAGGAAACAATGAGCCCCCACGCTCACATTCGTTCGCTGCCCCCCGAGGGGGCACTTGCCTCCCTTGGGGCGGCCCTGCGGGAGACAAGACCATGAGCATCTACAAGAGCATCGCCTGGAACGGTCTGTGGAAGCAGAATTCCATCCTCGCCCAACTCCTGGGTCTCTGCCCCCTGTTGGCGGTCAGCACCACCATGGTCAATGCGGTCAGCCTCGGCCTCGCCACGATCCTGGTAATGATGCTCGCCAACTTCGCGATTTCCGCACTGCGCGCCCTGATTCCCTACGAAATCCGCATTCCCGTGTTCGTCCTGATCATCGCGGCGCTGGTCACTGTGGTCGACCTGGCCTTCAACGCCTTCCTGCACGACATGTATCTTGTGCTCGGCATTTTCATTCCGCTGATCGTCACCAACTGCATCGTGCTGGCCCGCGTCGAAGCATTCGCCGCCAAGAACGGCCTGCGCGCCTCGACCCTCGACGGGCTGATGATGGGCATAGGTTTCGTCTGGGTCATCGCGCTGCTCGGCGCCGTGCGCGAGTTTATTGCCCAAGGCACAATCTTCTCGGGCATCGAAATGATCTTCCCGACGCTGTCCGCCATCCAGGTATTGCCGGAGTCCTATCCCGGATTCCTGATCGCCATCCTGCCGCCGGGGGCCTTTTTCATCCTCGGCCTGCTCATCGCCGGGCGCAACTGGCTCGATGCGCGCGCCAACCAGCGCCTGCGCGAGAAGCAGCAGCATGAGCAACCGCCCGCGGCGACCCCGGCCACGGCATGACGCCGAAAAAGGCACGCGAATTCTTCGCCCGCCTCGCCGCGGCGAACCCAGATCCGAAGGGCGAACTCGAATACGCCACGCCCTTCCAGTTGCTGGTGGCCGTGGTGCTCTCCGCCCAGGCCACCGACAAGGGCGTCAATCGCGCAACGCGCGCACTGTTCCGCGACCATCCGACGCCGCAGGCCATGGCCGCACTCGGCAAAGAAGGTTTGACTGAATACATCCAGACCATCGGCCTCTACCGCACCAAGGCGAAAAACGTGGCGAACCTGTCGCGCCTGCTGCTGGAACGCCACGACGGCGAGGTGCCGCATGATCGCGCCGCGCTCGAAGCCCTGCCCGGGGTCGGGCGCAAGACCGCCAACGTGGTGCTCAACATCGCCTTCAAGGAACCGACCATCGCGGTCGACACCCACATCTTCCGCGTCGGCAACCGCACCGGGCTTGCTGCGGGAAAAACCGTCGAAGCCGTCGAGCAGAAGCTGTTGAAAGTGGTCCCCGCCGAATTCCGCCTGCACGCCCACCACTGGCTGATCCTGCACGGCCGCTACACCTGCAAGGCGCGTAGCCCGGATTGCGTGCATTGCGGCGTCTTCGATCTCTGCGTTTTCAAAGAGAAAAATGTTTAATCCGTCCCGCGACCAGGCGCGCCAGTTCCTGATCGATGCCTGGGCCAAGCATCGGCAGCGGCTGCCCGGCACGGCAATGGAAGGCCTGGCCGCCGACCTCGTGGCGCTGCATCCCGAATACCACGTCCTGCTCGAAGCCGAGGATGCGCTGACCCGCGAATGGACGCCGGAACAGGGCGAGACCAATCCCTTCCTGCACCTGTCGCTGCACCTGGCCATCGAGGAACAGCTTTCCATCGACCAGCCGCCGGGAATCCGCGCCGCCTTCACCCTGTTGCAAAGTCGCCGCGGCGACCGCCACGAGGCGCTGCACGCGGTACTCGACTGCCTCGGTGAAATGCTCTGGCGTGCCCAGCGCAACCAGGCTCCGCCCGATGGCGAGGCCTACATTGACTGCGTGCGGCGCAAGGCCGGCTGAGAGCCCACAAAAAGTCGGCGCTGGCGACACGGCGGACAAAGCGACAAGCCGGCCGCACTGAGCTATTCTTCTGCTTCAACCCTGAAAGAGAACACCATGCGCTTTGAAGGAACCAACACCTACGTCGCCACCCCTGACCTGATGCTGGCGGTCAACGCCGCGATCACCCTGCAACGTCCGCTCCTGATCAAGGGCGAGCCCGGCACCGGCAAGACCATGCTGGCCGAGGAAGTCGCCGGTGCCCTGGGCGTGCCGCTGCTGCAATGGCACATAAAATCCACCACCAAGGCGCAGCAGGGCCTCTACGAATACGATGCGGTGTCGCGCCTGCGCGACTCGCAGCTCGGCGACGAGAAGGTCAAGGACATCTCCAACTACATCGTCAAGGGCGTGCTGTGGCAGGCCTTCGAACAGGGCAAGCCCTCCGTGATCCTGATCGACGAAGTCGACAAGGCCGACATCGAATTTCCCAACGACCTGCTGCGCGAGCTCGACCGTATGGAGTTCCATGTGTACGAGACGCGGCAGACCGTGCGCGCCGACGTGCGCCCGATCGTCATCATCACCTCGAACAACGAGAAGGAACTGCCCGACGCCTTCCTGCGTCGCTGCTTCTTCCACTACATCAAGTTCCCGGACAAGGAAACCATGGCGCGCATCGTCGACGTGCATTTCCCCAACCTGAAAAAGGAC
Source organism: Sulfuritalea sp. (assembly GCA_044360105.1). Classification (GTDB taxonomy): domain Bacteria; phylum Pseudomonadota; class Gammaproteobacteria; order Burkholderiales; family Rhodocyclaceae; genus Sulfuritalea. The sequence goes on from JBIKKY010000015.1 coordinate 9,019, forward strand.
CTGCTGCGCGAGGCCATGGAAGTCTTCTTCGAACTGCGCGAAGTGCCGGGCATGAAGAAGAAGCCCTCGACCTCGGAGCTCATCGACTGGCTGAAGCTGCTGGTGGCCGAGGACATCCCGCCCGAGGCGCTGCATTCGAAGGACAGGAAAGCCGTGGTGCCGCCGCTGGCAGGCGCGCTGCTGAAGAACGAGCAGGACGTGCACTTGTTCGAGCGCCTGGTGTTCATGGCCCGCCACAACCGCTAAACCGTCTCCATCGCCGTCCCGCCAGCGCCGACTTTTCATGCTGATCGACTTCTTCCTCCACCTCAAGGCGAAGAAACTTCCCGTCTCCACGCGCGAGTTCCTCACGCTGCTGGAGGCGCTGAAGGAGCATGTCGCGGGCAATTCGATCGACGACTTCTACTTCCTCGCCCGCACCTGCCTGGTCAAGGACGAAACCCACTACGACAAGTTCGACCGGGCTTTCGGCGAATATTTCAAGGGCGTCACGCAGATTCCCGGCCTCGAAGCCGACATCCCCGAAGAGTGGCTGAAGATGATGATGAAGAAGCATCTGACGCCCGAGGAAAAGGCCAAGCTGGAAAAGCTCGGCTGGGACAAGCTGATGGAGGAATTCAAGAAGCGCCTGGCCGAGCAGAAGGAACGCCACGCCGGCGGCAGCAAGTGGATCGGCACCGGCGGCAGCTCACCCTTCGGTCACGGCGGCTACCATCCCGAAGGCATCCGCATCGGTGGCGAATCAGCCGGCAACCGCACCGCCATCAAGGTCTGGGAGAACCGCGAGTACCGCAACCTCGACGACACCGTCGAGCTCGGCACGCGCAACATCAAGATCGCCCTGCGCCGCCTGCGCCGCTTTGCCCGCGAAGGCGCCGAGGACGAGCTGGATCTGGACGGCACCATTGCCGGCACGGCGAGGAACGCCGGCTGGCTCGACATCAAGATGCGCCCCGAGCGCCACAACAAGGTCAAGGTGCTGCTGTTCCTCGACATCGGCGGCTCGATGGACGACCACATCAAGGTCTGCGAAGAATTGTTCTCGGCGGCCAAGAGCGAGTTCAAGCACCTCGAATATTTCTACTTCCACAACTGCATCTACGACTACGTCTGGAAGGACAACCGCCGCCGCCATGGCGAGCGTTTTCCGCTGTGGGACGTGATGCACAAGTACGGCGAGGACTACAAGGTGGTGATCGTCGGCGATGCCACCATGAGCCCCTACGAAGTCCTGCAGCCCGGCGGCTCGGTCGAATACTCCAACGAGGAAGCCGGCGCGGTCTGGCTGCAGCGCATGCTCGACACCTGGCCGCGCGCGGTCTGGCTCAACCCCGAACCCGAGCGTTTGTGGGACTATCGCCATTCCATCGAACTGATCCGCACCATCTTCAACAGCCGCATGTTCCCGCTGACCCTGGCCGGCCTTGAACGCGCCATGCGTGAACTCAACAAATAGGAGTAAGCCGAATGCTGCCACGCCGCCGTTTGCTGAAAGCCCTCGCCGCTGCCGGCCTTTTGGGTCCCGCAGGGATTTCCGGCCTGATCCGCGATGCGCTGGCCAAGGGCGACGCGCCGATCCGACCCGGACTGCACAAGGTGCGCGGCGAGGTCATCGTCAACCGCCGGCTGGCGACGGAAGGCCAACTCATCAAACCGGGCGATACCATCGTCACCGGCGCCAACAGTGAAGCCATCTACGTCATCGGCCAGGACGCCTTCATGCAACGCGAACTCACCACGGTGAACTTTGGCGGCGAGGCGCTGCAGAACCTGATGCGCGTGGTATCGGGAAAGATCCTCTCCGTCTTCGGCAAGGGCGCCAGGACCATCCAGGTATCGACCGCTACCATCGGCATACGCGGCACCGGCTGCTACATCGAGGAGGAAAACCACGGCGCCAAGGCCCGCACCTACTTCTGCCTCTGCTACGGCGACGTCGAACTGACGCCCTCCGCCGCGCCGAAGGAAGCCGAGCGCTACAGCACGACGCACCACGACAAGCCGATGTACATACACAACGACATGAAAATGCCGAAGATGATGGTCCCCGCCGATGTCATCAACCACACCGACGACGAACTCACGCTGCTCGAAGCCCTCGTCGGCCGCCGGCCGCCGGCCTGGGGACAGGGCTCGCGGTACTGACGGCGCCGGGGCTGCGATCCTCCGCGGTCAGTTGCCGTCGAACATCGGCGGCGCGACCTTGATGACTTCCGCGATCGTGGTCAGTCCTGCCGCGACTTTTTTCGCGCCGGCGATGCGCAACGGCTTCATGCCTTCGCGCATGGCCTGTTCGCGCAGCTTTGTCAGTTCGGCGCCCTCGGAGACGAGTTTCATGATCTCTGCGGACATCGGCATGATCTCGTAGATGCCGACGCGCCCCTTGTAGCCCGTCTTGCGACAGTCGAGGCAACCGACCGGATGGTAGAGCTGGGTCGGCATGGTGGACTTCCACGGCGCGACCAGTGCAGTCCATGCCGCCTCATCCTCGGCGCGCATGCCGCCGGGCTGCTTGCATTGCGGACAGAGGGTGCGGATCAAACGCTGCGCCATGACCCCCAGCACCGTGGCCGACAACAGGTAAGGCGGCACCCCGAGTTCGACCAGCCGCGTGATCGCCGACGGCGCGTCGTTGGTATGCAGGGTGGACAACACGAGGTGGCCGGTCAGCGCCGCCTGGATGGCCATGTCGGCCGTTTGCAGGTCGCGAATCTCGCCGACCATGATGATGTCCGGGTCCTGCCGCATAAGGGCGCGGATGCCTTCGGCAAAACCCATGCCGATGTCCGGCAGGATCTGCACCTGGTTGAAGGATCCTTCGACCATTTCGATCGGGTCCTCCAGGGTGCACACATTCACCTCCGGCGTGGCGAGGTTCTTCAGCGTCGTATACAGGGTCACCGTCTTGCCGCTGCCGGTGGGGCCCGTCACCAGGATGATGCCATTGGGCTGGGTCGACATCGCGCGCCAGGTGGCAGCCTCCTCGGGAGCGAAACCCAGCTCGGAAAAATCACGGACCAGCACGTCGGGATCGAAAATCCGCATCACCAGCTTCTCGCCGAAGGCCGTCGGCAGCGTCGACAGCCGCAGTTCGACCTCCTGCCCGTCCTGCGTGCGGGTCTTGATCCGCCCGTCCTGCGGCCGGCGCTTTTCGATCACGTCCATGCGGCCGAGAATCTTGATGCGGCTGGTCATGGCGTTGAGCACCGTCATCGGGATCTGGTGCACCTGATGCAGCACGCCGTCGATGCGGAAACGCACGATGCCCATGCCGCGCCGCGGCTCGACGTGGATGTCCGAGGCGCGCTGCTCGAAGGCGTACTGCCAGAGCCAGTCGACGATGCGCACGATGTGCTGGTCGTTGGCGTCGAACTGCTTGTTGCTCTTGCCCAGTTCGACCAGCTGTTCGAAGTTCGAGGCGCCGCCGGAGACATCGCCCTTGTCCAGCGCGCCCTTGATGAACTTGGCCAGGTTGTAGAACTCCACCTGATAGCGCAGAATTTCTTCCGGACTGCTGATGACACGGCGGATGTCCTTGCGCAGGATCGGCCTCATTTCTGCCTCCCAGTCGCGCTGGAAAGGCTCGGCGGTGGCGATCACCACCTCGTTGGGCTTGACCTCCACCGGCAGGATGCAGAACCGCGTCGCATAGGTGCTGCTCATGATTCCCGTCACCGCCGCCAGATTGATCTTCAGCGGATCGATGTGCAGGTAGTCGAGCCCGCACCAGTTCGCCATCCACTGCGTCAGGAATTCGAGGTCGAGCACGCGGTGCGGGGGCTGCAACGACTTCCAGCGCTGCCCGGCGATGATCACCAGGGGATGGGTGTCACCCTTGAAGTAACGGCGCTCCAGCTTGAACTTCTCCGCTTCGGGGCCGGCGACCAGGCCCTCGGCAACGAGGGCATCGACCACTTCCGGCAGCGTCAGGCGGTGATCCTTGATGGTGGTTTGGCTCATGGCGAAGTCCGATTGCGACGCGGGTCTGAAAAGTCGGCGCTGGCGATACGGCGAACTATAGCCGACAACCCGCCCTTGCCTCAATGCGGGAGTATTATTCCGCAGGCTTTTTCACCGGTCCGGCAAGGATAAACCGCATGAAACAACTGCTGATGCTGGCCGTCGCCGCCCTCCCCTGGCTGCCGGCATTCGCCCAGTCGGCGGCCGACGACTGCGCCAGGGCGCGCGACCCGGGGCGTTGCGAAGCGCGCCAGGCGGCGCTGAAGATTTGTGCTGACAAGCGTGGCGCCGAAAAGAGCGCCTGCCTCGAAGCAAACATGCCGCCCGTGGATTGCAGCCAGGCGCAGCACCCGCAGAAGTGCGAAGCCGCGCAAAAGGCCAGGGAAATCTGCAAGGGCAAGACCGGCAAGGAACTCAACAAGTGCATGCGCGATGAACAGCCACGGAAAAAACCGAAGCCCAAGCCGCGCCCGCCGGCGACCCAGGGCTGAACAAGTCCCGATCCGTCCCCGGATCAGGTCCGGGGCAGGCTATTCCGGCGCGCGCCGGAATCCAGGGTAGCCGCAGCCCCTGAATGCCCCGTAAGATTGGCAACATGCTGAGCATCGCCAATCTGTCGAAGCGCCATCCCCATTCCGCGCAACCGGTGTTCAGCGGGCTGGGCCTTGCGGTGGCGCCCGGCGAAATCGTGGCCCTGATCGGCGAATCCGGCGTCGGCAAGAGCACCCTGTTGAACTGCATCGCCGGGCTGGAAACGGCCGACGCCGGCAGCATCCTGGTCGGCCGCGAGGCGCAGGACATCGTTCGCCTCGACGAAACCGCGCGCGCCGCCCTGCGCGCCGCCAGCATCGGCTTCGTCTTCCAGGCCTTCCATGTCCTGCCGACGCTGACCGTGGCGCAGAACGTCGCCGTGCCGCTGCTGCTGCGCGGCGTCGCCGCCCGCGAACATGCACCGCGCATCGAATCCCTGCTGGCGCGCGTCGGCCTCGCCGGCTTCGGCCCGCGCTGGCCGGGTACGCTGTCGGGCGGCGAACTGCAACGCGTGGCGATCGCCCGCGCCCTGGTGCATCGGCCGGCGCTGATCCTGGCCGACGAGCCGACCGGCAACCTCGACCCGCGCACCGCCGACGAAATCCTCGCCCTGCTGCTCGAGCGCGTGCGCGAGGAGCACGCCAGCGCCCTGATCGTCACCCATTCGCAGCACGTCGCGCAGTGCTGCGACCGCATCCTGACGCTGACCCCGGACGGCCTGCAATGAGCCAAAAAAGATCAGTTCAACCACAGAGGCACAGAGAACACAGAGGAAGCACAAAGCGCTGCGTCGTAACGTCAGATCACCCGACGGGTGAGTGGCCGCCGATCCGCAATAGTCTGGTTCATCGCCTTTCTCTGTGTCTCTGTGTCTCTGTGGTGAGGCTCTTGGGATGAACAAGCTGTCGTGGTGGCTCGTACGAGCGCAGTTCCAGACGCGGCGCACCGCCACCGCGCTGTCGATGCTGGCCATCGCGCTCGGGGTCGCGCTGGGCTATGCCATCCACCTGATCAACGACGCCGCGCTGGCGGATTTTTCGCAGGCCATGAAAAGCGTGCAGGGCGAACCCGACGCCGTGATCGTGCCGCGGGACAGCGCCGGGCGGGTGCCGCTGGCGTTGATCAACGACCTTGCACGTGACGAATCGGTGGCGCTGATTGCGCCGGTGATCGAAACCCGCGTGCGCATCGGGCACACACCCGGCGAGCTCACCGTGCGCCTGATCGGCCTCGACGTCTTCAGCGCCGCGCTCTTGATGCCCGACCTGCTGCCGCGCCAGGGAAGCTCGCTTGCCGGCGACAACATCTTCGAGGACGGCGTGTATGCCTCGCCGGCCCTGCTGGCGCGCCTCGGATCAGAAGTCGGCGCTGACATGACGGCGACGCGCGGCGAATCGCGCTGGTCCACGCGTATCGCCGGCGACCTGCCCGCGGCGCGGCCCGACGACCTGCTGCTGGTGGCCGACATCGCCCGCGTCGAAGCCCACTTCGGCCCGGCGGCCGCCGTCAGCGAAGGCCGCATCCGCCTGGTACCCGGCACCAAGCTGGCGGCGTGGCTCGATACATGGGCCGGCAAACTGCCGCCCGGCCTCGCCCTGCGAGCCGCCGCCGACAACCAGGCACGGCTGTCGAACATCTCGCGCGCCTATCGCGTGAACCTCAACGTACTGGCCCTGGTGGCCCTGCTCACCGGCGGCTTCCTCGTCTTCGCCACCCAGCTCACCGCCGTGGCGCAGCGCTCGAGCCAGTTCGCCCTGCTCGGCGTGCTCGGCCTCTCGCCGCGCATGCGCCTCTTGCAGGTGCTGTTCGAAGGCCTGGCGATCGGCGTGCCGGGTGCCGCAATCGGCCTCGCCCTGGGCTGGGCCATGGCCGTGGCCTTCACCCGGCTGATGGGCGGCGACCTCGGCGGCGGCTTCTTCTCCGGCGGCGCGCCGGCGATCGTGCCGCAAGCGGCGCCCGCGCTGGGCTTCTTCGCCCTGGGCTGCGCGGCGAGCCTCTGCGGTGCGCTCTATCCCGCCTGGCTCAACCGGATGCAGCCGCTGGCGCAGGCGCTGAAGACCGGCTTCGCGCAGCAGCCCGCCGCCGACCCCGGCCAGCCGCGTCGATCGCGCCTGGCCAAGCCGGGCGCGGTCGCCGCGGTCGCCGCCGCGGCGCTGGCGCTGACGCAGGCGCCGGCCGTCTTCGACCTGCCGCTGGCCGGCTATGCGGCCATCGCCCTGGTGCTGGTGCTGGGCATTGCCGCCGCGCCGCCGGTGACGCGGCTGGTGTTCGCCGCGCTGGCCCGCCGCGAGCTGGCCGCCGCCGAGCGCGTCGCGGTGCAGAACGTCGGCCAGGCGCCGCTGATGGCGCAGGTCGCCGCCAGCGGGCTGATCGTCAGCTTCGCGCTGACGGTGAGCATGGTGACCATGGTCGCCAGCTTTCGCGTCGCGCTCGACCAGTGGCTCGACGTGGTGCTGCCCGCGCCCTACTACATGCGCAGCAAGGGCGTGCCGCTGCCTCCCGGATTGCTCGCCGCACTGGAACACGCGCCGTTCGGGAAAGTCGAGCGCATGGCCAGCGGCGCGCTGAGCCTCGATCCGCAGCGACCGACGGTCGCCGTGCTGGTGCGCGAACTGGACCGCACCGACCCGGGCGCGCGCCTGCCCTTCACCGGCGAGGTCATCGCCGCGCCGGCCGGGACGATTCCGGTCTGGATCAGCGAACCGGCGCAGGAACTGTATCGCCTCAAGCCCGGACAGACGCTGCGCCTGCCGCTGCTCGGGCGCGAGGTCGAGGTCTTCGTCGGCGGCGTCTGGCGCGACTACGCGCGGCAGTTCGGCGCCATGGTCATCGCCGCCGATGACTATCGCGCGCTGGGCGGCAGCTTCGAGCCCACCGAGCTGGCGCTCTGGCCGCGCCAGGGCGGCGATGCGGCGGCGCGCGACTGGCTGGCGCGCGAGGCCTCCCGCTACGGCATCGAAACCGCGGAAGCCGGCGAGATCCGCGCACTGAGCCTGAACATTTTCGACAGGAGTTTCGCCGTCACCTATGCGCTGGAAGCCGCCGCCATGCTGATCGGCCTCTTCGGCCTGGCGGTGACGCTGGCCGCCAGCGTTTGGCTGCGCGCGCGCGAACTGGCGACGCTCTCGGCGCTGGGTTTCGACCGCTCCATGCTGACCCGCGCCGTGATGCTCGAAGGCGCCCTGATCGCCGCCATCGGCCTCGCCGTCGGGCTGGCCTGCGGCATCGCGGTCGGCGCCATCCTGACCCACGTCGTCAACCCGCAGGCCTTCCACTGGCGCATGGAACTACAGATTCCCTGGCTGCAGGTGCTGCCCGGCGCGGCGCTGACCCTGGCCGCCGGCGTCGTGGCCAGCCGCTTCGCCGCGCGCCAGGCCACACGCCTGCCGGCGGCGCAAGTGCTGGCCAGCGCCCAATAGTCGACGGCCATGCGACGCCGCGCCTTCCTCCTCGCCCCGCTGCTGCTGCCGGCGCTGTTGCCATCACGCGCCGCGGCCAAGGCGCCGCCCCCGAACTACCCCGCCGCCAGCCGTGCCACGCGACTCGCCTTCCCGCGCGACCACGGCGCCCACCCGGAATTCCGCACCGAGTGGTGGTACGTCACCGGCGCGCTCGACACCCCGCAACGCGACATCGGCTTCCAGCTCACCTTCTTCCGCAGCCGGCCCGGAATTGCCGAAGACCTGGCCTCGCCGCTCGCCGCCAGCCAGATCCTCTTCGCCCACGCCGCGCTGACGCTGCCGGGCAAACCCCTGCTGCACGCCGAGCGCGCCGGCCGCGCCAATCTCGGCGCCGGCTTTTCCGTCGCCGACTGCGACGTGCATATCGGCGCCTGGTCCATGCGCCGTAGCGGCGAAGGCAGCAACGAACAGTTCCGCCTCAAGGTGGCGGATGCCGCATTCGGCTTCGACCTGCAACTGACACCGACCCAGCCCATGCTGCTGCAAGGCGACAACGGCTGGTCGCAAAAGGGGCCGCGCCCCGAACTCGCCAGCCATTACGTGAGCTGGCCGCAGTTGCAGGTGGCCGGCAGCCTGACGCTGGACGGCAAGCGCCAGCAGGCAAGCGGCCGCGCCTGGTTCGACCACGAATGGTCGAGCGAAGTGCTGGCCGCCGGCGCCGTCGGCTGGGACTGGATCGGCATCAACCTCGACGACGGCGGCGCGCTGATGGCCTTCCGCATCCGCGATGCCGCCGGCGACACCCTCTACGCCCACGCCAGCCTGCGCGACGCCGCCGGGCGCACGACGCACTTCGGCGCCGACGAGGTCAGCTTCACGCCCCTGCGCCACTGGCCCTCGCCGCGCAACGGCGCGCGCTACCCGGTGCAGATGGAAATCCGCTGCGGCCCGCACCGCATCGAAACCGTTCCGGTGCAGGACGCGCAGGAACTCTCCGCCCACCGCCCGCTGCCGGTCAGTTACTGGGAAGGACTGGTGAAGATTCGCGGTACCCTCAGCGGGCGCGGCTACCTGGAACTCACGGGTTATGCCGGCGCTTTGAAACTATAAGGAAGGACACGGCATGATCGACGGCATCAGGGACTTCTTCAACCGGGCGATCGCCCCGGCGGCGGGCGCATCCGGCATCGCTTCGCAGCACGCGCTGCACGTCGCCACGGCGGCGCTGCTGCTGGAAATGATGCGCATGGACAGCACCGTCACGGCCGCGGAAACGGCAACCGTGACGAAAGCCTTGCAGGCCCGCTTCGGCCTCGCCGCGCAGGAAGTCGACACGCTGATGGACTTCGCCGCGGAAGAAGCCAAACAGGCGACCGACTACTTCCAGTTCACCTCGCTGATCAACAAGCACTTCAGCCAGGAACAGAAAATCGAGGTGGTCGAAAACCTCTGGCAGGTGGCCTTCGTCGACGGCCACCTCGACGCCCACGAACAGCACTTCATGCGCAAGATCGCCGACCTGCTCTACATCTCCCACGCCGACTACGTCGCGGCCAAGCAGCGGGGACGGGGAAACGCCTGAACTTCGCCGTGCCGCTGGCGCCAGCGCCGTGCGTCCCTTCGGGAACTTTTCGGGAAGCGGACCCGGCCTTTTTGGCACTCATGCCCGGAGATTGGCGGTCATCGCGAGCTCAGAGCATGAGTTGCCGGATGGAGCCGCACACGGACAGCAGCTGCGCATCGTCCATGCGACCGATGATCTTGCGGATGACGGAGCCCATCACCTGCTGCACGCCGGCCATGCCGAGCTTCGCCGACTGCTCGACGATGAAGCCCGGCCTGGCGAGCTTGAGCTGTTTGATGAAGAAGTAGTCCATCCCGGCGTTCGACAATTCGACCACGAGATCCGACAGCTCGTCGCGATGCGCCGTGGCATCCGCAGCCTGCTCGATGGCGTCGAGCAATGAAAGCGTCTTCTTGCGCAGCGCGGCGGAGTGATAGAAGCGAATGAAGGGCCCGGACGCTTGCCCGGCCGGTTGCGGTTTCAGTCCGGAAGACTTCTTCTTCGCGGCGGAAGTTGCGCGTTTTGCAGGGGTGGCCATAGCCGCCATGATACGGCGCGGCGCCAGCGCTGGGCGTCCCTTCGGGAACTTTTCAATCCGGTGTGCGCCTGGCGCTAACGGGCGATTACGGCAGCACCTTCTTGATGGCCTTTTGCCAGACGGCCGCGAGCTTTTCCCAGCCGGAAGCGTTGGGGTGGATCTCGTTCAGCCAGTCGCCGCTGCTCCCGGTCGCCGCCGGGTCGGCCGCGACCAGCGTGCCGGTGGTCGGCACGCAATGCAGCCCGCTGCGGCCGACCGTCCATCCCGAGACCGCCGCCTGGACATCCTCGAAAATGCCGCCGGTCAGGTCCGGCCAGAGCGGCGGCGGAATGCCGTTTTTCACATAGGCCTCATGAAGCCACGAGCGGCCGCCGGGAAACGCCGGGGCATCGCGCGCCACGGGCGTGTCGTAGAGGTTGAGGAAGATCGGCACCCCGGCATGCCGGCTCGCCTGAACTTGATCGTAAAGCGCGGCGAAACCCGGGGCCAGGTAGTCCTTGACCAGGCGGCCGACCGCGTGGCGATCGAGGCAGTCCCGCCCGCGGGCCGGCAAGGGCGCGCCGGCAAGATTCTTCAGGATGCCCTGCCCGGCATCGGGATCGCGGGCGGCGTCGATGAAATCGTTGCCTCCGGCGCTGAGCAAAATGGCATCGAACTTCCAGGCGAAGGCGGTATTGATCCACAGGCGGAACTCGCCGTCCGCGCAATCGCCCATGCGCCGCATCGTGTCGCCGAAACGCGACAGGTTGATGATCAGCACGTCGTCGCCGGCGGCATCCATCCGCGGCGCCAGTTTTTGCAGCAGCGAGGTGTGGAACATCGCGCTGCGGTCCATCCACGAATCGCCCTCGGCCAGGATCCGGTATTTGAACAATTGCGGCGTCAGGCCGTTGTTCAGGTGGCCGTCGAATTCGTTGCCGTAGATGACGAGGCTGGACATGGCGTCGCTCCTTGCACTATCGGATTCCGGGTTCCGCGTTCACGGACGGGATTGCGTCAATGACGATGACCAGAGTCTGTTTCAATCATCCGGCGGATGACCTGAAAGTCGGTGCTGGCGACACGGCGAAAAAGCGTAATGAGATGGGCACCATTAACGACATGACGAATGCAAGCTGTGGGCTAACGAATAGATGTCACCGGCGCGGACGGCCTTTTCGCCCGCGTCCGTGTTGATGGATGGGTAGGGCGTCGACACCAAGGCGACCCCTCAACTCCCGGACGTAGCGCGGCGCTTTGTCGCGGGGCGACTGGATTGCTTGGCGGCGCGCGGTTCGGCCAGACGGCCCGTGACGTACTTGTGAAGAACGCTGGCGATAAGCGTTTGATACGGCACGCCTTCTTCAAGTGCCTTGACTTGAATGTCGCTCAGATCGCCGGAGGACAAGCGGATATTGACCCGGCGATCTTTAATGGCTGTGGCACGTGCGGCTGCCTTGAACTTCGCAAGCTCGCCTTTCGTAGCAACGGACCTAAGCTGGCCTTTCTCGAAGGCGCTGAGGACTTCTAGTTCGTAGGAGTCAATTTTCGGCATCGGTTTCACCTTGATTCAAATAGTCTCTCGTTGCCTTGCGGCTCGGAATTATGGTCTTGAGGAAGAAATAGTCTTCCTCTTCGACAAGCGGTGCCAAGTAGACGTAGTTGTCACACGCAACTACGAGCACGCGCTGCCGGGGATATTTCGCCTGGTTCGGGTGAGCCAGGACGTCCAACAGCCCACCAGACTCGATTGAGACAACAATGTTTTCGAACGAAATACCTCGCTCGGCTTTGACGGTCTCGTTCTTCTCCGGACTCCAGCGAAATGGCTTCATGACCGGATGTTACGCCGCTGTGTGCCTTTTGTCACCACATCGGACCAGTAACGATTTCATGATGTCCAACGAATGAAAGGGACTTCCCCGTCCCAAGCCGGCCGTGCGGATGGAGCACGGAAACGGCAACGAAGTGCCAAGATGGGGTTTCTTACAACGCTCATCAACTCGACTCGGGAGGGGAAACCATGGAAATCGTAACGCTCGGCATCGATCTTGCCAAGAACATATTCGCATTGCACGGCGTCGGCGCCGACGGAAAGGTGGTCTTGCAGCGCACGGCGCTCATCAACCGCGTGCGCGGCCTGTTGTCCGAGTTGGGCATCGTCCTGCCGCAGAAGGCGGATACGATCCAGCGCGAGCTGGCGCAACTCCTCGAAGACCTGCCCGGCCATTGCAATACGGTCGTGGCCGATGCGATCACCGACCTGGAACGGTTGGATGCACGCGTGGGCGAGTACGACCGGCATATCGCGACCTGCGCCAAGACCAATGCCGACGCCCGGCGTCTGATGCAACTCTCGGGTATCGGCCCGCCCACGGCCAGCGCCCTGGTCGCCTCCATAGGCGATGGACATGACTTCGCCAGCGGACGGCAGTTCGCCGCCTGGCTGGGGATGGTGCCGGGGCAGTACAGTTCCGGCGGCAAGCAGCGCCTGGGGCGGATCACCAAGGCCGGGGATCGCTATCTGCGCACCTTGCTGATCCTGGGCGCGCGCTCGGTCTTGCAAAGCGGGAAGAAGAAGGACGCCGCCATCAGCCGCTGGACGCGTGATGTCGAGGGCCGGCGCGGCTACTGGAAGGCGGTGGTGGCGAAGAACGCGCGGCTGGCCTGGGCGGTGCTGCGGCGCGGAGAGGATTTCACGTTGTACGGCCAGGAGGCGCCGGCGGGGGCGTAACGCCACTCCCCGCCGAGTCCGAAGGCTGATGGTGTTGCGCCAGGTGTCGTGTGATGGCTGCGTTGATGAGCACAGGTTCAAGACCTGCGCCGGGGAATGCTCGATGACTTCTAGGAGACTGCCTGGGGCAGGATGTCCTCGACTAACGAATGGAGCCCCCGGCGTGCATCTTTCATCAGGGCCTGCGGCAGAGAAGCCGCGTCAATGACCGTTTGCAGTGTCGCCGTCGCGAACCTTGCACATCAAATTTGCGCAGTCCCTGCGATACCAGGACGACAACACCGAAACAACCAGAGTGCGCCCTGCGGGCGGAATTCAAAACCACACAACACCGGACATCAACATCAGTGAAGCGCTGCGCGCTTCAGGAGTAAGACAACGAAAAACCATCGCGAATCTCACGCTTGACCTTCGAAGGGAAGCCCTTGTAGTGTCGCCAAGCGCTTGGCGCCGGCCGCCGCGGGCGACAGCTTCTTGAGGACGACCCCGCCGGACGACGCGGCTTTGCCCGCCGGCATGGGCATTTGGCGACGAATGCTTGGGTTTTCCGCCACGGCACTCCTCCCTGCGTGTTGCTCTGCAAGCACACTGCGGCTATGCAGCAAGAATAGCCGCTATGAATGCCAATGGCAAGCGAACGCCGTGCCGCCGGTGCCGACTTTTCCCCCGCCCCTAGCCCACCGCCCGCGGCTTCGCCTCCACATTCCAGATCGTCTGCGCGTACTGGCCGATGGTGCGGTCGGAGGAGAAATGGCCCATGCCGGCGACGTTGAGGATCGCCTTGCGCGTCCATGCGTCGGGGTCGCGGTAGAGCGCGCCGACCTGCTCCTGGCAGTCGATGTAGGACGCATAGTCGGCCAGCAGCAGGTAGTGGTCGCCGCCGGACGTCAGGTTGTCGAACACCGGCTTGTAGCGCTCGCGCTCCTCGGGCGCGAAGAAGCCGTCGCGGATCATGTCCAGCGCCTGCTTCAGCTCGTGGTTGCTTTCGTAATAGAGCCATGGGTTGTAGCCTTTGCCGCGAAGTTCCGCCACCTCGTCGGTGGTGAGGCCGAAGATGAAAATGTTTTCCGGCCCGACCTCGTTGCGGATCTCGACGTTGGCGCCGTCGAGCGTGCCGATGGTCAGCGCGCCGTTCAGCGCCAGCTTCATGTTGCCGGTGCCCGAGGCCTCAGTGCCGGCGGTCGAGATCTGCTCGGAGAGGTCGGCGGCGGGAATGATGATCTCGGCATTCGAGACATCGTAGTTGGGGATGAAGACGACCTTGAGCCGGTCCTTCACCTGCGGGTCGTTGTTCACAACGTCGGCGACGTCGTTGATCAGGCGGATGATCAGCTTGGCCATGCGGTAGCCGGGCGCGGCCTTGCCGCCGAAGACCACCGTGCGCGGCGGCGCGTCGCCGCCGGCGCGCAGGCGGTTGTAGAGCGTCACCACGTGCAGCACGTTGAGCAGCTGGCGCTTGTATTCGTGGATGCGCTTGATCTGCACGTCGAAGATCGAGGCGGGGTCGACCTTGATGCCCAGCCGGTGGGCGATGACCTGCGCCAGCCGCAGCTTGTTGTCGCGCTTGACGCGGACGAAGGTGTCGCGAAAGCCGGCGTCGTCGGCCAGCGGGGCGAGGCGGCGCAACTGGTCGAGGTCCTTGAGCCAGCCGCGGCCGATGTGCTGCGTGAGCAGGTGGGCCAGCGCCGGGTTGGCCTGGTTGAGCCAGCGCCGCGGCGTGACGCCGTTGGTCATGTTGACGATCTTGTCCGGCCACAGGCGGTCGAAGTCGGCAAAGATGGTTTCCTTCATCAGCCGGGTGTGGATCGCGGCGACGCCGTTGACCTTGTGGCTGCCGACGATGGCGAGATGCGCCATGCGGATGCGGCGGCCGGCGCTTTCGTCGATCAGCGACATGCGCTGCCACAGCGCGGGGTCGCCGGGGTAGTGGTGCATCACGTCCTTGAGGAAGCGGTGGTTGATGTCGTAGATGATCTGCAGGTGGCGGGGCAGCACGCGCTCGAAGAGCCGCACGGGCCAGGTTTCCAGCGCCTCGGACATCAGGGTGTGGTTGGTGTAGGCGAAGGTGCGCGTGGTGATGTCCCAGGCGCGCGGCCATTCCATGTGGTGCAGGTCGATCAGGATGCGCATCAGCTCGGCCACCGCGATCGAGGGATGGGTGTCGTTGAGCTGGATCGCCACCTTGTCGGGCAGGCTGTCCAGTGCCACGCCGGATTTGTCGAAGCGGTAGAGCATGTCCTGCAGCGAGGCGCTGACGAAGAAATACTGCTGCTTGAGGCGCAGCTCGCGCCCCATCTCGGTGGTGTCGTCGGGGTAGAGCACCTTGGAGAGGTTCTCGGAATCGTTCTTGTCCTCCACGGCGGCGATGTAATTGCCCTCGTTGAAGTACTTGAGGTCGAAGTCGCGGCTGGCCTTGGCCGCCCACAGGCGCATGTTGTTCACCGTGCCGGTGTCGTAGCCGGGGATCGGATAGTCGTAGGCCATGGCCATGACGTCGTCGGTCTCGACCCACTGGTAGCTCTTCTTGCCGTGGGCGTCGGCGAATTCGACGACGCGGCCGTGGAACTTGACCTGGTAGAGCACCTCCGGCCGCGGGAATTCCCAGGGGTTGCCGTAGCGCAGCCAGTTGTCGGGATGCTCGACCTGCTGGCCCTCTTCGATGCCCTGGTTGAACATGCCATATTCGTAGCGGATTCCGTAGCCGTAGCCGGCGATGCCCATGGTCGCCATCGAATCGAGGAAGCAGGCCGCGAGCCGGCCGAGGCCGCCGTTGCCCAGCGCCGCGTCGGGCTCGATTTCGGCGATGTTGCCCGGCTTGAGGCCCATTGCGGCCAGCGCCGTGAGGGCGTCGGCGAACTCCTTCTCGGCGCAGATGTTGAGCATGCTGTTCGTCATGGTGCGCCCCATGAGGAATTCCATCGAGAGGTAATAGACGCGCTTGCGGTCTTCGACGTAATAGCTGCGCATGGTTTCCATCCAGCGCTCGATCATGCGTTCGCGCACCACCGCGGCGGCGGCGAAGAACCAGTCGCGGTCGGTGGCGGTGATCGGGTCCTTGCCGATGGTGTAGACGAGGCGGTTGTAGAGCGAGCGCCGGATCGAATCGGCATCGAGCGTCGGATGGTCGAGATCGGGCAGGGCGGCGGGGTTCTGCATGGCGGGCTCCTGTTTGCGGCAACGGAAACATCATACTCGCGGCGCCGGGATCGGTGCGCGTGTCCGGATCAGGGCTGCAGGGCGGCGCGCCAGCGCGCGAGCTTTGCCTCGAATGTCATGCCGGCATGGGCCGGGCTGGTGGAGGGCAGCACCACGGCTTCGAAGCCCAGGGCCTCGACTTCGCGGATGCGGCGCGCCGCCATGCGGCCGTTGAAACAGATTCGCCGTAGCGCCGGCGCCAGCGCGGTGCGGCCCTCTGGGCACTTTCGCAGTTCCGCGAGGGGATTCGGCACGGCATTCCGGATCGCGCTGTCGAGGCTACCGGCGCGTTCGCAGGAAGCGAACACGTCCCAGATGGCTATGCCGGTGGCCTGCACCGCAAGGACGCGATCCGCATAGTCCATCCCCTGCAGCGGCTGTTCCAGCACTTCGCCGAGGATGCGCCAGAACCGGTTTTGCGGATGGGCGTAGTACTGCTGCGCGGCGAGCGAGGCGGCGGACGGAAAGGAGCCGAGGATCAGCACCCGGCTGGCCGGCCCGACCAGAGGGGGCAGGCCGGTCAGCCTGACGCTCACTTCAGCGTCAGCAGGCTTTCGTCCCAAGCCGGATGCTTCTCGAAGCCGAGCAGGTTGGCGGTGGTCGCCGCGATGTTGGAAAGGCCCGCCGTTTCGGTCTGGCGCAGGCCGAGCCGGCCGCCGCTGACGTTGTCGTAGAGGATCAGCGGCACCGGATTCAGCGTGTGCGAGGTCTTGGCCTGGTAGCTGCCGTCCGGGTTGGTCGCCGGCTGCTTCGTCTTCTTGTCGATCTCGTACATTTCGTCGGCATTGCCGTGGTCGGCCGTCACCAGCGCGACACCGCCGGCGGCATCGACGGCCGCCAGCAGGCGCCCCAGGGCGAGGTCGACGGCCTCGATGGCCATCGTCGCGGCGCGGAAGTTGCCGGTATGGCCGACCATGTCGCCGTTGGCGAAATTGCAGCGCAGGGTGCGGTAGCTGCCGCTTTCCAGCGCCGCGATCATCGCGTCGGCGATCTCGGCGGCCTTCATCCACGGCCGCTGCTCGAAGGGCACCACGTCGCTTGGCACCTCCTGCCAGGTCTCGCCCGCGAACTTGCCGGAGCGGTTGCCGTTCCAGAAATAGGTGACGTGGCCGAACTTCTGCGTTTCGGAGCAGGCGAACTGCGCGATCCCGGATTTGGCGAACCACTCGCCGGTGGTGTCGCGGATCGCCGGTGGTTCGACGAGGAAGCGTTTGGGCAGCTTGAGGTCGCCGTCATACTGCAGCATGCCGGCATAGGCCACCCTGGGGAAGCGCACGCGGTCGAACTTGTCGAAGTCCGCTTCCTCGAAGGCGCGCGTGATCTCGATCGCGCGGTCGCCGCGGAAATTGAAGAACACCACCACGTCGCCGTCCTCCACCGTGCCCACCGGCTTGCCGCCGGCGGCGATGACGAAGGGCGGCAGGTCCTGGTCGATGGTGCCGGGATGCTTCGCACGCAGCGCCTTGATAGCGGTCGCGCAATCGGGATACTGCTCGCCCTCGCCCAGCACATGCACGCGCCAGCCCCTGGCCACCAGTGCCCAGTTGGCCTCGTAGCGATCCATGGTGATGTTCTGGCGCCCGCCGCCCGAGGCGATGCGCGCGTCGAAGCCGCTGTCATTCAAGACGGCGAGGAAGGCCTCGAAGGGTTCCACGTAGTTGAGCGCGCTGGTTTCCGGCACGTCGCGGCCGTCGAGCAGGACATGGATGCGCACCGTGCGCGCGCCCTCCTCCTTCGCCCGCGCCACCAACGCCTTGAGGTGGTCGATGTGGCTGTGCACGTTGCCGTCGGAGAACAGGCCGAGCAGATGGAGCACGCCGCGGCCGGCGCCTTCGCCCGCTTTCGCCGCGGCGACGATCTCGCGCCACGCCTGCCCGGCCCAGATCGAGCCGGAGGCGATGGCGTCGGCTACCAGCGAGGCGCCTTGCGCATAGACCTGGCCGGCGCCGATGGCGTTGTGGCCGACCTCGGAATTGCCCATGTCCTCGTCGGACGGCATGCCGACCGCGGTGCCGTGGGCGCGCAGGCACACATTCGCATAGCCGGCGAACAGGCGGTCGAGCACGGGTTTGCGCGCCGCGGCGATCGCGCTACCGAGTTCGTTCCGCGCCAGGCCGTAGCCGTCCATGATGATGGTGACGATCGGGCCGGCGACGCCGGGGAAAGCTGGATGCCTGGGCAACATCGTGCGTCTCGCTGGAATGGGTCAGCCGGCAGTCTAACGCCGCCCTTATTTACCTCCAAGGCTCATCGACAGCATCAGATCGTTCATGCGCTTGACGAAGGTGGCCGGATCGTCGAGTTGGCCGCCTTCGGCCAGCAGGGCCTGGTCGAACAGCACCGCCGCCCAGTCGTCGAACTTGGCCTCCTCGTACTTGAGGCGCATCACCACCGGGTGCCTCGGGTTGATTTCGAGGATGGGCTTGGAGGCCGGCGCCTTCTGCCCGGCGGCCTTGAGGATGCGCGCCAGGTTGCCCGAGACATCGTGCTCGTCGGCCACCAGGCAGGCCGGGCTGTCGGTCAAGCGGTGCGTGACGCGCACCTCCTTGACCTTCTCGCCCAGGCTCTTGCCGATCTTCTCGGTCAGGTCCTTGAATTCGCCGGCGGCGGATTCCTGTTCCTTCTTCTCGGCCTCGTCTTCGAGCTTGCCCAGGTCGAGCCCGCCCTTGGCCACGGAGACCAACTGCTTGCCTTCGAATTCGGCCAGGTGCGACACCACCCACTCGTCGACGCGATCCGACAACAGGATGACCTCGATGCCCTTCTTGCGGAAGACTTCCAGGTGCGGGCTGTTCTTCGCCGCGTTGAAGGTCTCGGCGGTGACGTAGTAGATCTTTTCCTGCTCGGGCTTCATGCGGCCGATGTAGTCGGCCAGCGAAACGGTTTCGTCGGGCGTGTCGGCCTGCGTCGAGGCGAAGCGCAGCAAGCCGGCGATCTTGTCCTTGTTGGCGTGGTCCTCGCCCATGCCCTCTTTCAGCACCTTGCCGAACTCGCCCCAGAATGTGGCGTACTTTTCCTTCTGCGCCGCATCCTCGCTGTTGGCCAGGTCGGCCAGCATGCCGAGGACCTTCTTGGTACAGCCGTTGCGGATGGCTTCGATGTCCTTCGATTCCTGCAGGATCTCGCGCGAGACGTTGAGGGGCAGGTCGTTGGAATCGACGATACCGCGCACGAAGCGCAAATACAGCGGCATCAGTTGCTCGGCGTCATCCATGATGAAAACGCGGCGCACGTAAAGTTTCACTCCATGCCGCGCGTTGCGGTCCCACAGGTCGAAGGGCGCACGCGCGGGGACATACAGGAGTTGCGTGTATTCGGTCTTGCCCTCGACGCGGGCATGGGTCCAGGTCAGCGGGTCTTCGAAATCGTGGCCGACGTGCTTGTAGAACTCGGTGTACTGCTCGTCGGTGATTTCGCTCTTGGGTCGTGCCCACAAGGCGGAAGCCTGGTTGACGGCCTCGTCCTCGTCGGTGGCGACCTGTTCCTTTTTCTCGTCGTCCCACTTTTCGCCCTTCATCACGATGGGCTGGACGATGTGGTCGGAGTACTTGCGGATGATGGACTTGAGCTTCCAGGCCGAGAGCAGATCGTCCTGGCCTTCCTTCAGGTGCAGGGTGATCTCGGTGCCGCGACTCGGGCGGTCGATCATCTCGATGCTGAATTCGCCGGTGCCTTCCGCGCCCTGGTCACAGTTCCAGCGCACGCCCTGATTCGGCTCGGCGCCGGCGCGACGGGTCAGCACAGTAACGCGGTCGGCGACGATGAACGACGAGTAGAAGCCGACGCCGAACTGGCCGATCAGGCTGGCGTCCTTCTGCTGGTCGCCCGACAACTGCGAGAAGAATTCGCGCGTGCCGGACTTGGCGATGGTCCCGAGGTTAGTAATCACTTCCTCGCGGCTCATGCCGACGCCGTTGTCGGCGATGGTCAGGGTCTTTGCCGCCGGGTCGAAGGCGATGCGGATCTTGAAGTCGGAATCGCCCTCGAACAGGCCGGCGTTGTGCAGGGCCTCGAAGCGCAGCTTGTCGCAGGCATCCGAGGCATTGGAGATCAGCTCCCGGAGAAAAATCTCGCGGTTGGAATACAGCGAGTGGATCATCAGCTGCAGCAGCTGCTTGACCTCGGTCTGGAAGCCGAGGGTTTCTTTGGAAGTGTCTTGGGTCGCGGCGGTCATGGAAAATCCCCTGAAGAAACAGAATGTACCGGCCCGATATGGGGGCGGTCATGCCCTTTTCAAGGGGAGGGGAATAAGGGATCGCCGTCCCGCCGGCGCCGACTTTTCAGGCCTGGCCCCTGCTCCACGGAGTGGCCATTGCAGCGCGGCAGCTGCCCTACATCTCGCCGATCACCCGGCCGAAGGCCTCGACCTTGTTCCAGTCGGTGAATTCGACCACGGTTGCCGGATCGGTCGGGCCCTTGGTGATCAGCATGATGAGCCGGATCATGAAGCGATCGAAGGGGCGGTAGCTCGGGTAATCCAGCTTGCCGGCGAAGACCGCCAGTTTCCCCGGCCGCCAGGCGATCTGGCGCAGGAACTTCTGCAGGTAGGGATTGGTTTCCGGATCACTTTTTTCCGACTTGCGGGCCACGATATTGACCGTGAAGAACGCGCTCGGCTTGCGCTCCAGCAGCGGCAGGTTGCGCTCGATGAACTCGTAGACCCGCTGGTGGTGCCTGCCGTAGCGGATGCAGGCGCCGATCACGATCTTGTCGAACGCGTCGAGATCCGGCAGGCTGGGTTCGGCGATGGAAACCAGCGTCGCCTGATGACCGTTGTGTTCGACTACGGCCTTCAGCCGCTCGCAGATCTTGACGGTGTGGCCGTCGGTCGTGGAAAAGAGGATGAGGATGCTCGCCATCTGTTTGCCGCACGGATCCCGAATAAATTCAGCCAGTGATTTTGCCGCTGTTTTCCGCGATTTTCCGCAGCAGCTTTCGGGCGTCGTCGATCACTCGTGGCCACCCCGACGCACGAATTCCTCGAAGTCCGCGACAGGCACCGGCTTACTGAAAAAATTGCCCTGGTAGGCGCGGCAACCGCGGGCGGCAAGGAAGTCGCGCTGCGCTGCGGTCTCCACGCCTTCGGCGATCACGTCGAGGCCGAGGCTGTCGGCCAGGGCCACGACGATTCTCGCGATCGCGGCATCGTTGGGATCGACCAGGATGTCGCGCACGAAGGACTGGTCGATCTTCAACTGGTCCAGCGGCAGGC
Organism: Sulfuritalea sp.; assembly: GCA_044360105.1. Taxonomy (GTDB): domain Bacteria; phylum Pseudomonadota; class Gammaproteobacteria; order Burkholderiales; family Rhodocyclaceae; genus Sulfuritalea. The sequence goes on from JBIKKY010000015.1 coordinate 30,133, forward strand.
GCTTCAGGTAGGAGAGCGAGGAATAGCCGGTGCCGAAGTCATCCAGCGAGAAGCCCACGCCCTCGGCTTTCAGGGTGATCATTTTCCCGATGATGTCCTCGACGTTTGCCACCAGCATGCTTTCGGTCAGTTCAAGCTTGAGCCGGTTCGGGTTGGCACCCGTCTTCTGGAGCATGTTCAGCACCGAGGCGACGAACCCCGGATCGCGAAACTGCCGGGCACTGACATTCACCGCAATCGTCAGATGAGCCATCTCCGGCCGGGTTGCCCACATGGCCAGCTGGCTGCAGGCGGTTTCCATGACCCAGTGGCCCAGCGGCAGGATCAGGCCGGTTTCCTCTGCGAGGGCAATGAACTCCCCCGGCGACACCAGGCCACGGCCCGGATGTTGCCAACGCACCAGAACTTCAGCACCAATGACGCGACCGCCACCAACAACCTGGGCCTGATAGTGGAGCAGAAATTGCGGCTCATGCACCGCCAGGCGCAGCTCGCGTTCCAGCGTGGCGCGTTCCATCACGGCCGTTTCCATGTCCGGATCGAAGAAGCGCAGCGCGTTGCGCCCTGCATCCTTGGCCTTGTACATGGCCAGGTCGGCCTGCTTCAGCACGTCGTCGATGGACGTCCGGTCGCCCTTGAACAGGGTGACGCCGATGCTCGACGTGCTGCGGTAGGCGACCGTGTCGAGCGGATAGTTCTGGCTGAGCGCGGCGAGGATCTTCTCACCCACGGCCTCGGCGCGGTTCGCCGCATCCTGTTCACCGGCGCCCATGTCGGCCAGCACCGCCACGAATTCATCGCCGCCGAGGCGCGCCACGGTGTCGCCGGCGCGCACGCACTGGGTCAGGCGCTGGGCCACCAGTTTCAGCAGGAGGTCGCCCTGATCGTGGCCGAGGGTGTCGTTGAGGGTCTTGAAATTGTCCAGATCGATGAACAGCAGCGCACCGTGGCCGTCGCTGCGGGCGCTGGCGGTAATGACCTGCTTCAGCCGGTCCAGCAGCAGCGTGCGGTTGGGCAGGCCGGTCAACTGGTCGTAGTAGGCCAACTCGGCGATCCGCTGCTCTGCCTGCTTGCGTTCGGTGATGTCCTGGTGGGTGCCGACATAGTGGGTCACCGCCCCGCCGGCATCCTTCACCGCCGAGATGCTGAGCCATTTCGGGTATATCTCGCCGCTCTTGCGCCGGTCCCAGATTTCGCCCTCCCATCCGCCGGAAGATAGCAGTGTCTGCCACATCTCCTGATAGAAGGCGGCGTCATGGCGGTTCGACTTCAGCATGCGCGGAGTCTGGCCGATGCACTCTTCGGCCGTGTAACCGGTGTTGTTGATGAAGGCCTGGTTGACCCGCAGGATCACGCCACGGGTGTCGGTGACTATCGTGCCTTCAATCGACTCGAAGGCCGCCGCGGCAATGCGCAGTTCGGTTTCCTCGGCCTTGCGCGCACTTATGTCGCGGACGCTGCCGATGAACACCCTCCTGTCGTTCAGGCGCGTTTCGCCGACATCCAGCGCCATGTGGAACACGGCGCCGTCCTTGCGCCGTCCCATGACTTCGCGCTTTTTGCCGATGACCTTGCGCTCCCCGCTGCCCAGGTAATTTTCGAGGTAGCCGTCATGCTCGCTGTGGAAAGGCTCCGGCATCAGCATGCTGACGTTCCTGCCGATCACCTCGCCGGCCGCGTAGCCGAAGATCCCTTCCGCCGACTGGTTGAACGATTCGACGATGCCTTTCTCGGTGATGGTGATGACGCCGCTTTCGACGCCATCCAGCACGGCGCGCAAGCGCTTCCTGGTGTTGCGCAGTTCGATATTGTTGGTGAATACCAGGTCGCCGGTGGCAAGAACGTAGAGGACGATCCCGGTCATGCAGAAGATGGTCGCGGCCAACTCGGTATGCGGCGACAGGCTGAAGCCGAAGAGGCCGACTCCTATCAGCGCGCCGACCGTCAGGCCGAGCATCGACTGGACGATGCCCCGCAAGCCGTTGCTGACGGCGTTGTTCGACAGGGTGCCGATGATGACCACAAAGCTCAGCCAGATCGAGAACTGCATTGCTGCAGCGTAGATGCCGAACAGGACCGAATCGATCAGCAGCTGTTTCAGCGCAAGCCTGATCGGGTCTTCCGCGCGCCGCGCCCACCAATACTGAAAATGGGGGTAGGCAAGAAAAAGTAGTGCCAGCAGGCTCCAGGCAAGCGGGCTGTAGTTCTTGTCGTAGATATGCAGGCTGGTCGCCACGAACATCATGGCCAGGGAAAAGGTGCGCAAATAATAGTGAACCCGCACCAGCAAGGGAGTCTCGATGCGCGGGTTCATCGCACGGCAGGCAGCGGCTGCCCGTGAACATCCACGGCGCGGATCGAAGAACAAAGGGAATCGCAAGCGGTCGGCATCGCCCTGACTTTATAGCATCTTTCGACTGCAGCCGGTGCCGGTGCCACGGCGAATCCGGCGCCGGCCGGGCACGCGGCAATCAGGCCGACTCAGGCCGCAAGTTTGCGATAAATTTCCGCGATTTTCTGCGGCAGCTTTTTCGCATCGTCGATCACCGAGTAGTGCGCCGGACCGTAGAGCTGCGGCAGGTAGTCGGCACCGTGGCGGTCGATGGTGACGCAATAGCTGCGGATGCCCTTTTCGCGCGCTTCGAGCAGGGCGCGGCGGGTGTCTTCGATGCCGTAGCGGCCTCGGTATTCGTCGCCGTAGTCGTCGGGACGCCCGTCGGACAGCGTGACCAGCAGCTTGTGCCGCGTGTTCTGGCGGACCAGCAGGCCGCAGAGGTGGCGCACCGCGACACCCATGCGCGTGTAGTCCCTGGCCTCGATGCCGGCGATGCGCCGGCGGGTGGCGTCGTCGTAGCGATCGGCAAAGCGCTTGACCGGATAGATGTCGCAGTGCGTGCGCGTCCAGCCGGAAAAGCCGTAGATGGCGTAGCTGTCGCCCAGCGCCTCGATCGCCTCGCACAGCAGCACCAGCGATTCGCGCTCGGCGTCATTGACCCAGCCCTTGGTCGAGCCGCTCATGTCGACCATGAACATCACGGCCAGCGAACGCTCGATGCGGCGGCGATGGATGAACAGGCGCGGCGATGGCTCGGCTCCGCCCTTGCGATCGGCGCGCGCCTCGACCTGCGCATCGAGGTCGATCTCTTCGCCGTCGAACTGGCGCTTCTGCGGTTTGTCCTCGCCGCGCAGGGCCTCGAAGCGGCGGCGGATGCTGCGGATCAGGTGGGCGTGGCGGCTGCGCACTTCATCGACCCACTCAGGATCGCCGACCGGCGCCTTCATCTCGTACAGATGGCACCAGCCGCGCCGCCAGGAGCCGCGCCGGTAGTCCCACTCGTCATAGAAGGCGTCGGGCTGCGTGGTGACGCCGGGCGCGATGGACTCGTCGACGCCATCGACCGGCTGCCACGCCCCCGGACCGGCCGGGTGCAGGGCTTCGGGAGGAATCTCGCCGAGATCCTGCATCAGCGACCTGGCCGCCTCACGCGCCGCGGGCGGCAGGGCCAGCAGATCGGCCTGCGGGTCGGGCACCTGCATGTCGCCCTCCGCCGCCAGCGGCGGGTAGTCGGAATTTTCGGCGGCGCCGGCCTTGCTGTCTGTCGCCGCAATCACGTTGAGGGCGCGCCGCACGATGGCCAGCTCGCGCGTGATGCGCGCCGCACGGACCCGGCGCGCGGCAACAGGGTCGAGCGTGCCGACGTACGGAAAAATCGGCGTGTCGCCAGCGCCGACTCTTCTGATTCCGGCCATGCATTCGAGGCTGTCCGCCACCGTTGCGGCGGGCCGCGCAAGCGTCGCGGCGGCTGCCGTCAAATTCGGCGGCCACGGGCCGCGCAGGCCGGCCATCTCCTGCGCCAGGCCGGGCAGTTCGCGACCAATGCAGGCTTCGAGACGCATGGCTTCGAACACGGCGAGCCAGGCCAGCGCCTGATCCCGCGCGGGCCACCGTTCGAGTTCCGGCTCGGGGTCGATGTTGAAGGTGCCGAAACGCGTCTGCGCCCAGAGCAACGCAGCCATGACCTTGTAGAGCCGGCGGTTGCCGGCCGCATCACCAGCCATGTCGAGTCGTTCCGGCAGCCACAGGGTTTCGGTGTCGGTCCATGTTCTCGGGCCGCTGACCAGCCGCAAAGGCCGTCCGTCGAGCGCATGGAGGAAGCGCGACAGGCGACCCTCCATCGCGCCGAACGCAACGCTGTCCTGCGAACGCAACGCGCTGGCCTTGCTCGCTTCGGCGAACTCGTTCAAGGCCTTGCGCGTGGCGGCGAGGCCGCTGCGGTCGTAGGCATCGAGCCCGGCGCGCACCCAGTCATCGAGCTGCGGACCAAGGCCGGCCGCCTGCGTAGCGGCCAGCGATGCGATCAGCCAGCCGAGGTCATCCGAGGTTTGCGCCGCGATGCCGGCCCAGTGCAGCACGCGTTCCTGCAGTTCGCGCGGCAGGGCTTCGAGCAGCGCGGCCGGCTCGGCCGCGGAGCGCTGGCGCAGGGACAGCAGCAGCAGCTCGTCGAGCCGCGCTTCGAGTTCGTGGGCGAAGAGCTTGCGATCGGTCATGAGCGGCTAGGGAACCACCGATTAAGCCGTCACACCGGCGAAAGCCGGTGTCCAGTGCCTTGGTTCTTCTGGATTCCGGCTTTCGCCGGAATGACGATATGGCACGTGATCAGAGATCCCTTAGAAAACTGCACGTATCAGGTCGTCCAGCGCATCGCGCGTGTCGGGTTCGTCGGCCAGCGGGCGGGCTATGGCGGCAGTACAGGCCATCGCCGGCGCCATGCCTTTGGCGATCAGCTGCGCGGCATGCACCAGCAGCCGCGTGCCGGCGCCTTCGTCGAGGCCGGCGCCCTTGAGCTTGCGCGTGAGGCCACCGAGCTTGACCAGCTGCTGTGCCGTCGCCGCGTCGACCCCGCCCTCGTGGGCGACGATGTTCGCCTCGACGGAGGCCTCCGGGTAGTCGAAATCCAGCGCGACGAAGCGCTGTCGCGTGCTCGGCTTCATTTCTTTCAGCACGCTCTGGTAGCCGGGGTTGTAGGAAATCACCAGCATGAAGTCCGGCGGCGCTTCAAGGTATTCGCCGCGCTTTTCGACCGGCAGCGCGCGGCGCGAATCCGTCAGCGGGTGGATCACCACCGTGGTGTCCTTGCGCGCCTCGACGATTTCGTCGAGGTAGCAGATTGCGCCGGCGCGCACCGCGGCCGTCAGCGGACCGTCCATCCAGACGGTTTCGTCGCCGATGATCAGGTAGCGGCCGACCAGGTCGGCGGTGGTCAGGTCGTCGTGGCAGGCCACGGTGACCAGCGGCCGCTGCAGGCGCCAGGCCATGTGTTCGACGAAGCGCGTCTTGCCGCAGCCGGTGGGCCCTTTCAGCATCACCGGCAGGCAACTCCCGGCGGCGGCCGCGAACACCTCGGTTTCGTCGCCCAAGGCATGGTAGTAAGGCTCGGTTGAGGCATGCACCAGCGGTGTCGCCAGTGCGCGTACAGCGGACCGACCGGGGGATTTTTGAGCATTCATACTAAAAACCTCTTTTGACACAGAGTACACAGAAAAATCCACAGAGAACACGGAGGGTTCGGCGAGAGCGACGACTTACCCGGAGGGTGATCGGCGATTTTTCTCCGTGCCCTCTGTGTCTCTGTGTACTCTGTGTCGATAGCGGTTTCAACTGAGGTTCCCAGGTTCATTCGGGCTCCTATTTTGGCTTGGATTCCTTGGCCTCGTCGGCCACGCGTTTCTTCAATTCGCGCAGCCGCGAATCCACTTGCGAGTACTCGTAGAAATTGCCGTCACCGGACTTTTGCGCCAGTTCGAGCTGCTGCACAGCCGCCGGCAATTGTCCGCGCAGGGCATAGGCCTCGGCCTGGGCACGGTGCTGCTGCAGGCGTCTGCCCAACATGGCATAGATCTTCGCCTGCAGGAAATGCATTTTCGGATCGGACGGGTAACTGAGCAGATCGTCTTCGGTGAACTTCAAGGCGTCATCGGGCATCCGTGCTTCCAGCAAGGACTCCACCAGGCCGTAGGCGATGGCTCGCTCCTGCGGGAAGCGCGGCTGTGCGCCGCGCAGAAGAGCCACTGCACCGGCCGCGTCGCCCCGCTTCAGGCGCACATCGGCGTCGAGCGTCTCGATCATGGGCGACACCGTCTTCAGGCGGCGCAATTCACGGACTTCCTTTTCCGCCGCGGCAAGCCTGCCGTCGCGCAGGTAGGCCTGCGCCAGGCCGTAGCGCGCGGCCGCTTCGCTGCCGGCGAAACTGCGGTCCGTGAGCCGGGTCTCGAAATCCGTCACCGCATCGCGCGGCGTGCCCTCCTGTGCACGCAGCTTGGCGCGCACCAGCTGGAACTCTAGGGAATCCGGCACCTGCTTGTAGGGCCGGCTCTGGATCCGGTTGCCCATGTCGGCCAGGCGTTCCGTGGTCAAGGGGTGGGTCCGCAAATAGCCGGGAGCGCTGTTCTTGTTCTCGTACAGGCGGCTGAATTTCTGCAGGCGTTCGAAGAAGGCGCTCATGTCGCGGATGTCGAAGTCGGATCGCTCCAGCAGTTCAAGGCCGACGCGGTCCGCCTCGCGCTCGAAATCGCGCGAATAGTTCAGTTGATTCTGTATCGCCGCGCCCTGCCCGGCCATCATCGCACCCATCGCCAGATCGGGGCTGCTACGCGCCGCAAGGATCGCCACGGCGAGCCCGAGCAGGCTGGCGACCTGACCCTGGCCAGACTTGTTGAGGAGGCGCGCCAGGTGGCGTTGCGTGACATGGGAAATTTCGTGTGCCAGCACCGCGGCCAGTTCCGATTCCGAGGCGGCAGCGAGAATCAGCCCGCTATGCACGCCGATGAAGCCGCCGGGCATGGCAAAGGCATTGAGGGTCGGATCGCGCAGCGCGAAAAACTCGAACTCCTGGCGCGAATCCGTGCTCTGCGCGGCGAGCCGGCTGCCCACGCGGTTGAGGTAGCTGGCGATCTCGGGGTCATCGAGGTAGGCGGGATCGCGGCGGATTTCCAGCATGATCGATTCGCCGATGCGACGCTCCATCGCTGGCGAGAAATCGGATTGGGCCGCCTCGCCGAGATCGGGCAGGCCTTGGGCCACCGAGAGCGGGGACGCGACGGCGACGCCGAGCACAAGGATCAGGGCCCGACTGAGCGGATTCAGTTTCATCCCGCTATGATAGCGGCTTGGCAAAACCGAGTTGTGACAGGGTATTCCATGAATCCACCGAAGAAGTCCGCAGCAGCGCCCGCCGCCGGGCCGCTGACCCATTTCGATACTGCCGGCCAGGCACACATGGTCGACGTCGGCGCCAAGGCCGAAACCGCCCGCGTGGCGAGGGCCAGCGGCCACATCCGCATGGCGCCCGCCACCTTCGCCCTGATCAAGGGCGGCTCGGCAAAGAAGGGCGATGTGCTGGGCATCGCCCGCATCGCCGCGATCCAGGCGGCCAAGCGCAGCTCCGAGCTGATTCCGCTGTGCCACCCGCTGGCGCTGACGCGCGTCACCGCCGAGTTCGCGCTGGATGAAAGGAAGAGCCGCGTGACCATCGAGGTCACGGCCGAAACCTTCGGCCGCACCGGCGTCGAGATGGAGGCCCTGACCGCGGTATCGGTCGGCCTGCTGACCATCTACGACATGTGCAAGGCCGCCGATCGCGGCATGATCATTGAAGACATTCGCCTGCTCGAAAAGACCGGCGGCAAATCGGGGCACTGGAAATCAAAATGAACACGAGCAATTCACAACGCGCCGTGGCCTGGTGGCTGTTCGCCTGCTGTGCCATGGTTTTCGTCACCATGGTGGTCGGCGGCGTGACGCGCCTGACCCACTCGGGACTTTCCATCGTCGAATGGAAGCCGCTGGTCGGCGCCCTGCCGCCGCTTTCGCATGCCGACTGGATGGAACTCTTCGCCAAGTACCAGCAGACGCCGGAGTTCATCAAGCGCAATCACGACATGACGCTGGACGGCTTCCAGTTCATCTTCTGGTGGGAATGGGCGCACCGACTTTCCGGGCGCCTGATCGGCGTGGTGTTCTTCGTCCCCTATGTCTGGTTCCTGCTGCGCGGCCATTTGCGTGGCGCGATGGCCGCCAAGGTCTTCGGTTTCTTCATCCTCGGTGGCCTGCAGGGCGCCATGGGCTGGTACATGGTCAAGAGCGGCCTGGTCGACGATCCGCGCGTATCGCAATACCGCCTTGCCGCGCACCTGGGCCTGGCTTTCGTGCTGTTCGGCCTGATGTTCTGGACCGGGCTGGGCATGCTGCAACGGCGCGCCGTGTCGCCGGCGCCGACTTTTACCCATCGCCTGGGCAACTGGCTGGTGGCGCTGGTCTTCATCATGGTGCTGTCGGGCGCGCTGGTCGCGGGCATCCGCGCCGGCCTGGCCTACAACACCTTTCCGCTGATGAACGGCCACTTCCTGCCGCCCGAAAGCTTCATGGTCGAGCCGTGGTGGCTGAACTTCTTCACCAACATGGCCCTGGTGCAGTTCGACCACCGCCTGCTCGCCTGGCTGCTGATGGGCCTGATTCCCTGGTACTCGTGGCGCCTCTGGAATGAATTCCCCGACGCGCGAACGCCCGCCGTAGCTCTGACGCTGTGGCTGGCGGTGCAGGTGACGCTCGGCATCGCCACGCTGCTGCTGCAGGTGCCGGTGGCGCTGGGCGCCACGCACCAGGCCGGAGCGATGGTGCTGTTCGGGCTGCTGCTGTGGGCGAATCACGCCATCCGGCGCGCCGGGCTGTAAATAAATCTACTGCGCGTGCCGGATCGGGGATTGGGCGGTGCTCTTCCACGGCCGGCTTTGCACAGCCGGCCGGCTGCGGCGGCGCAAAGCATGCTTTGCGAAACCCCGCCTCGCCCTCATGTACAGAAAGTACATTCCGGTAGCTGCCACCGCAACGCACGCAGTGCGCTTGCGCGCCTGCTTGGGGCAGTACCCCGCTGCGGCCCGCTCGCTACGATTTCTTCACAGCCCTTTTTGGTGATTCTGGTCTATTCGTAGCGGACCTCGACGATATCGAGTTCCCGCAGCCCGCCGGGGCTGTCGAAGCGCACCGTGTCACCTTCGCGCGCCTTCAGCAGCGCGCGCGCCAGGGGCGAAATCCAGCTGATGCGGCCTTCCTGGGCGTTGGCCTCGTCGATGCCGACGATCTGGTAGGTGGCCTCGATGCCGTCGGCATTGCAGACGGTGACGGTGGCGGCGAAGAACACCTGCTCGCAGTTGCGCTGATCGGCCGGATCGACGATCACGGCCGTTTCGAGGCGCTTGCTCAGGAAGCGGATGCGGCGGTCTATTTCGCGCAGGCGCTTCTTGCCGTAGATGTAGTCGCCGTTTTCCGAGCGGTCGCCGTTGCCCGCCGCCCATGACACCACCTGCACGATGGCCGGTCGCTCGACCTTGACCAGGTGCTCGAACTCGGTGCGTATCTGCGCATGGCCGCGCACCGTCATGTAGTTTTTGGTACCGGAGGGCAGTTGCGCTTCGGGCGCATCGTCCTCGGCGTCGTCCTCGGATTCCTTGACAAAGGCCTTGTTCATTTCATGGAATTCGTAAGCGGCCGGAGATGTTAGCATCCCGCCGATAATGAGCACACCGCCCCTCGCTCCCCAGCGCTCCCTTGCCAGTGTGCTGCTGTTCGCCGGACTGATTGTCACCGTGGCGATGGGCATCCGCCACACCTTCGGCCTGTTCCTGACGCCGATGAGCATGGAGCACCAGTGGAGTCGCGAAGTCTTTTCCTTCGCCCTGGCCCTGCAGAACCTGATGTGGGGTGCGACGCAGCCCTTCGCCGGATTCCTCGCCGACCGCTACGGCGCGCGCCGCGTGCTGTGGAGCGCCAGCATCCTCTACACCCTGGGCCTGGTCGGCATGGCATACGCGGCGACCGGCAGCGGGCTGGCCGCCAGCGCCGGCCTCATGATCGGCGCGGCGCAGGCCGGCTGCACCTACAGCGTGGTGTTTGCCGCGCTGGGCGCGCTGGTGCCGGCAGCGCGGCGCGGCTGGGCGATGGGCGTGGTGGCGGCAGCCGGCTCCTTCGGCCAGTTCCTGATGATCCCGGTGGCATCGAACCTGATCGGCGGCCTCGGCTGGTTCGGCACCCTGCTGATATTCGCCGCCGGTGCACTGCTGATCATTCCCCTGGGCAGCGCCCTGACCCGCGGCGTGGTCGCCGCCGCCGCGAGCAAGGGCCAGACCGGGCGCGAAGCGCTGCACGAAGCCGGACGCGAAAAAGGCTACCTGCTGCTCAACCTCGGCTACTTCGTCTGCGGCTTCCAGGTAGTGTTCATCGGCATCCACTTCCCCACCTACCTGCTCGGCAAGGGCCTCGGCCCGGAAGTCGGCATGACCTGCCTGGCGCTGATCGGTCTGTTCAACGTGTTCGGCAGCTACAGCGCCGGCCAGCTCGGCAACCGCTTCCCGAAACGCCTGCTGCTGTCGGCGATCTACGGCACGCGCAGCATCGCCATCGCACTCTTCCTCTGGATGCCGCTGACGGCGGCCAGCGCCTACCTGTTCGCCGCGACCATGGGCCTGCTCTGGCTGTCCACGGTGCCGCTGACCAACGCCCTCGTCGCCCAGGTGTTCGGCGTGCGCTACCTCGGCATGCTCTCCGGACTGGTGTTCTTCAGCCACCAGGTCGGCAGCTTCCTCGGCGTCTGGCTCGGCGGGCGGCTGTTCGATGCCACCGGTTCCTACGACACGATCTGGGGCATCTGCATCCTGCTCGGCGGCGTCGCCGCGCTTTGCCACCTGCCGATCGACGAGCGCAGCCTGGAATCGCGGCGCCCGGCAACCGCGGGCTGAAAGGCGGCAGGCGAACCGGGGCCGGAGTCCGGACCCCGGGCCCGGCCCCCGATTTGCGCGGCAAACCAGCCCCAATTCAGCGGCTATCCGGCCTCCGGGACGGTTTTCGGGCAGGCGCAAACGAAAAGACCGATGATCCCGCCGCAGCTTGCCGCAACGGGCGCGGCGCGGGTAGCTAGGATATGCCGGATGCCTTCCCAGATCGAACTCTACGAAGAAATGAGCCGCCTCTCCTCGCGCATGGCTGCTGCGGCACGCGCCAGCGACTGGGAGCACCTGATCGAACTCGAGCGCGGCATCCGCAGCCTGCGCAACGCCCTGCTGGCGATCGGCGATGAAGGCAACGAGGCGACCACCGACCTGGCGCGAAAACATAGCCTGATCCAGCGCATCCTCGAAGACGACGCCGAAGTGCGCCGTCACACCGAGCCCTGGATGGAACGCATCCTGTATTTCCTCGGCGACGGCCAGCCCCGGCGCGAACTTCATCTGGCGCCGGCCATCGGATCCGGCGAATCCCCGACCCCCGGCTGAAGGCGCATCGCCGTGCCGCTGGCGCCGACTTTCTTTCAGCCTGCCCGCCGCGCCTGCTGGAAGAGCGGCATGACCGCCGGCAGGTGACTCTCGATCTCCTTGATGCGATTCTCGCCCGCCGGATGCGTGGAAAGAAACTCCAGCGGCGCGCGGCTGTTGGCGGCCGTCATCTTCTGCCACAAACTGACCGCGGCGCGCGGATCGAATCCGGCCCGGGCGGCCAGGTCGAGGCCGGCGACGTCGGCTTCCGATTCATCATCGCGCGAAAACTTCAGCGACAGCAGGTTGCCGCCCATCTGGAAGGCGCCGGTGTAGCGGCCGCCGCCCACCAGTTCGCCCAACAGGCTGGCGCCGAGCTGGGTCATCTGGGCCTTCGCCATGCGTTCGCGCGCGTGTTCGCGCAAGGCATGGGCGATTTCGTGGCCCATTACCATCGCCACTTCGTCGTCGCTCAGCTTGAGCGTGTCGAGCAGCCCGGTGTAGAAAACGATCTTGCCGCCCGGCATGCAGAAGGCGTTGATCTGCTTCGAGCCGATCAGGTTCACCTCCCACTGCCACTGGCTGGCGCGCGGATTGAAGCGGCCGGCGAAAGGGATCAAGCGCGCAGCGATGGCGCGCAGGCGCTTCACCTGCGGATGGTCGTCCGGCGCAAGCGCCTGCTTTTCGGCGGCCTTGCGCTTGAGTTCGCCGTATTGCTGCGCCGCCTGTTTTTCCAGCGCGCCAGCCGGCACCAGGTTGCGCATGACGGAAGGCTCGCCGAGCTTGACGCCATCGGCGGCATGCGCCGGCAGGCCCGCGGCCGCAACAGCTACGGCAAGCAGTGCGATCTGCGTCCGCAGCAGCAACACACTACTCGCCCTCGCCGCCCAGCACCTCGACAAGATGCGCAAGCAACTGTGAAAGTTCGCCGCACATCAGCGTGAAATTCGCGGCGAACAGGTCGTCGGCGTTCTCGCCCTGGCGCTCGGCATCTTCCTTGAGGATATCGAGGAAGGCCAGCTTCTTGACCTGCAACTGCTCTGTCAGGACAAAGGAAACGCGATCGTTCCAGGTCAACGCCAGGCGCGTCGCCGTCTTGCCGCCGGCGATATGGTTGCGCACTTCGTCGCTGTCGAGGTTGTGGCGCACGTAGCGCACGGCCGGGCGTTCTTCGGCGGCGGCCTGCAGTTCGCAGTCGCGGTCGACGCTGAAGCTCCCCGGCGCTTGGCCCGCCGCCAGCCATTGCGTCATCGCGGTGGCCGGCGCGAGTTGCGTCTTGACCAGGGTCAGGGGCAGTTCGCCCAAGGACAGCTTGAGCTGCGCCATGACCTCGTCGGCGCGGGCGGACGACGAGGCATCGACCAGCAGCCAGCGATTGACCGGGTCGATCCAGACGTAGGTCAGGCCGCGCTTGACGAAGGCGCGCGGCAGCAGTTCCGCCTCGACCTGGTCGACCACTTCCCGCGTCTGCTTGCGTCCCGGCTTGTAGCCTTGCGCCGCCGCGATCTGGTCGAGCTTGGCCGCCGCGTACTGGCGCACCACGGACATCGGCAGCAGTTTCTGTTCGATGCCCAGCGCGATCAACTGCTGGCGCTCCACGCTGAACACCAGGTCGCCGTCCTCGCCGCGCGGCGGCACCCAGCCCAGCGCCAGGCGATCGCCGGCTCCGCAGCCCTGGAAAATGCCGCGCTGCAGGGCGGCGGTGAGGGCGTCGGTGCTGTAGGCCCAGTCGGGAGTGAGCCGGAAAATCTGGAGATTGCGAAACCACATGATGGAGAGGGCGCCGGAGGAAAGGCGCACATTCTAATCGTCACCGGCGCGACAAACCTGCGTCATGGAAAAGTCGGCGCCGGCGATACGACGATCAGCCCGTGGCACGCTACGGCCGGCGGACAAAGGCGCCCTACGACTGATCGGGCCGCCAAAAGCAACGCGCCCCTGCAGGAGGGGCGCGATGAAAACACGAGGTGTTGCGGAAAACCTAGACCGCTGCCAATGCGGCGCTGGCCGCCGCCTCCGCCGCGCGCCGCGTCTTGCCGGCGCGGGCCGGCATGTGGCACAGGCCGCAGACATAGCCCTTGACCGGGTCGAAGGCGTGGGCGACGAAGTCGCCGCCGCATTCGCGGCAGGTGGCCATCTGCAGCATGCTGGCATCGAAGAAGCGCACCATGGTCCACGCCCGCGTCAGCGACAGCACCGTATCCATGCCGCCGCGCTTGATCTGGTCGAGGTACATGCGGTAGGACTTGATGATCAGTTCCAGCCCGCCAAGCTGCGTGTGCGACTTGAGGAAACGGTAGTAAGCCATGAACAGCGAAGCATGGATGTTCGGCTGCCAGGTCATGAACCAGTCGGTCGAGAACGGCAGCATGCCCTTGGGCGGCGATTCGTGGCGAACTTCCTTGTAGAGCTTGAGCAGGCGCTCGCGCGAGAGGTTGGTTTCAGCCTCGAGCAGTTGCAGGCGGGCGCCGAGTTCGATCAGTTCGATGGCGAGGCCGATGTCCTTGGCCTCGATGATTACGGATTTATTGCGCATGCGGAACCTCCGTCGCTAGACGTTTGTGTGACCCTGGATGAACGGCCGTTCAGGCCAGCGTGGCAACGGGCCGGCCGGCGGCGAGGATCGCCGCATGCACGTGCCCGACGCCGCGTTCGCGCTCGTGGTTGGCGAGCAGGTCGAGCAGCAGGGCGTCGTCGAAACGGAAGCTGCAGAGCAGCATGTCGGAGCTGGCCATTTTCAGGACCTGCCCGGGGGTCAGGCGCGCCAGAACATCGGCAATCTCCGCGCTGATGCCCAGACGGAAAATGGCGCCTTCGCGGTCCGAGCGAACCATGTTCTGCGCCAGCATCAGGTAGGAAAGATTGACTTCCTTTATATCGTTATAGGTGTCGGTCGATTTCATCATGCACTCCTTGAATTCGCCGGTCAGGCCCGAATTCGGGCCCGAATCGCGACGGATGCATGATCACACGGGAGATGACAAGAAAGAAATCAGCGGAAAAACCATTCTATTGTAAGAATTAGATAGAGCTACTTTGTAAGAGAAAACATTACAAAAGTACCACAATGAATTGTTTATTTGGCTTATTTATGCCATTTTGCCCATCCTCCGGGTGCCTCGACCAACCGCCGCGGCGGGCTGGAATCCACTGCACACCCCGGCGCGGCAGCGACCAGAAACGGGAACCGCCGAACTCGCGGCGCCGGCCGTTGCGGTGAGACCCCGTCAGCGGGATTAGGAACCCTGGGGCGGTTGCGTCAGCATTTAATACGTGCCAGCAACGCCGACGGCGCGATCCGCGCGGGCTACAATATTTGCATGGATCCGGCGATGAATTTTTGCACTGCCTGCGGCGCCCCTGTTGCGCTGAAGGTACCCGCGGGCGACTCGTTGCCGCGACATGTCTGCGGCAGTTGCGGCGCGATCCATTACCGCAATCCGCGCCTGGTGGTCGGCGCCCTGCCGGAGTGGGAAGACCGCGTGCTGCTCTGCCGCCGCGCCATCGAGCCGCGCCACGGCAAGTGGACGCTGCCCGCGGGTTTCATGGAAAACGGCGAAACCGTCGCCGCCGCGGCATTGCGCGAAACCCTGGAAGAGGCCTGCGCGCGGGTCGAACTTGGCGCGATGTACACCCTGATCAGCGTGCCGCACATCCACCAGGTGCACGTGATCTACCGTTCGCGGCTGCTCGACCTGGACTTCGCCCCGGGCGCGGAAACCCTTGAACTGCGCCTATTCAGCGAGGACGAGATTCCCTGGGACGAGATCGCCTTTCGCACCATCGCCATCACCCTGCGGCACTACTTCGCCGATCGCCGCAGCGGGTGCTACGGCTTTCATACCGAAGACATCACCACCCCGCCGCCGCGCTGAGAGGCCGGCTACTCATCATCGAGGTTGAATACCACCGGCAGCACCACGGCGAAGGTTTTGCCGCGCAGGCTGTCGGGCAGCCTTGCCCGCAGCGCACCGGCATCGATCATGGTCAGTGCCGCACGGTCCAGCGGTTCATGCCCGCTGGAGCGGCTGACCGTGGCCGCGCGCGGCCGGCCGTCGCCGCCGACTTCGAGGCGCACCTCGGCGGTACCGGCCCAGCCCGCCGCCATGGCCTGGGCCGGATAGCGCTTGAAGCGCCGCGCCTCGCTCGCCACCGACAGCCGGTAGCCGCGCAAACCGTCCAACGGCTCGCCCGAGGCATTGGCCTGGGTCAGCAGCACCCCGGTCGGGGATCCGGCCGCAGGGGTGGCCGGCGCGGCCGCCGGTGAAGGCGTTGCCGCCGGCAACACAGGGGCCGCCACCGCGACCGGAGCGGACGGAATCGCCGCTGCCTCGGGAACCGGGGCCGGCTGCGGCGGGTCGAAAGGCTTTCTTGCAAGTACCGGCTGGCGCGGGGCAATAGCTATGCCGCCGGCAGGGCCGGAGGCGGTATCCCCTGCGGACCGCATTGGCGCCACTGCTGGCGGCAGCGATGGCGCGGTTGCAGCGGGAACCGGCGGCGGGGAGCGCAAAGTGGCTTGCAGCATCGGCGTCTCCCTGTCCGGCAGTCGCGGCAACGCCGGCCACAGCAGCAGCAGATGGAAAACCAGGGAGGCCAGAAGCGCGAATCGCAACCGCCGCGCCCCAATCCCCCTCATATCGAAGCTATGAAAAGTCATTGCGCTCTGCTAAATTCGTTCCGATACGGGATTCTATAGAGATGAGTAGCCATCCGCTGATCCTTACCCTCGACCAGCACGGTGTTCCGCACCGCTGGGTGAGTTGGCAGAACGCCTGCATTTACGTCGCGCGCGACCTGGTCGCCTGGGACGCGGGCGACACGCAGTTCATTTTCCATGGCGGCACCAATCGCGTCACCGGCGAGCGCTCGGAACTCGCCACCAGCAGCATCATCGCGATCCGCGGCAAGGCGCTTTCCGGCAAGTCCCTGCACCCGACCCCGCCCCTGTCCAACCGTGAACTGTTCCACCGCGACCGCCACATCTGCGCCTACTGCGCGCACGAGTTTTCCTCGCAGAAACTGACGCGCGACCATGTCATGCCGGTCTCGCAGGGCGGCCGCGACACCTGGATGAACGTCGTCACCGCCTGCCGCCAGTGCAACCAGACCAAGAGCGGACGCACTCCCGAACAGGCGCGCATGGAACTCGTCTATGCGCCCTATGTGCCGAACAAGGCCGAGTATCTGATCCTCTGCAACCGCAACATCCTGGCCGACCAGATGGATTTCCTGGCGCGCCATGTTCCATCCCAAAGCCGCGTCCGCGCGGCGTAAGCTCACCCCCTGATCATGACGACCGTTGCGGCGAAGCCGCTCACTTCCTATCGCAAGTACTGGGCGCAACGTCTCGGTACGGCGCCTTTCCTGCCGATGTCGCGCGCGGAGATGGACACGCTGGGCTGGGACGAATGCGACATCATCCTCGTCACCGGCGACGCCTACATCGACCATCCCAGCTTCGGCATGGCGCTGGTCGGCCGCCTGCTGGAAGCGCAGGGCTTCCGCGTCGGCATCATCAGTCAGCCGGACTGGCACTCGGCGGACGACTTCAAGCGACTGGGCAAACCGAAGCTGTTCTTCGGCATCACCGCCGGCAACATGGATTCGATGGTCAACCGCTACACCTCGGACCGCAAGATCCGCTCGGACGACGCCTACACGCCGAACGCCGCCGCCGACCGCCGCCCCGACCGCGCCGTGATCGTGTATTCGCAGCGCGCCCGCGAAGCCTTTCCCGAGGTGCCGCTGGTGATCGGCAGCATCGAGGCCTCCTTGCGCCGCATCGCGCACTACGACTACTGGTCGGACAAGGTGCGGCGCTCGATCCTGCCGCATTCCAAGGCCGACCTGCTGCTGTTCGGCAATGCCGAGCGCGCGCTGGTGGAAGTCGCCCACCGCCTGGCCAAAGGCGAAAAGATCGGCGACATCCGCGACCTGCGCGGCACGGCCTTCATGGTGCCGCACGGCTGGCTGCCGGGACCGGAATGGACTACTGCCGAGTCGACCACGGTCGATACGCCCGGCGCGGTGCATGCCCATCCCGATCCCTATGCGATGGAAGCCGACAAGCAAAGCCAGAAAGTCGGCGCTGGCGGTACGGCGATAATCAACGTCGTCAGTCGCGCCGAGCGCCTGGCGCAACACAAGGCAGCCCGCGCGCACACCGCCATCCGCCTACCATCCTACGAGCAAGTGCGCGACGACCCGGTGCTCTACGCCCACGCCTCGCGTACCTTTCACCTCGAATCCAACCCCGGCAACGCCCGCGCGCTGATCCAGGCGCATGGCGAGGGCGCGGGTGTACGCGATGTCTGGCTCAACCCGCCGCCACTGCCGCTGAGCACCGAAGAGATGGACCACGTCTTCGGCCTGCCCTATGCCCGCGCGCCACATCCGGCCTACGGCGACGCCAAAATCCCGGCGTGGGAGATGATCCGCTTCTCGATCAACATCATGCGCGGCTGTTTCGGCGGCTGCACCTTCTGCTCGATCACGGAACACGAAGGGCGCATCATCCAGAGCCGCTCGGAAGCCTCGATCCTGCGCGAAGTCGAAGAGATCCGCGACAAGACCCCGGGCTTCACCGGCGTCATCTCCGACATCGGCGGGCCCACCGCCAACATGTACCGCATGGCCTGCAAGGACCCGAAAATCGAGTCCGCCTGCCGGCGCCTGTCCTGCGTGTATCCCGGCATCTGCGAAAACCTGAACACCGACCACGCGCCGCTGATCTCGCTGTATCGCAAGGCGCGGGCGCTACCCGGCATAAAGAAGATCCTGATCGGCTCGGGCCTGCGCTACGACCTCGCCGTGCGTTCGCCGGAGTACGTCAAGGAACTGGTGACGCACCACGTTGGCGGCTACCTGAAGATCGCGCCGGAACACAGCGAGGAAGGCCCGCTGTCGAAAATGATGAAGCCGGGCATGGGCGCCTACGAACGCTTCAAGCAGATGTTCGACAAGTTCTCGAAGGAGGCCGGCAAGGAACAGTACCTGATCCCCTACTTCATCGCCGCCCACCCCGGCACCACCGACGAGGACATGCTGCAACTGGCGCTGTGGCTGAAGAAAAGCGGCTTCCGCCTCGACCAGGTGCAGAACTTCCTGCCGACACCGCTGGCGCTGGCCACCGCGATGTGGCACACGGAAAAGAACCCGCTGCGCAAAGTCACGCAGGAATCGGAAAACGTCGCCGTGGTGCGCGGCGGCCGCCAGCGCAAACTGCACAAGGCTTTCCTGCGCTATCACGACGCGGAGAACTGGCCCGTGCTACGGGAAGCACTGAAAGCCATGGGCCGCGCCGACCTGATCGGACCCGGCAAGCGCCACCTGATCCCGGCCTGGCAGCCGGCAGGGACGGGAACGGCGTCATTGCCGCAGCGCCAAACGGCCCATGCGGACAAGCGCCCCAAAAAGTCGGCGCCGGCGGTACGGCGACCAACGCCTGCCGCTCCGGCCAAGCCCGGCAAAGCCGCGCCCGCACGCCGCCATCCGGACGTGCCGCGGCATCCCCTGTCACGCCGCAAGGGCGGCTGAACCCCGCCGGCAATCGCCGCCGCCCAGTTCTCCGTTAGACATTCTCAGGGTGTGCCGCCGCGCGCCCTGCCCTTCGGCATCAGATAGAACATGGCCAGCAGCACCACGATGGTCGGCTGCTGATAGTCGTCGCGGAAAAGCGCCCAGGCGATCAGCGCCAGGAAGGGCATGCCGACCACCATGAGGTGTATGCGCAGGATCTCGTGCGCGGGAACGAAGCGCCGCCACGGATTGCCTTGCACGAAATCGCCCGCGTTGGCGAGGAGTGTGCCGACGATCATCGGCCAGAAGTTCCCCAGCAGGTAGGCGACGGGCGTGAAGAAATCGGAGTTGATGAAGCCGTTGCGGCCGAACAGCGCGACGGGTTCCATCTCGGCGAAGAAGGAAAGAAAGATCCCGTAGAACGCGAACAGCCAGGAATACAGGTAGAAGGCCAGCCCGCCGGCGATCAGCGCGACCAGCATGATCGCGGGGAGAAAGGCGGCGAAAGGCATTTCCCTCAGGAAGCTCAGATGGTCTTCGAGGGCCGCTTTTTCCCTCCGGGCGCCGAGAACGATGCGAATCGATGCGCTGGCGGCACAGGCCCAGGAGTAGGCCAGACTCGCGAGCCAGGTACTCCAGCAGAATTCCCGCAGCGACCACTCGTCCAGCACCGCGAATGTGCAGTTCAGGCCGAGGGCGATGTACCCGAGCGGGTTGTGGAGGACGCTCATGCCGGAAGGGAAATGCCGCGAAGCCAGGGGTAATCTGCTGCGGGTAGAATCGGATGGCGGAGAGGGTGGGATTCGAACCCACGGATGCCTTGCGACATCGCCTGATTTCGAGTCAGGTACATTCGACCACTCTGCCACCTCTCCGCGAGGCGCGGATTATACCTGCGAAGCGACGGTCGTCACAGGGAGGGAAAGCGTTGTCGAAACTGCTTCGCCTGATCTGCTGTCTTGCCCTGCTCGGCCAGGCTGCGTGCACGCGCATCGAGCCGCCAGAAACGGAAGGCAAACTGGTCGTCGCGATCCGCGAAACGCCGGCCTTCTTCCAGGAAGGCGAGGGTGCCACGGCCAGCGGCTTCGAGCATGACCTGGTCACGGCTTTCGCCGCAAGCCTCGGCCTCAAGGCGGAGTTCATCAAAGCTGCGGACCCCTACGAATTGAACGAGCTGGCACTGTCCGGACGCGTGCATCTCGCCGCCTCGATGCCGCTGGGCAATGCATCACTGCAGTACTCGGCGCCGATCCGAACGGTAGGGCAATGGATCGTCGGCCACGACGACGTGCTCGGGCCGAAAAAGCTGGCCGACCTCGCCGGGCGCACGGTCGAGGTGGTGGCCGGCTCGGCGCTGGCGGATACGCTGCGCGGGCTCGACGCGGCATCGCGCCCGCAGGTCATCGAAGTCCCCGACGTCACTGAAATGGACCTGCTGGCCCGCGTTGCCGAGCGCAGGGCGGAACTGGTCGCGGTGCATGACATCCACCTCGACCTGGGGGTCAACTTCCATCCGGAGCTGAGCCCCCTCCTGGAATTGCCGGGCCGCCTGGAGTTCGGCTGGGCCTTCGGCGGCAAGAACGCCATCGCCCTGCGCGACAAGGCCGACGCCTTCATTGCCGGCGTCCGCGCCGACGGCACGCTGGCGCGCATCCACGACCGCTACTTCGGCCACATCAAGCGCATCAATGCGGCCGGCATCGCCAGGTTTCTCGACGATACCCGCACCAAACTCCCCAACTGGCGCCACCACTTCCAGTCCGCCCAGGATCTGACCGGCATCGACTGGCGGCTGCTCGCCGCGCTGGCCTACCAGGAATCGCATTGGGATCCGCTGGCCACCTCACCCACCGGCGTGCGCGGCATGATGATGCTGACCGAGGACACGGCCGATTACCTGCGCGTCAAGAACCGCCTCGATGCGCAGGAGAGCATCCGCGCCGGCGCCCGCTACCTGGCCGAACTGGCGGAGCAGATACCCGGCGCACAACATCCGGACCGGCTCTGGCTGGCCCTGTCGGCCTACAACCTGGGCATGGGGCATTTTCGCGGCGCACGGGCCATCGCGCAGAAAATGAAGCGCGACCCGAATGTCTGGTACGACATGAAGCAGGTGCTGCCGCAACTGGCGCGACCGGAGATCTATGCCCGGCTGAAGAGCGGTCCCGCGCGCGGCGGCGAGGCGGTGATCATGGTCGAGAACATCCGCAATTACAACGACATCCTCAGCCGCGTCGAGCCGGCCCACGCATCGCCCTATGCAATGCAGTTGATGCTCAGGCTGCCTGAATTTTCTCCATCCCAGCCATCCACGGCCGAAGCACCGCTGGGACCGTGATGCTGCCGTCCGCGTTCTGGTAATTCTCCAGCACCGCCACCAGCGTGCGGCCGACCGCGAGGCCTGAGCCGTTCAAGGTATGCAGCAGTTCCGGCTTGTTCTTTTCGTTCCTGAAGCGCGCCTGCATGCGCCGCGCCTGAAAGGCCTCGAAATTCGAGCAGGACGAAATCTCGCGGTAGGTATTCTGCGCCGGCAGCCAGACTTCGAGGTCGTAGGTCTTGGCCGCGGAAAAGCCCATGTCGCCGGTGCATAGCGCCACCTTGCGGTAGGGCAGCTCCAGCTTTTGCAGCACGGCTTCGGCGTGGCCGGTGAGTTGTTCGAGCGCGTCCCACGATTGGTCGGGGCGCACCATCTGTACCAGTTCCACCTTGTCGAACTGGTGCTGGCGGATCATGCCGCGCGTGTCCTTGCCGTAGCTGCCGGCTTCCGAGCGGAAGCAGGGCGTGTGGGCGACGAACTTGAGCGGCAGCGCATCGCCGGCGAGGATCTCGCCGCGCACGAGGTTGGTCACCGGGACTTCGGCGGTGGGAATCAGGTAGAGCTTGCTGCCGTCGCTGCGCGGCACCATGAACAGGTCTTCCTCGAACTTGGGCAACTGGCCGGTGCCGAACATGCTTTCGGGATTGACCAGGTAGGGTGTATAGACCTCGGTGTAGCCGTGCTCGCCGGTATGCAGGTCGAGCATGAACTGCGTCAGCGCGCGGTGCAGGCGTGCGATCGCGCCCTTCATCACCGTGAAGCGGCTGCCGGAAATCTTCACCCCGGCCTCGAAATCCAGCCCGCCCAGCGCCGTGCCGAGATCGACGTGGTCGCGCGGTGCGGCGATGGCGCGCGGCGTGCCCCAGCGCAGCACTTCGACGTTGCCGGTTTCATCCTTGCCGACCGGCACGCTCTCGTGCGGCAGGTTGGGAATCAGTTCGAGGAAGGTATCGAAGCGCGGCATCAGTTCGGCGAGCGCCGCTTCGCCTGCCGCGAGCGCGTCGCCCAGCCCGGCGACTTCGGCCATCACGGCGGAGGCATCCTCGCCCTTGCCCTTCAACATGCCGATCTGCTTGGAAAGCGCGTTGCGCTTCGCCTGCAGGTCCTGGGTATGCACCTGCAGGCGTTTGCGTTCGGCCTCCAGCGCCTCGAAGGCGGCGGTGTCGAGCGTCACGCCGCGCGTGGCGAGGCGTTCGGCGACCGCAGCGAGATTGGTGCGCAAGCTCTGGATGTCCAGCATGACGTTTCCTTATCGTTTCTTCTTCGCCTGCGCATCGAGTTCGCGCAGGTGGGCAAGTTTCTCGGCGATCTTCTGTTCCAGTCCGCGCGCCACCGGCTTGTACCAATGCACGGCGGGCATGCCCTCGGGCAAATAGGTTTCCCCGGCGGCATAGCCCTCGGCTTCGTCGTGGGCGTAGCGATAATCAGCGCCGTAGCCGAGGTCCTTCATCAGTTTCGTGGGCGCATTGCGCAGGTGTTCGGGCACGCCACGGCTCTTGTCTTTCGCCACGAAGGCGCGGGCGGCATTATAGGCGACGTAGGCGGCGTTCGACTTGGGCGCGACGGCCATGTAGAGCACGGCGTTGGCCAGCGCCAGCTCGCCTTCCGGGCTGCCCAGGCGCTCATAGGTGGCGCAGGCGTTGAGCGCGATTTCCCAGGCCCGCGGGTCGGCCAGGCCGACATCCTCGATCGCCATGCGCACGATGCGGCGCCCCATGTAAAGCGGATCGGCGCCGCCGTCGAGCATGCGCACCAGCCAGTACAGCGCGGCGTCGGGATCGGAGCCGCGCACGGATTTGTGCAGCGCCGAGATCTGGTCGTAGAAGGCGTCGCCGCCCTTGTCGAAACGCCGCAGGTCGGCGGCCAGCGTCTGCTGCAAAAAGTCGGCGCTGACGACACGGCGCTCATTTGCAAAACCCGCGGTCGCGGCGGCGGTGCGCAATTGTTCCAGCACGTTGAGCAGGCGTCGCGCATCGCCGTCGGCGTAGCCGATCAGGCGCCCGCGCGCCTCGACGTCGAATTCCAGATCGTCCAGCGCCCCGGCCCGCGCCCGGTCGAACAACTCGCCCAGTTCGGCTTCGTCCAGGCTCTTCAGCACATAAACCGCGGCGCGCGACAGTAGCGCGGAATTGACTTCGAAGGACGGGTTCTCGGTGGTGGCGCCGATGAAGGTCACCGTGCCCTTTTCGACATAGGGCAGGAAGGCATCCTGCTGCGCCTTGTTGAAGCGATGCACCTCGTCGACGAACAGTATCGTGCGCCGCCCCTGCTGCGCCATGACCTCGGCCTGCTGCATCGCCTCGCGGATGTCCTTGACCCCGGAAAACACCGCCGACAGCCCGACGAATTCGGCATCGAAACTGTCCGCCATCAGGCGCGCCAGCGTGGTCTTGCCCACACCGGGCGGGCCCCAAAGGATCATCGAATGCGGCGTGCCGGAGGAAAACGCCAGGCGCAGCGGCTTGCCCTCGCCCAGCAGGTGGCGCTGGCCGATCACCTCGTCCAGCGTGCGTGGCCGCATCTGCTCCGCCAGCGGGGCGTGGGGATTCTGCCCGGCGAACAGGTCGCTCATGACAGCGATGATTTCGGAACGGTGGCAATCAGCACACCCGCTCCCGTTCAGCGTTCAACCGGCAAACGCTTGATCCGAACAGCCCCGCGCGTCACCGTCACCATTGCGCCGCCTGACATGGCGACCGAAATTTTTGGCCACAAACGCTGAATGAGCGCTGCCAAATCGTCACCCTTAAGGCCCTCCATCCGCAGACGAACTACCGATGGAGCCGCCTCCCCGGCAACTGCCAATAGTGAATGGAAATCCGCGTCAAGCGTAACAATATGGCGCCCATCGGAACGTGCCACATCGAGGATGTGGGAATCTGCGGCAGTCGCCAAGCCGCACTCGCCGACGTAAAGCACATCCCATCCGGCCGCACGCAGGATCGCCGCCGCGGACCGAGGCAATCCCTGATCCAGCAAAAATCGCGTCACGCGGCTTCCAGGCTGATCACTTCGTCATCCAGATTGCAGGCCGCGAAATCCAGGGACTGACGCACGTCCTCTTCTTCCAGCTCCGGATATTCCTTGAAAAGGTCTTCGCGCGCAGGATAAAGCGCGACGGCCTCAACGACACGCCTGACAGTCACGCGCATGCCTCGAATGGTCGGCTGCCCGTTCAGAACGGCGGGATTGACGCTAATGCGGTCGAAACGGGTCATGGGATTTCCTTTCTGAAAACGTGAGCAATCATACCGCCCGGTTGCCGTAAATGTACGCCAGGTACCAGCAGGGCCCGGGGTATTCTTCGCTGGAATCAACCCAGCGCGTCCAGCGGGCTGACCACGCCGCGCCCGCCCTTGTTCAGGACGTGGGTGTAGATCATCGTCGTCGCCACGTCGGAATGGCCAAGCAGTTCCTGTCCCGTGCGAATGTCGTAGCCCGACTGCAAGAGATGCGTGGCGAAGGAATGGCGCAGCACGTGCGGCGACACCGGCTTGACGATGCCCGCCTCGCCCGCCGCGCGGCGGATTCCACGCTGAAGCAACTTTTCGTCTACGTGATGCCGGCGCCGTTCGCCGCTGCGCGGATCGAGCGAAATGCCGCGCGCCGGGAACACGTATTGCCAGCCCCAGGCCGTCGCCGCGTTCGGATACTTCTTCGCCAGCGCATCCGGCAGCCACACCGAACCCAGGCCCTGCGCCAGGTCGGCCGCGTGCTGCGCCTTCACCACCGCGAGATGGGCGCGCAACAGCTCGCTCAGCGCATCGGGCAGCATGGTCACGCGGTCCTTGCCACCCTTGCCTTCGCGCACCGTGATCTCGCCGCGCGGCGAAATCGACATCCTTCACCCGCAGGCGAAGGCATTCCATGATGCGCAGGCCCGTGCCGTACATCAGGCGGCAAACCAGCCCATTGGTGCCCTCCAGCCGCGCCAGCAGCGCC
>JBIKKY010000016.1:0-54591 GCA_044360105.1 Sulfuritalea sp.
GTGGCGGCGGCTTCGGCCGTACATGTGGTCTGGTTGGTGGTGGGGACCACTGCTTCGTAGCTGCACTCGGTTTTTGGCGACGCAGCGCTCGTTGCCGGAACCACCCAGGTGCAGGCCGCGAGATCTGAGGTGTTCGTCGGCGTGGCGTCGTAGGCACATGCCGTCGTCGTGTTCCACACCGAACCGTTGGTTGTGGCAGAGGCGGCGGCAGCGGCCGTACATGTGGTCTGGTTGGTGGTGGGGACCACTGCTTCGTAGCTGCACTCGGTTTTTGGCGACGCAGCGCTCGTTGCCGGAACCACCCAGGTGCAGGTCGCGAGATTTGACGTATTTGTCGGGGTGGCGTCGTAGGCACACGCCGTCGTCGTGTTCCACACGGAGCCATTGGTTGTCGCAGTGGCGGCGGCGGCGGCCGTACATGTGGTCTGGTTGGTGGTGGGGACCACGGCTTCGTAGCTGCACTCGGTTTTCGGCGACGAAGCGGCCGGCGACGGAACCACCCAGGTGCAGGTCGCGAGATTTGACGTGTTCGTCGGTGTGGCGTCGTAGGCACAGACGACCCTGTCGCCGGTGTAGGAAGGACCGGATTGATTGTTTGCCGCGCAGGACGTCAGGTTTGAGACGGGCGCCGCCGCCGTGCCGTAGGCGCAGGTCGTGTAGGACGCGTACGGGGACGAGCCCGAAGCCGAACCGGTGGTGCAGGTACCCACCGCCGTGACAACCGCCGCTTCATAGACGCATGCGGAAGCCAGCCCGACCGTGTAATCCGTCGGTCCGGGCGAGGCGGCTACCGCGGTACAGGAACTCAAGCCGGTGGTAACAACGGGGGCGGCGTATTGGCAGCGCCGGTTTCTGACGAAGGTCGACACGTTCCCCGGCGTCACCGTACAGGAGCTGGTATCGGTCCAGGCGGTGTCGTTCCAGGTATCGCCGCCGTCGGTGGAGACATTGTCCTTTACCTGCAACTGCTGGGTGGTCCTTTGCAGGGTGAAGGTACTTTTCTGCAACGGCGATATCGTCCGGGTGACGTTGAAGACGTTCCTGTCGACCAGGCGGGTGTTTCGGGTGACGTTGAAGACGTTCCTGTCGACCAGGCGGGTGTTTCGGGTGACGTTGAAGACGTTCCTGTCGACCAGGCGGGTGTTTCGGGTGACGTTGTAGGTGTTCCTGTCCAGCGGCGTCGTCACCTTGGTGAGCTGGAAGGTGTAACTCTCCAGCGGCCGGGTGGTCGACTGCAGAAGGAAGGTGTTCTTCTGCAACTGCCGCGATGTGTCTACCAGGGGATAGGTCCGGCTTTCCAGCCTGAAGGTATTCTGGTTGAGTGGCGTGCTGCGGGTCCGCAGTTGCGTGGTCTGCAACTGGAAGGGATAGGTGGTGGTGGTAATGGCCGACTGCGTGAGCCGGCGGGTAGCGACTTGCTGCTGGCGCGTCCTTTCCTCGAACAGCGCCGTATTCGCCGCGAACTGTTCGTCATTGCCCCACGTGGTGGACGTCGTCAGGGTTTGCGTGCCGCCGTCGTAATAGGGTCGCGGGTCGTTGTGGTCCTGGTTGCCGATCTCGGTGGTGCCGTCGATCTGCGTGGGCGTCGTCGAGTCGTTCCAGTAGCCGTCGGTCGACAGGATGGTGAAATTCTGCTGGCAGGAGTACTGCATCGGATCGTTCGCGAGCACACCGTTCAGGGTCGCCAGTTGGCCCGCGTACAACCGTCCGGTGTTTGCCAGCGCCGTGCGCAACGGTGTCGCGCCGAACGGCGTCGCGTTGAGGAACTTGGTGTACCAGGCGTTTTTCTGCGCACCGTCGAAGGCGGAGGGGTTCAGGAACTCGCTGCCCGAGCCATTGTTGATGCTGTAGTAGCCGACGCGGAACTGGTCATCCACGCTGGAGAACGCGATGCTCGACGCGGTCTTCATCATCTGCATGCGGGTGCGGTAATACGCGTACCAGTTGGCGTAGTTGGTCATTTCTTCGGCATAGGTGCAGGTGGTGCCGGCGCAATCGGTGCGGCCGACGGCCTTGGTCGCGGTACCGGGGAAGGGGTAGCTGGTGACCGAGGGCGTAATCACGGTGAACAGGCTGGAACCGGGCACGGAGCCGAAGCCGAATGGGGTCGCCGTTGCGCTGCCGCCGCTGATCGCCGGCGTGACGACGGTCGCGCTCGGCGCGATGAGCGTCACCACGGCGCCGTTGCTCGACGCCTTGTAGCCGGCCACGCCGCAGGCGCCGACGATCCCGGCGGTGCAGGCGTTGATGTTCGCGGCGATCTGCGTGGCGACGGCGGTGGTGTTGCTGGGGGCGTTTATGCTTACCACGGCCCCGGAGCTGGTCGCGCTGTAGCCGGCCACGGTGCAAGAGCCGCTCAGTCCGGCGGTGCAGGCGTTGATCCGGTTGGTGATCGCCGTGGCCATCAGCGTGTTGGAGGTAATGCCGGCGGTGCCGGTGCCGGCGGAGGTGATTCGCAAGCCGCCGACAGTGACGTTGGTAACCGACGAAGCGTAGCCGGTGACCGTGATGGTCGCCACATCGGGCGACCCGAAGGAGAAGGTGGTGGTGGTGGTGGTCGCGCCGGTAACGACCGGCCTGGGGGCAATGATGGTGATTGTTGCGGACGGGGAGCCGGGGACGGTGGCGCTATAGCCGCCCACGGTGCAACTGCCGGTAATTGCGGCAGTGCAGGCGTTGATCTGGTCTCTGATCCTGAGGGCCACGGTACGGGGGGTGCCGTGACTGACGGTCGCGGCGGAGAGTATCTGTTTGCCATTGACCATAACGCTGCTGACCACTCCGCCGGCCGTGACCGTCAAAGTCGAAATATTCGGTGTCCCGGCGAACGTGGTGGGGGCGGGTGAAATAGTGGCGCTGCCGGTGACCACCGGCGCAATAGCGACGCCCGTACTGGTGGCGGCGGAGAGGATTTGGACTCCACTCACGGTGATGCCGGTAATCGCGCCGGTGCCGGTGACCGTGATGGTCGAGGTCACCGGGCTGGTCGGCGCCGCGAACGCGAAGATGGACCCGGTGCTGCCGCCGGTGATCACCGGCGAGGCGCTGGTGGTGCCGGGGGCGGTGAGGGTGACCACGGCCCCGGAGCTGGTCGCGCTGTAGCCCTCCACCCCGCAGGCGCCGGTACGGCCATAGGTACAGGCGTTGATTTTCAGGGCGATGTCGGTGGCTACGGTGGTGGCGGTGTTGGCACCACCACCAACGGTCGCGGCAGAGAGGATCTGCAGCGCATCCACGGTGATGCCGGTCACCGAGGCCGCGCCTGTGACGGTGAAGGTCGCTCTGCGCGGAGCGGGCATGCGCGCGAAGGTGTAGGGGGTGACGCCGTTGGCAATGTTGGTGGCGGAGTTGTCGATGTTGGCGGCCTGGCAGCGGGTGCCCGCCTCGGTCGTCGACACTTGGGCGTTGGCCGAGGTGTCGCACCAGCGCAGTTTCGCCGGAACGGTGTAAATACCCGTCGGTGCGGCGGAGACGACACAGGTCCTGAGCTTTTCGTCGGTGCAATACTCGCCCGGCACGGTGGTGTAGGAAAAGGCATTGCCTTCGAGGTTCGCGGTTGCCGGCGCCGGCGCAACGTTCTGGATGCCGTAGCCATCGCCTTTCACCGCGCGCCAGTTCGGCGAGCCCGCGGTAGCCGTGCCGTCGCCGCCGCGGGCGACGCTTTGCCCGTCCATGCCCGGATAGGTGGTGGTGTCGAGCGCTCCGGTGTTGGTGTACATCACGGGCGGGCGGTAGTAGGTTGCCGGGTTGTAGGCCACGCCGTTGAAGGCGCTGTTGTAGAAGCGATGGAAGGGCGTCAGCACCGTGACATTGTCCGATGCCAGAACGGGGCCGGCCCAGTCCGGCAGGTAATTGGCTCTCATGCTGCCCGAGTCATCGAGCACGAACATGACGTTGGGCAGGGCCCGCAGGCTGCCCCCCGAGGTGAAGGGCTCGGTGGCGAGGTCGGTCGGCCCGCCATGGCTGTTGGCGGCCATTGCCCCGAGGATGAGTGCGGCGCCGATCCTGCGGGCGAATTCGCTAAGCGGGGATTTGGTGTTCATGGCTGGCTCCTGCATCGATTGGCAACAACTATGCGTATCGGAATTATCTGGCGACAATGGTCTGGACGTAGCTCACGGTATTGCGCGGCCCGACGGTGCGGGTCGTGATGCGGTAGTAGTACTGGGTAATCATGGGCAGCGTGACGGCTCCGGCGGCAAGGCTGGCGCCGGTCAGGGTGCTTCTCTGCGCACCGCTGGCACAACCGGTGGGTACTTGCGATGGATCGCCCGGGGTCTGGCACAGGCGCTGGATGGTGTAGGACACGGTATTGCCGGCGGCATCGGTGGGCAGCCGGCAAACCCGGCCGCAGTTGGCACACGCCGGGCTGCAGGTTTTTACCGCGACCGTTGCGGCGACCTGCCCCGGCGGGTCGATAATCGTCCGCCAGAAGGTATCCCAGGCCGCCGCGGTGGCCGGTTCGGTGGCTGCCGGTGCCGACGCGGCATAGCCCTGGGTGAAGCTGTCGACCTGGAAAAACGACAAGTCGTTTACTTCGAGGAAGTTGTTGATCCCGTCTTCGATGCCGCCCTGGCTGGCATGGGTCGCCGATTGCTGGAACGCCAGATTGCCGGCGATGATGTTGGTGGTGCCCACCGAGCGGACCAGGGCGAGACCGCCCAGTGTCAATGCGACCAGTATGATCAGCGAAACCATCAGCACGACGCCGCGCTGCGCGGCGGGCAGATCGATCTTGCGCACAGGCAGGGGCCTGGATGGGCTGGGTTGACTTAGCATCCGTCTACGACTCCGAGCGAGGTTATGTTGCGGATGGGCACGGTTGTGCCGAAGACCTTGTAGCGAAAGTCCGCCCAGGTCGGCCAGGTGGTGGTATCGGGGCGGGTGAGGGTAAGGTTGATTCTCACCGCCGCCGCGTTGGCGGCGTTGACGGCCACGGCAGCGGGATCGCTGCCGGCCCAGTCCAGTGCCCAGGCTAGTGTTGGTAGTGGCGCCGCCGCCGTGACACTGACGCCGCCGGGCGCTTTTTCCGGCTGGGTGCTGCGCGCCACCAGGGCCAGGCGGATCGCGGAAATCCGGGCCAGGCCGCATGCGTTGGTATTTGCCGCGGGAATGGTACTGATCGGCGTCAGGGAAGTCGCTACGGTCCTGTCCCAGACATCGACGGCGCCGTCCATGCTTATGGTCGGATCGAGCAGGTTGCCGTCCGTGGTGTCGCGCCCGTACTGCGCACGCAAACTCACGATATCGCTGGCGATCTGCAACCAGGAGGCGTTGCATGAGCCGCCCGCCACGGTACCGGCCGGGCTGTCGGCGGCCGTACATGCGGCGCCGCAGTCGTTGGTGGTGTAGTCGCACACGGTAAGCTTTCCGTTGCGAACGGCATAGGCCTGTATCCTGGGCTGCGGTCCCAGGTTGAACAGCCGGGGGCCCTGCACGGTCGAGGCCACGGCGGTCGTGTTCGTCGTGATTACGTTGGTGGACGTGCTATCCGTACCCACAAGGCCCAAGGGCTCGCTGCAAGGAACCGGCTGCGGTTGCTGGGTGATGGCCACCACCCTGTCGCCCAGACCGCCGCGCACACCGAATACGGTCGGCGAAGTCACGACATACCCGGGAGGCGTACCCGAACTGGACTTGATGATGTCGCCTTCGACCGTGCCGTTGCTGTTGCCGGAGACGATCAGCAGGGTGTCTGTATTCGGGTCCCCGGCCGGAATGAGCGCGGAATTGATCGTTACCGGCACCAGGGGAAGCGCGATAGCCTGTCCCGTGCCGTTGGTGCCCCACTGGCCGGTAACCGTGCAGCCGATCACTTGCAGGGCGCTGATGCCCCAGCCGCTTTGCTGGATTTCGCGTTGCAGGCCGTTGAGCGCGATGGCGCCGCCGGTGATCGCGTCATCGCCGCCGCTGGTGGTGCGTCTTTGCCCCTCGAATAGCGAGAATACCTGCGTCATGACCAGAATGCCGAGCAGGCCGATGACCATCGCCACCATGATCTCAACCAGGCTGAAGCCGGCGGCCGGCGACGGGCACCGGTGCGCAACGCGGTTTGCAACACGGTTTGCAACCTCAGGATCCGCGCAAGGGCTTTCCGGCATCCGCGGCTTGCGGGGCATCGTCGTCGACAAGTTGCGAGCAGTTGGAGTCACGGCAACCTCTAGATTATTTGCACAACAACGGAATAGCTGCGCACGGTGCCTGCGGGATTGAGCGGGGAGGGGAGCTCGTTCGGCGCCTGCCAGCGCACGACAACGGTAACGGTGCTGCTGGTCTGCGGCGGGCCGACGACGCCGGGCGTGACGGTGACCAGTGGCGGGTTTTCGATGGCGCCGGCGCCGGGCAAGGTGGCGGCGACCCGGGTTGCCCATGGGGCATAGATGGGGCCACCGGTCTCAAAGTTGCCCTGCAAGGCGGCGCCGTCGCGATTGCCGACCCACATTTGCCCGATGAGCTCATTGGCCAGCAAACCGGCATCGGCGCGAAACTTGGCATCCCGGGATGCCTTGATGGTCGAGGCCTGCATGCCGACGATGCCCAGGATGCCGATGGAAAAAATCAAGATGGCGATCAGGGATTCCAGCAGCATGACGCCTGATTGTTGTCTGCGCATGTGTCCTCCTAGAAACATCTCTGCGGGTCGGTGGCGAGGGCGCCGGTAGAGGCAAATGCGGGGTCGCACATGCGAATCTCCCCGGCGGGGGTAACGCTTACCTGCATGCGCCGCTCCGTCGGCGAGGTGGCGCATTTGTTCACGCCCGAGACAACGATCGCCACCGCCGTCGAGGCGGCGGTTTCGTCAATGCCGGCGCAAATGATCAGGTTGCTGGCCAGCACTCCGGTGGGAATCCGCCCCAGGCCGTTGAAGCTGATGAAGGGCTGCCCGACCCCGGGCGCGGTTCCGGCGGCGACGACTACATTACCGGAGCCTTCCGTTGCGGGCCTTACCCGGATGATCGCGGGCGCGACGGCATTGCCGAGATCGGCGTCTTCGGCCAGGGGCGGCGTGTCGCAGACCGAGTTCGGATTGGTCGGGTCGTCACGGCTGATAACCCAGGTGCCGAAACTGGCAGTGCTGCCGGCGGTGCCGAGCACGCAGGTGTTGTCGAGCGTGCTGGTGAGCTGAAAGCGTATCGTGGTATTGCGCCTCACGGCCTCGGCCTTCGCCAACTGGATGCCGTTGAGGATGGCTTCGGTGGTGGCGCGAATCTTGGCGTTTTGGGTCCAGGCACGATAACTCGGGGCGGCCAATGCCATCAGTACGCCAACGATGACGATCACGACGACCAGTTCGACCAGGCTGTAACCCCGCTGGGAAGGCGTCCACACGATCATGTCAGCATGTCCCGCCCGGCTTCGTGAGCCAACAGGCCTGGATTGCAGCGGTTCGCCAATTGGCCGGAGCGGGGGCGGCAATGACGGTGGTTTTCGCGCCGGCCTGGTTTACCGTGTAGGTGAATCCCGCCATGGAGCTCTTGCCCGTCGCGCGCAGCGTGAACGAGTTGACCGTGGCCACCGCCGTGCAATCGAAATCGAAGAAACTGCTCGTGGTCGTATCGGCCGTGCAACCCGGCCCGCCCGCATAGGTGCGGTTGTCCTGGAAAAATTGCTCCATGGCTATCGACTTGTTGGACAGGCCGCTTGGCGCATCCGGGATCTTGCCCCGAATCATGTAGTCCGTGTAGTTGGGCATGGCGATAGCGGCGATAATCCCGATGATCACCACCACGATCATTATTTCGATCAACGTAAATCCGGAGTTTGTTTTCATTTTCCCCACCTTTCCAAGTATTGAAGCAGAAGAACTTCCGCGCGTCCAAGCGTGCCCGACAAACGGTGCCTTTTGCTCGTCGAACGGCACTTTACGGTGGCGAGGGTGGCGGGAATTATCGGGTCGCGCCGATAATACTATGCAGATCGAACTCCCGTGCCGGGCTGCGCGCTTGCCTTGCTGCCCTAAAGCTTGAGCAGCGCCTTGACCTGCGGCCACTGTCGGCGACTGACCGGCATGCGCTCTTCCGTTCCGTCCAGGATCACCTGCCAGTGCGCTTCCGTGTCGCCCGCGTCGGCCGCGCGCTCGACTCCGCTCAGCGCGGCTCGTGCCACGAGGCAATTGCGATGAATGCGCAGGAAGCGCCGGCTGAATTCGGTCTCGAGATGCAGCAGGGACTCTTCCAGCAGGAATTCGCGTTCGGCGGTGCGCGCCGTGACGTATTTTTGCTCCGCCTTGAGATACAGGATGTCGGCCACGGGCACCAGCAGGATGCGGCCGCGTTCGAGGCAGGACAGGTTTTGCCGTGTCGCCAGCGCCGACTTTTCGAACCTTGCCGGGTCATCGGCGTGACGCCGGGCCTTTTTCAGCGCATCGGCCAGGCGATTGGCGCGCACCGGCTTGACCAGATAGTCCAGCGCCGCGAGTTCAAAAGCCTGGACGGCATACTGGTCGAAGGCCGTGACAAATATCACGGCCGGCGCGGCAGGCAGCCGCGCCAGGTGGCGGGCGAGTTCCACCCCGTCCATGCCCGGCATGCGGATGTCGATCAGCGCCACATCGAAGTCGCCGGCCTGTGCCTGCTCCAGCGCGGCATGGCCGTCGGCCGCTTCGGCCACGACGATGCTCGGCACCTCGGCCGCGATGTCGCCCAGCAGGTCGCGCAGGCGCGCACGCGCCGGTGCTTCGTCATCGACCAGCAGCAAGCGCAGGACAGCGCTCACCGTTGCGCCACCGGACGATAGGGAAACTCGATGGAAACAAAAAAGCGCCCGCCATCGATCTGCGTCGTCAGGGTTGCCTCGATATCGAAGAACAGCATCAGCCGTTCGCGGATATTGTCAAGCGCCATCTGGTTGCCATGGGTTTGAGTGTCGGCGGCGGCGATCGGGTTGGAAAGTTCCACCCGCAGCCGGGAATCCCTGCACTCGAAGCGAATGGTGATTTCCCCGGGCTGCGTCGCCGGCTCGATGCCGTGATAGACGGCGTTCTCCAGCAGCGGCTGCAGCATCAACGGCGGCACCAGCGGATCCGGCGGGCAGGCGGTCATGTCCCACACCACGCGCACGCGCTCGCCCAGACGCAGGCGTTCCAGGTTGATGTACTGGCGCGCGACCTGGATTTCCTCCGACAGCGGAACCAGATCGGCGTTTTCACGCATCAGCACGCGGAACAGGTCGGACAGTTCCTCCAGCGCCGTCTCGGCCCGGCGCGGATCGGAACGCATCACGCCGAGAACGGCGTTCAGCGCATTGAAAAGAAAATGCGGCCGGATCCGCGCCGTCAGCGCCAACAGCCTCGCCTCGGCCAGGGCGGGCGACCGCGCGCGGTCATTCAGCTCGAACCATCCCAGCAGCAAGACCACGCCAATCACCACCCACACTGAAGCCCGGCTGAATCCAGCAGCGTCGGGTCCGGTCAACTGCATCGCCGCGAAGAGCCCGCGCACGGCGGCCGTCACCAGCAGAACCAGCAGAATCACCAGAATGGTGCCCCACCACTTCGACAGCCGCGCCAGAATGCCGCTGGCGTGGCTCAGCAGAACGAGGCTGATCAAAGTCACCGGCTCGATCAACACCGCCGCATCGAAGAATTCGACCGGGAAGCTGCGCCATTCGCGATTGCCCGCGAGCGTGCCGAACAGCGCACCAAGATTGACGGCCAGCAGGACGCGCCACCAGGTGCCGGGCTTGCGGAAGTCCGGCAGACTGGAGAACAGGGTGTTTGCCCTTACGCTTTGCATCTGATTCAAGCGCCTGTCACCTTTGATTTTCCGGTTTTTACGTGCGGTTGCTGCGGCCAACGCCCCGTAAGGCAGTCCTTAAGTTTCGCTGAAACTTCGTTTTCTCGCATGTCCTGCCCGCTGAAATGGCCCGTCGATTATGACAGAACCGAAATTCCCGGCAGCAGCATTGATCGGCCAATTCTGCCGATCACCGGGAAGCGGCAGTCAGGGAGCGAATTTGCCGGCAATGGAATTGCCTGCCGGTGATTGACCGCTCAATTGCGCTACCCTAAACTGCCGCCTCTGCTCCAAACATTTTTTGCTGCCGGTTCAATGGCATGTGTCCTGGTCGTATCGTAAATAGGGAACCACCATGGGAATATTCAAGTCACTCTTTGGAAAGTCCGACGAGAAGCCGCAAGCCGAACTCTCCGCCGACGCTATCGGGAGCAAGATTGCCGAAATCAATCACGAGATAGAGCAGTTGAAACGCAAGCTGCCGTCCGCCGGCGCCAGGGAGGCCATGGAGAAGTCCGCGGCATGGAATGCGGAAATGCAGGCAAAAATCAAGTCGGCGGACTCGATGGGCGACCTGGCCGCCGTGAAGCGCCTCGAAAACGAGCTCAAGGAAGCCGCGATGAAAACCGGCAGGATCGGAAAGCATGCCGAGGAAATAAACGAACAGATCCTGCAGCATGAAGACCAGATCGAATTGCTCGAACGCGCCTTGGCCAAGCTGAAGTAAACCCTTGCCGCCGCCGGCGCTGCGGATTTCCCGCGGCGCGTGGCGGCTGCCATCGATTGCGTTTCCGCAAGCGCGTCGCGCCGTCGCAGGGCGCTGTCCGGGGCGCCACGCACCGGATTGCGGCCCCGGCCGGTTTTTGGCCACCATAAGAAATTGAAATCGCCGGGCCGGTTTGCTTCGCTATGCTTGCAGACATGTCGCAATGGTTGACCATCTCCCGTGCCGCGCATCTGCTCGGCATTTCCCGCGTCGCGTTGCAAAAGCGCATCCGCGACGGCGAGCTGCCGTCCTTCGACGGCATGGTGACGGTCGATGACGTGCAGCGCGCCTGGCCGCAGCTCGACCTCGACGAGTCGGGCAGCTTCGAGAAGACCCGCGCGATTCGCGAGGATGCCTTCGCCCGGCGCCTGCGCGAGCGCGTGCTGCCGACCCAGGAGACCCTGGCCCAGCGGATTTTTGTCCAGGGGCAGGAGCTGGCCGAGCTGCAGCGCACGCTGACGCTTTACCACCGGCTGTTCGAAACCCTGCGCGCGCGCCTCGATGGTACGCCGGCGCCCGCCGCGGCGGACCTGGCGCAACTGCTCGACGAAGGCCTGGCCCGCGCGCTGTCGGCACCGGCGCCGGGCGGGGACGTGGTCGCGCTCGATGCTATGCTGCGCGTCATGTCGGCGCACGTTACGGTCAAGCCATCCGGTCGCGAGTTCTTCGTCGAGGGTTCCGAGACCCTGCTGAAAGCGGCCTTGCGCGCCGGCCTGGCGCCCAACTACGGTTGCGGCAACGGCAACTGCGGCCTGTGCAAGGCGCGCGTGGTGGCCGGCGAGACGCGTGACGTGTCGCCCTCGGACTACCGTTTTTCCGAAGCCGAGAAGGCGCAGAACCACGTCCTGA
Organism: Sulfuritalea sp.; assembly: GCA_044360105.1. Taxonomy (GTDB): domain Bacteria; phylum Pseudomonadota; class Gammaproteobacteria; order Burkholderiales; family Rhodocyclaceae; genus Sulfuritalea. The sequence continues at coordinate 11,350 of JBIKKY010000016.1, forward strand.
TGTGCAGCTGCACGGCGCTGAGTTCCGACTTGGTGCTGGAAGTGCTGGAAGCCGGTGCGCCGGAAGACATCCCCGAACAGCGCATCGTCGCCAAGGTGCGCCGCATCGACGCGCTGAATGCCAATGTGATGCGCCTGCACCTGCAGACGCCGCGCAGCAACCGCCTGCGCTTCCTCGCCGGGCAGCGGGTCACCCTGGGCATCCGCGCCGGCGTCCGCGACGGCAGCGACGTGCATGGCGAATTCCCCGTGGCGAGCTGTCCCTGCGACGACCGCAACCTGATTTTTCATGTTTCGCGCGGCGATCGCCGTGCCGCCAGCGCCGACTTTTCGGCCTGCCTGTTCGACGGCCGCGTCAGGCTTGCCGACGACGTTTCGGTGTGGGGACCGTGGGGCACGTTCGTGCTGGAAAACACTTCGCCGCGGCCGCTGGTGTTCATCGCCGTCGAGGAAGGATTCGCGCCGATCAACAGCCTCATCGAGCACGCGATTGCGGTCGACGCGGCCGAGTCGATCACGCTCTACTGGGCCAGTGCGCAGGCCGGCGGCCAGTACTTGCCCAACCAGTGCCGCGCCTGGGCCGCGGCGCTGGACGAGTTCAGCTACAAGGCGCTGACCGGCGATGAACTGCCGGCTGTTCTGGCGGCGAATGCCGCGCTGGCCGCCAGCGACGTCTATCTGGCCGGCGCGGCGCAAAGCGTCGAGCCGATTGCCGCGGCGCTGCTGGCCGCCGGTGTGCCCGCCGCGCAACTGCACGTCGAGGCATGGTGATGACATGACCGAGTTACCATGATCCGGCGCCGCATCATTCCCATCCAGCCGCAGGCTGCCGATGCCGAGCTCGACGCCTGCTCGTCGGCCGAACCCTTCGCCCTGATGGTGCTGGGCGACAGCATGGAACCGGAGTTCCTCGAGGGCGAAGTGATCCTGATCGAACCGGAGGGCCTCGCCACCGACGGTTCCTTCGTCCTGGCGAAACTCGACGACGAGTGGATTTTCCGCCAGCTGGTCCGCCATGGCGCCGGCTGGCGCCTGCAGGCCTTGAACCCTGCCTATCCCGCCGCGGATATTGCCGGCCTCGACGTTGTCAAAGGCGTCATCATCCAGAAATCCCGGCCCGGCACCCGCCGCGCCACGAAACGTTACGTGGAGTAAGCCTGTGCCCTATTACATTTATCGCGTGACGCCCGTCGGGCCGATCCAGCAGTTGGCAAAGATCAGCCAGTTCGAAGTGTTCAAGGAAGCCTCGAACGAGGCCAAGCGCCTGCGCCGCGAAACAGAGCTGGCTGCCGGCGAGAAGATCAAGACCATCTTTGCCGAAAACGAACTGCAGGCCGAGGAATTGCTGAGCCAGCCGCCGCGGGAGGATTTCGCTGACGGCGAGGACTACTAGTACAGAGTCAGGTTGAAACCGATGGATGCAAACTTGACCGTCATCCCGGGCTTGACCCGGGATCCAGAAGCTCGCGCCGACTGGATTCCGGCTTTCGCCGGAATGACGAGTTCATCCATCTTTTCAGCATGACTGACTGCTAGGCCATTCAATGGACGAGATCGCCTTCCGCAATGTCCGGGGCGAAATGAACCGCCTGCCCTGCATCTTCGAACGTGCGCTGCTGGCGCGCCACGCGGTCTGCGAACTGGCGGCGAACCACCAGATCGCCGAACGGGAAAACATCGCCTGCACGCAGCTCGCGGCGCACGGTGCCTGCTCGCGGATGTCCGAACTGCTGCGCGAGAAGTCGAGCTTCGCGCTCGGCCTTACCGCTACCCGGCGCATCCTGCCGCACGCCATGGTGATGAAAATCCAGTGCGGGGGCCTCGACGGGCTCAAGGCGCTGCTCGATGCCGACGCAACGGCCACCGATGCGGGGCGCCTGGTGCGGCTTGCAACCGAGCGTTACGGCGATCCCGGCGAGCTGCCGTTTTCAGAGATCGTGCAGGGTGTCGCGGCATGGAAGGCGCGCCGCCGCCATCGGGGTGCGCCGCAATGATCGCCGGCATGGCGGCCCTGGTGCAGGCGGTGCAGACCAACTGCGACATCGCCGACGCGCGCCATGCGCGCGACGTCAGCCTGTGCACCTACCTGCTCGGCATGCGCGAGTTCTATCGCTGGGAACATCAGTTGCCCTACGGCGCGTCGCCGCCGCGCGACGAGGTGGGTGCCTGGATTGCCCGGCGCGAGGCGCGCTGGGAGCTGATCGTCGACGCGGAGTTCGTTGCGGTGCCGGTGGCCGGCTGCGAATTCGACGCCTTCGACGCCGCGCAGGTCAATGCCGCGCTGGCCGGCAGCGGGCTGGTGTATGGCGCCGGCGTGGGGCGCTTCCACAAGCCGCATTTTTTCCTCGGCCAGCTCGATCGCGAGGAACAGCGAGGCGACGCGCACCTGCTGGTCTGCGGTTGCGAATATGCGCGCGACGTCTCGGCGATTCCGGCGGCATCGCAGGGCAGCACGCTGATCGTGCGTCGCGAGGCGCTGCGGCAGTGGCTGTGGGAAAAGGCCGAAGGCTGGAACGTGAAGCAGCAGGACGGCGCGCTCAAGTCGGCGCTGCTCGGCTACGGCTTCGACGTCGACCCGCAGGCGGCCATCGAGCGCATGAGCGAGCGCGAAATCGAAACCCTGGTGCTGCACGAGGAAGGCGAACTCGCCGCCGGCCGGCTGCTGGGCGATGCATGGTCGCGCAAGCTGGAAGGCTTTGCCGGCAAGCGCGCCGAGCTTCTGGCGCGCGCCGTCAAGGACAACCTCGCCGACTGCCTGGTGACGCTGCCCGGCCTGCTGCAGAGCGGGGCCGCCGATTCGCTGCATTTCTGGTTTTCCACCTTCGACGGCCTGCGCCGCGAACTGTTTCCGCGTCTGGTCGACGCCTATGGAAAAGTCGGCGCCGGCGACACGGCGATTCTGCAGGAAGCCGCCGCGGCCGGGCGCGTTCATTTCGCCGCGCTCGGCCTGCGCCTGCTCGACCTGGACGAGGCCGCCATCGCCACACTCTCACTGGAACCGGCTGCAATTTCCCTGTAGTCGGGCGCGGCTTTTTCCTGTGTGGGGGATCGGCATCGGGGACAAATCCCACAAGGGAATACCGTCTCCGGTGGCAAGCATCGCGGACATATAATCTCAGAAACCGCAATTGCAACCGCTTCAAACACAGAGAACACAGAGCCACGGAGGACACAGAGGAAAAGCCTTGGCTCACCCGATGGGTGGTCCTCCATGCAATCCAACTCTCTGTGTTCTCCGTGCTTTTCTCCGTGTTCTCTGTGTCAAATGAGGTTTTTGGGATTATCGCCACATGCCACGCTTTGCCGCGAATCTTTCCTTCCTGTTCACCGAGCGTCCCTTCTTCGAGCGCTTCGCGGCGGCGAGTGCTGCGGGCTTTGCCGCCGCCGAGTTTCATTTCCCCTATGAGCATGACCGCGCGGCTCTGGCCGAAGTGGTGCTGACCTCCGGGCTCGAAGTCGTGCTGTTCAACCTGCCGGCGGGGGACTGGGCCGCGGGCGAGCGCGGCATTGCCTGCCATCCGTGGCGCATCGCCGAGTTTCAGGATGGCGTCGGCCTCGCCATCGACTACGCGCGGCTGATCGGCTGCACGCGGCTCAATTGCCTGGCCGGCATCGCGCCGGGTGAAGTCGTCGGCGACAAGGCGCGCGAAACCCTGGTCGAAAACCTGCGCTTCGCCGCCGCGGTGACCGCGCGCGCCGGCATCCGCCTGCTGCTGGAACCGCTCAACACGCGCGACACGCCGGGGTTTTTCGTCGCCACGTCGCGGGCGGGGCTGGACGTGATCGACGAAGTCGGCCACGACAACCTGCGCCTGCAATACGACATCTATCACGCCCAGGTCACGGAAGGCGACCTCGCCCGCACACTGCAGGAGCATCTGGCGCGGATCGGCCACGTCCAGCTGGCCGACAATCCGGGGCGGCACGAACCGGGCAGCGGCGAAATCAACTTCCCCTTCCTGCTGCAACATCTCGACGACATCGGCTACAGCGGGTGGGTTGGGTGCGAATACAAGCCGGCCGGGCGTACCGAGGACGGTTTCGGCTGGCTGGAGCCGTGGCGGTGACCTTCGCCGCCGGAATTGATTTGCGCGCGCGCCTGGCACAGAATGGCGCGTTTAGCGTATTTGCGGCCCTGAATGACCTTGTCGTCACCGGGCCGACGCGTACCAATGTGAATGACTTCAGGGCGATCCTCATTGAACCCCATTGAACCGATAGAAGGCCTGCCATGACCCAGCGCGAACACTCTGCCGAAGCCGCACAGGATTTTGCGGATACCGATCTCGCGGCGCTGCTGGCCGCGCTGGCGGGCATCCTGCCGCCGGCCGCGCTGCTTTCCGCCGTAGAGGACTTGAAGCCCTACGAATGTGACGGCCTGTCCGCCTATCGCCAGGTGCCGCTGGCCGTGGCCCTGCCGGAAACCGAGGCGCAGGTGGTGGCGGTGATCAAGGCCTGCCGCGCGGCCGGCGCGCCCGTCGTTGCCCGCGGCGCCGGCACCGGGCTTTCCGGCGGCGCCCTGCCGCATCCGCAGGGCGTGGTGCTGAGCCTGGCCAAGCTGAAGAAAATCATGCACGTCGATCCCGTGGCGCGCGTCGCCGTGGTGCAACCCGGCGTGCGCAACCAGTCGATTTCGGAAGCGGCCGCGCCGCTCGGGCTCTACTACGCCCCCGATCCGAGTTCGCAGATCGCTTGCACCATCGGCGGCAACGTGGCCGAGAATTCCGGCGGCGTGCATTGCCTGAAATATGGCCTGACGCTGCACAACGTGCTGCGCGTGCGCGCCGTGACCATCACCGGCGACATCGTCGAGTTCGGCAACCATGCGCTGGATGCGCCCGGTTACGACCTGCTGGCGGTGTCGATCGGTTCCGAAGGCATGCTCGCGGTGGTGACCGAGGTGACGGTGAAGCTGGTGCCCAAGCCCGAGCAGGCGCAGGTGATCATGGCCAGTTTCGACGACGTGATGAAGGCCGGCGAGGCGGTGGCGGCGGTGATCGCCGCCGGCATCATTCCGGCCGGGCTGGAAATGATGGACAAGCCGGCCACCGCCGCCGTCGAGCCCTACGTCAAGGCCGGTTACGACCTCAACGCCGAAGCCATCCTGCTTTGCGAATCCGATGGCACGGCGGAGGAGGTCGCGGAGGAAATCGCCTGCATGAAGGCCGTGCTGGAAACCAGCGGCGCCACCGAGATCCGCGTTTCGCAATCCGAAGCCGAGCGCCTGCGCTTCTGGGCCGGACGCAAGGCGGCCTTCCCCGCGGCGGGGCGCATCTCGCCCGACTACTACTGCATGGACGGCACCATTCCGCGCAAACGCCTGGGCGAAATGCTGACCGCGATCTACGCCATGGAAAAGAAATACCGCCTGCGCTGCATCAACGTCTTCCATGCCGGCGACGGCAACCTGCATCCGCTGATCCTGTATGACGCCAACGTCGCCGGCGAACTGGAGCGCACCGAAGCCTTCGGCGCCGAAATCCTCAAGCTCTCGGTCGATCTGGGCGGCACCATCACCGGCGAACACGGTGTCGGCTACGAGAAGATCAATTCCATGTGCGACCAGTTCGGCAGCGACGAACTGCGCGCCTTCCACGCCGTGAAGCGCGCCTTCGATCCCGAGGGTCTGCTGAATCCCGAGAAGGGCGTGCCGACCCTGCATCGCTGCGCCGAGTTCGGCCGCATGCATGTGCATGGCGGCCAGGTCAAGTTTCCCGAACTGGAGCGCTTGTGATGGATTCGGGTCAGATCGACGAATTCCGCGCCCGCATCCTCGAGCGCAAGCCGTTGCAAATCCGGGGTGGCGGCAGCAAGGATTTTTACGGCGGGCCGCTTTCCGGGGACATCCTCGATACGCGCGCCCATGCCGGCATCGTCAGCTACGAGCCGACCGAACTGGTGGTCACCGCGCGCTGCGGCACGCCGCTGGCGGACTTGGAGTCGGCGCTGGCGGCACGGCGCCAGTTCCTCGCCTGCGAACCGCCGCGCTTCGGGGCTGCCACGGTGGGCGGCGCCGTTGCCGCGGGACTCTCGGGCCCGCGCCGGGCGGCAGTCGGCAGCCTGCGCGATTTCGTCCTCGGCGTCAGGATCATGGACGGCGAAGGCCGCGTGCTCAGGTTCGGCGGCGAGGTGATGAAGAACGTTGCCGGCTTCGACCTTTCGCGCCTGATGACGGGCAGCCTCGGCACCCTGGGCCTGATCCTCGACGTCTCGCTGAAGGTGTTGCCGCTGCCCGCGGGCGACGCCAGCCTGCGTTTCGAAATGCCGCAAGACAAGGCGCTCGGGGCGATGAACCGCTGGGCCGGGCAACCCTTGCCGCTGGTGGCGAGCTGCTGGCAGGACGGTGTGCTGACCGTGCACCTGTCGGGTGCGCAAGCCGCGGTGGCCGCGGCCTGCGGCAAGCTCGGCGGCGAGCCGCTTGCGGCCGCGGCGGCGGATGAGTTCTGGAGCGGCTTGCGCGAGCAGAGCGCCGCCTTCTTCGCCGGCGCGGATACCCATGCGCCCTTGTGGCGCCTGTCGGTGCCTTCTGTCACGGCCCCGCTTGATTTGCCGGGCGCCCAGTTGGTCGAGTGGGGTGGCGCGCAACGCTGGCTGCGCGGCGACACCGATGCAGCGCAACTGCGGCAGGCGGCGGCCATGGCCGGCGGCCATGCCACGCTGTTCCGCGGCGGCCAGGGTGAACAGCGGTCCGGTGGCGTTTTTGCGCCCCTGCAGCCGGCGCTGCTGGAAGTGCATCGCCGCCTCAAGCAGAGCTTCGATCCTTACGGGGTGTTCAATCCCGGCCGCATGTATCCGGAGTTCTGATGGAAACCCACCTAGCCGATTTCATCCGCCATACCACCGCCGGCCGCGAGGCCGAGGAAATCCTGCGCCGTTGCGTGCATTGCGGTTTCTGCACCGCGACCTGCCCGACCTACCAGTTGCTGGGTGACGAACTCGACGGCCCGCGCGGCCGCATCTACCTGATCAAGCAGGTGCTGGAAGGCGCCGAGCCGACGGCAAAGACCCGCCTGCATCTCGACCGTTGCCTGAGTTGCCGTTCCTGCGAGAGCACCTGTCCCTCGGGCGTGCATTACACGCGCCTGCTCGACATCGGCCGCGAGGTGGTCGAGCAGAAGGTGCCGCGCAGCGGCAGCGATGCCTTCATGCGCGGGACGCTGAAGAACCTGTTGCCGCGGTCCATGGTGTTCGGCGCGGCGATGAAGCTGGGGCAGTCGGTGCGCATGCTGCTGCCGGGGGTGCTGCGCGCCAAGGTGCCGCCGCTGTCGTCGGCCGGGCCGGCGCCGCGGCGCACTCATGCGCGGCAGATGATCGCGCTGGCCGGCTGCGTGCAGCCTTCGATGTATCCGGGCGTGAATGGGGCGACGCGGCGCGTGCTGGATCGACTGGGCATCCAGATGGTCGAGGCGCACGGCGCCGGCTGCTGCGGCGCCGTGCGCCTGCACCTGAATGCGGCCGAAGGCTCGCGCGACGATGCGCGGCGCAACATCGACGCCTGGTGGCCGCTGCTCGAGGCCGGTGCCGAGTGCCTGGTCATGACGGCCTCCGGCTGCGGCTCGCACGTGCTCGAATACGCCCACCTGCTGCAGGACGATCCCGACTACGCCGTCAAGGCGGCGCGGGTGGTGCTGGCGACGCGCGACATCAGCGAGGTCATCACGGCGGAAGCGGATGCGCTGGGCAGCCTGTTGCTGAGCTGCGCGCCCTTGCCGGAAGAAGACACGCCGCTGGCCTTCCAGAATCCCTGCAGCCTGCAGCACGGGCTCAAGATCCGCGGCACCGTGGAACTGCTGCTGACCGCGGCCGGCTACCGCCTGACGCCGGTGGCGGACTCGCACCTGTGCTGCGGCTCGGCCGGCACTTACTCGGTGCTGCAGCCGGAGCTGTCGCAGCGCCTGCAGGCCAACAAGATCGCGGCGCTGACGGCCGGCGCGCCCGTCGCGATCGCCAGCGCCAATGTCGGCTGCATGGCGCATCTGCAGGGCGTCACGGCCTTGCCGGTCAGGCACTGGATCGAGCTGATCGACGAACGCCTGTCCTCATGAGAACTTGTGAATAAATCTACTGCGCGTGCCGGATCGGGGATTGGGCGGTGCTCGCCATCCTCATGTACAAAACAGTACATTCCGGTAGCTGCGCTCCGGCCGCACCCCGCTGCGGCCCGCTCGCTACGATTTCTTCTCAAGCTCTGACGCTATGGACATTGTTCTCGACGCCACGGCGCGCGACTGGCCGACCCTGCGCGATTCCTTCCGCTGGAACCTTCCGGCGCGCTACAACATCGCGCAGGCCTGCTGCGGTCGCTGGGCGGCCGATCGCACGCGCTTTGCGCTGTATTACGAGGACGAGGCGGGGCACACCGAGGCCTGGAGCTTCTGGGATGTGCAGCAGGCCGCCAACCGGCTGTGCAATGTGCTCGGCGCGATGGGAGTCATGGCCGGCGACCGCGTCGCCATCATCCTGCCGCAGCGGCCCGAAACCGGCATTGCGCACATGGCCTGCTACCAGATGGGCGCGATCGCGGTGCCGGTCTCGCACCTGTTCGGCGCCGATGCGCTGGAATTCCGCCTGACGCACGCCGGGGTGCGCGTGGCCATCATCGACGAGGGCGGCCTGGAAAAGCTCGGCGCCGTGCGCGACAAGCTGCCCGAGCTGAAACACGTCATCGGCGTCGGCGGCGCGCGCGAGTCCTGGGTGCGCGAGTGGAGCACGCTGCTGCCGCTGGCCGCGTCGCGCTACACGCCGACGGACACCGCGGCCGACGATCCGGCGCTGATCATCTACACCAGCGGCACCACCGGCAATCCGAAGGGCGCGCTGATCGCCCAGCGCAGCCTGATCGGCAACCTCCCGGGCTTCGTCTGCTCGCACGACTTCTACCCGCAGCGCGGCGACATGTTCTGGTCGCCGGCCGACTGGGCGTGGACCGGCGGCCTGTTCGACGCGCTGTTGCCGAGCTGGAATTTCGGTCAGCCGATACTCGGCTATCGCGGCCGCTTCGATCCGGACAAGGCCTTCTGGCTGATGGAGAAGTACGGCATACGCAATGCTTTCCTCTTTCCGACGGCGCTGAAAATGATGATGAAGGCCGTGCCGCAGCCGCGGGAGAAATACGACCTCGTCCTGCGCAGCATCATGAGCGCCGGCGAGACCGTCGGCGAAACCGTCTGCGCCTGGGCGCAGGAGGCGCTGGGCGTCACGGTGAACGAAATGTACGGCCAGACCGAGATCAACTACATCGTCGGCAACTGCGCCGCGGTGACGCCGCCCAAGCCGGGCGCCATGGGACGCGGCTATCCCGGACACCAGCTCGGTGTGTTGGACGACGAGGGCAATCCGGTGGCGCCCGGCGAAATGGGCGAAGTCTGCGTCCGGCGCAGTTGCAACGGGGAGATGGACCCGGTGTTCATGCTCGGCTACTGGAACAACCCGCAGGCCACGGCGGAAAAATTCTTCGGCGGCGGCATAGCCGATCCGCAGGCCTGGGGCCGCACCGGCGACCTGGCGAAGATGGACGGGGATGGCGCGCTCTGGTATCAGGGGCGCTCTGATGACATGTTCAAGAGCGCCGGCTATCGCATCGGCCCCGGGGAAATAGAGAACTGCCTGGTCAAGCACGCGGCGGTCGCCAATGCCGCCGTGATCGGCGAGCCCGACGAGACGCGCGGCACCGTGATCAAGGCCTTCATCGTGCTCGCCGCCGGACAGATGCCATCGGCCGAACTCGAAGCCTCCTTGCAGCAGCATGTGCGGCAATACCTCGCGCCCTACGAGTATCCGAAGATCATCGAGTTCATCGACGCCCTGCCGATGACCACCACCGGCAAGGTGCAGCGCCGGCTGCTGCGCGGGCGCACTGGCGCCTAGGATTGGCGCAGCGACGGGGCTTGTCACCTTGCATCAGGATGGGTTGTCGTGAATACGGCCTGGCTACGTCGGAGAATGATGTTTCAGCCAGTCGCGCATGGCATCGTTCATGCGCGTCTGCCAGCCTGGGCCGGCGGCGCGAAATGCTGCCAGCACCTCGCGATCGAATCGGATCGCCACCTGCTCCTTGGTCCCTGATCCTGCCGGACGGCCGCGCCGCTTGCTTGCAGATGCGACGCCGGCGGCCAATTCGGCAGCCGTGGCCGGTCGCTCGTCCTCATTCTTGCCGTCCCAGACGAAATCCTGTTCGGGCCGAATGGCGCGCACGGCGGCCAGCACATCCTTACGCGTCATCGCATTCGTTTTCGAGCCAGTCATCGTACACCTCGCGTTCTTCCTTGCTTGCCCGGCGAAAGCTGATCACGCGCGTTGCGCCGTCGCGCTCGGTATGCACCACCGTCAGCACCGCCAGAAAGCTCAGCGCGTAGGAAATCGACTGAATTCGGCGCTCGCCTTCGCGCAGCACCGGAATATCCAGCCGGTAACGCGATTCCAGCACATCGCCGGCCGTCGCGAAATCCAGGCCATGCCTTGTGAGGTTCTCGCGGCGCTTGGGTTCGTCCCAGATCAATCGCGCTTCCATGGCAATAATTGTAGATGCGTTAATCAGGCAAATCAAGGAATTCCTGTAGATGCGTTTATGGCCTACCCGGCAAGCCGATCACAGGCAGGGATATGCATGCCATGCAGCGACCCACGTCACCTCGGTAGACCAGAAAGTCGGCGCTGGCGGTACGGCGCTTACCGGCTCAGGCTGAACGAAAGCTGGCGGTGATGACGAAACGCCAGCAGGGAAATCGTCGCCCCGGCCAGCGCGTAAAGCATGAGGTAATCGCCGCCCAGGTACTCCCGTATCTCGGCGGCGGGATCGATGCGACGTAGCTTTGTGCGCAGGCGGGTGGCGCCAGTCCGTACCTGTATCGATCCGCAAGTGCCGCATTGCTGCCATTGAACAAGCCTTGGTTTTCGGTGAACGTCGGCTTACTGGCGCAGACGCCTACTCACCCTATCGGCCATGAAGAGACACTCACTGCGCTAAAAGACTGCACTATTGAACGCCTCCTTTCTGTGGTGACGCGGACATTCGCTCGTCAAGATCAGGGCCGCGCAGGCGAACCAGATTGGGGATTTCTCGCCGAGTAGGGCCCCACCACGGTTCCTCACGGCATCAGCTACTTTACCAATCGGGTCCCACCTGTCTTGGCTGAGTACATCTATTCGTATTGAACGAAATATCGCCTAGCCGACTGCGCGCGGAGACGGGGAATCTAGTAGTATCTTGATGATATATCCAATGGTGTTTATAGTTATGGAATTGAAAGCAGATAGAAAAGAAAGCTTGGTCGATGTCGCCTGCCGAGAGTTGGCCGAGCGTTTCGTGACATTGAAACTTCAGCCTGGCTCGGTCTGGAGTGAAGCTGAGCTAAGTGCGCTTATCGGGATTGGCAGGACTCCAGTGCGGGAAGCCGTGCTCAAGATGGCCTCTGACCAATTGGTCACTGTGATAAGGCGGGCTGGCATCTTGATTTCGAAAATTTCTATTGAAGAACAGTTATTCGTACTTGAGACCCGGCGCGTACTCGAGCAACTGGTTTCGTTACGCGCGGCCAAACGTGCGACTGACGAAGAGAGGGCCAAGCTTACCGAGTTGGCGACGTCAATTGAAACTGCAGGCACGAGTGGAGATGTGCTCGCCTACATGAAATACCACTTCAAGATCAAACCGTTTGTCGCGCAATGCGCCCGCAATCCGTATGCGGCTCGCGCTTTGTTTCCACTACATACTTTATCGCAGCGTTTCTATTTTGCGTACCACCGCGAATTCGACAATCTACCCGAGGTCAGCCGCGCCCATGCACACCTAACGCGGGCGATCGTCTCGGGCGACGAGTCTTCGATAGCTACCTTTAGCACAGAGGTCGCCGACATCGCTGAAAATTTCACTCGGGATTTATTTCACCGTAATCGCTAAGCCTTACCGGTAAGGTTGCAATGCAGCACTTGCTGCATTTTTTTGTTCTTGCATTGCTGATATATTACTGGTATGTTGATAATGTTTCATGCAAATACTGATCGTTCTGATAACTACGAAGGAGGAGACATGAATAACCATCGCCGTAAGTTTCTGAAAGCAACCACCGCAGCTGCAGGTGCTTCGATCTTAGGCATGCCGGCCATCGTGTTGGGCCAGCAAACCATCAAGTGGCGCGTGCAAACCCTGTGGGCCGCCGGTGAAAACACATTCAAGATGTTCGGTGAGTTTTGCGAGAACGTGAAAAAAAACACTGGTGGTCGCCTCGAAATCACACCTTTCTCTGCTGGCGCAGTAGTCGGTGCATTTGAAACGCTAGACGCAGTCGGTCAAGGAATACTGCACGGACAATCAACTTATCCCGGTTACTGGGCCGGAAAGGAGCCGGCACTGGCAGTAATCGGCGACTTTGCCTTTGGCTACACCAATCCGGCGCAGCAAGACGCTTGGTTAAACGAGAAGGGCGGCTTGCAAATGATTCGGCAGGTCTATCAGAAATTCAATGCCTATACCATCGGTGCAACCTGGTGGGGCGTCGAATCGCTTTCAAGTAAGGTGGCTATCCGCAGGCCCGAGGACTTCAAAGGCATAAAGCATCGCGGCGCGCAAGGTTTGGCCGCTGAAACCATCGCCAAGATGGGCGCATCCATCGTGGTGATTCCAGGCGGCGAAGCCTACTCTGCACTAGAGAAGGGTGTGGTCGATTCTGTCGACTGGTCCACCATCTCAGTCAATGCCAAGGTCGGATTCTTCGAGGTTGCCAAGTTTGCAACCTATCCCGGCTTTCATTCGATGCCGATGCAGGATTTCACCGTCAACCTTGCTGCATGGCGCGCGCTGCCAGACGACGTTAAGAACATATTGGAAAAAACGTGGAGAGAATTCTCCGCTCATCAGGTGAAGACCATCGCTGGCGACGACATCCGTGTTGCTGCTGAGTTACAAAAGAAGGGAGTCGAGCTGGTCGACTGGAGTACCGCCGACCGCAACCGTGCGCGTGAGCTGGCACATGGCGTTTGGGAGGAATGGGCCAAGAAGAGTCCTCTTGCCAAGCAGGCAGTCGAGTCGCAAAAGGCCTATCTGCGTGAAATAAAAATCGTTGCTTGAGAATCGAATGGAATCCTTCATTCGCACGGTAGGGCGCATGAACGAGTGGGTCGGCCGCCTGGCTGGCCTGCTCATTCTTGCGGTCGTAGCCATCATTCTGCGCGAAGTCATAGCGCGCAGCTTTTTCTCTTCTCCTTCGCTTTGGGCTGATGAATCCATGACATATCTGGCAAGTTTCGCCTATGTCCTGGGTGGCGGTTATACGCTTCTGAACAGGGGGCATGTCAGGGTCGACATGGTTTATGAGCGGCTTGGACTCAAAGGCAAGAGGGTCTGTGACCTGATCGCTTTTGTGCTGTTCTCCCTCTATTGCTTCACCCTAATCTGGTATGGATCAGACCTTGCAATCACTTCGTTCGACCAGAGTGAAAGTTCGGGAACTCTGTGGAATCCACTCGTGTGGCCGGTGAAATTCGCGATACCGATCGCGGGCGTGCTGTTGTATCTCCAGGGTGTCGCAAACCTCCTGCAAGACCTCTACGAAGAACGATAAAAGGCCGACTATGTCGATAGCAATCATTACGTTGTTGTTGTTTTCGGCGTTGGTCGGTGCCTTGGTGGTCGGCGTGCCGATCGCCTTCGCGACCGGTGCCGTGGCAGTCGTGTTTGGGGTTTGGCTTTTTGACTTCAATACCTTGAACTTGGTTGTCAGCCGGGTCTTTACCCTGATGGGCAACCAAATTCTAGTTTCCGTCCCGCTCTTCATTCTGATGGCGACCATACTTGAAAAGGCCGGGATCGCCGAAGACATCTTTAAGGCAGCCTATATCTGGTCCGGCAAACTGCGTGGCGGTTTGGCAGTCGCAGTGGTGATTTCGTGTGCGCTGATGGCGGCGATGGTCGGCGTTATCGGCGCAGAGATCGTGACGATGGGTGTAGTGGCTCTGCCCGCAATGCTAAAACGCGGATACCAGAAATCGCTCGCACTGGGCTCGATCTGCGCCGGTGGGGGCTTGGCGACACTGATACCTCCCAGCGTAGTGCTTATCATGTATGCGCTGGTTGCTGGCACTTCAATCGGCCAGTTGTATATGGCGGGCATTTTCCCGGGGTTGATGTTGGCCGGGATGTATATCCTGTACATCATCATCGTCAGCTATTTCAAGCCTGAAATCGCGCCATCAGCACCGCCGGAAGAGCTGAATATTTCGCTGTCCCAAAAGCTCGGCTATCTGCGCAACCTGATTTTGCCGAGCCTCGTAGCAGCCTCGGTACTCGGTTCGCTCTACTTTGGATGGGCAACCCCGACGGAAGCGGCCGGAATTGGTGTAGTCGGCGCACTGGTGGCGGCCCTGGTGAATCGTCGCTTCACTTGGTCCCACCTTTTCTCCGCCGTGGTCGACACGACCAAGGTTACATGCATGCTCTACTGGCTATTCTTCGGGGCATCGGCGTTGATCGGCATCTATACGCTGGCGGGCGGCACGCAGTATTTGAAGGAATTGATTTCGGGCCTGCCTATCGGCAGATGGGGAATCCTGATCGTGATCAACCTGATCTGGATAGTGCTCGGCTGCTTGATCGACTGGATCGGCATACTGTTGCTGACTGGACCGATTTTCATACCGGTAGCTGTTGCTCTTGGTTTCGACCCGATATGGCTCGGGGTATTGTTTTGCATGAATATGCAGATCAGCTATATATCGCCACCCTTCGGACCGGCAATGTTCTATCTCAAAGGGTGTGCTCCCCCTGAAATTTCAATGGGCGATATCGTCCGTTCGGTCTGGCCCTTCATCGGCATTCAAGTTGTCGCGCTCGGAGTGGTTATGGCTTTTCCGCAGATTGCTCTATGGCTACCGCAAACCATGATAGCGAGGTGAACTCATGAAAACTGCAAGTAAGCCGAGAGATCAACGTCCCGCATGGAACATGGAAACCGACGTTCTGGTTGTGGGTGGGGGTGCGGCCGGTGTCGCGGCCGCGCATACCGCAGCGCGACAAGGGCTGAAGGTACTGTTGCTCGAACGCTACGGGTTCTGCGGAGGGGGGGCGGTAGCCGGCATGTCCGGTACGCTTTGCGGCCTGTATCTCGCCCATGAAAGCCGTAGTGCTCAGCCGCAGCGTTTGGTGCATGGCTTTGTAGACGAATTCATCCGTGTGATGAACGAGCGCAACGGATTGACTCCGCCGGTGCGCTACGGCCAGACCTATACCCTGGTGCACGATCCGCTTGTTTGGCGCGAATCGGCCGAAGCGCTTTTGGCCAGCCAGAACGTGCAAGTGCTGTATCACAGTATCGTCACAGACGTGCTGATGGACGGCAATGAACGGATTGGGGGTGTCGTTGCCTACACCAAGCAGGGGCGCCTTACGGTACGCGCCAAGATCACCATCGATGCCAGTGGCGACGCTGATCTGGTGGCGATGGCAGGGTTTCCGTTCCAGGTAGGTCACGAGGGTCAGGTTCAAAACCCGACCATGATCTTCAGGTTGGCAGGGGTTGATGTCGAGCGCTTCCTGGCTGCTTATGGCGCCGACTCCATCATGCCTGAGCAAGTGATGAAGCTGATACAAAAGGTGAACGCCGATGCAACCTACAAGTTACCGCGTGCCAAAGTATTTTTGTTCCCGACACCGCGGCCGAATGAGTTGATCTGCAACTGCACCCGTATCGTCGGACGCGATGGACGCGAACTGAATACTTTGATTGCGCGGGATTTTGCCGAAGCCGAAATCGAAGGCCGAAAGCAAGTACGCGAATACGAGCGCTTCTTCCGTGACCACCTGACGGGATGTGAAGATGCCTACCTGAACGATACCGGAGTACAGGTGGGAGTGCGTCAGACAAGGCAAGTGGTCGGCATGTCCTTGTTGAGCAACGACGATGTGGTGACTGGGTCCAAGTTCAGTGATGGCATCGCGCGTTCGCCCTGGCCGATCGAGTTGCACACAGGCGAAAAGCCTCGTCTTTCCTGGCTGTTTGATGATTACTACGAAGTGCCTTTGGGTTGCTTTGTGCCGCAGGTGGGGGAAAGTTTGCTGGTTGCTGGTCGCTGCCTGGCGGCCCAACACGAAGCAATGGCGTCAGCCCGCGTCACTGCCCAATGCTTTAGCTACGGCCATGCGATCGGACATGCCGCCGCGCTGGCGATCACTGAAAACCTGCCGATCCGGAAGATCAAGGGCGAGGATGTTCGCCTGCTGCTCAACCGCGACGGCGCCCAACTGGACAACTGAAAATGTTAGACATCCGAAGCGAGGGACAAGTCGCTATCCTTACCATCAATCGCCCGCAGCGCCGCAACGCACTTTCCGAGGAATTGGTTGGCGAGTTGAAGAGGTGCCTGCACGAGATCGAAGCCAACCCGGAGTTGCGTGCCACGGTGATTACCGGGTGTGCCCCCGGTTTTTGCGCCGGCAGTGATCTGAAGGAACTGGCGACCATGAATTTGCGTGGCATGTGCGATCACGAGGCTGACACCGCACGATTCTGCCGCTCCATCTCACAGATGCGTAAGCCGGTTATTGCTGCCGTTGAAGGCTTCGCCTTGGGTGGCGGCTTTGTTTTCGCCGCAACTTGCGACATCGTGGTGACCGGCGTCTCCTGCCGCTGGCATTTGCCGGAAGTGAAGATTGGCTGGATCCCGCCGTGGGGACTGGAAGCGCTGGTAGCGCGGCTCGGACCTGTGGCGGCGCGCCGCTTCGTTTGGGGTGGAGAGGAAATATCCGGTACCGAAGCCTATCGTGTCGGTTTGGCTGATTACCTGTCCGACGACGGAAAAGCATTGGACATGTCCATCACAGTTGCGCAGCGGCTCGCGGCCTTGCCGGATGTGGCGGTTGCATCCACCAAGGCTTATTTCGCGCTTCACACCGGTCGCGACGGTGAAACCGGCGACATGAGTGCGAACAGAATGTTTGAAGAAAACTGCAAACATCCCGTAGCCAAGGCAACCCTGACGAAATTCGGAGTTCGTTCATGAGCAAAGTATGTTCAGCGGCGGAGGCCGTGTCCTCAATTCGTTCCGGCCAGACCGTCGCCAGCGTTGGCGTAATCGGTTGGATTACTCCGGATGCTTTGCTGAAGTCGCTTGCGGACCGCTACGACAGGGAGCAGGGTCCGAGCGATCTGACGTTCTATTTTCCCTGCGGTACAGGCGACGCAATGGAAGTGGCCGGCATGGATCGGGTTGCGAAGAAAGGCTTGATGAAGCGCATCGTCGCCGGATCCTATGTCAATCCCGTGAACCCAAAAACAGGCGAGCGGCCGAAATTGATGCAGCTGATACGAGAGAATGCTATCGAGGCTTATAGTTGGCCGATAGGCGCTTCAATGCAATGGCTGCGTGAAGTCGCTCGGAAAAGTCCAGGCTACCTGACTGAAATTGGCCTCGGAACCTACATCGATCCTGTCAATGGGGGAGGCAAGTTCACCGAGCGGGCAACCGAAGACCTGGTGGAAAAGATCAATTTCAAGGGCAAGGACTTTCTCTTCTATCCAACTTGGAAAATCGACCACTGCTTCATCCGCGCAAGTTCATCCGACGAGTTCGGCAATCTGTCTTTCGAAGACGAGAGCTTGATTTCTTCTGCTTTGGCTCTGGCACTAGCGACCAAAGCTTGTGGCGGCACCGTGATCGCCCAAGTCAGAAATCGGGTGGCGCGTTTTTCGCGCGCGGCCGGTCAGGTGCGCATCCCAGGTGTATTCGTCGACAAGGTGGTTATTGTGCCCGACCAGATGATGGTCACCGAAACGCCTTTTGATGCGCGGTATCTTTCGCCCAAGGACATGGATTTGTCCAGCTTGCCCAAGCTGCCATTCGGGCCCGACAAGATCATTGCGCGCCGAGCCTATATGGAAGTGCCGAAAAAGACGTTGACCATCCTCGGCTTCGGCGCCGCATCTGACATGCCGCTAGTGATGGTCGAGGATGGCATTTTGAATCAGGAAAGTGTTTCGGACTACTGGTTTACCACCGAGCATGGTTCGTATGGAGGTGTGGTGATGACGGGTTGGCAGTTCTCAGCCAATATGTGGCCGGAAGGCTTGGTCGACGGTGTCACCCAGTTTGATGCGATTGATGGCGGGCTGTGTAAATGCACCGCCTTGTCATTTGCAGAGTTCGATCAGGCTGGCAATGTCAACGTCAGCAAATTCGGCACAGCCAACCCCGGTGCGGGCGGCTTTATCGATATAGCACATAATGCGAAAAAGCTGATTTTCGCGGGTACCTTTACAACGGGCGGTCTACGTGTTTCATTTGACGGCAATAGGCTACGCATCGATAGCGAAGGCAAGAGCAAGAAATTCGTCAAGCAAGCAGGCCACATTACTTATCCGGTAAAGCAGGGCGTTCTCGATCGCGGTCAGCAAGCAATGCTAATCACTGAGCGCGCGGTATTCAGCGTCACGATCAACGGCCTGGAATTGATAGAAATCGCTCCAGGCATCGACTTACAAAAGGATGTGCTGGACCAAATGGGGTTCGCGCCTAAGGTCAGCCCCGTCTTGAAGACGATGGAAAGCTGGATATTCTCAGACAGCTTGGCGGTAGCAGCAGCGTAACGACGTGATAAGGCAGATGTGTGACTTAGTGCATCGGGCACCATGACCGCAAACGTATCCAGAAGAACAATGCGCGCCGTATTGGGGTGGAGGTGAATCGATCCCTTCAATCCCAGCGGGCGTACTGCGTTCGTTAATCCAAGGTGACTTGCCAGCAAGCGTGCAGTTGCTTGAGTGGCTGGAATAGATTCTAGACCAGCCGGCCACTATGCCATAGTCCTGTGGCAGCAGTGGGCACGGAAGGGACGATCGCCCTCTGATCGAAGCAGACGTTGAAATCGCATTTGGCAATGGTGGCCGCGCCAGGCGCCATTCAGGCCGATTTCGCGATGATCGGCCCGATTCGCGTCAGGGAGGTCTGCCCCTTCAGATCGCCGTCCCCTCAGCGCCGACTCGTCGTCTGGCGGCGC
This sequence comes from Sulfuritalea sp., assembly GCA_044360105.1. Lineage (GTDB taxonomy): Bacteria > Pseudomonadota > Gammaproteobacteria > Burkholderiales > Rhodocyclaceae > Sulfuritalea. Next base: position 30,334 of record JBIKKY010000016.1, read on the forward strand.
TTACTCAAGCCAGCGCCGGCGCCAGAAGATGAAGCTCAGCGTGGTGGCGACGGTTGCCATCAGGCCGAGGGCGATCAGGAAACCGTTGGGCCAGTCGAGCGGCGGCATAGCCTTGAAGTTCATGCCGAAGATGCCGGAAATCAGCGTCGCCGGCATGAAGATGATGGCGACCACGGTCAGTGCCCGCACTTCCTGGTTGACCCGGTTGCTGACCGCCGACAGGTAGATGTCGAGCATGCCGGCGATCACGTCGCGGTTGGCTTCCAGCGATTCGATGGCGTGTATGGTGTGGTCATAGATGTCGCGCAGGTAGGGCCGGGTTTCGGGGCGGAAGAAGCGGTCGTCGGCGCGGGTCAGGCTGTTGATCACTTCGCGCAGCGGCCAGATCGAGCGGCGCAGGTTCAGGGTTTCGCGCTTCAACTGATGCACCAGTTGCAGCGCACCCGGTCGCGGATGTTCCAGCATCATGTCTTCAAGATCCTCGGTGCGCTCGCCGATGTTTTCGAGGATGGTGAAGTAGCGGTCGACGATGGCGTCGAGCAGGGAATAAGCGAGGTAGTCGGCGCCCAGCTTGCGGATCTGGCCGCGGTCCTGGCGCAGGCGTTCGCGCACCGGGTCGAAGCGGCCGCTGGGCCGCTCCTGGAAAGTCAGGACGAAATTGGGCCCGAGGATCAGGCTGACCTGGTCGGAGCCGATCTGGTTGTTTTCGCCATCGATCTCGAAGAAGCGGGCGACCATGAACAGGTAATCGCCATAGTCGTCGATCTTGGGGCGCTGGTTGGTGTTGAGGATGTCTTCCAGCACCAGGGGATGCAGCTTGAAGCGGCGACCGATTTCGGCCATCACCTCGGGTTCGTGCAGGCCATGCACGTTGAGCCAGAGCACCGGTAGTTTTGGCTGATAGGCCTGCGACTCGGCAAGCGAGCTGAACTGGAGCTCGGCCAGCTCGTTCTCGCCGTATTCGAGCAACGAGATCGCCGGCTGTTCGGTCTTGCGCTCGCCGAGGTGGATCAGCGCGCCGGGCGCCAGGCCCACCTTGGCGGCCGATGAGAGGCGCTTGGCGGCGCGTGCGCGGGATCGGTTGGCATTGGAACTTGTCATGTCGGGTGATCGAATGAACCGTGATCCCAATCAAATGAATTGATGTAGAAAGCGTATCATACCGGCGGCGCGACGTTTGCATCGGCAAAGGCGCGTCAGGTACCGACGGGAAAAAGCAGCGAAGCGGAGTTTCAGAGAAGGCTCGCCCGCGTCAGCGGGCGTTATGCCGTAACTAAACAGAACAACTCAGGTGCTCGTCGAGCAGACAATCAATGCAAATGCAAATGGGAGAATCATGGCGCTGACAATTGGAGTTCCCCGGGAAACGCTGGCCGGCGAGAAACGCGTGGCCACCGTACCCGAAGTCGTCGAAAAGCTCATCAAGCTGGGTTTCAAGGTCGCCGTCGAATCCGGCGCCGGGGACGCGGCGAATTGCAGTGACGACAGCTACCGCGCCGCCGGCGCCGAAGTGATCGCCGGCGCCCCCGCGCTTTGGGCGGCCGCCGACATCGTGTTCAAGATAGGCGTACCGACGACCGCGGAAGTTGGCCTCATGCGCGAGGGCGGCACCCTGATCGATTTCATCTGGCCGGCGCAGAACCCCGAACTGATGCAGCAGTTGGCCGCGAAGAAGGCCACCGTGCTGGCCATCGACTCCTTGCCGCGCACCCTCTCCCGCGCCCAGAAGATGGACGCCCTGACCTCGCAGGCCGGCGTCGCCGGCTACCGCGCCGTGATCGAAGCCGCCAACGCCTTCGGCCGCTTCTTCAACGGCCAGATCACCGCCGCCGGCAAAGTGCCGCCGGCCAAGGTCTTCATCGCCGGCGCCGGCGTCGCCGGCCTCGCGGCGATCGGCACGGCAGCCAGCCTGGGCGCCATCGTGCGCGCCAACGACACCCGCGCCGAAGTGGCCGACCAGGTCGTGTCGCTGGGCGGTGAATTCGTCAAAGTCGATTACGAGGAAGAAGGTTCCGGCGGCGGCGGTTACGCCAAAGTCATGAGCGAGGGCTTCCAGCAGGCCCAGCGCGAGATGTACGCCAAGCAGGCGCGCGAGGTGGACATCATCATCACCACCGCACTGATTCCCGGCAAGCCCGCGCCCCGGCTGATCACCGCCGAGATGGTGCAGAGCATGAAGCCCGGCAGCGTGATCGTCGACATGGCCGCCGAGCGCGGCGGCAACTGCGAGCTGACCGAGGCCGGGAAGACGGTGGTCAAGCACGGCGTCACCATCGTCGGCTACACCGACCTGGCTTCGCGCCTGGCCAAGCAGTCGTCGACGCTGTACGCCACCAACCTGTTCCGCCTCACCGAGGAACTGTGCAAAACCAAGGACGGCATCATCGACGTCAACATGGACGACGAAGCCATCCGCGGCCTGACGGTGATCAAGGAAGGCAACATCACCTGGCCGCCCCCGCCGCCCAAAGCGTCCGCCGCGCCGCCCGCCAAGCCTGCGGCGGTACCCGTGGTACAGGCCAAGAAGGGCCACGGCCATGGCGCGGCTTCCGAACCCATGGCGGGCAACAAGCTGGCCATCATGTTCGCCGTCGCCGCCGTGCTGTTCTGGTTCGTCGGCGCCAATGCGCCGGCAGCCTTCCTCGCCCACTTCACGGTCTTCGTCCTGGCCTGCTTCGTCGGCTACATGGTGGTGTGGAACGTGACGCCGGCCCTGCACACGCCCTTGATGAGCGTGACCAACGCGATCTCCAGCATCATCGCCATCGGCGCCCTGGTGCAGATCGCGCCGCCTTTGGCCGGCGGCCTGCCGCCGGACCAGTGGATACGCTGGCTGGCCGTGGGCGGCATCGCCCTGACCGCCGTCAACATGTTCGGCGGTTTCGCCGTGACCCAGCGCATGCTGGACATGTTCCGCAAATAGGAGATAAGAGAAAATGTCTGGAAATCTGGCAACCGTCTCCTACATCGGAGCAACCATCCTTTTCATCCTCAGCCTCGGCGGACTTTCGAACCCGGAGAGCTCGCGGCGCGGCAACCTCTACGGCATGATCGGCATGACCATCGCCGTGCTGGCCACGGTGTTCGGCCCGCGCGTCACGGCGGCAGGCATCCCCTGGATCATCGGTTCCATGGTGGTCGGCGGCGCCATCGGCCTGTATGCGGCGAAAGTCGTCAAGATGACGCAGATGCCCGAACTGGTCGCGCTGATGCACAGCCTGGTCGGTTTGGCGGCCTGCCTGGTCGGCTTCGCCAGTTACATCGACACCTCGGCTCCGCTCACCGGCGCCGAGAAGACCATCCATGAGCTGGAAATCTACATCGGCATCCTGATCGGCGCGGTGACCTTCTCCGGTTCGCTGATCGCCTTCGGCAAGCTCAACGGCAAGATCGGCGGTTCGCCCATGCTGCTGCCGGGGCGTCACTGGATGAACCTGGCCGGCCTGCTGGTGGTGATCTGGTTCGGCCGCGAGTTGATCAATTCGCATTCGATCCCCGAGGGCATGCTGCCGCTGATCGTGATGACCGTGATCGCGCTGCTGTTCGGCATCCACATGGTGATGGCGATCGGCGGTGCCGACATGCCGGTGGTGGTCTCGATGCTCAACAGCTATTCCGGCTGGGCGGCGGCGGCGACCGGTTTCATGCTCTCCAACGATCTCTTGATCGTGGTTGGCGCGCTGGTCGGGTCAAGCGGCGCGATTCTGTCCTACATCATGTGCAAGGCGATGAACCGCAGCTTCATCAGCGTGATTGCCGGCGGCTTCGGCACCGGCAGCGGGACGGTGGCCAAGAAAGTCGGCGATGGCGATACGGCGCCGGTGGGCGAAGTGGTGCCGATCAGTGCTACCGAGACTGCAGAACTGCTGAAGGACGCCAAGAGCGTGATCATCGTTCCCGGCTACGGCATGGCCGTGGCGCAGGCGCAGCACACGGTCTATGAAATCACCAAGCACCTGCGCGAGAAGGGCGTGAACATCCGCTTCGGCATCCACCCGGTGGCGGGGCGCATGCCCGGCCACATGAACGTGCTGCTGGCCGAAGCCAAGGTGCCCTACGACATCGTGATGGAAATGGACGAGTTGAACGACGACTTTCCGACCACGGACGTGGCCATGGTGATCGGCGCCAACGACATCGTCAATCCGGCGGCGCAGGACGACCCGACCAGCCCGATCGCCGGCATGCCGGTGCTGGAAGTCTGGAAGGCCAAGACCTCGATCGTGATGAAGCGTTCCATGGCCTCGGGCTATGCCGGTGTGGACAACCCGCTCTTCTACAAGGAGAACAATCGCATGCTGTTCGGCGATGCGAAGAAGATGCTGGACGAGGTGCTGGTGGCGCTGAAGAGCTGATTGTCTCGGCTTCTGTCTTGCGAAAACGCCACGGTCCGCCGTGGCGTTTTTTATGTCCGAGCGGGACGCGCGGACGGTATCCCCTGGCGGGAATTTTTCAGCTTTCGCCCGCAAAAGTTATGTCCGCGGCGAAGCCGGAGACGGTATCCGTTGCGGACGGCGCCGGCTCGCTCTGCGCACCTGGGATTCCGCTTCGCGGGCAGGTGACGGCGGCCGGGTAATCTGTCGTGGTTCGCGTAGCATTCCGTCCATGAAACTCGAACCGGAAACCCTGCGGCAACTCGTCGAGCGCACGCTCGGGCACTACCATGCGCGGGCCGAAGCCTTCTGGGAAGGCACGCGCAACCACGATGTCGAGCAGAACATCGAGGCTCTACTGCGCCACATTCAATCGGTGGCGCCGTATTCCATCCTCGACTTCGGCTGTGGTCCCGGCCGTGACCTGAAAACTTTCGTGCAGCGCGGCCACCGCGCCATCGGCCTGGAAGGCGCTGCCGCACTGGCGCAGATGGCGCGAACCCACAGCGGATGCGAGGTTTGGCAGCAGGATTTCGTCGATCTCGATTTGCCCGAGGGACATTTCGACGGTGTCTTCGCCAATGCTTCACTGTTCCACGTGCCGCGCCAGGAATTGCCGCGCGTGCTGCGCCAGTTGCATGCGACGCTGAAACCCGGCGGTGTTCTGTTCAGTTCCAATCCGCGTGGCAACAACGAGGAGAGCGTCAACGGCGAGCGCTATGGCGCCTATTACGACCTTGCCGCCTGGCGGGAGTATCTGGCCGCTGCCGGCTTTGCCGAACTCGAGCACTACTTCCGCCCGCAGGGTTTGCCGATTGAACAACAGCCATGGCTGGCCAGCGTATGGCGGAAAGCGGATTGTCGGTGAGCGGATGCGTATCCCGCCACGGGATACCGTCCCCGCCTCCGGTGGAGACATAAAAAAAAGCGGGCCGCGGCCCGCTTTTTCGCTTTCCGAGAAGCCGGAATTACTTCTTCATTTCTTCCTTCTTGGCTTCGGGCTTCTTTTCGTCCTTCTTCATTTCTTCTTTCTTGGCTTCCGGCTTCTTGTCGTCTTTCTTGGCTTCCGGCTTCTTTTCGTCTTTCTTGGCTTCCGGCTTCTTCTCGTCTTTCTTCATTTCTTCCTTCTTTTCCATCTTCTTGTCGTCCTTGGCGGCACCGCCATGGGAGGCAGCGAAGGAACCAACGGAAACGGTGGCGAAGGCGGCGGCGATCAGGACGGACAGTAGCTTGCTCATGTAAACTCCTTGGGAATTGTCGGAAAACGTGACGACCAACTTTTGGTGCGCACGAGTTACATCTAACGTCCATGGTCTTGGCAAGTTGACAGATTTCCTGCGAATCAATCCCGTACTGCTTTTTCTGGTGCTGGCGGCAATCCCGCCGGTACTTGATGCTGCACCGCGCAAGCCGCTTGACGACAGCGAGGTACTGCAGCGCTTGCCCTCGCGCGCCGGCGATGCGAGTTCGCGCGAACTGGCGGCGATGCGTGCTGCCATGATGTCCGCTGCCGGCAATCCCGGCCCGGCAGCCGACCTCGCCCAACGCTATTTCGATCTTGCCATGGCGCGTGGAGACCCGCGCTACGTGGGCTATGCCGAAGCAGTGGTCACTCGCTTTGCAGACCCGCTGCCGGCATCGTTACGCCTGATCCGCGGCCTGTTGCGGCAGTATCGGCACGACTTCGACGGCGCCCTGGTGGATTTTGCTGTGGCGCTGGGACTCGATCCGGACCTGGCCGACGCCCGTGCCTGGCGCGGCGCGATATACCTGGTTCAGGCAAATTATGCGGCGGCGCAAGATGAGTGCGATGCGCTGCGGCGCCTCGGTCGCACGACCCTGTTCGGTGCCTGTCTCGGGCTGGTACAGGCCTATGGCGGCCAGCTCGAGGCTGCTTACCGGACCTTGCAGGAGGCACTGGCGAATACCCGCGACTCCGGCAACCGGCTCTGGCTGCTGACCCGCCTCGGTGAAGTGGCGGCATGGCGCGGGCAAGCGGAGCAGGCCGAACGTCACTACAGAGAGGCTTTGGCCATTGGTCGCGACGACGGCTATCTGCTTGCCGCCTGGGGTGATTTCCTGCTCGATAGCGGACGGCCGGCCGACGTGCTGAAACAGTTGGCCGGCTGGGAGGTCTCCGACGGCCTGCTGTTGCGCCTGGCCGAAGCCGAGGCGGCCTTGAAACTGCCGAGCGCGGCACGGCTGGCCAGGATGCTGGATGACCGCTTCGCCGCGGCAAGGCAGCGCGGCGACACCACGCACCGGGCCGAGGAAGCGCGCTACCAGTTGCGCCTGCGCGGCGATGCCAGGGAGGCCCTGCGCCTCGCGGCAGAAAACTACAAGGTCCAGCGCGAGCCGCGCGACGCCCGCATCCTGCTCGAAGCGGCGATTGCCGCCGGCGATGCGGCCGCCGCCCAGGATGCGCGCGACTGGCTGCGCAGCAGCGGCTTCGAGGATGCGCGCTTGCGCACTCTGGGCGAAAAGTCGGCGCTGGCGGGACGGCGATGAAACTGCGCCACTGGCTGTTTTCCCTGCTCCTGCTCGTATCGCTGCCGGTGACGGCGCACAAGGCCAGCGACAGCTATCTGATGCTCGATATCAAAGGCAGGGAAGTGGCGGGGCAGTGGGACATCGCCCTGCGCGACATCGATTTTGCGCTCGGGCTGGACCTTGACGGCAATGGCGAGATCACCTGGGGCGAACTGCGGGCCCGCCATGCCGAGATCGCGGCCTGGGCGCTGGCGAGCCTTTCCGTCCGGCGTGGCGGGGACTGCAAACTGGAGATCGCCGATCACCTGGTCGACGAACACACCGATGGCGCCTATGCGGTGCTGCGCCTGGCCGGCAACTGTCCGGCCGCCGGCGGTGATCTGCAACTCGACTATCGCCTGCTGTTCGATCTCGATGCCTTGCATCGCGGCCTCTTGCGCCTGGGCCTCGATGGCGCGACGCAGACCGCCGTGCTGTCGCCGCAGCGCGCACTGCAGAAGTTCGCGGCGGGCGAGGTATCGCGGCTGGAAGCATTCGGACAGTACCTGGTGGAAGGCATATGGCATATCTGGATCGGCTTCGACCACATCCTGTTCCTGCTCTCGTTGCTGCTGCCGGCGGTGCTGGTGCATGAGGCAAGGCGCTGGCGCGGCGTTGCGACTTTCCGCCAGGCGCTGGTCGAGGTGCTCTGGGTGGTCACCGCCTTCACCGTGGCGCACTCGATCACGCTGTCGCTGGCGGCCCTCGGCCTGATAGCGCTGCCCTCGCGTCTGGTGGAATCGGCGATCGCGGCATCGGTGGTGCTGGCCGCGGCCAACAACCTCAAGCCGCTGGTCGAGCATCGGCGCTGGATGGTGGCCTTCGGCTTCGGCCTGATCCACGGTTTCGGTTTTGCCGGCGTGCTGGCGGAACTGGGATTGCCGCAGGAGACGCTGGTGCTGTCGCTGCTCGGCTTCAACCTCGGCGTCGAGGTCGGCCAGTTGGCCATCGTCGCGGTGTTCCTGCCTGTGGCCTACGCGCTGCGCGCGACTCCCTTCTATCGCCGCGTGGTATTTGTCGGTGGTTCGCTGGCAACGCTGACAATCGCGCTGATCTGGTTTGTAGAGCGGGCATTCGACCTGAAACTGATCAGCGCCTGAACAGGCCTTCGCCGGGATTCGCCGACCTCGGGAGTCGCGGGTGCGACGATTGCTTCAACGCCCGAGGCAACCTGCCGCGGCCGCCGCATTACCGACCGCCGTTAACTGCTCCGCTTTGGCCTTGTCATCCAGCGTGCCGTTGTAAAACACCCTGTCTGCTTGCCCGGCGAAGTCCTGGCAACTGGGCGGGCTGAAAAGAATCCGGGTGCGAAACTGGTATGCGCTCGTCGCGTCGGTCTGGGGAGGCGCTAGATATGGATTGGATCCTGGCGGTGGCGGCTTGGGCGGTGGCGGCTTGGGCGCTGGCGCTATCGGAGCGACAGGTGCTGCTGCACTTGCGGCGTACGGTGCGGCGAACGCAATCGCCACAGCGCAACTCAGGGCTTTCAGTGCCGTCATTGTGATCCTGGACATCATCTTTCTCCTCATCGCTGGACCCTGATCCTTGTTCGATCCATGTTGTCGGCAAAAAGACCAGTGACAGTGGTTTCATACTAGCTCATTTTCCTGCGGCAAGCATTGAAGGACCCAAGCCCGGCCAGGTGGTGTTATCTGAGCTTGCTGCAGGGCCGGGCGAGGATCATGTCGATCAGTTCCCTGCCTTCGGCGTTGGTGTGCCTGCTTTCAATCGAGCACCTGTCGTCCTTGATGGTCATTCCGGTCACCCGGAAACTGTCCGCAAAGGTGTTTCCGGCGGTTTGATAGCGGATCGCGATGACCTCCCCCGTCCTCACGGTGGCCGGCAGGCGGGCCGGCATGTTGCGGCTGTGCGGCGCGACCATGATATCGGCCTCCCTCCTGAGTTCGCCGCTGCCGTCGGTGCGGACCATTTCCGCCACCTCCTGAGCATTCGTCGCTGCGCTCAGCGCGATCAGGATCGTGAAAATGCCGGATGATTGTTTCATGAGGAACCGCGCGCCGGGCAGGACGGGCCGGGTCACAGACCTGCCTGACGCCGGTCGTGCTCGGCCCACAAGGCCCGGGCAAAGGCCTTCCAGGCGGGGCCGCCATGGATATCCAGGTCCTGCTCGGCGCTTTCCTTCATCACCGTCAGCATCAGTTGCGCCAGGCCGAAGAGTTCAAGGCACGCCCGTTCCTGTGGCTCGTCGGGGCCGCAGTCCTTCGCCCCGGGCTTGCAATCCAGCGCCTGGCGCGCCAGTTCGCGCACCTGAGCGGCATTGTTCCAGTCGATGCCGAGGATCACGCCCTTGGTCTCGATCTCGTGCTCGATCTGCGCGGCTTCGCGGGAATAATTCTCGAAGCCGCTCATGGCGCCGTCTTTCTTGAGGGCTTTGCCGGCTTCGCCTTTGCTGCCGCTACCGGCGCAGGCCGTTTTGCCAGGAAGCGCGCAAGGTAGCGCCCCGTGTAACTGCCCTTGACCTTCGCCAGATCTTCCGGGGTCCCGCTGGCAATGATGCGGCCGCCGCCGTCGCCGCCCTCGGGGCCGAGGTCGACGATCCAGTCGGCGGTCTTGATCACATCGAGGTTATGCTCGATGACGACGACGGTGTTGCCGTGGTCGCGCAGGCGGTGCAGCACCGAGAGCAGCATTTCGATATCCTGGAAATGCAGGCCGGTGGTAGGTTCGTCGAGGATGTAGAGGGTGCGGCCGGTGTCGCGCTTGGAAAGTTCCAGCGCCAGCTTGACGCGCTGCGCCTCACCGCCCGACAGCGTGGTGGCCGACTGCCCGAGCTGGATGTAGGAAAGCCCGACGTCGACCAGCGTCTGCAGCTTGCGGGCAACCACCGGCACGGCGTCGAAGAATTCCCGCGCCTGCTCCACGGTCATCCGCAGCACCTCGTGGATGGTCTTGCCCTTGTAGCGCACTTCGAGCGTCTCGCGGTTGTAGCGCTTGCCGTGGCAGACATCGCAGGGGACGAAGATGTCGGGCAGAAAATGCATCTCGACCTTGATCATGCCGTCGCCCTGGCAGGCCTCGCAGCGGCCGCCCTTGACGTTGAAGCTGAAGCGTCCCGGCGAATAGCCGCGCTCGCGCGAAGCCGGCACGCCGGCAAAAAGCTCGCGGATCGGCGTCAAAAGGCCGGTGTAGGTGGCCGGATTCGAGCGCGGCGTGCGGCCGATCGGCGACTGGTCGACATTGATCACCTTGTCGAAAAATTCCAGGCCCTCGATTTCGCGGTGCGGCGCCGGCTCGACGGCCGAGCCGTAGAGGTGGCGTGCGGCGGCGGCGTAGAGCGTGTCGTTGATCAGCGTACTCTTGCCGGAACCGGAAACGCCGGTGACGCAGGTCAGCAGGCCGACCGGAATGGCGAGGTCGACCTGCTTCAGGTTGTTGCCGCCGGCTTCGCGGATTTTCAGCTCGCGCAGCGCGTTGGGTGGTGTGCGTTTGGTGGGCGTGGCGATTTCGCGCCGCCCAGCCAGGAAGGCGCCGGTGACCGAGGCGGTGTTCGCCGCCACCTGCCTGGGCGTACCCTCGGCCACCACGCGGCCGCCATGCTCGCCGGCGCCGGGGCCCATGTCCACCACGTAATCGGCGGACTCGATGGCTTCGAGATCGTGCTCGACGACGATCACCGTGTTGCCCAGGTCACGCAAATGGAAAAGCGTTTCAAGCAGGCGCGCGTTGTCGCGCTGGTGCAGGCCTATGCTGGGCTCGTCGAGCACGTACATGACGCCGGTGAGGCCCGATCCGATCTGCGAGGCCAGGCGGATGCGCTGCGCTTCGCCGCCCGAGAGCGTTTCCGCCGAACGGTCGAGCGAGAGGTAGTCGAGCCCGACGTTGATCAGGAAGGACAGGCGCGCGGTGATTTCCTTGAGGATCTTTTCGCCGACCTGCGCCTTCTGCCCGGTCAGTTGCAGCAGGTTGAAGAAGTCGCGGCAATTGATCAGGGAAAAGCGACTGATGTCGGAAATCGTTTTGCCGCCGACGAAGACGTGGCGCGCCTCGCGGCGCAGGCGCATGCCGCCGCATTCGGGGCAGGGCTTGTTGTTGAGGTACTTCGCCAACTCCTCGCGCACCGCCATCGAATCGGTCTCGCGGTAGCGGCGCTCGAGGCTGGGGATGATGCCCTCGAAGGGGTGGGTGCGGTCGAAGCGGGTGCCCTTCTCGTTGAGATACTTGAACTTGATCTGGTCCTTGCCCGAGCCGTAGAGAACGATGTTGGTCGTCGCGACGGGCAGCTTTTCAAACGGGACGTTGGTATCAATGGTGTAGTGCGCGGCCAGTGACTCCAGCATCTGGAAGTAGAACTGGTTGCGCCGGTCCCAGCCCTTGATCGCACCGGCCGCGAGCGAAAGATGCGGGTAGGCGACGACGCGCGCCGGGTCGAAGAACTGGATCTGGCCGAGGCCGTCGCATTTGGCGCAGGCGCCCATCGGGTTGTTGAAGGAGAACAGCCGCGGTTCCAGTTCCTGCAGCGCGTAGTTGCAGACCGGGCAGGCGAACTTCGAGGAGAACAGGTACTCCTTGCCGGTGTCCATTTCTACGGCGAGCGCACGGCCTTCGGCATGCATCAGCGCGGTTTCGAAGCTCTCCGCCAGGCGCTGGCGCACATCGGCCCGTACCTTGAGCCGGTCGACCACGATGTCGATGGTGTGCTTGTGGGTCTTGGCCAGCTTGGGCAGGCTGTCGATGTCGTGCACCGCGCCATCCACCCGCAGACGCACGAAGCCCTGCGCCCGCAGTTCGGCGAAGAGGTCGAGTTGCTCGCCCTTGCGGTTGGCCACAACCGGGGCGAGGATCATCAGCTTCGTGTCGGCGGGCAGGGCCAGCACGTGATCGACCATCTGCGACACGCTGTTGGCCTCCAGTGGCAGATCGTGGTCCGGGCAGTGCGGCGTGCCGGCGCGGGCGTAGAGCAGGCGCAGGTAGTCGTGGATCTCGGTGACGGTGCCGACGGTGGAGCGCGGGTTGTGGCTGGTGGCCTTCTGCTCGATCGAGATCGCCGGCGAGAGGCCTTCGATCAGGTCGACGTCGGGCTTTTCCATCAACTGCAGGAACTGCCGCGCGTAGGCCGAAAGCGACTCGACATAGCGGCGCTGGCCCTCGGCGTAAAGCGTGTCGAAGGCCAGAGAGGACTTGCCGGAGCCCGACAGGCCGGTGATGACGGTCAGGCGGTTCCTCGGCAGGTCGAGGTTGATGTTCTTCAGGTTGTGCGTTCGCGCGCCGCGAATCTTGATGTATTCCATGATGCATGCTGCGATGTTGGGGGAACCGGAGAATATACCCCGCCGGGGAGGCGATAGCCAATGCGTGGAAACCCCCGAAGCGATGAGAATCGCCGTGTCGCCAGCGCCGACTTTTCGGGCACGCAATGCTCCAGCCGCAGTCTTCGCGGTCGCCGCAAGGCGGCTGACCGATCCCGAACCATCGCGCTGGACTGCCTGGATTTGCTCTGCTGGCGTAAGTGCGATTTACGCTGCTTTGATCAGCGTCAACTCAAAAATACTCGGCAGCTGTTATACATGTCTGGCTTATTTTTTGGGCAAAAACCATGGCACGGCCCGGCATGATCGAGGTTTGCATTTTCGAGCACACCGAGACTCCCGAGTGGCAGCAAGCTGATCCGGATTCCGGTCGCCGTGGCTTGCCCTGCATGAAATCACTTTCCCCTACTGGAGCCAATTGTGACCCCTGACAAGTGCCCCGCGGCCGATCCCGCCCAGGAAAAACCTTCCCAGTGCCAGGCGCAGCCGGCGTCGGCCGATCCTTCCGCGGCGGGTCCGGCAACCTCGCGTCGCGGCTTTCTGAAAGCGGGCGGCGCCCTCAGCATGTCGTCGCTGATGGGCACTGCGGCACTGATGGTTCAGTCCGGCGATGCCATGGCCGCCATAGAATGGGCCGAGCATTTCCAGAAGAATTACCGCCTGATGACGGACGCGGAAAAAGCCGAGGCGAGCGCCCGGCTTGTGAGGCGCTATTCCTCCGAATACGGCAAGAAGGTCACCGTCGATACCACCGGGCCGCAGCCGGGCGTGCTCATGGGCTACGCCCTGAACATCCGCAAGTGCATCGGCTGCCGCCGCTGCGTACATGCCTGCGTCGAGGAGAACAACCAGTCGCGCGGCAAGGGTCGCGCCGGCGAGAAAATCGAGTGGATCCAGGTGCTGCGCATGGAGCGCGGCAAGTTCGAAAAGGAGAAGATGAACCAGGGCTACCCCGAGGGCCTCGGCATCCAGGTCGGCGGCAACGCCTATACGCCGGCCGGCCAGGTGCTCGAAGGGCAATACCACTACAACCCCGAGAAAGTGCCGGAGGAAGACGCCAACTACATGCCGATCGCCTGCATGCAGTGCGAGAAACCGCCCTGCGTCAAGGTCTGCCCGGTGCGCACGACCTACCGCGAGGCCGACGGCCCGGTGGTGATCGACTACAACTGGTGCATCGGCTGCCGCATGTGCATGGGCGCCTGCCCCTACTGGGCGCGCCGCCTCAACGTCACCAACCCGGTGCTGCCGAAGGAAGACATGAATCCGGTGACGCATTACCTGGGCAACCGGCCGCGCATGCGCGGCGTGGTCGAGAAGTGCCACTGGTGCCTGCAACGCACCCGCCACGACCGCTACCCGGCCTGCGTGGAGGTCTGTCCGGTGGGTGCCCGCAAGTTCGGCAACCTGCTCGATCCGGAAAGCGAAGTGAGCCTGATCCTGGCGCGGAAGAACGTGTTCCGCCTCAAGGCCGAGCTCAACACCTTCCCGAAATTCTTCTACTTCTACGATTGAGGAGCCGGACGTGCGACAACTGATCAGTTTCACTACCGACTACGCCCGCTATGTGCTCAAGGGCGGCACGAAGTTCTATGCCTGGATGGGTTTCCTCGCGGTGCTCATCGCCGGCATGATGTACGTGTTCTACCTGCAGAACACCGACGGCCTGATCGTCACCGGCATGACCAGCCAGATCCACGACGGTCTCTACTTCGCCAACCTCGTCTTCCTCGTCGGCGTCGCGGCCGGGGCGGTGACCATCGTCTTCCCGGCCTATGCCTATCACCACGAGGGCATGCACAAGGTTGCCGTGCTGGGCGAGATGCTGGCGATCACCGCCGTGATCATGGTGATGATGTTCGTCTTCGCCCACATGGGCCGCCCCGACCGGCTCTGGCACATGATCCCGCCGTGGGGCATCTACAGTTTCTCCGCGATGCTGGGCTGGGACGTGCTGGTGCTCAACGGCTACCTGTTCCTCAACTTCGTCTGCGGCTTCTACTACCTGTGGTGCAAGTACACCGGCAACCCGATCAACAATAAATGGTTCCTGCCGGTGGTGTGGGTCGCGATCGTCTGGGCGCTGTCCATCCATACCGTCACGGCCTTCCTGATCTCGACCATGCCGGCGCGCCCGATGTGGTTCCACAGCATGATGCCGATCCGCTTCATCACGACGGCCTTCGCCGCCGGCCCGGCGTTGATCATCCTTATCTTCATGATCATCCGCAAGAACACCAGGTTCTGGGTCGACGACAGCGCGATCAAGCTGCTGGCCACCATCGTCACCTGGTGCCTGGGCCTCGCCATCTTCCTGACCCTGTCGGAAGTCGTGGTCGAGCTCTACGCCCGCACCGAGCACGCCAACGGCCTCTATTACCTGATGTTCGGCCTGCACGGGCTGACCAGGCTGGTGCCGTGGTTCTGGAGCGCCGTGGTGCTGATGATCGGCGCCTTCATCCTGTTCCTGATCCCGCGCTTTCGCAACGACATGAAGCTGCTGCCGATTCCCTGCGTCATGGCCTTCACCGGCATCTGGATCGAAAAGGGCATGGGCCTGATCGTTCCCGGCTTCATTCCGAGCCCGATCGGCGAAGTGACCGAGTACTACCCGAGCTTTGTCGAGGTTCTGATGACGCTCGGCATCTGGGCCTTCGGCTTCTTCATCCTGACCATCCTGCTCAAGGGCGCCATCGGTATTCTCCTGGGCGACATCAAGTACGGCGGCCAGGCCGCCGCCGCGAAGTGAGATGACGATCATGAAAAAACTTGCATTCCACACGATGGTTCTCGCCTTCTGCTGCGGCGTGATGACCCCCGCCTTGGCGCAGGAACAAAAGGCGGCGGAGCAAGCACCACAGGACACGAGCTGCTTCGAAAGCCGCAAGGGCGCGTCGGAAGTCACCAAGCGCGACATCAAGCCCGGCTGGCCCAACGTCAAGTGTTCGCCGACCACCGGCGCAGTACTCTGGTGGGGCGATCCTTTCGACGGCACCGTGCCCATGGGCAAGATGCCGGGGCTGGAGAAGCTCCCCGAGGGACATGCGCTCGTCAAGCCGCGTTCCGAGTATCTGCCGATCCTGCCGATGTGCGGCACCGCCTGCCATAACGGCGTCGGGCCGGCGTTCAGTCCGCCGACGCTGCCCAAGAGCAAAAAGCCGATACCGATCCCGACCATGGAAGGCCTGCTGCCCGACGCCAAGGACCTGCAACACGGCCGCGGCCGCATCTGGTGCCTCGATTGCCATCACACCACGAAGCGCAACATGCTCGTCGACAACTTCGGCGACCCGGTCAGCATCGACCAGCCGCAATTGCTCTGCGGCAAGTGCCATGGCGACAAGATGCGCGACTGGCGCGACGGCATTCACGGCAAGCGCATCGGCGAGTTCACCAGCACCGGCAAGAAGCGCTGGTTCACCTGCACCGAATGCCACAACCCGCACAACGTGCAGGATGGCAAACGGAACCGCGGTTTCGTCCAGATCCAGCCCGAGCCCTCGCCCCAACTGCCTAGGGGCATGAAGGACGCCAGGCACGAGAAGCTGCATCCGATCGCGCACTGATGGCGCGCTGATGTCGGACTCGCCCGAAAAGCCGAATCCGGTCCGGGGCGACCCCACCTGGGTCGCCCCCGCCCTGACGCGGGAAGAAAAGACGCGGAACGTCGGCAAGACACCGGTTTTCTTCGGCCCGCCGCTCGCCGTCCTCACCGACGGCCAGAAGAACACCATGGAGATCAGCGGCGTACTCAATCGCACGGCCGAACGCTATCTCGAAATCCGCCGCCGCCATGGCATCGAGCTCACCGAGCCCGAACGCCAGTGCGTCGCGCACATCTGCAACATCGGCTTCATGTCGGCGCTGGAGATCGAAGAACTGGCCTTCGAAGTCGGCCTGAGCCGCTTCGAATGCGAAGGCCTGGACAAGGCGGCGCTCAAGGCCAAACTGGAAGCTGCCAGCTTTGCCGACCTCGTCGTTGTCGTCGAGTCGCTCGGGTTCTGACGGACAGGAGACAGAAAGTGCCGAATCGCGTGCAATGGAATCCGGGCTTTGCGGCGGGGAATGAAACCCTCGACAGGCAACACCGGAACATCCTGGCGCAATGCCTCGCCATGGCCGACCACGTCGTCGATACCAGTCCCGAGAGCGACCTGAAATTCCAGGAACTCTTCACCGGGCTGACGGCGCTCGCGCGCGAGCATTTCGCCAGCGAGGCGGATTTGCTCGCCCGCTGCGCCTGCCCCACGCTCGACGAGCACAGGAACGAGATCGAGGAGTTCGAATATCTGGCCGCCGACGTCGCCACGACCGAGAACTTCGACAAACTCGAACTTCAGCGCTTCCTGGCCCTGTGGTGGGTCGGGCATATCCTGGATTCCGGCAGGCGCTACCGTGCCTGCGCCGGCGGCTCGGCGACCGGCTGAAGTCCGGAATGGGTTGCGGCACTGTTTGCCGGGAGGCTGTGCGTGCTCAAGAATGCCCGTGCCATCGAATTTTTGCGGGACTATAAGCAGGACGTAATCACGGCGCGCTGGTAGCGCGAACTCGCGCTTGTCCTCGTTTCAGGAAGGTCCCAAGCTGGCGCGCGAATACTTGCACGCGCAGGGATCGTGCTGGTGGTCGAGCTGCATTTCGAGGTCACCATCTCGATGGCGCCGCCATCCTCGATCAGGGGCGTCGCATTGTTGCCCTCAGCCTGTGTCTTGACCGGCTGGACATCGACGCCGCCATAATCCCCGGGCGGGTTCGCCGCGAGCAGCAGAACTTTCGGCCGCTCAGCCTCCTGCTCGGCCAGGGCCAGCCTGGTCGCCAATGGCAATACGTGATCACCAGGCAGCGGTCTGGCAACACTAGGTGGGGCCGGCGGGAATCTTCGTATGTTTGTGCTTTAAAATGCGCCGATGCGTAGCACCATAGACCGCTCAGACGATTCAATCTGCCTTGGCAGGGCAGAGGCGTCCTTTCACGACCTCATGCAGGATTGTTGCGGTATGGCGGATCTGACTCCGTCGGATTATTCCTCGAACCCCGCGCATCTGGACGGCTTCGGCCGTTGAGCTTGATGCCATGGCGTATTGCCCGGTGCAGGGCTTCCGGTGATTTGATTGCCCGGAACAGCGACTGAACCCCATGCTTTCCCCCACTCCCGACGCCATGAGCCGCGACGAAATACGCGCCGGCGGCGCGCTCGCGTCGATCTTCGCGCTGCGCATGCTCGGGCTGTTCCTGATCCTGCCGGTGTTTGCCATCCACGCCCAGACCATTCCCGGCGGCGACGACATGCTGCTGGTGGGTATTGCGCTGGGTGCCTACGGCCTGACCCAGGCCATGTTCCAGATTCCCTTCGGCATGGCGTCCGACGCCTTCGGCCGCAAGAAGGTAATCGTCATCGGCCTGCTGCTGTTCGCCTTCGGCTCGGCGGTGGCCGCCCTGGCGCCCGATATCTGGTGGACCATCTTCGGCCGCATGCTGCAGGGCGCCGGGGCGATTTCGGCCGCGGTCACCGCCCTGGCGGCCGACCTGACGCGCGAGCAGCATCGCACCAAGGTCATGGCCATGATCGGCTCCTCGATCGGGCTGGTGTTCGCCTTCTCGCTGGTCGCCGCGCCGGCCCTGTATGCGGCGATCGGCATGGACGGATTGTTCTGGATGACGGCGATCCTGGCGCTCGCCGCGATCGGCCTGGTGACCCATGTCGTGCCACCCGCCCCACCGCCCCCGGAGGGCCCGCGACCGCCGTTTCGCGACGTGCTGCTGGATACGCGCCTGCTGCGCCTGAACTTCGGCATCTTCACCCTGCACCTGGTGCAGATGGCGATGTTCGTCGTCGTTCCCGGGCTGCTGCTGCAGTACGGCGACCTGCCGCTGGCCTCGCACTGGAAGGTCTATCTGCCCGCGGTGCTGGCTTCCTTCGTCCTGATGGTGCCTGCGATCATCCTTGCCGAGAAGCGCAACCAGATCAAGCCGGTGTTCGTTTTTGCCATCGGCCTGCTGTTCGTCACGCTGTTGGCGATGTGGCGAGGCAGTACCAGCTACGTGATGGTGGTAGGCGGCCTGCTGAGTTTCTTCGTCGCCTTCAACATCCTCGAAGCCATGCTGCCCTCGCTGATTTCGCGGATCGCGCATCCCAATGCCAAAGGCGCGGCGCTCGGCGTCTATAACACGACCCAGGCCTTCGGCCTGTTTCTCGGCGGCGCGCTGGGCGGCTGGCTGGTGAAGAACTACGATGCGGGCGCGGTGTTCCTTTGCGGCACGGCGCTGTCCGCGCTCTGGCTGGTGGTGGCGGCTACCATGCCGACGGTATCGGCGCGGCGGGCAGTTGCAACGGCGCCATCAGCGCATGGCATACTTGAAACAAAATCCTGAGGAGAATCAAACATGGCGTCCGTCAATAAAGTCACCATCATCGGCAACCTGGGCCGCGATCCGGAAGTGCGCTACACCCCCGATGGCGCGTCGATCACCAACGTTACCATCGCCACCACCGACACCTGGAAGGACAAGGCCACGGGTGAAAAGAAGGAAGCCACCGAATGGCACCGCGTGGTGTTCTTCGGCAAGCTGGCCGAAATCGCCGGCCAGTACCTGAAGAAGGGCCGGCAAGTGTATGTCGAAGGTGCCCTGCGCACCCGCAAATGGACCGACAAGGAAGGCCAGGAGCGCTACACCACGGAGATCGTTGCCAACGAGATGAAAATGCTCGGTACCCGCGAGGGCATGGGCGACGCGCCACCGCGCGAGAGCGGCGGCGCGGGTGCCGCGGCCGGCGGCAATCGCCCGGCGGCAGCGGCAGCGCCCGCCGGGGGCAACTTCAATGACTTCGAGGACGATATTCCGTTCTGAACACAAGGACTGATGTCGTGGGAATTGCCGGGAAGCCCGGGTTGCTGGTTCACCGGCGGCGGCAAGCAGGTCTCCGGGCTGTTCGCCAGACGGGGCCGGTCCAGTGAGCATGGCCGAGAAACTCAAGCTGCTTTCCTGGCGCGACATCGTGTTTGTCGCGCTGCCATCCCTGTTGCTTGCGATCGGTGCATTCTGGCTGGCGGCGCAATACATCAAGCCGGCGCCGCCGGACCGGTTGATCATCAGCACCGGCGGCGAAGGGGGTGCGTACCAGATTTTCGCCGCCCGCTACAAGGATGTGCTGGCGCGCTACGGCATCAAGCTGGTGGAGAAGCCGTCTGCAGGTTCGGCGGAAAATTTTGCGCGCCTGCGTGATCCGAAGTTCGAGGTGGATGTCGCGTTCATTCAGGCCGGCACGGCACGCCAGAAAGAAGGCGATGAACTGTTTTCGCTGGGCGACATTTATCACGAGCCGCTCTGGATTTTCTACCGTGAGGCGGCTTTGGGCAGGATCGATAACCTGCTCGACCTGAAGGGCAAGCGCATCGCGGTTGGCGGTCCCGGCAGCGGTACGCGGCATCTCGCCATGGAACTCCTGGCGGCGAACGGCATCGATGCGAAGAACTCGAAACTGATTGAGGTAGGCGGCCATGATCTGTTACAGAGGCTTCAGAAGAACGACATTGACGCGGTATTCCTGGTCGGACCGACGCAGTCTTCCCTGGTCTGGTCCCTGCTATACGCGCCGGGCGTGCGCCTGATGAATCTGGCGCGTGCCGAAGCCTACACCCGGCGCTTTCCTTACCTGACGCGCCTAGTATTGCCGCGCGGGGTGATCGACCTGACGCAGGACATTCCGCGCGACGACATTCAGTTGCTGTCCCCGATGGCGACTTTATTGGCGCGAGAGGACACGCACCCGGCCCTGATCGATCTGCTGATGCAGGCAGCGGATGAAGTCCATGGCGAACCGGGCGTGTTCCAGAAACCCGGCGAGTTTCCGCGCGCCGGGCACGGCGAGTTTCCGCTATCTACGGAAGCCGAGCGCTACTACAAGTCAGGCAAACCTTTCCTGCAGCGTTATCTTCCCTTCTGGGCGGCCACGCTGATCGACCGCACGGTGGTCATGCTGTTGCCCTTGATCGTGGTACTGTTCCCGCTGCTCCGCTTCGCGCCGCAGATCTACGGCTGGCGGGTGCGTTCGCGCATCTACCGGCGCTATGGCGAATTGAAGTTTCTCGAGAACGAAGTCAACGAGAATGCCGCTGCGCACAGCCGCGCCGAATGGCTGGACAAGCTCGACCGCATCGAGAAGGACGCCAGTACGATCCGTACGCCGCTGGCATTCACCGACATGCTCTACACCCTGCGCGTGCATATCGATCTGGTACGCGCCATCATCCTGCGCCGCACGACCGATTGAACGCCGTACCGTCGGCGCCGACTTCTGCAGGGCCGGCTTCAGTCGGCCAGCGGCGGATGGCCTTGCAGGGCCGACTTCAGTCGGCCAGCAGTGGATGGCCTTGTTCGCCCTGCGCCCTCAAAGCCGGCGGATCTTCTCCATCAGCGCGGTGGTCGAGCGGTCGTAAACGAAGGGGATGGAGTGCACGCTGCCGCCCCGGGTCGTCACTTCGCGGTAGCCGACAATTTTCTCGATCGGCCAGTCGCCGCCCTTGACCAGCACGTCCGGCCCGCATTCGAGGATGCGCTGGAGCGGCGTGTCTTCGTCGAACCAGGTCACCAGGCTTACGCACTCGAGCGCGGCCAGCAGAGCCATGCGGTCGGCCAGCGGGTTCACCGGACGATCTTCGCCCTTGCCCAGGCGCCTGACCGAAGCATCGGAGTTGACGGCGACGACCAGGGCGGCGCCCAGCGCGCGGGCCTGGGCGAGGTAGGTGACGTGGCCGCGGTGCAGGATGTCGAAGCAGCCGTTGGTGAATACCAGCGGCCGCGGCAGTTCCGCCAGGTGTGCGGCCAGGCCGGCGGGATCGACGATCTTGGCCTCGAAGGCCGGCGGCGGGCAGGTCAAGAGCGGTTCCCCGCCTACTTGGCCGGCGCCGGCTTGGTTTCCGGTTGCGCCGGCGATGCGGTCTTGTTCGGCGTCGCTGCCTGCTGCGGACTGATGATTTCGAACACGCGCACCACTTTCAGCACGCCGCCCGTGGTGCGGGCGATCTCGACCGCCGCATCGGCTTCGGCCTGGGTAACGATGCCGAGCAGGAACACCACGCCGGCTTCGGTCACCACCTTGACCACGTTGGCGGAAAACTTGTTGGCATCGATGAAGCGCGCCTTGACCTTGGACGTGATGTAGGAATCATTGCTGCGCACGCCGAAGCTCGACGGTCCGGCGATGGCCAGTTCATTGCTGATCGACTTGACGTCGTTCACGCCGGCAGCGATCTTTTCCACGTCGGCCTTGATCTCCGCGGTCGGCACCTCGCCGGTCAGCAGCAGCATGCGGTTGTAGCTGGTGACATTGACATGCACCTTGTCGCCGTATTTTTCGCTGATGCGGCTTGCCGTGCGCAGTTCAAGGCCCTGGTCGGCGATATAGACTTCCGAAGCGCGGCGGTCCACGATCATCAATGCACCTGCCCCGGCGCCGACCACGGCCGCACCGACACAGCCGCCGAGCAGCGGAACGCAAAGGATCAGCGCGGTGAGCCTGGCAAGTTTCATTCCTCGGTCGGTTCGTATGTTCATGCGGTTTCTCCCAGTATCAATGCGTCGATGCCATCGCACAGGCAGTGGATGGCGAGCAGATGGACTTCCTGGATGCGCGCGGTGCGATCGGCCGGCACGCAAAGGTGAATGTCGTTCGGCCCGAGCAGCGCGGCCATCTTCCCGCCCTGTTTGCCGGTGAGCGCGACGACGGTAATGCCGCACGCATGGGCGGTGCGGATGGCCTCGATCACGTTGGGCGAGTTGCCCGAGGTCGAAATCGCCAGCAGTACGTCGCCGGGCTTGCCCAGTGCCTTGACCTGCTTGGCGAAGACATCCTCGTAGCGGTAGTCGTTGGCGATCGAGGTCAGGGTCGAGGTGTCGGTGGTCAGGGCGATCGCCGCCAGCGGCGGGCGCTCCTTCTCGAAGCGGTTCAGCAGTTCGGCGGCGAAGTGCTGCGAATCGGCGGCCGAGCCGCCGTTGCCGCAGGCCATCACCTTGCCGCCGGCCGCCAGGCTGTGGACCATGCGGCGCGCGGCGGCCTCGATCGGCGCGGCCATGACCGCAAGGGCGGCGAGTTTGACCTGGGCGCTGTCCTGGAATTGTTGCTGGATGCGTTGGGCGAGTGACATGTATCGGATCTATGCAGTGTCGGCGAAGATTATCAGATCAGGGTAGCGGCCCCGGGTATCGGGCTCGAACAGGGAGCTGACAGGGCGCCTAGAGTACAACAAATACTTCGACCAGCACCCGCTGCCAGGGATTCTTGTGCGGGCGCATTCTGGCGATGCGGGCGTCGATTGCTTCGCCCTTGTCCATCGCGGCCGCCACCGTGCGGTTTTCGGCGCGCGGCAGGTAACCCAGTTTCTGCCCGCGCCACTCGACGCGCACCGCATTGCCGTCATGGGGATTGTCGGCTTCGCGCACCAGCGTCAGGCGGTCGCCCTCGCGCATCTCCTGCCACAGGGCTTCGCCGGCATGGTATTGAAAGCCGGCCAGCGGCGAGCTTTGCACCAGGATGCGGACGTCGGCGGCCAGCGCCGTCAGGCTGATGGACAAGCCGAGGATCAGCCACACGAAAAATCTGATCGAAACCGAAAGACTCCTTCCAAATCCGTCATTCCGGGCTTGACCCGGAATCCAGTGTTGCCCTTCTGGATTCCCGCGTTCGCGGGAATGACGAGGCAAATCGGTGCTGGCTACGCGCTCAATCCGCAGAAAACGCATCGCGCAGCCATTCGATGTTATTGGACTCGAGACCGTCGAGCAGGATGCAGTCGAAGCGGCAGGGGGTTTCGCCGTGGCGCAGCAGCCAGTGGCGCGCGGCGAGGATCAGCCGCGCCTGCTTGGCCGCCGTGATGCTGGCCGCCGCGCCGCCGAAATTGCTGCTGCTGCGCAGGCGCACTTCGACGAACACCGTGGTCCTGCCGTCGCGGCAGATCAGGTCGATCTCGCCGCCGCGCACGCGGAAATTGCGTTCGATCAGGGTGAGCCCCTGACGCTGCAGATGGTCGGCGGCCAGTTGCTCGCCGGCCGCGCCTTTGGCTTGTCGCGTGTTCATGCAAGAATGCCGGTAATGGAAAATGCATTGTATGTCGTCGCCACGCCGATCGGGAATCTCGGCGACATCAGCCTGCGCGCTCTGGAAACCCTGCGCGGCGCCGATCTGGTCGCCTGCGAGGACACGCGCCACGCGCGCCACCTGCTCGACCACCACGGCATCAAGGTACCGACGCTGGCGCTGCACCAGCATAACGAGAACGCAGCGGCCGACAAGCTGATCCACTTTCTCGGCGAAGGCAAGGCGGTGGCGCTGGTCTCCGATGCCGGGACGCCCGGCGTTTCCGATCCCGGCGCGCGTGCCGTGGCGGCGGTGCGCGCCGCGGGCTTCCGCGTGATTCCGCTGCCGGGACCGAACGCGGCAATCGCGGCGCTGTCGGCAGCGGGACTGACCGATCCGCATTTCCTCTTCGCCGGTTTCCTGCCGGCAAAAGTCGGCGCCCGCCGGACGGCGATTCAAGCGCTGGCCGGAGTCGACGCGGCGCTGGTGTTCTACGAGGCGCCGCATCGCGTGACGGAAACCGTCGGCGAACTGGTCGAACTGCTGGAGCCGCAGCGCGAGATCGTCATCGCCCGCGAACTGACCAAGCTCTTCGAGCAGATCGTGCGCATGCCGCTGGTGGAAGCGCCGGCCTGGCTGGCGGCCGATGCCAACCGCCAGCGCGGTGAATTCGTCCTGGTGGTGTCCGGCCCGCCGCCGCGCGCAGGCATGGATGCCGAGACCGAGCGCGTGCTGAACGCACTGCTGGCAGAACTGCCGGTCAAGCAGGCCGCCAAGCTGGCGGCGGAAATCACCGGCCAGCCGAAGAATGCGCTGTATGCGCGGGCGCTGGAGCTGAAGGCCCGGGATTTATAATTCGCCCCATGGATACCCTGACCCTGACACGCCCCGACGACTGGCACCTGCACCTGCGCGATGGCGCCGCGCTCGCCGCCGTCCTGCCCGATACCGCGCGCCGCTTTGCCCGCGCCATCGTCATGCCCAACCTGAAGCCGCCGGTGACCACGGTGGCGCTGGC
>JBIKKY010000102.1:0-6380 GCA_044360105.1 Sulfuritalea sp.
ATGCCGGCTTCGTTCATGCGCGCCTGCAGTTCGCCGGTCTTGGCGCGAATCGCATCGATCATGGCATCGGCCAGCGGCGCGCGTTGCGCATCCACCAGGACGCCGCCGAGGGCGCCGGCCAGCTGGCGCGCGGTCGCCAGCATGCGGTCGAAGGCAAGCCTGCCGTCCGTCACGCGCGGCACGTCGAGGCTCAGTGTCAGGCCATGGGTTGCCAGCGACTTGATCGAGTCGGCTTCGAGGCGCTCGGCGCCGAGATTGGCCACCGTAAACATCTCGCCGCCGACTTCATCGCGGGCGCGGAAGACGCCATCCCCTTCCAGCGCCAACCCGGCCGCCTCGGCCACGCCACGCAGCTTGGTCCCGACGAATACGCCGCCCGAGGCTTCGACCACGTGCAGCACGAACTGGATGTCGACTCCGGCACAAAACTGGTCGAGCGCGCCGGCGCGCATCACCAGTTCACCGCGCGAGGGCAGTTCCATCGTCGCCCCCGCCTGTTGCGCCACCGACTGAACGCCGTCGAAGAAGCGGCCGAGTTCGCCGTCGCTGACCGGCCCGCGACGATCGACGAGTTGCAATGCCGCGGCCCAGTTCCGGTAGCGACCGGAATCGTCGGCTTCGATGCGCCGCCAGGGTTCGTCGCCATCGCCTTTTGCCAGCCAGCGCAGGGGCTTGGAAAGTTCGCCGGCCCATGTCCTTTGCATGGCCTGCACCGCGGGCGCCGGCACCGGTTCAGCCGCCGTGAAGCGCAACACGCAGTCGGCGATTTCATCGGCGCAATCGGACGGCATGGCGGGCTCCGTTGTCGCAAGCGGATCAGCCGGCGCCAACGCCCCTGATTCATCGTTCGCAGGAGCCTGGTCGGCGGCCGGGTCGCCGGCTTCCGTTTCCGGGGCGAGCCGCGGTTCCAGCCGCTGATTGCTGTCGGCAACTGGTGCCGCATCGTCCGCCAGCAGGGCATCGCCCTGATTGCCCTTGAAGATCCTGTCGGCGGCCTTGCGGTGCTGGCGATCCTGCCAGACGTTGTAGCCCCAGACCAGGGCGACCGCCGCGGCCCCGGCCCCGATTAAAGCGATTTGCAGTTCGCTGATTGCCATGTGTCAAACCACCTTTTAGTGCGTAAGTCGCGTCAGCGACTCACGACGCTCCCCTCGCCCCTTGTGGGGCAGAGGCGGGGTTTCGCGAAGTATACTTCGCGCCGCCGCAGCCGACCGGCTGTGCAAAGCCGGTCGTGGGGCGCGGAGCGGGGGTTGGGGGAGAGGGAATACTGGCGTGACTTTCGTCATTTCAGGTGTCTTTCAAAGTCATGCCAGTCAGTTCCGTCCGCTACGCCGCCTGCTGCTCGTCGGCGAGGCGCAGCGCCTCTTCGATATCGACTTCCACCACGCGCGACACGCCCTGTTCCTGCATGGTCACGCCGATCAGTTGCTGCGCCATTTCCATGGCGATCTTGTTGTGCGAAATGAAAACGAACTGGGTGTGCACCGACATGCGCTTGACCATGTCGCAGAAGCGCACCGTGTTGGAATCGTCGAGCGGGGCATCGACCTCGTCAAGCATGCAGAAGGGCGCCGGATTCAGGTTGAAGATGGCGAACACCAGGGCGATGGCGGTCAGCGCCTTTTCGCCGCCCGACAGCAGGTGGATCGTGGTGTTCTTCTTGCCCGGCGGCTGCGCCATGATCTGGATGCCGGAGTCGAGGATCTCGTCGCCTGTCAGGATCAGCCGCGCCTCGCCGCCGCCGAACAGCTGCGGGAACAGGGTGCCGAAATGTTTGTTCACGCTGTCATAGGTTTCCTGCAACTGCTCACGCGTTTCGCGATCGATGCGCCGGATCGCGTCTTCCAGCGTGCCGATGGCCTCGGTCAGGTCGGCCGACTGGGCGTCGAGGAAACCCTTGCGTTCGGAGGCCGTGGCCAGTTCCTCCAGCGCGGCGAGATTGACCGGGCCGAGGGTTTCGATTTCGGCGCTGATCTGGGCGATTTCACCCAGCAGGACGCTGTCCTTGAGCCGGTCGGCGCCGCCGGCATTGAGCTCGTCGAGGAAGGGCGCTTCGTCGGCTTCGCTGACGACGTGGACTTCGGCCAGGCGCTCGCGGAACTGCTCCTCGTTCATCTGCGCGGCCTGCGCCTTGAGCCGCAGATCGTTGATCCTGTCGCGCAGGGGAACCACGCCCTGCTCCAGCTTCATGCGCTGCTCGTCGAGCCCGCGCAGGTCCGCGGCCGCCGTTTCCAGCACGTTGCGCCGTTCCGCCAGCGCCGACTCCTTGGCGCCCTTGCCATCCAGCGCGGCGTGCAACTGTTCCTGCAGCACGGTATCGCTGATGCCGGCGAGCTCGGTGCGGGCGGCGGCGGTTTCCGTGTCGATGCGTTGCAACTGGCTGTTCGCCGTCGTGCCGGCGCGAGCGTTGTCTTCGAGTTTCGAGAGGCACTCGCGTTCGGAGAAGCCCGCTTCCTGGGCTTCGCGCCCGAGCTGGATTTCCAGCGCCCGGGCCTCGCGCAATGCCGCATCCTTCTGTCGATGCAATTCGAGCGACTGCTCGAGGCGCGCGCGCACCTCGCCCAGGCGTTCGCGCTGGCGCGCGCCTTCGGCCTCGGCGCGTTCGCGGCGGGCAAGTTCGGCCTCATCCTGGCGCTGCAGTTCGGCCAGGTCGCGGTCGATCTGCGCCGAACGTTCTTCGAAACGAGTCTGCGCCTGGGCCAGCTTCAGCGCTTCGACCTGCGCGGCATGGAAGGCCTGCTGCGCCTCCTGCATCGCACGGCGGGCCGCACTTAACTGACCTTGGGCTTCAGCCAGCGACTGTTCCGCCGAACGCTGCGTTTCGCGCGCCGCGACTTCCGCCGCGTTGCGCAGTTCAAGCACGCCGGCGAGTTCGTCGATCTCGCGCTGGCGCTCGATGACGCCGTGGGTCTTGGCATCCGGCACATACAAAGTGAGGCCGGCGGGCGTCAGCAGGTGGCCACCGCGCGACACGCGCTGGCCGGCGGCAAGCGGCAATTCGGTCCCCAGGTCGTCGGCGACGGCGACACCGGCCAGCCATTCGTCCAGGATTCCAGACCAGCGCGCATCCTCGCAGCGCACCTTGCTGCGCAGGCTGTCCGCCGCCGGTATATTCGAGCGTAGCGAGCCACCGTCACCCCCTTCCGCGGGGCGAAGGCAGGGTTGCGCGGAACACTGTTCCGCGCTGCCGGAGCCGGCTGGCTGTGCAAAGCCAGCCGTGGGACGGGGGCTGGGGGGTTGGCCGTCGTTCCCATGACGATCTTCGAGCACAAGCGAGATGATCGAGGGCGGCGGCGACGCCAATGCGGCGCGCACCGTCTCCGCATCGGCCGTCAAGGCCGAGAAGCGTTCGCGCAGCACGGCTTCGACCGCGGTTTCCCAGCCGGCCTCGACCTGGATCGATTGCCACAGGGGCTTGGCATCCGTCAGACCGCGCGCCTTGAGCCACTCGCCGATTTCGCCGCTCTGGGCGACCCTGGCCTGCAACTGCGCAAGCGCATCGTGGCGGGCGCGGGTTTCGGTCAGGCTGCGATGCGCCGTCTGCAGCGCTTCGCGGGCGGCGCGCAGCTGTGACTCGGCCGCAGGCACGGCGGCCTGCAACGCGGCGAGGCGCTCCTGCGCCACCACCAGTGCAGCCTCGGCCGCCTTCTCGCGTTCCTGCGAAGCGAGCAGCAAGGCCGCATCCGGCGCGCCGAGGGCCTGGCGATCCTGCTCCAGGCGGCTGCGGCGCTGCACCAGGTTATCCAGCGCGCGCTGCGCATGTCCCTTGTCGGCCTCGGCCAGGCGCAAGGCCTGTTCGGCGTCGCTCAGGCTGCGGCGGCCCTCGGTGACGTCGCTGCCGGCTGCCTGCACGGCATCTTCGGCATCGGGCAGGCGCGCAGCGGCTTCCTGATGGCGTGCGGTGGCCGTGGCGGAACGGCTGCGGGAATTTTCCAGCAGCAGGTTCCAGCGCGCTTCGTCGGCGGCCAGCTGGCCTTGCTGGTCGCGCCAGTGCGTTTCCTCGCCACCCAATTGACCCAGGCGCGCTTCCAGCCGCGCGCGCGCGTCGCGCAGGTGGCCGATCTCGGATTCAAGGCGGCTGACTTCGGTGTTGGCCGCGAACATTTCGGCCTGCGCCGCATGCAGGGCATCCGAGGCGGAATAATGGCTCTCGCGCGCATGTTCGACGCGCGCCTCGATTTCGCGCAATTGCGCGGTCTCGGCCTCGACGCGATTCACGGCTTCATCCACCTGGCGCGCCAGGCGCTGGCTGTCGGCCCGCGCGTCATTGCGCTTCTTCAGCCACAGCAGGGTCTGCTTGCGCGACACGCGCTGGTGCAGATCGCGATACTGCTGCGCCACCGCCGCCTGCGTTTGCAGATGGCTGACCTGGGTTTCCAGCTCGTTGCGGATGTCATCGACACGGGCGATGTTCTCGCGCGCATCTTCCAGGCGGTGTCCGGTTTCCTTGCGGCGTTCCTTGTACTTGGTGACGCCTGCCGCCTCTTCGAGGTAGAAGCGCAGTTCTTCCGGCTTGGCTTCGACGATGCGCGAGATCATGCCCTGGCCGATGATGGCGTAGGCGCGCGGCCCCAATCCGGTGCCGAGGAAAAGGTCGATCACGTCGCGGCGGCGGACGTGCAGGTTGTTGATGTAGTAGCTGGAGTTGCCCTCGCGGTCGAGCAGGCGCTTGACCGTGATTTCGGCGTACTGGCTCCATTGCCCGGCGGCACGGCCCTGGGCGTTGTCAAAATACAGCTCGACGCTGGCGCGGCTGACTTCCTTGCGGTTGCCGGCGCCCTTGAATATCACGTCCTGGATCGATTCGCCGCGCAGCTCGGAAGCCTTGGATTCGCCCAGCACCCAGCGCACCGCATCGATGATGTTGGATTTGCCGCAGCCGTTGGGGCCGACCACGCCAGCCAGCTGGCCGGGAAAAAGCACGGTGGTGGGCTCGACAAAGGACTTGAAGCCCGAAAGTTTCAGCTTGTTTAAGCGCACGAGGGATGAACCGGAAAAAGGATGACAAAAACACGACTCTGGAGCCGCGCCATTATAATCCGTCCCGCCCCTCTTACCCGTCACCGCACAGCATGCCCAGCCCACAAAAACAGACCCGCACCAAGCCGCTGGAAACCTTCGCCAACCCCGCGCCGCACAGGGATTACCGGATCCACATGGAAATCCCGGAGTTTTCCTGCCTTTGCCCCAAGACCGGGCAGCCGGATTTTGCCGTGCTGACGCTGGATTACATCCCCGACAAACTCTGCGTCGAGCTGAAAAGCCTGAAGCTCTACATCTGGAGCTTTCGCGACGAGGGGCATTTCCACGAGGATGTCGCCAACCGCATACTCGATGATCTGGTGCGGGCTACCAAACCACGCTTCATGCGCCTCACCGCGCGTTTTTTCGTGCGCGGCGGAATTTTCACCAACGTGGTCGCGGAACACCGCAAGAAAGGCTGGAAGCCGGCGGCAAACATCGACCTGGCCGAATTTCCGGCGCAGTCGAACACGCGCGGCTGACACGGCCGCGGCACCAGAAAGTCGGCGCCGGTGATACGGCGCCGTATTGCGCCTAGCGACTCGCCATCGCCAGATTCAGGGCGAGGACGAAAAATATCGTCCCGGCGCAGCGTTCGAGCCAGACAGCCAGGCCAGGTTGACGCTGCAGGCGAGCGCCGAGGCTGCCGGCGGACCAGCCCAGGCTGCCGAAGATCACCACCGTCAGTGCCGCGAACAGGGCGCCGAGCAGCAGCATCTGCAGCCACACCGGACCGCGCGCCGGGTCGACGAACTGCGGCAGGAAGGCAATGAAGAACAGCGCCACCTTGGGGTTGATCACGTTGGCAATGAAGCCGCGGCGGACGTGGGCGCCAAGCGGTTCGGCGGCGGCGTCGAGCTTGATCACGCCCAGCTTGCCGGCATGGCGCCAGGCCATGATGCCGATGTAGACGAGGTAGGCGGCGCCGGCCATTTTCAGCGTGGTGAAGGCTCCTTCCGAGGCCATCACCACCGCGCCGATGCCCAGCGTCGCCCACAGGGTGTGGGTAAAACAGCCCAGCGCGCAGCCAAGGCCGAATCCGATTCCCGCGGCGCGGCCGCGGCTGATGCCGACCGACAACACCATCAGGTTGTCCGGGCCGGGCGCAATGGTGATCAGCGCCGAGGCGGCGAGAAAGGCGAGCAGGACGTCAATCGGGATCATGTGGTGCAGCCGGTCAGGTGGAAAGCGATGCTAGTGTGCCGCTTGTGAAATATTCGAACCGGAAAGCTTCCGCTCCGTCCCCGGATCAAGTCCGGGGCAGGCTATTCCGGCGAACGCCGGAATCCAGAAGGCTTCTGGATCCCGGCATGCGTCGGGATGACGCCCCAATGAATTGCAGTCGCAAGACTTGCGAA
>JBIKKY010000017.1:0-52998 GCA_044360105.1 Sulfuritalea sp.
TCCCCCCTTCCAAGGGAGAGGTCGGCTGGGATCCACGCTCCTCCCCCTTCCAAGGGGGAGGCCCGGAGGGGGATGGGGTTATCCGTCGGCATGAAAATCCACCATCCCCACCCCAACCCCCCAATCGCAAACGTCGCATGCGACCTTCCCCTTGAAGGGGAGGGAGTTGGTGGAGAGACTCCATCAACGCGTGCCGATACCGCGCAGGCCGGCCGGCGTGAAGTCCGCCGCGCTGCGCTTGATCTTCTCGTAGACCTTCGGTTCTTCGTTGCGCAGACCCATGGCCAGGTAACGGCCGGATTGCAGGTCGTGGTGCACCTCGATCGTGCCGTAGGCCATCGGTACATCGTAGAAGTTGATCGAATGCTGTTCCGAAACGCGCCACAGTTCGCCGCGGGCATCGTACTTGTCGGTCACCATGATCATCCAGCTATCCTCGTCGATGTAGAAGGTGCGCTTTTTGTAAATGTGGCTGGTGCCCTCCTTCAGCGTCGCCTCGACCACCCAGACGCGGTGCAGTTCGTAGCGCGCGTGGTCCGGATTGATGTGGCCCGGCTTGAGCACGTCGGCGAGCTTCAACTGGTTGCCCGACAGCTTGTAGGAGTTGTAGGGCACGTAAAGTTCCTGCTTGCCCACCAGCTTCCAGTTGTAGCGGTCGGTGGCGCCGTTGAACATGCCGAAATCGTCATTGGTGCGCAGTCCGTCGGAGGCGGTGCCCGGATTATCGTAGGCGACGTTCGGCGCCAGGCGCACGCGCCGCTGACCGGGGTTGTAGGTCCAGGCGGCGCGGGGCTCCTTCAACTGGTCCACGGTCTCGTGAATCAGCAGGATCTGGCCGGCCAGGCGCGCCGGCGCCGTCACCGTCTGCAGGAAATTGGTCAGCTTGTTCGGTTCGCGATCCTTCGCCGATTTCGAGAGGTTGCCGTAGGAAAAGTCGTACTCGTACTCGAAGCGCACCGGCGTGTAGGAGCCCTCGCGGGTCACCGCCGCCTGGCTCCAGGTCATCGCGTAGCTGTCGCCCTTGTAGCGCAGGGTGGAGTTCCAGATCGCCTCCAGGCCATCCTTCGGGATCGGGAACGGTACGCCGGCCGTGGTTCCGGTGACCCCGTTGCCGCCGGGGGACAGCTTGGCCCGCGTCGCGTTGGCGACCGCATCGTCGAGATCGGCCTTGGGGAAGGTGGCACTGCGCCGCGTCGGATAGACGCTCATCTTCCAGGTCGGGTACTTCTTGAGCATTGCCATCTGGCCCGGCGTCAGGTTCGCCTTGTACTTCTCGGCGCTGCTCGCATCGATCGTAAACAGCGGCTTGTCGGACGCATACGGATCGGGATAGTGGCCGCCGGCAACATAACCGGCCACCGGTTTGGTCAGGCCACCGGCAAACGCCGGAATGGTGCCGGCCGCATTGGCGGCGGCTTGCGCGCCCACCGCCGTCAGCGACTTGCCGAGATCCGAGGCATCGGCCGCCAGTGCCAATGTCGAAGTACCGGCGAACGCCAGCACACAGGCAGTGCCCAGCAGGGAAAAGGTTTTTTTCATTTCTTCAATCTCCTGATTCTTGGATCGCTTGGTCGAATGGACGGATCAGAACGAATAACTGAGGCTGATCGCGATGAAGTCACGATCCTTCAAGGCGTTGGTGCCGCTGGAGTAGTTGCGGGACTGGCCGGCTGGCAACGCACCCGACGCCGCACTGGGCACGTCGACACCGGATTCGCTGCCGCCACCGAAGAAGGTCGTGTAGCCGATGTCCGCCTGCCAGTTCTGCTGGTAATTGAAGCCGATGCCGAAGGTCGCCGCCTTGTTGTCTTCGTTGAAGGTCGGGCTCCGCCCATGAACATCATGCGAGAAGGCGATGCGTGGCGAAACCGTCACCGCGCCGATGGCGTTCGGATAGTCCAGCCGGCCGACGAGGCGATAGCCCCACGAATTCTCGGTCGCGAAGCAGTTGGTCGAATTGGAGTTGAAGGCGCTGGTCGCCGACGAACCCGGCTGCGGCAAGTGGCAACCCGGCGCAGCGAACTTGAGGTTGGACGGCAGGTCGAGCTGGGTAAAGCCCACCTCGCCGACCGTCACCAGTTGCTCGGCGCCGAAGGTCGGGCCGAAAGCCTTGGTTCCGGTGACCTGAACCTGATGCATTTTCACCCTGCGGTAGCCGCTGATCTCGGTACCGTAGGCGACACCCGCCGCAGTCGCCGGATTCGTGCTGGTCAGCTGGTTGGCGATGCCGAGGGCTGCGCCGAGCAGTTCGGCCGAGGGCAATTGCAGTGGTTGGTTCCTGCGGTAGGAATACTCGCCCTGCAGTGCAACGCCGCCCGGCAGCGCGGTATTGAAGCTCATACCGTACAGCTTGATGTCTTCCGGATACTCTACGAAGTAGGTTCCAGATCTTCCGGCAGCGGTAGCACAGGCGGCGTTGGTAGCGTTAAGTGCGGAGAGAGAGGTGGCGGCGGCCACACTGCCGACAACAGCTGCAAGAGCGCCAATGTTCGCTGCCGTATGCAAACCGCCGAAAGTCGGAATATTCAGGGCGGTGCAAGCCGGATTGCCGATCGCAAAAGCGGGAATGCCTGCCACGCCAAGCGCCCCGGCTTGGGGGCCAGTCAGGTTGTTGGAAATCGTCCCCGCTGCAGTGATGCCGCCCCGATAGCCCGACACGAAAGGCGTGCGGCTGTGATAGTTGGCGTGAAAAAATCCGAGTTCACTGTTGTTCAACTCGGGCAGGAAGAAGCGCAGCGCCACGCCGTACTGCCCGCTGTCGCTTGCCTCGCGATCCTTGGAGCGCGGCGCCCAGAGCGCTGCGGTGCTGTTGAGCGGGAAAATACCCGCCGCCCCGTTCAGGTCATTCCGCCGGCCAAACCCCGTGTACGCAATATTTCCCCCTTCGGACGCAAAATCGTTGGTGCTGAAGAAGGAGCCGGCCGGGTCGATCTTGGTTTCCTTCCACTCGGCGGGCAGCGCCAGTTCGACCGACATGCCGTCGGTGATTTCCTGCGATCCATAGACCATCAGCGTCGGGATGAAGCCTTCCTTCAGTTCCGAACCCGGGGCGCGCAGGCGGCTGACGTTGACCGGGTTGAGCACATTGATGCCGTTCTGGATGAAGGTACTCTCGCCCCAGCTCACCACCTGCTTGCCCAGCCGCAGGTTGAGTTTGCGACCGCCGAGGTCGAAGGCGCCGTACACATAGGCGTCGAGAATCTCGGCGCCGCTGCCGAGTTCGTCCACGGCCTTTGAGGGCAGACTGTTTTTGCTGTGAATGGTCGGATCGTAGAAATAGCTGGCGCGCATGAAAGCACCGAAGTTTTTGTACTTCACTTCGAGGTCGTGGGTTGCCTTGAATACCGTCGAGACGTGCTCGCCGTTGTCGTACTTGAGGTTGCCGTCTTCCGAGTTCGGGTCGCGCGACGTGCCGCCGTTGGCAATGCTGATCAGATTCGAATCGCGCTTGTCCATCCGCCACAGCGCGCCGGCTGAAAGCGTGGTGTCGAAACTGCCGGTGATTTCACCCGACTCCGACTTGAACTCGAAGGCGAAGGCGACCGGCGCCCCGGCCATGAGCGCCAATGTGACCGCAATGCCGATCCTGCTGCGGCGAAACTGCGGGGTACGCGAACCTGCTGACTCTTGTCTCATGCAACACTCCTCCTAAATGATCAACCGGATTGCCCGGCCATGGATACTGGAATCCAACGCATCTTATCGGGCAAGAATACACCTGCCGGCGGCGGCCCGTGTTTCGAATGCGCAAAAAAACTATGTCTGGCGGCCGTATTGTCGTTTTTTTAAGAAGAAAGAGAAAAGCGCCCAGCCGAGGCAGACCGGCTTTCCCGGCCGGTTTGATCACGACACACACTTCGTTCCCGCGCTGCACACCCGGCCGGCACTTGCCATGGAGGCTTCCCGATAAGGATCGGCCCATGCAAAGCTCGGTTGCCTGCCTGTGTCATTAACCTAGGGAAACACTGATCAAGTACAAAATCGTCCCCGGATCGAGTCCGGGGCAGGCTATTCCGGCGAAGGCCGGAATCCAGGCAAATCAAGGCACTGGACACAGGCTTTCGCCGGTGTGACGGCTTATTCAGCGCTTCCCTGGAGTCCGCAGATGAAAGCCGCTTTCGACACAGAGATCACAGAGACACAGAGGGCACAGAGAGAAAATCCTTGAGAACCGGCTTCACCCGACGGGTGGGGCGCCCGACCTGGGAAACCCTCTGTGTTCTCCCGGTTTTCTCTGTGTCCTCTGTGTCAAATGAGATTTTCAGGATTAATCGTCCTGAGGTCTGCGGCGCAACGTGAGCGCGTCCGCGCCGGATCGCCGTGTCGCCGGCGCCGACTTTTCGGGCAGCGGCAGCACGATGATTCAAGGCGCCGCGAGATCAATGCAAGAGCTTGACCGGAAGCAACGCGGTCGAGGATACTTTGCGCGACCCCTTGCAGTTTCCAGCCGCGACGCCGCTGATTGCGTTGGGCGCTTCAATCCACCGTCTCCCCGTTGCGCAGCAGACGCATATACCGGCCGAAGAACAGCATGGAAAATCAACCCGTAGCCAATACCCTGCGCCTCGACCTGGTTGCCGGCCTTACGGCAGCGGCCGTGGTCCTGCCCAAGGCGATGGCCTACGCCACGGTTGCCGGCCTGCCGGTCGCCGTCGGCCTGTATACCGCCCTGATTCCGATGGCGATCTATGCCTTTCTTGGCTCGTCGCGCGTGCTCAGCGTCAGTTCCACCACCACGCTGGCGATCCTGGCCGCAACGCAACTCGGCCTCGCGGTTCCCGACGGCGACCCGGCCAAGCTGCTCACTGCCGCCGCGACCCTGACGGCGCTGGTGGGCGTGATGCTGTTGCTGGCCTCGGTGTTGCGCCTGGGCTTCGTCGCCAACTTCATTTCCACCCCGGTGCTGACCGGCTTCAAGGCCGGGATCGGCCTGGTGATCGTGCTCGACCAGGTGCCGAAACTCCTTGGCCTGCACATCACCAAGCAGGGCTTCTTCCACGATGTGCTCAGCGTGGTGCAGCACCTGCCCGACACCGCCCCGCTCACGCTGGCCGTGGCCGCGGCGACACTGATCGTGCTGCTCGGCATGGAAAAGCTGTGGCCGCATTCTCCGGCGCCCCTGGTCGCGGTGGGCGGCGGCATCGCCGCTTCCTGGTTCTTCGGCCTCCATGCCGCCGGCGTCTCCACCGTCGGCCTGATTCCGCAGGGCCTGCCCGCGCTGACCCTGCCGGACCTGGCGCTGGTCGAGCAACTGGTGCCGGGAGCGCTGGGCATCGCGCTGATGAGCTTCACCGAGTCGATCGCCGCCGGACGCGCCTTCATGGCCAGCGGGGACCCCCCGGTCAATGCCAACCGCGAACTGATCGCCACGGGCGTGGCCAACCTGGGCGGCGCGCTGCTCGGCGCCATGCCGGCCGGCGGCGGCACTTCGCAGACCGCCGTCGTGCGCGCCGCGGGCGCCCGTTCGCAGAAAGCCTCTCTCGTCACCGCCAGCGCCGCGGCCGCGACCATGCTGCTGCTGGCGCCCCTGCTGGGCCTGCTGCCGAACGCCACGCTGGCGGCGGTGGTCATCGTCTATTCGGTGGGCCTGATCCAGCCGTTGGAGTTCGCCGCCATCCGCAAGGTGCGCACCATGGAATTCCGCTGGGCGGCGATCGCCTGCCTCGGCGTGCTGATATTCGGCACGCTACAGGGCATCGTCGTGGCGATCATCGTGTCGCTGATTGGGCTGTCCAGCCAGGCCGCGAACCCCCGCGTCCATGTCATCGGCCGCAAGCGCGGCAGCGTCGATGTGCTGCGTCCGGTCTCGCCAGAGCATCCCGACGACGAGACCTTCGCCGGCCTGCTCATCGTGCGACCGGAAGGGCGCCTGTTCTTCGTCAATGCACAGAACGTGGCCGACCGGATAAAGACATTGATCGCGAAGAACCAGCCGCGCGTGATGGTCATGGACATGAGCGGCGTGCCGGACATCGAATACTCCGCTTTGCAGATGCTGGTCGAGGGCGAGCAACGGTTCGCCGGACAGGGCGTCAGCCTCTGGCTGACCGGGCTGAATCCCGCCGTACTGGAAACCGTGCGCCACGCGGGGCTGGCCGAACGCCTCGGCCGCGAGCGCATGCCCCACAACGCGCATGCGGCCATCGAGCAATTCCTGGCCATGCCGGCTGCCCCGGGCGGCACGGCGCCGGTCGCCGCAACCTGACGGACGTTCATGGATGCGCCGATTGCGGCGGCTGTAGCTTTCGGGTTTGCCTGACGGCCCGGATCGGCCCCGAAAAGTCGGCGCCGGCGACACGGCGAATCACGCGGAAACGAGATCGATTCGCCGCCGATACGAATCTTTCCCGGCACAATCATCGTCCAGATATTATTCACGGATATCGTCCCTGCATTCTTCGGGAAATAGCCGGGGCAAGAAGTTTTCATTACGACACCAGGAGTCAATCATGGCTGGCAAAAAAAAGAGCAAGGAAGTTCAGGCAGGCGAATCCGCGGCGGAAGCGCTGGGCACCAAGGCCTACGAAAAGGAACTCAAGCGCCTGCATGTGGAACTGGTCAAGTTGCAGCAGTGGGTGGTGCACAAGGGGCTCAAGGTCTGCATCGTCTTCGAAGGGCGCGACGGCGCCGGCAAGGGCGGCACCATCAAGGCGATCACCGAGCGCGTGAGCCCGCGCATATTCCGTGTCGTCGCCCTGCCGGCGCCGACCGAGCGCCAGAAGAGCCAGATGTATGTCCAGCGCTACATCGAGCACTTTCCGGCGGCGGGCGAGGTCGTGATCTTCGATCGCAGCTGGTACAACCGCGCCGGGGTGGAACGGGTGATGGGCTTCTGCACCCCCGAGCAGGCAAAGAAGTTCCTTGGCGCCGCGCCGATGGTCGAGCGCGCAATGGTCGAGTCCGGGATCATTCTGCTCAAGTATTGGCTCGAGGTCAGTCCGGAGGAACAGGAGCGCCGCCTTCGCGACCGCATCGACGACGGCCGCAAGATCTGGAAGCTGACGTCGATGGACGTCAAATCCTTCACCCGCTGGGACGACTACACGCAGGCGCGCGACGACATGTTTGCCGCTACCGACTCGTCGTGGGCGCCGTGGTTCGTCGCACGCTCGGAGGACAAGAAGCGCGTGCGCCTGAACGTGATCAGCCACCTGCTGGAACATGTACCCTACCAGAAGGTTCCTGCCAAGAAGGTCACGCTGCCCAAGCGCAAGATCGGCCGCGGCAAGGGAGCCGACTATCCTTTCAAGTACGTGCCCGACTATCTGCCGGCGGAAGGCAGCCCGGAAAAACGCGGCAAGGCAAAGTAGTCCCGGAGTTTCGCCCGGAGTTTCGCGGAGCCGGTGCGGCGCCCGGCAATCTCAGAGCTTGTCGCCGTAGATCAGCTTCGGGTCCTTCAGCACCGGCTCGACGTCCTGCCAGCCGGTGCCGTCGAGCCGGTTGAAGAAACAACTGCGGCGACCCGTGTGGCAGGCGATGCCGCCGATCTGTTCGATCTTCAGCAGCACCACGTCCTTGTCGCAATCGACGCGCAGTTCCAGCACCTTCTGCGTGTGGCCAGACTCTTCGCCCTTGTGCCACAAGCGGCCCCGGGAACGCGACCAATACACGGCATGACCGGTTTCGGCGGTCAGCGCCAGCGCCTCGCGGTTCATCCAGGCGAACATCAGGACTTCTCCGCTCGCCGCGTCCTGGGCGATGGTGGGAACCAGGCCCTGCGCGTCCCACGCCACCTCGTCGAGCCATCGGCTGTCCTGCGCCGCGCTCACAGACGCACCTCGATGCCGCGACTGCGCATGTATTCCTTGGCCTGGCGCACGGTGAATTCTCCGTAGTGGAAGATGCTCGCCGCCAGCACGGCATCCGCCCGGCCTTGCGTGACGCCGTCGGCCAGATGCTGCAGCGTGCCGACGCCGCCGCTGGCGATCACCGGAATCCCCACTGCGTCGGCGACCGCGCGCGTCAGCGCCAGGTCGAAGCCGGCCTTGGTGCCGTCGCGATCCATGCTGGTCAACAGGATTTCGCCGGCGCCCAGGCTTTCGACCTGCCGCACCCAGTCGATGGCGTCCAACCCGGTGTTCTTGCGTCCGCCATGGGTGAAGACTTCCCAGCGACCGGGCGAGGTCTGCTTGGCATCGACGGCGACCACGATGCATTGCGCGCCGACCTTGGCCGACGCATCCGCCACCAGTTGCGGATTGTTCACTGCCGCCGTGTTCATGCTGACCTTGTCGGCACCGGCGTTCAGCAAGCGGCGCACGTCCTCCACCTGGCGCACGCCGCCGCCCACCGTGAGCGGAATGAAGACCTGCGCGGCAACCGCTTCGATGATGTGAAGAATGATGTCGCGGTCATCGGAACTGGCCGTGATGTCGAGGAAGGTGATCTCGTCCGCACCCTGCTCGTCGTAGCGGCGCGCGATCTCGACCGGATCGCCGGCGTCGCGCAGTTCGACGAAATTGATGCCCTTGACCACGCGGCCGGCATTGACGTCGAGACAGGGAATGATGCGTTTGGCGAGCATGGCCGACGTCAAAGCTTCGAGAGCTTGTCCGCCTCCGCCTGGGCTTTCTTGAAATCCAGGGTGCCTTCATAGATCGCACGGCCGGTAATCGCGCCCATGATGCCCTCGCCCTGCACGGCGCATAGCGCCTTGACATCCTTGATGCAGGCGATGCCGCCGCTGGCGATCACCGGAATGCGCAGCGCCTGCGCCAGCTTCACCGTGGCTTCGATATTCACGCCGGAGAGCATGCCGTCGCGCCCGATGTCGGTATAGATCACGGCTTCGACGCCGTAGTCCTCGAATTTCTTCGCCAGGTCGATGACGTCGTGGCCGGTCATTTTCGACCAGCCGTCCACCGCCACCTTGCCGTCCTTGGCATCGAGGCCGACGATGATGTGGCCGGGAAATGCGCCGCAGGCATCGTGCAGGAAGCCCGGGTTCTTGACGGCGGCGGTGCCGATGATGACGTAGGTCACGCCGTCGTCGAGACAGCGTTCGATGGTATCCAGATCGCGAATGCCGCCGCCCAGTTGCACCGGAATCTCGTCGCCGACTTCGCCGAGGATGGCCTTGATCGCGGCTTCGTTCTTCGGCTTGCCGGCGAAGGCGCCGTTCAAGTCGACCAGGTGCAGGCGGCGCGCGCCCTTGCTTATCCAGTGCCGGGCCATCGCCGCCGGGTCTTCGGAAAATACCGTGGCGTCTTCCATTGCGCCCTGCTTCAGGCGGACGCAGTGGCCATCCTTGAGATCAATCGCGGGTATCAGCAGCATAGGGAGTGGTCGGGATAAAAGATGCCTGGGAGGCGGTCGGATCAGGGAGTCCAGCGCATGAAATTGCCGAGCAGCCGCAATCCGGCCTGGGCGCTTTTTTCCGGGTGGAATTGAACAGCGAAGATGTTAGCGCGGGCCACTGCACTGGTAAAGGGGATGCCGTAATGGGTCGAGCCGGCAATCACTTCCGGACTTGCCGGTTCGACGTAGTAGCTGTGCACGAAATAAAAGCGTGCGCCGTCTTCGATGCCGTCC
Organism: Sulfuritalea sp.; assembly: GCA_044360105.1. Classification (GTDB taxonomy): domain Bacteria; phylum Pseudomonadota; class Gammaproteobacteria; order Burkholderiales; family Rhodocyclaceae; genus Sulfuritalea. The sequence continues at coordinate 9,532 of JBIKKY010000017.1, forward strand.
CACAGCGGGTGGGCCTCGGCCTGCTGCACCTGGTTCCAGCCCATGTGCGGCACCTTGAGGCGCGTGCCGTCGGGCGCTACCATGGCCGCCTGCGGAAAGCGCGGGATACGGCCGGGCAGGATTTCGAGGCCCATGACATCGCCTTCCTCGGCGTGGCCGAAGAGCATCTGCAAGCCGACGCAAATGCCGAGAAAGGGCTTTTCGGCGGCGGCCCGGATCACCGCATCGCGCAGACCGCGTGCGGACAACTCGCGCATGCAGTCCGGCATCGCGCCCTGACCGGGGACCACGACACGGTCCGCCGCGGCAATCTCGGCCGCATCGGAGCTGACGCGGACCTCGGCCTGCGGAGCGACGTGCTCGATGGCCTTGGCCACCGAGCGCAGGTTACCCATGCCGTAATCGACTACCACCACCGTGCTCATGCAGGATTTATAGCGAGCCTTTGGTCGAAGGAATGGCGCCGGCGGCACGCGGATCGACTTCCACCGCCATGCGCAGCGCGCGGGCAAAGGCCTTGAACACGGTCTCCGCCTGGTGGTGCGAATTGTCGCCGCACAGGGCATCGATATGCACCGTGATATGCGCGTGATTGACCAGCCCCTGGAAGAACTCGCGCACCAGGTCGACATCGAACTCGCCGATGGTCGCCCGCGTGAAGGGCACGTTGAAGACCAGCCCGGGCCGGCCGGACAGGTCCACCACCACGCGCGACAGAGCCTCGTCGAGCGGGACATAGGCATGGCCGTAACGGCGCAGGCCTTTCTTGTCGCCCCATGCTTTCGCCAAGGCCTGGCCGATGGTGATGCCGACGTCCTCGATGGTGTGATGCGCATCGATGTGCAGATCACCCTTGGCCTCGACCGTCAGGTCGAGCATGCCGTGACGCGCGATCTGGTCCAGCATGTGGTCGAAGAAGCCGATGCCGGTGGCGAGTTTGGCCGCGCCCGTGCCATCGAGATCGAGGGCGACGCGGATTTTTGTTTCGAGCGTGTTGCGCGAGATGTCGGCTTGCCGCATGGCGAGATGATCAGGCAAAGGGTCTAGAGCCGCATGATACCATCGGCTTAGTTGACTGAGCGCATGGCTGGACATGGCGGAAAAGACTTCACCACCAAGACACCAAGGACACAAAGTTGCACCAAGAAGGGCAAGAACATTCCATGATTGGGTTTCCTTGGTGCCACTTGGTGTCCTTGGTGTCTTGGTGGTAGAGGATTTGAAATGAGCCGTTTCTGGAGCGATGTCGTCAAGGGGCTCAAGCCCTACGTGCCGGGCGAGCAACCCAGGCTCGCCAATCTCGTCAAACTCAACACCAACGAGAACCCTTACGGCCCTTCGCCGCGCGCGCTCGATGCGATCCGCGCCGCCACCGGGGAGTCGCTGCGGCTTTATCCCGACCCGAATGCCGAACAGCTCAAGCTGGCGATCGCCGGGTATCACGGTGTCGGCGCGCAGAATGTGTTCGTCGGCAACGGCTCGGACGAAGTCCTCGCCCATGTCTTTCTCGGCCTGCTGAAGCAGGCGCGGCCGCTCCTGTTCCCGGACATCAGCTACAGCTTCTACCCGGTGTACTGCGGCTTGTACCAAGTTGGCTTCGAAACCATTCCGCTGGCCGATGATTTTTCGATCCGCGTGGGCGACTACACCAAACCCAACGGCGGCATCATTTTCCCCAACCCGAATGCACCGACCGGCTGCCTGGTGCCGCTGGCCGACATCGAACGCCTGCTGCAGGCCAACACCGATTCGGTGGTGGTGATCGACGAAGCCTATGTCGATTTCGGCGGCGAAAGCGCGATTCCGCTGACCGCCAGATACCCGAATCTGTTGGTGGTGCAAACCTTGTCCAAGTCACGCTCGCTGGCCGGCCTGCGGGTCGGCTTCGCGATCGGCCACGCCGACCTTATCGAGGCGCTGGAGCGGGTCAAGAACAGCTTCAACTCCTATCCGCTGGACCGGCTGGCGATTGCCGGCGCGGTCGCCGCCTATGAAGATCGCGAGTATTTCGAGCAGACCTGCAAGGCTGTCATCGCGACCCGCGAGAAACTGACAGGCGAATTGAAAGCGCTGGGTTTCGAAGTGTTGCCTTCCGCGGCCAACTTCATTTTCGCCCGCCACCCGCAGCACGACGCCGAAAAGTCGGCGCTGGCGCTACGGCAACGCAGCATCATCGTGCGTCATTTCAAGCTCCCACGGATCGAGCAGTTCCTGCGGATAACGGTTGGTACCGACGAGCAGTGCGCGGCATTAGTGGCGGCGTTGAAAGCGATACTCGAGTAACTCCCCGGCCACGACAGGCCGGACCGCCGCCGCAGCGGTCGCAAAATCGGCGTCAGCCCGGCCTGTCGCGGCCTTCGACGGAAGGCATTGACCGGCAAAGTGGAACGCTTGTGGGTCGGGATTGCGCCCTTAGCCGACGGTGGAGGAAACCGGAAGCCGCCGTTCGCCAGGAACCCCGAAAATGGGGGAGCTGCCCTGAGCCCGACGCCAGAAAGTCAGCCGCACTGTCCAGCCGGCCCTGCGGCCGGCTCATGGTGCTGATCTGCTCGATTTCGGCTTCACAGCCAATGGCTCGATGACTTCTCTTACGCCGTCCGAAAGCCCGCTTGGCTCAGTAATGGATTTGTTGATGTTGGCGAGCGCTCCTCGTATTTTGCATGCGCTAGACATAGCATCGCGGATCTCAAATTCTTTGCCCAGAATTATGAGCGCTTGCAGTACCTCGTCGGCCTGGCGGATGTCTTTGAGTGCCTTGATATCTCGATTCGCTGTTCGTTCCTGGGCGATGATGAGCTTGTGTATTGCAAATCGTGCGGGGTCCGGCAGTGTCACCGGAATCGCGTAATTGCCCACGATCAAGCCCTTGAAGCTGTTGCCAGCCAGCAGATAATCCATGAATCGCAAGGGTGATGCCGCGATATTGATGTCAGCAAAGTATCGGGTTTCCGTGTTTTCCATGGACTTCTGTGTTGTCAGGAAATCCAGTTTGACCTTGGTTTTCCGGCTCATTAGCGTTGATGAAGGCTTCCTCGGATCCAGTTCGGTCACCAAAAAGAATGAACTGTCGGCACTTTTTGCAACGTCCGGAACACTGAGTATTTCGCCCGAATCCGTAGGTACTGCGATCGCAATGGACTGGCTACGCGCAATGTCCATGTCGGTCGTTTTCAGCTGCCCGTGCCATCGGACGCCAAGGGCATTGCCGATGGAGACAAACCCGTGCGAGCCGATCAAGAACAGGTTTTTGCGAAACAGGCCGGCCATGGCCAACTTTTCCATGACGCGAAAATGTGCAGGCTCGTTCGACATTCCGCCGCTCGCCAGGAATGCCGCAGAAGCTCGCTTAAGCCCGTCCAGCAGCTGCTCGCGGTTACCTCTTTGAGTTTCCAGCCGAGCAATGGTGGAGCGCGTTTCATCGGATTCTCGACCGATAAACATCTTGCGATTTCCCGTCGGTGTCGAGACTTGCCAGTACCAGTAAACACGACCTTGGTGGGTGATGCTGTAAGCACTACCCGTGGCGCCCTCGCCGAACACCAGAGAATCGAAGATAACAGCCTCTTCCCGGATCTGTGAGTAGAGAGTTTGGGTCAGAACATCTTGGAGTTCCATAGTCAAAAACGTATGGTAAATAATGATTAATTATACCATATTTCAGCGTATGGTAAAAATTGTTGGCATTTACCATACGTTGCCGCGACTGTGCGGTCGATACGCTCAAGGCGCAGATGCAATGGCCGCTTCCGAGAAAACACGGCACACAAACCCGTGAATTAGAGGAGAGGTGGCTAGGTCCGCTAATGTTGGCCGTTTCCGGCCAGAGTTTTCAAAGACCTCCACCCGAGCAGGCCGGGATCGGGGTGCCGCCGATTTTGCGACCGCCGCGGCGACGGGGCGCTGGCAGGGGAATTCCGGTCGCGTTGTCCGAGCGGGTTCATCGCGAGTTTAGCGCCCGGCCGGCCGGCGCCTCAGCGCAAGGGTACCCGCAGGGTGGGAGCGCATGAGGCGGCGACCTGTCCCCGGCCTGCGGGACGCACGAGTCAAACCTTGAAAGTCGGCGCTGGCGGGACGGCGTCCCTCAGTCCGCCCAAAGCGCATCCAGCGCAAAGCTGGTGGCATCGAACGGTGGCTGTGACACTGCGGCGGCGTTTTCCAGGACAGTCAGCAGCAACCACTGGCCCGCGCGATTCTCAAACACTTCCAGGGTGCGCAAATCGGGATCGACCAGCCAGGCATGCTTGACGCCATGGCGGGCGTAGATGGGCAGCTTTTCGGCGCGATCGACCTTGGCCGTCGACGGCGACAGGATTTCGCAAACCCAGTCGGGCGGCAGCTCGAACCAGGCGGTCTCGGGCAGCTTGGGCATGCCTTCGCGGCGCCAGCCGGCGATGTCGGGGACAAGAACGTCGCGCTCCAGATGCAGTTCAGGCTCGTCGAGTATCCACCAGCCGCCGGGACCGTCGTGACCGCGATCATAGGGATTCCAGATTTCGCCACCTAGCGCCGAGTAGGCGCGGGCATGTTTCGGCGCCGGACGCGGATGGATCACCAGCCGGCCATTGATGATTTCGCCCACCAGGTTTTCCGGAAGGTCGAACAGGTCTTCGTAGGTGGCGGGCTTGAGCGCAGGCAATCCCATGGCGAAATTCCGGGTGGCGACAGCGCCTACGGTATCACAGCCTCAGGTCTTGATGCGCAATTCGGCGGCTCGGGCGTGAGCCGTGAGGCCTTCACCGTGCGCCAGCGTCGCGGCAATCGGCCCCAGGGTTTGCGCACCGGCGGCCGAGACCTCGATGATGCTTGAGCGCTTCTGGAAGTCATAGACGCCCAGCGGCGACGAAAAGCGTGCGCTGCGCGAGGTCGGCAGCACATGGTTGGGGCCGGCGCAGTAGTCGCCGAGAGACTCGGACGCGTAGTGGCCGATGAAGATCGCGCCGGCATGGCGGATCTTCTCCACCAGCGGCGACGGATCGCTCACCGCCAGTTCGAGGTGTTCCGGCGCGATGCGATTGGCGATGGCGCAGGCCTCGTCGAGGTCGGCGACGTGAATCAGCGCACCGCGCCCCTTGAGCGAGGCGGCGATGACCTCGCGCCGCGGCATGGTCGGCAACAGTCTTTCGATGCTCGCTGCAACCCGCGCGATGAACTCCGCATCGGGGCTCAGCAGGATCGATTGCGCCAGTTCGTCATGTTCGGCCTGGGCGAACAGGTCGATCGCCACCCAGTCCGGATTGGCCGAGGCATCGGCGATGATCAGCACTTCCGACGGTCCGGCCACCATGTCGATGCCGACGGTACCGAACACGCGCCTTTTTGCGGCCGCGACGTATGCATTGCCCGGACCGACGATCTTGTCCACCTGCGGGATGGTCTGCGTACCGTAGGCCAGCGCCGCCACGGCCTGCGCGCCGCCCAGCGTGAATACCCGGTCGACGCCCGCAAGGCAGGCGGCGGCCAGCACCAGCGCATTCTTTTCACCGCGCGGCGTGGGCACCACCATGATCAACTCGCCGACGCCGGCGACCTTGGCCGGCAACGCGTTCATCAGTACCGAACTCGGATAGGCGGCCTTGCCGCCCGGCACGTAAAGCCCGACGCGGTCCAGCGGTGTGACCTTCTGCCCCAGGCGCGTCCCGTCGGCTTCGGTGAAGCTCCACGATTCGAGCTTCTGCCGCTCGTGATACGAAGTTACGCGCTGCGCCGCGGCTTCGAGCGCGGCGCGCTGGGCGGTCGGCAACCGGTCGAGCGCATGCCGCAACTCGCTGCGGGACAGTTCGAGTTCGGCCAGGGTGCCGGCATCGAGCTTGTCGAATCGGCGCGTGTAATCGAGCACCGCCGCATCGCCCTCGGCGCGCACGCGCCTGAGGATCTCGGCGACAGTCTGTTCGATGGCATCGTCGGTCGAATGATCGAAATGCAGCAAGGCATCGAGCGTCGCCGCAAAACCGGAGTCGGCGCTGGTGAGACGGCGGATCATCGCGCCTCCGCCGGGCCGCCCCAAGGAGGCGCCGCCTTGCATTTCCGGAGCAAGCAAGGCTTGCGAACCAGAGTCACCCCCTTCCTCTGGGCGAGGCAGGAATTCGCGGAGCATGCTCCGCGCTGCCGCAGCCGGTCGGCTGTGCAAAGCCGGCCGTGGGGCGGGGCTGGGGGGAAGGCTCTCATTTGATTGCGCCTTCGATCGCCGCGATGACCGGTTGCAGCAGCTCGCGTTTCATTTTCAAGGCCGCCTGATTGACCACCAGCCGCGAGGAAATGCTCATGATCTGCTCGACTTCGACCAGGTTGTTGGCCTTGAGCGTCGCGCCTGAAGAAACCAGGTCAACGATAGCTTCCGCCAGCCCGGCCAGCGGCGCGAGTTCCATCGAACCGTAGAGCTTGATCAGGTCGACGTGGACGCCCTTGGCGGCGAAGTGTTCGCGCGCCACGCTGATGTACTTGGTCGCGATGCGCAGGCGGGCGCCCTGCCGGACCGCCGCCGCATAATCGAAGCCGGCCGGCGCCGCCACGCACATACGGCATTTGGCGATGTTCAAGTCGAGCGGCTGGTAGAGCCCGGCACCGCCATGTTCCAGCAGCACGTCCTTGCCGGCGATGCCCATGTCGGCCGCACCGTATTGCACGTAGGTCGGCACATCCGAGGCGCGCACGATGACGACGCGCACGTCGGCGCGGTTGGTGCCGATGATCAGCTTGCGCGACTTTTCGGGATCCTCGGCCGGCACGATGCCCGCCGCGGCGAGCAGCGGCAGGGTTTCCTCGAAGATGCGGCCCTTGGAGAGGGCGATGGTTATTCCGCTCATCTGGTCATTTTACCCGTCGAATGTCGGCACCCAAAGCCGCCAGCTTGTGCTCCAGTCCTTCGTAGCCGCGATCGAGATGGTAGATGCGCTCGATCAGGGTTTCGCCCTGCGCCACCAGGCCGGCAATGACCAGGCTGGCCGAGGCGCGCAGATCGGTGGCCATCACCGTGGCGCCGTCGAGTTTGGCGACCCCCGTGACGAAGGCCGTGTTGCCGTCGATCTTGATGTCGGCGCCGAGGCGGATCAGTTCCACCGCATGCATGAAGCGGTTCTCGAAAATCGTTTCGCGCATCACGGCCGTGCCGTTGGCGACGGCATTGATCGCCATGAACTGGGCCTGCATGTCGGTCGGGAAGGCCGGGTACGGTGCCGTCCTGATGCTCACCGCCGTGAGGCGAGGCGGCGCCTTGAGGCGGATCGCGTCGCGCTCGGTGACGATTTCGCAGCCGGTATCCATCAGCTTGTCGATCACCGCGTCGAGCGAAGTAGCCGAGGCGCCGGTCAGGCGAATTTCGCCACCCGTCGCGGCCGCGGCGCACAGGTAGGTGCCGGTCTCGATGCGGTCGGGCATGATGCGATGCGTGGCGCCATGCAGTGCTTCGACCCCCTGGATGCGGATCACGTCGCCGCCGGCACCGGAAATGCGCGCGCCCATGGCGACCAGACAGTTGGCGAGGTCGACCACTTCCGGCTCGCGCGCCGCGTTCTCGATCACGGTTTCGCCCTGCGCCAGGCACGCCGCCATCATCAGGTTCTCGGTGCCGGTCACGGTCACCATGTCGGTGAACAGGCGCGCGCCCTTCAGCCGCGTGGCGCGGGCATGCACATAACCGTGCTCGACGGCAATCTCGGCGCCCATCGCCGTCAGGCCCTTGATGTGCTGATCCACCGGCCGCGCGCCGATGGCGCAGCCGCCGGGGAGCGAGACCTTCGCCTCGCCCGTGCGTGCGAGCAGCGGCCCGAGGACCAGAATCGAGGCGCGCATGGTTTTCACCATTTCGTAGGGCGCCACGGCGTTGTTCAGCCCCGCGGCATCCAGCGTCACCGTGTCGCCAGCGCCAGCGCTCTGCGTCCCTGCGGGAACTTTTGATGTTTCGCGCGTGACCTTGACGCCCATCTGCGCCAGCAGCTTCAGCATGGTGCCGATGTCGTTCAGATGCGGCACATTGGTGAAGGTCACCGGCTCCTTCGTCAGCAGCGCCGCGCACAACAGCGGCAGGGCGGCATTCTTCGCGCCGGAAATGGCCACCTCCCCCGAAAGCGGGATGCCTCCCGCGATCAGCAGCTTATCCATTGGCTTTCCATTCCTCCGGGGTCAGGGTCTGCATCGACAGGGCGTGCAGTTCGCCCGAATCGAAGCGCGCCTTGAGGATGGCATTGATGCGCTGCTGGCGCTTGACGCGGTTCAGGCCGGCAAACTCGGCGCTGACGATGACCGCGGCGAAATGATGGCCATCGCCCTCGACGGAAAGATGCTCGCAGGGCAGGCCGGCGGCTATCCAGGTTTCGATTTCTTTCGGATCCAGCATTTGTTGCTCCTTTGAGTCTATGTCAGTAGGAATCATGCGCGCAGCTTGTAGCCGCGCTTCAGCAAATTCAATGTAAACAAGGTCAGCAGCACAAGGCAGCCGCCAACCACGGAAAAGCTCAACCACGGCGAGGCATCGGAGACGCCGAAGAAACCGTGGCGAAAGCCGTCGATCATATAAAAAACCGGGTTCCAGTGGGAAAGCTCCTGCCAGAAGGGCGGCAACGATTTGATCGAGTAGAACACGCCGGAGAGGAAAGTCAGCGGCATGATCAGGAAGTTCTGGAAGGCGGCGAGTTGGTCGAACTTGTCGGCCCAGATGCCGGCGATCACGCCGAGGCTGCCGAGGATAGCCCCGCCCATCAGCGCAAAGACGAGAATCCACAGGGGTTCGGCAAACGTCAGCGGCGCAAACCAGAAGGTGGCCAGCAGGACGCCCGCCCCCACCACGAAGCCGCGCACCACGGACGCCAGGACATAGGCGAGGAAGAATTCGAGGTAGGAGATCGGCGGCAGGAGGACGAAGACGATGTTGCCGGTGACCTTGGACTGGATCAGGGACGACGAGGAATTGGCGAAGGCGTTCTGCAGCACCGACATCATGACCAGGCCCGGAATCAGGAAGGCGGTGTAGGCGATGTCGTGGATCTTGACGTGCCCTTCGAGCACATGGGAAAAGATCAGCAGGTAGAGCAGCGAGGTGAGCACCGGCGCCGCAACGGTCTGCGAGCCGACCTTCCAGAAGCGCAACACTTCCTTGTAGAACAGGGTGGAAAAGCCGCGGTTCATGTCATGTCGCCGGCGCCTCGGCCTGCCCCTGCATGACGCGGATGAAGACTTCTTCCAGGTCCGGCTTGCCGATTTCCAGATCGTCGATCCGGCAGTCCGCCGCGCGTATCCGCGCCAGCAGCGGCTCGACTTCGGCAAAATCGTCGAAGGGAAAGGACCACCAGCCGCCGCTTTGCGCCGCGCCGCGCACCAGGTCTGGCGGCATCTCGCCGCGACTGCGCAGACGCAGGGTGTGGGTCGAAAAGCGGCGTAGCAGCCTGGCCGTGGTATCGAGCGCGACGACGCGCCCGGCCTGCAGCATGGCAATCCGGCTGCACAGGCTCTCGGCCTCTTCGAGGTAATGCGTGGTCAGCACGATGGTGTGTCCCGCCTCGTTCAGGCGGCGGATGAAAGCCCACAGGGTCTGGCGCAGCTCGACGTCGACGCCGGCCGTCGGTTCGTCGAGCACGATCACCGGCGGCCGATGCACCAGGGCCTGTGCAACCAGCACGCGGCGCTTCATGCCGCCTGACAACATGCGCATGTTGGCATTGGCCTTGGACGTCAGGCCGAGGTTTTCGAGGATCTCGTCTATCCAGCTGTCGTTGTCGGCGATGCCGAAGTAGCCGGACTGGATCTTCAGCGATTCGCGCACCGTGAAAAAGGGATCGAACACCAGTTCCTGCGGCACCACACCGAGCTGGCGTCGCGCGGCACGGTAGTCGGACTGGACATCGTGGCCCATCACGCTGAGGCTGCCGGAGTCGGCGCGCACCAGTCCGGCCAGGGCCGAAATCAGGGTGGTCTTGCCGGCACCGTTGGGGCCGAGCAAACCAAAGAACTCTCCGGGTTCGACTTCGAGATCCACCCGGTCCAGTGCCTGCGTGCTGCCAAAACACTTGGAGACCTGCCGAATGCGGATCGCAGCGGACATTGCGCCAACCCGAAGGTTGCGGTCAGGGCTTTTGCTGCGGAAGAAGGTCTGCTACGCCGTAGACGGCGGCGAGGCTCAACAGATTCTGCGGCAGATTGAGAAGGCGAATGGGCTTGCCCGCCGTTTTGGCCGCCCGCGTCCAGCCGAAGACCACGGCAAGGCAGGAAGAATCCATTTCTGTGACTGCCGCAAGATCGAACGAGGAAGCGTTGCCTGCGATGGCGGCTTCGCCCTCGGCCAGCAGTACAGTAGCGCCCGACAAGGTCATCGGGCCCGACACCTCGGCACAATCACCGGTAATGCGAATCATGGGGCGAAGCTGCCTTAAGCCGAAGCCCGGCGTGCGGCAAAGTCGTTCATTTCTTGACCGGGGCCGTATCGCCGGACTTGTTTTTCGTCTGCAGCAACTTGATCACGCCGTCGATACCATTGTTCCTGACCTCGGAGGCAAAGGATTCGCGGTAGTTGGTGACGATGCTGATGCCACCGACTTCGATGTCGTAGACCTTCCATCCGGTCGCCGACTTTTCCAGCCAGTAATCCAGTTCGATGTTCTTGCCGGCGCCGGACTGCCTGATTTCGGTGCGGACCCGGACATCGGTCTCCCCGGCCTTGAGCGTGAAGGGCTTGTAGGCGACCGTCTGGTTCTTGTACTCGGTCAGGGCCTTGGCATAGGTGCGCACCAGCAGAGCACGAAACTCGTCGGTCAGGACCTTCTGCTGCGCCGGGGTTGCCTGCCGCCAATCGCGCGCCATCGCCAGCTGGGTCATGCGCGTGAAATTGAAGTTGGGCAATACCTTGGACTCGACCAGATCGATGGCCTTCTTGGTGTTGCCGGACTGGATGTCCTTGTCCTTGCGGACGATTTCGAGCACCTCTTCCGTGGTGGTCTTGACCAGCACATCGGGCGCGACTTCCTGGGCAAGGACTGTCGTTGAGATCAGCAGGCCGCTGAAGAATGCAAGCAGGAATTTCATTGGGGGATCCTGAGATTACGGTGATTCGGGGCAGCACGCCCGGCTATTTTGCCGCTGCCGGTTCAGTGCTTGCTACCAGGACGGGGGACGCAGGTACAACCACATCCGTAGCGGCTCGCGGCTCGGCGGCACCCGCTTCGGCCCTGACGGGGCGCTCCACCTGTTCGGCATCCGCCTCGGGTTCGCGCGGCGGATTGCCGTCATGGATCAGGTTGCGACGGCGCTGGAGATAACCGTCGCGAATGTAGGAATACTTGTCCAGCGCGGCTTCCTCGACCACCTTGTCGGCCGGCAGCAGATTGGCCCGGTCATTCACCGCACGCAGGACGCGCAAGACGTCCCGGCCGTCACTCGCACCGAGATGGGTCAGCGGGTCAGCGGCAACGTCGAGAACGAGGCCGACGGTATCGCGTGCGGTACGCGGCCCGAACACCGGAATCACCACGTAGGCGCCACTGCCGACACCCCAGCGGCCGAAGGTCTGGCCGAAGTCCTCATTGTGCTTTTCCAGGCCGAGATCGGACGCGACATCGAAAGTACCAAGTATCCCGATGGTGGAATTGATCACGACCCGGCCAATATCGCTGAATGCCTCCGGCACCTTGCCCTGCAGCAGGTTATTCACGCCGATCAGGAGATCGGCAATATTGCCGAAGAAATTGGTGACGCCGGTTCTTACGGGCGATGGCAGCACAGCCTCATAGCCCACTGCCACCGGCCTGACGATCGCCGAGTCGAGCCCCTCGTTGAAGGCGAACATGGCCCTGTTGAAGCCTTCGATCGGATCCTTGGGATTTCCCGACGTCGCGCACCCGGCCAGCAGGCCGGCAGCGGCGATGGCCAGAGTAAAGGATTTGATGCGAGCAGGCAGCATGGTCTTCATTATTTTTCTGACACCCGTTGTTGATTACTTCTTGCCGCCGTCATCCTCGGCAGCCTTGTTGAACATGAACTTGCTTATCAGTTCTTCCAGTACAACTGCCGACTGCGTCTTCTTGATCAAGGCCCCCGGTTTCCATGTCTCGGGGTCACCACCCGCCTTGAAGCCAATGTACTGCTCACCGAGCAAACCTGAAGTGTTGATGGTCACGAATGTATCCCGTGGAAACTTGTAGCGGGCATCAATATTCAGTGTAACGACGGCGTTGAAGCTTTGCGAATCCAGCTGTATGTTGGTCACCCGCCCGACAACAACGCCCGCGCTTTTGACGGCGCCGCGAACTTTCAGTCCGCCGATATTATCAAACTCGGCGCTGATTGTATAAGTCTCCCCGCTGCTGGACGACGCCAGGTTGCCTACCTTGAGGGCTAAAAACAACAGTGCGCCCAGTCCGACGGCAACGAAAAATCCGACCCAGAGGTCAAGTGTGGTTCGACTCATGTCATGTCCCTGTAAACATGAAGGCGGTGAGAATGAAGTCGGCGGCCAGAATGGCCAGCGACGATGTTACAACGGTACGCGTGGTTGCTCCGGAAACCCCTTCGGCGGTGGGCTCGGCATCGTAGCCCTCGAAAACCGCCACCCAGCTGACGATGATGCCAAATACAAAACTCTTGATCACGCCGTTGAGAATATCCTCGCGGAAATCCACCGAGGCCTGCATCTGCGACCAGAACGAGCCTTCATCGACACCGATCAGTTGCACGCCCACCAGGTAACCGCCAAACACGCCCATCGCTGAAAACAATGCAGCAAGCAGGGGCATCGAGATCACCCCGCCCCAGAAGCGCGGGGCCACGACGCGGGCAATCGGATCAACCGCCATCATTTCCATGGCGGATAGCTGCTCGGTGGCCTTCATCATGCCGATTTCCGCCGTAATCGCCGAACCGGCGCGGCTGGCGAACAGCAGCGCGGAGACCACCGGCCCCAACTCGCGCACCAGCGACAAAGCCACCAGAACGCCGAGCGCCTCAGTCGAGCCGTAGCGCGCCAGGGTGTCATAACCCTGCAAGCCCAGCACCATACCGACAAAAAGGCCTGAAACCATAATAATGATCAAGCTCAGAACGCCGGTAAAGTAGACTTCCCGTATCGTCAGATGCAGACGCCTCAGCGATGTACCCGAATTGAGCATGATCGCCAGAAAGAAACGGCTGGCATAACCCAGGCGCCAGATCCGCGAGCTGAACTGCGCGCCCAGTTGGCGCAGCGCCCTTGCTATTCCGTTATCCACGTCGCGCCGCTCTTTCCATCAGTTCTTCGCCATAGGGGCGGGCCGGATACTGGAACGGCACCGGGCCGTCGGCCTCCCCCCAGATAAATTGGTGCACATAGGGCACCGTGGAGTGCTTCATCTCTTCGGCCGTGCCTTCGGCCACGATTTTTCCTGCGGAAACGAAGTAAACGTAGTCGACTATCTTCAGCGACTCCTGCACGTCGTGCGTGACCACGATGGAACTGGCGCCCAGGGCATCGGTCAGCTTGCGAATGAGCTCGCCGACAATGGACAGGGAAATCGGGTCGAGGCCGGCGAAGGGCTCGTCATACATGATCAGCATCGGATCGAGGGCGATCGCCCGTGCCAAGGCTACCCGGCGCGCCATGCCGCCCGAGAGTTCAGTCGGCATCAGGCTGTGAGCGCCACGCAATCCCACGGCGTGCAACTTCATGAACACCAGGTCGCGAATCATGGTTTCAGGCAGATCGGTGTGCTCGCGCATCTGGAAGGCGATGTTGTCATAGACCGACATGTCGGTAAACAGGGCCCCGAACTGAAACAACATGCCCATGCGGCGACGCAAGGCGTAAAGGCCATCCGCGTCGAGTTCGTGCACCACCTGCCCGCCGACCCGCACCTCGCCGGACGTCGGCTTCAGCTGGCCGCCGATGAGGCGCAGTGTGGTGGTCTTGCCACAGCCCGAAATACCCATCACCGCAACAACCTTGCCGCGCGGAATCGTCATGTTGATTCCGGTGAGAACCGGCCGGCTGTCGTAGGTGAAATTCAGATCGCGGATTTCGACAAGGGATTCCTGGGACATGTTCACACCGGGAGCCCCGGTCAATTTCACAGCGGGCGATTCTAGCAGAACAGGACCCGCCATCAACGAAACCAGGCAGTGAAGAACGGGGTAAACGCCATCCACCGGCTAAATCGGCAGCCGCGGGATTCGGCTATGATGTTGCGATCAAACCAACCTACCCAGACCACGCCAAGTCTTTGACCTCGCCTGCCGGAAAAACCGAATTACTGATTGTCGACGATGATCCGCTGATCGCCGACACGTTGCGCTATTTTCTCGGCCGTGACTACGCGGTAGCTACCGCCTCTACACGCGCTGAAGCGGTAGGGCTTTTGCGCGACGAAAAACATTCTCCGGCCCTGGCGCTGATCGACCTCGGCCTGCCGCCCACGCCCCATCGCCCGGATGAAGGCTTTGCCCTGATCGCAGACATCCTCGCGCATGCCCCGGGAACCCGCATCGTGGTGCTGTCCGGCCAAAGCGACGAGCTCAATGCACGCCATGCACGGACGCTCGGGGCAACGGAATTCGTCGCCAAACCGGCTGATCCGGAATATCTGCGCAAGCTCATCGAGCGAGTGTTGTCTTTTAGAGACACTTCAGCCGAGATAGATGACGGTCTGATCGGCGAGAGCGCCCCGATGCAAAAATTGCGCGCCCAGCTCAGGCAATTCGCGACATCGCCATTTCCGGTGCTGATCGAAGGCGAGTCCGGCAGCGGCAAGGAACTGGCGGCCGCCGCCTTGCACCGCCTCTCCGAGCGCGCGGCGAATCCTTACCTGGCCTTGAACTGCGCGGCCATCTCGCCCAGCCTGGTGGAAGCGACGCTCTTCGGTCACAGCAAGGGGGCGTTCACCGGCGCCAGCGGAGCGCGCGCCGGTTATTTCGAAGACGCTTCCGACGGCACGCTGTTTCTCGATGAAATCGGCGAATTGCCGCTTGACCTGCAGCCCAAACTCCTGCGCGTGCTGGAGAACGGCGAATTCCAGCGCATCGGCGAGACATCGGCGCGGCACTCCTCGGCACGAATCATTGCCGCCACCAATCGCGATCTCAAGAAGGAGGTGCGCGAAGGACGCTTCCGTGCCGACCTTTACCACCGGCTTTCGGTATTCACCATCGCCATTCCGGCGCTGCGCGAACTCGGCAACGACAGCATCCGACTGCTGGAACATTTTCGGGCCGTCTATGCGGCGCAGGCCAACCTGCCGCCTTTCAGACTCGACGCGACTGCCGCCGAACGTCTGCTTACCTATGGATTTCCAGGCAATGTGCGCGAATTGCGCAACATCGCAATCCGCCTGACAACCAAGTTTGCCGGCAGGGAAGTCGGCGTCGATAAACTCGAAGCGGAACTCGATCCCGGCAATGCGCCGCCGCCAGCCGGCGTCCTGCCGGCGCCGACTTCTGCAAGCCGGGCAGAGCTTGTGGCGATTGCTCTGGATGACATACAGAGTCGCCGCGACTTCAACCTGGACGCCACCCTCCGGCTGTGGGAAGAAGCCTACATAGAAGCCGCGCAGAAGCTCGCCCATGACAACATGAGCCAGACGGCACGATTGCTCGGCGTAAATCGCACCACGCTTTACAATCGCATCGAAACGCTGGAGCGCATGACAAACGCCCCCGGCACCGAGCGACCGGATTGAAGACTGACCGACAAGACCATGTACCTGGAACATTTCGGCCTTAACGAACCGCCCTTCCGCATCACGCCCCATACCGACTTCTTCTTCGACGGGGCCAATCGCGGCGCAACGCTCGACGCCCTGGTTTACGCCATCACCCATGACGAAGGCATCGTCAAGGTCAGCGGCGAAGTCGGCAGCGGCAAGACCATGCTCTGCCGCGTGCTGATGGAACGCCTGCCCGACAAGGTGACCATCATCTATCTGGCCAACCCGTCCCTCTCGCGCGACGACATCCTCTACGCCATCGCCGACGAACTGCGCCTCAACGTTCCGGACAATGCCCGTTCCTCGGTGGTCATGCGCGCCTTGCACGACCACCTGATCCAATCCTATGGCGAAGGCCGGCAGGTGGTCGTCCTGATCGACGAAGCCCACGCCATGCCGACCGAAACGCTCGAGGAAATCCGCCTGCTGTCCAACCTCGAGTCCAACCGCAGCAAGCTGTTGCAACTGGTGCTCTTCGGCCAGCCCGAGCTGAACGAGATTCTGGCCAGGCCCGACATGCGCCAGTTGAAAGAGCGCATCACCCACAACTTCGGCCTCGAGCCGCTGGTGCGCGAGGACATTAGCCACTATCTGGATTTCCGCATGCGCGCCGCGGGCTATCGCGGCCCCAGCGTGTTCGCTGCGCCGGCGCTGAAAATGATCGAGCAGAGCTCGCTCGGCCTCACCCGCCGCATCAACATACTGGCCGACAAGGCCTTGCTGGCGGCGTTTTCCTCGGGCAGTCACCAGGTCGGATCCAAAGAGCTGAAAGCCGCAATCCGCGACTGCGAGTTCAGCGACGCCACCTATGGCGGCAAGACGACCGACAGGACCCGGAACCTCTGGATCGGTGCCGCGCTCGCCATCTGCATCCTGGCGGGCGTCGCCTGGCTGGCCATGTCGCGTCCCGAAACCGGCGTTCCGGCAATGCCGGCTGCCGCCCCGGCGGTAACTGCCAGCGCAGCCCCGGCCCCGCTTTCTGCCGGCGCCGAACCCGCAGCGCCGGCCGCAGCCAGCGCGCAATCCGCTGCCCCGCCCCCGCCCACGCCACCCGCTACGGCGGAAAGCGTGTCACCTGCTGCGACGGAAAGCGCGCCACCTGCGGCCGTCCCACCGCCCGCATCGCTCCCAACGACCACTCCACAGCCGACCGGCAGCGTGCCAGCGCCCGCCGCCGCCCCGCCCGCCGTTCCATCTGCAGTTGCAGCGGGTTCCGCACCCGTGCCGGCTGCAGCAATTTCGCCGGGAGCTGCCGCAAAGCCGGAAGTTCCCCCTGGCGCGCCGCCGGCGAAACACATCAAACCAAGATTCGGACCGCTAACCCGCGCACACCTCGAAGCCGGGCAGGCCTGGCTGGAACAACTGCCTGATGATCACTGGTTCATCCAGGTATTCGCCACCGACGCCAGCCAGCATGCCGAAGTCGAAACGCTGCTGCGCAGGTTGTCGTCCGGCAAGATCGAAATGACCAGCATTCACGTCTATTACTCTGAACTCAGCGGCAAGCCGCGCCTCGGAGTCATGTACGGAGACTATTCGACGAGGGCCGCCGCCGGTGCCGCCCTGCGTGAGTTGCCCAAACCCCTGCGGGCGAGCAAGCCTTACCCGCGCAAGATCGAGCGCCTTCGCTGAAGCCTGTTCGATGGCGAGAACTGACCCACCTCAGGCCATCAAATCATTGAGTTGCATCGCAAACATAATGTGTTATCCTAAATCCAATATGCCCATCAGATCGGGGATTCGTTTGCGCACATTAGTGATTTCGCCATGGACTGCTGCGCTGGCCGCCAGCTTGTTGGTCGCCGGGTGCAGCACCGCACCCGTGGCTCCTCCATCCGCCGGGCATCTCCGTGCCGAAAGCTTGGCCGCCACCAATCCCGGCATCCCGTCGCCGGTGGCCAGTACCGTGACGCTGCCGCGGCCGAAGGCGGCGGCAAAAGCCGAGTCCTACTCGGTGTCGGTGCGCAACATCCCGGTGCAAGACCTGCTGTTCGCCCTCGCCCGCGACGCCAAGCTCAACGTCGACATTCATCCCGGAATTGAAGGCATTGTCACCCTCAACGCCATCGACCAGACCCTGCAACAAATTCTTACGAGGATCGCCAAGCAAGTGGAAATGCGATGGGATATCGAGGGACCCAACTTAATGGTAACGCCCGATACACCCTACCTCAAAATTTATAAAGTTGACTATGTAAATATCGCAAGAACAATGAAGGGCTCAGTGTCGGTCGAAACTGCTGTCTCGACGACAGGCGGGACTGGAAAAGCAGTATCGGAAATGACGTCCGAATCGAAAAATAACCTGATGGACTCGATTGTTAAAAACGTAACTGAAATGCTACGCGAAACAGATGCGTATATCCCTATCGGAGGGCAGTCTGCTGCCAGCTCAGGCCAAGTAACGGCGGCAGGAACTGGGGCCGCTCAAGTCACCGGACAATCGTCTGGCAGTCAAAAGGCGGTAGGACAAAACATTAGCCAAAACAGTGGCGCGCCAAGTGTTTCTGGTAGCGGTAATCAAAACGTAGCAGGGAAATCCGAAGCAAACAATACAAGTTTTTTCTATCGCGAAATGGTGTCCGTAATTCCAAACCACGAAACGGGCGTACTTTCCATTCGTGCCAAGAAAAAGCAACACGACAGAATTCAGGAATTCCTCGACAACGTAATGGTCGCTGCCAAGCGTCAAGTGCTGATCGAAGCCACTATCGCGGAAGTTGAACTGTCCGACAACTATGTACAGGGTATCGAATGGTCGAGAATAGCCTCTGGGATCGCCGGCGCGCTCGCAGGTACAGGGTCCGGGGGCACGGGTTTTGCAATTTCACAGGCAGCAGGCGGACTATTTACGCTGACCGGGCAATACACCACCTCTAGCGGGGGAACCTTCGACGGCACCATCGCCCTACTTCAGAAGTATGGCAACGTAAAAGTATTGTCCAGCCCCAAGTTGTCTGTTCTCAACAATCAGACAGCCATGTTGCGTGTCGTCACTAACGATGTCTATTTCACCGCCAAATCCGAAATAGCCCCGGGCCAAAACGGCGCCGACCCAGTCAAAGCCATCACTACGACTCCACAAACGGTTGCAGTCGGGTTCGTTATGGCGGTGACCCCCCAGATTAGCGAGGGCAACACAATTACGCTCAACGTACGGCCCTCCATTACGAGCATTATTAGAAGGGTAAAGGACCCTAATCCGGATCTGGACAACAGCGATCCATTGTTGAACCCGGGCGTACCCGTCATTCGTACCCGCGAGATGGAATCGATACTGCGCATCGACAGCGGCAACATCGTCGTAATGGGTGGCCTGATGGAGGAAACGCTGGACAACACAAATTCAGGCCTCCCTGCCCTTTCCTACATGCCTCTTTTCGGATCACTCTTTCAAAGTCGCAACGACACACGCAAAAAGACAGAACTGGTGATTTTCCTGCGCCCGGTGATCATCAAGGATGCCAGCATTCAGGGCGATTACTCGGAATACCGCGGCCTGTTGCCCGGTCAGGACTTCTTCGAGAAAGACAATCTGGGACCGCCTCTTCAGCGGCTTGATATCGGAGGCAATCCGCAGTGAGCCTGCTGATGGATGCCCTGAAGAAGGCCGAACTGGCCAAGCGTCAGGGGCAGGGAGAGGCCGCAGCCGATGCGGGCGGGCAGGAAGCCCAGGCCGGACTGACGCTTGAACCCATTGGGAACTCAAACCCGCCCGAACCTGCCGCGGCGGCAAACCTGTCGCCCCAAGCCCTGGCGTCGCACCTTGAAGAAATAGACACCCGTTTTCTGGCCGAAGCCAAAGAGGCCGCGACCGCGCGACAGAAAGCCCAGTCAGCGACCGCATCTCCCGCAATGGCGGTCGAGCCGGTCGCCGAACACGCGACTGGCGCGGGCAAGTCGGCGCGCACGAAGGGCGCCGCCGACGCACGGCGCCCACAAGCGGAAAAGGCTGCCGCGCAGGACAAGTCCGCCGCACAAAACCTCTTTGCCGCGAAGCAGGTCGACAAGCCGCCATCGCGAAAAGCCTTTGCTATTGTGGTCGGGACAATCACCGTCCTCGCGATCAGCGGCATCGGCGGATATTTCTGGTGGCAGTTGCAGCCGAAAACCTCCCTCGTCGCCAACCGAGCTCCGTTGCCGCCACCAGCAATGCCGGTGGCCCCTGCCGTGCCGCCGGCCGCCGTAGCGCCAGCGCCGACTTTTGCAACCGCGCCCGCAACCGCGCCTGCCGCACCAATGAGCGGCACGGCGGCCAGTCCCGGTCCGGGCATTCCCGCTGCGGCCGACAAGGACGATGACGATGCCGCCCCGGCTGCCAAAGCTCCGGCCCCGCCCCGTCGCGCACGTCCGGCCCCGGTCGCCGAGCCCGATGAGGACAGCCCGGTTCGCGTGACCAAGGTGCCGCTGAAGGTCAACCCGGCGCTGTTGCGCGGCTTCGATGCGTTCAACCGCGGCGACCTGGAACAGGCCCAACTCGAATACGAACGCGCGCAGAAGTCCGACCCGCGCAACACCGATGCCCTGCATGGGCTGGCGGCAGTCGCGGCACGCCAGGGCCGCCACGAACAGGCCGACCTGCTGTACCGGCGCATCGCCGAGGCCGACCCGCAGGACACGGTGGCCATGTCGGCCCTCATAAACAATCGCTCGCAGATCGATCCCGGTGCCGCCGAGAGTCGTCTGAAATCGCTTTCGGCCGCTCAGCCCGACCTCGCCGCGCCGCAGTTCGCGCTCGGCAACGTGTATGCCCGCCAAGGCCGCTGGAACGAGGCGCAACAGGCCTACTTCCGCGCCTACAACGCCGAGCAGGACAATCCCGACATCCTCTACAACCTCGCCATCAGCCTCGAGCACCTGCGCCAGAACAAACTGGCAGCTCAGTACTACGGCCTGGCCATCGCCGCCGCGCAGAACCGCCGGGCCGGCTTCGACCCAACCCAGGCCGCGGCGCGACTCCAAGCCCTGCAACGCTGACAATACAGGGGCGTTTCCTGTTGCAGCCCACCTGCCGCCGATGCGCCGGGCCTTTGTGAGCAAGCTCGCTACAGAGGAGATTTCCGGCCACCGCGCCTGACGTAGAGAATGCGAATTAGCCGCCTGTTTTGCCTGCCATGGGGCTTGCCCTCGCAGTTAGATGCGGGATAATGATGCTCGTATGAATTCGCTAACCAGTCGCCGCCCCATTGGCCAGATCCTCATCACGCAAGGCGTGATCAGCGAGGACCAGTTGCGCATTGCGCTGCTGGAGCAGATGAAGTCGAACCAGCCGGTGGGCAAGCTGCTGGTCGCCCTCGGCTTCGTCTCCGAAGCCACGCTGCGCGACGCCCTGGGCGAATCCCTCGGCCACAAGCCGGTCGACCTGGCCAATTCGATCATCGATGCGGAGGCCTTGCGCCTGGTGCCACGCGATCTGGCCAAGCGCCATTTGCTGCTCGCCCTCAGCTATTCGAAAAACGCCCAGCGCCTGACCGTCGCCATCGCCGACCCGAACGACATCGTCGCCCTGGACAAGTTGCGGACGCTGATCCATCCGGATCTGGCGATCGAAACCCTGATTGCCGGTGAATCGGAAATTGCCCGCGCCATCGACCAGTATTACGGTCATGAACTGTCGATCGACGGCATCCTGCATGAAATCGAAACCGGCGAGATCGACTACCGCAGCCTGTCCGCGTCGCTCGATGAATACAGCCAGCCGGTGGTGCGCCTGGTCGATGCGCTGCTCACCGACGCCGTCAAGCATGATGCCTCGGACGTCCACTTCGAGCCGGAAGCCAACTTCCTGCGCATCCGCTACCGCATCGACGGCATCCTGCGCCAGATCCGCGCCCTGCACAAAACCTACTGGGCGGCCATGGCGGTGCGCATCAAGGTGATCAGCGGCATGAACATCGCCGAAACCCGCGCACCGCAGGACGGCCGCATCTCGCTCAACATCAGCGGCCGCCCGATCGATTTCCGGGTGGCCTCGCAACCGACCATCCACGGCGAAAACATCGTCCTGCGCATCCTCGACCGGCAGAAGGGCATCGTGCCGCTGGACGGGCTGGGCCTCGACGAGCAGCAGATGGCGCTGATGAAGTTGATGGTGGCCCGCCCGGAAGGCATCATCCTGGTCACCGGTCCCACCGGCAGCGGCAAGACCACCACGCTTTACTCGGTGCTGAATCACATCAATGCGGAGGGCGTGAACATCATGACCCTCGAAGATCCGGTCGAGTATCCGATGGCCATGATCCGCCAGACCTCGGTGGCGGAGTCCGCCAAGCTGGATTTTGCCAACGGCATCCGCTCGATGATGCGCCAGGATCCGGACATCATCCTGGTCGGCGAAATCCGCGACGCGGATACCGCCGAAATGGCCTTTCGCGCCGCCATGACCGGCCACCAGGTGTATTCGACCCTGCATACAAACTCGGCGCTGGGGATCATTCCGCGCCTGCTCGACATCGGCGTGCTGCCCGATATCATGGCCGGCAACATCATCGGCGTCATCGCCCAGCGCCTGCTGCGCCGCCTGTGCATCCACTGCCGCAAGCCGTATCCCGCCGAGGCGCACGAATGCAAGCTGCTCGGCGTCGCCAGCGGCCAGCCGGCGCCGATCATCTACCGTGCGGCCGGTTGCGACCACTGCGAATACCAGGGCTATCGCGGCCGCATTGCGATCATGGAAATGCTGCGCCTCGATCACGATCTCGACGATCTCATCGCGCGCCGCGCCACCCAGCGCGAAATTCGCCGCCTCGCCGACGAAAAAGGCTTCCGCCCCCTGTCGGAAGATGGCCTGCGCCGCGTGCTCGACGGCTCCACCTCACTCGAAGAAGTCGGTCGCGTCGTCGACCTGACGGAGCGGATGTAATCCCGCCGCAGCAGCCGCGCCCACGGACCCCAGCTCGCACATACCCCGACTATGGCCCTCTATGCCTACAAGGCGATGAACCCAGCCGGCCGCACGGTGATGGGCCGCCTCGACGCCATCAATCCGATCGATCTCGAAATGCGCCTCAAGCGCATGGGCCTCGACTTCATCAATGGCGATCCGGTAAAGCAGGGCATGATGAACTACGGCAAGATCAGCCGCCCCGAACTGATCAATTTCTGTTTCCATCTGGAGCAACTTGCGCGCGCCGGCGTCTCGCTTGTCGAGAGCCTCGCCGACTTGCGCGACAGCCTCGAAAACCCGCGCTTTCGCGAAATCATCGCCGGCATGGTGGAAAGCATCGAGGGCGGCAAGACGCTTTCCCAGGCGCTCGCCGAACACCCGAAGACCTTCGACGAAGTGATGGTCAGCCTGATTCGCGCCGGCGAAGAAACCGGCGCCTTGCCGGAAGTGCTGAACAACCTGCTCGAATCGCTCAAGTGGCAGGACGAACTCGCGGCGCACACCAAGAAGCTGGTCATGTATCCGGCCTTCCTCGGCACGGTGGTGGTCGCCATCACCCTCTTCATGATGATCTACCTGGTGCCCAAGATGGCGGGCTTCATCCGCAACATGGGACAGGAACTGCCGATGCAGACCAAGATACTGATCGCCACCTCCGAGTTCTTCGTCAATTACTGGTACGTCGTGCTCGGGACGCCGATCATGGTTGCGGCCGTCGTTGCCTTTATGGTCCACACCAGTAAAGCGGCGCGCTACCGCTTCGACGATGTCAAGCTGCGCCTGCCCTATATTGGCGACATCCTGCGCAAGATCATCATGTCGCGCTTCGCTTCGGTGTTTGCCATGATGTATTCCTCGGGCATTACCATCCTCGACTCGATCAAGGCAACCGAGGGCGTGGTCGGCAACCTGGTGATGCAGGAAGGCCTGAAAAAGGTCGGCGAACTGATTTCCGAAGGCCAGAACGTGACAACCGCATTCCAGAACGCCGGAATGTTCCCGCCGCTGGTGCTGCGCATGCTGCGTGTCGGCGAGAACACGGGGCAACTGGACAAGGCCCTGACCAACGTCAGCTACTTCTATAATCGCGACGTTCGCGAATCCATCGAGAAGGTCCAGACCATGATAGAACCGGTCATGACGGTAACCATCGGACTGATCCTCGGCTGGATCATGATGGCCGTGCTGGGCCCGATCTACGACATCATCACCAAAATGAAAACCTGATGGCCGCCAAACGCATTCTCCTTCTCGATGGCCCCCTGCTCACGGCGCACTACTGGCACGCCGGCCATATCACGGCCGAGGGTGAATTCGGCCCCGAACCGGCCGGCCTCGGGGGGTTCGCGGCCTATCTGAAGAAACATCGAGCCAGCATTTTTTACCTGCTGGCGGACATCGCCGAGGAGGGCTTTCAGCTCGAGGACCTGCCCTATGTGCAGGGCGGGGACCGCAAAGCCCTGCTGCAGCGACGGCTCGGCCAGTACTACTACAACACGCCCTTGTCGGCGGCCATATCGCTGGGCCGCGCGGCGGCCGGCCGGCGCGACGAAAAAATATTGTTCGCCGCGCTGACCCGGATCGAGACCTTCACGCCCTGGCTGGATGCGCTGCGCGCAGCGGAAGCCAACCTTGCCGGGGTCTATTCGGTTCCCCTGGTGCTTTCCGGATCCATGGGCCAAACCCTGAGCGGTACCGAGCCGACCTTGTTCGTCTCCCTGAGCAGCGGCGGGGTGCGGCAAAGTTTCTTCGACCAGGGCAAGCTGCATTTCTCGCGGCTGTCCGCGCTTGCCACCAAGAACCTCGAAGAAATCGCCCGCAGCAGCGCCAACGACTCGGCCAAGATATATCAATACCTTCTCGCCCAGCGCCAGATTCCGCGTGGAGCCCCGCTGCGCACCATTGTCATGGCGCACGCCGGGCAGATGCCGGTCATGGAGGAATTCTGCCGCAGCAGCAACGAACTCGTATTTGAATTCCTCGACATCGCCGCCACCGCCGGCAAGCAGGGGCTCAAGGATGTCCCGACCGATGGCAACGCCGACAAATTGTTCATCCATGGCCTGGTCCGCAAGACGCCTGCACAGCAGTTCGCCCCGGCCGCCGACACTCGCATCTACAATCTCTGGCGCATCCGTTTTGCGCTGACCAGCGCCGCCTGGATGGTGCTTGCAGGCTGCCTGCTCTATGCCGGCAAGACCGCACTCGACGTGTACACGCTTCGCGATTCGATCGAGGCCACCCAAGTTGTCACCGCCACCGACACCCAGCGCTACAACGCCCTTATCGACTCGCTGCCCAAGGTCGGCATCAGTCCCGACAACCTGCGCGCGCTGCTCGAACGCTTCGACGTTCTGCAGAAACGCACCCCGGCCATGGAACCGCTGCTGACCCACCTGAGCCTCGCGCTGAACGAGAACCCGAAAATCGAACTGACCGGCCTCACCTGGAAAATTGCCGACAACATCGATACCGCCAAGAACGTCCCGACAGGGGCCACTCCGGTCGCGGCCGCCAGCGGAGTGGTCTTGGCGGTGATCGAGATCAACGCGCAGCTCCCGCTGGGCATGATCAGCGACCAGCGCGCCCAGATCCAGCTGATCGAGAGCTTCGCCGCCCGACTGCGCGACCCCCGAACCGACGTCCGGATCCTCAGGCGGCCCTTCGATATCGAATCCGACAAGCCGCTCAGGAGCGCCGACGAGAAAACCGAGGCTCAGCTTACCGATGCTCCAAGGTTCGCCTTGCGCATTTCGCAACCGATGTGACGATGAAGTGACAAGCACATGACGCTGGACACCAAAGATCTCAAGCGCCTGCAATGGGCGATTGCCTTCCTGATCATCCTGAGCCTGGTCGGCGGCGGCGCGGTCTGGACTACTGCGCAAATGAAAAAGAGCAGCAACCAGACGCTCCTGAACGCTACGGCCAAGCACAAGGAGATCCAGACCAAGCTCGCACGCACCCGCCAAGAGCAGCAGGAACTCACGGAAAAGCTGAACCGCTTCCAGACGCTCAAAGCCCGCGGCTATATCGGTCCGGAACAGCGCCTGAACTGGCTTGAAGCGATCGGCCGGATCAAGGCCGAGCGCCGCATTTTCAAACTGGATTACGAATTCGCGCCGCAAAGGCGCGTGGATGCCAGCATCCTGCCCGGCGGCGCGCAGGCGGGCGGCTTCGAAATCCTGTCGAGCCAGATGCGGCTGCAAATCCATTTGCTGCATGAAGGCGAACTGCTGGCGTTTCTTGCAGACCTCCGCGGCGGACTGCGCAGCAACACCATCGAGGCGCTGGTGCTGGTCCGCTCCTGCGCGCTCGACCGCCTGGCGCCCGGCAATACCGATCGCGGCAGCAGGGCCCAGCTCAAGGCCGACTGCACGCTCGAATGGATTACCCTGAGGGAGGGCAAATGAAGCTGATAGTCGGCCTGATGCCGGGTCTGCTCAGCCTGGCCATGCTCGCGCCGGCCCGCGCCGCCGATGCCCCGGAACTCGGCCGCCTTTTCTTTACACCCGAAAGGCGCGCGGCGCTGGAGCGCCAGCGCGCTTTCAATATCCAGGAAGCGCAGACCCTGCAGGGCACCAGCATGAGCCTGGACGGCGTCGTCTATCGCTCCGGCGGCAAGTCGACGGTATGGATCAACCAGAAAGCGCAAACCGAGGGCGAGTCATCGCGCACCGGCGTCAATGCCGTCGTCTCGCCCAAGACACCGGGCAGCGCGCTGCTTGCCCCCGGCGAAGAGACCCCGGCGCAGCTCAAGGTTGGCGAAACCATCAACCGGGCCACCGGCGAACGCAATACCCGGCTGGGTGGCGGTGTAGTGGTGACGCCGGCGGCGCCCCCCGCCAAGCGCTAAGGAATCATGATGAAGCGGCGGCAACGGTCGCTGAGGCGGAATCAGCGCGGCGTCCTCCTCATCGCGCTGGTGGCACTCCTGGTGGTAGGCGGACTGTATTTCTTCATCAGCAATCTTTCGCCGGAACTGATGCAGGCGCGCAGGCAACAACAGACGAGCGAGGCACTGACCCAGGCGCGCGAAGCCCTGATCGGCTACGCCGTGCGTTTTCGCGAAACTCAACAGGCACAAACCCCTCCGCAGACTGTTGTCTATGGCTACCTGCCGCTGCCGGACCTGGGCAATACCCGCAACCAGAATGTCGGCTGCACCGAAGAAGGCTGCGATGCGGCCAACTTCGCCGGCAACGCGGTCAATGTCACGGTGATCGGCCGCTTCCCCTGGCGCACGCTGGGTACCGGACCGCTCCGGGACAGCGACGGCGAATGCCTGTGGTATGCGGTATCGGGCAGCCATCAGCGCATCCAGCCCGACCCGACCCGACCGATGAACTGGGATACCCTGAGCCAGCTCGATGTCGTCGTCGCCAACAGCACGGCCGCCATGGTCAGCGCCGTCGCCTCGGCCCACGAGCGTCCCATCGCCGTCATTTTCTCGCCCGGGCCACTGTTGCCGGGCCAGGATCGCCGGGCCTCGATGACAGACAACGTGACCGAGTGCGGTGGCAACTATGTGGTCAGCAATTACCTCGATCCGGCGGACGGCACCAGCCTCGGCGGCATCACCAACTTCCTTGCCGGTACCAACGGCGCCAGCGGCGACACCTCCGTCACGAACAAGGCCCTGTCGGCCAACAGCAATGTCAACCGGCGCAGCGACGCCACGCTCTGGGCCGGCAATTGCCCGCCCAACGACACCTCGCCCTGCGCGATCGTCGCCAACGATACCGGCGTTGCGGTGACCAGCGACCTGCTGTTTCGGACCCTGCGCGGCTCGAGCTATTTCCGGACCGACATCAATGCCATGCTCGATCGTATGGCCGAATGCCGGCGCGACCAGGTTGCCGCCGGCGCCGCCCCCCCGCCGGACGCACTGACCGGTTTCACCCCGCCTGCAGACAAGACCGTCGGCCGCATCCCGAACGATCCTTGCTACAACGACACGCAGAACCCGTTGGGTTACTTCACTCATTACCGGGATCAGGTCTTCGTCGCTGCGAGAGTTGCCAGCGACTTCACCGTGACGGATACGAAGAACACGACGACTACCGCTGACGATACGACGACCACGACATGTGCCGGCGTACTGGTGTTCGCAAACCAGCGCGGCAGCGGCCAGTTGCGCAGTACGACGGCAGAGCGAAATATCCCGGCAAACTATCTGGAAGGTACCAACCTGACGAGTTTCATTACAGCCGGCGCGCTGAGCTTCAGCGGTCCTGCCCAGTTTGCACAGGTCCTCACCAGTGCCGCAGGCGGCCAGACAGTGAACCAGGACATCGTGCGCTGTATTCCCGCCGGAGCGAGCCTCTCTCTCGTCGCTCCGGTGGTCGCAGCCCCCGCAGGCAATATTCAACTGGCCAACTACGACCCTGGAACACGCACACTGACTCTGGGCAGCGCCGACGACAACTCGAACTACGGTGCCGGATCCTCGCAGCTCTTTGCCTGCGCTTGGACCCCCGAGGTCCAGGCGGCCGGCAGCGGATTTCGCAGCTATTTCCGCTTTCACATCAAGCGTCTTGGTGAGGGATTCACCTTTGCGGTCATCGACGGCGACAGGAACGCTGCCAATGTCTGCGGAGCAGCACGGCAGCACCTCGGCTACTCGGGCGACAACGGCGTTTCTCCCTACATTCAGTGGCCCAAGCTCGCCATCGAATTCGATACGGCACGCAACACGGTCTCCGGCAACCCCGCGTTTGCCGAATCGGGCAGCCCGCCCGACAGTCTGGGGCGCAACGACCCCTGCTACCTGTCCAGTTGCGGCGCCGCGCAGAACCTGGAGAGCAACGCCCATGTCGCCGCGGTGTATTGGGGTTACGCCGCGGCCAATGCCGCCGCGCCCGTGGTCAGCCAGCCGCTGCAGGACGACAACGTACATGGCCACCCAATTCCTCCGGATGCGTCCGCGCGCCCGGCGCCGCGAAACCCTGCTGCGGTAATGCCCTACCCAACGCCGGCGCCCGATCCCGCGCCAGGCGTCGTCCCCCTCGACCGCATGGCCGGTACCGACGCCGCCCGGCGCGAATTTCATGCACGACTCGAACTTGTGCGCAGTTTCACTGCGCCGGCGGATGCCAAGGACGGCCTCACCACCGTGCAAGTCAAGCTCTGGATCGAGCCGCATACCGCCGCCAGCATCTCGGCAATGAGTTACAACGCCGGTGCGCCGCCGACCTTCTCGGTGACGACGAGCACCGCGCATAACCTGGCCACGGGCGACACCGTGGTCATCAAGGATGCGGTACCCACCGGATACAACGGTGAGTA
This sequence comes from Sulfuritalea sp., assembly GCA_044360105.1. Taxonomy (GTDB): domain Bacteria; phylum Pseudomonadota; class Gammaproteobacteria; order Burkholderiales; family Rhodocyclaceae; genus Sulfuritalea. Next base: position 38,359 of record JBIKKY010000017.1, read on the forward strand.
CGTGATTACCAAGATCGACGCTACCAACTTCACTGCGGCGCTGCCCATCGGCACGACCAATCCGGGGCCCTACATTTCCTCCATCTTCTGGTTCAACATCAGCGGCAGCCCCGATCGCGCCACAGTCACCGCGGCCAATCACGGCCTGACCGACGGGAACGTCGTCACGATCTCCGGCGCCATTCCCACCGAATACAACGGCAATCAAACCATCACCCGCATCGATGCTAATTCCTACTACTTCGATCTTGAACTCGACTATGAACCGGGCGACCTGTTCCCCGCCATCGCCGCCGCCAAGGCCCTGACGCCGCGCGCCATAAAGCTGGCCAACACCACGCGACCGATGAGCGAACTCGATGCCACGGACAAGGCCTTTCTCATCGACACCGCCACCATCTACGACGAACAGATGGCCGCCTGTGCCGTCGGTCCGCCGCGCTGCCCCACAGGCCAGTCCTGCGGCAGCGACGACATGTGCTACCGTCCGTCTTTCAGAAACCTCCGGCTCGGCTTCACCACTGCCGAGAGGCCCACGACCACGACCAACACCGCCCGCGGACAATTGATAGAAATCAGGGATAGAGCAACAACATGGCTGCCATGACCCGACCTCGTTTCGCCGTGCCGCCGGCGCCGACTTCCCGCCGGCGCGGCTTCACGTTGATCGAGCTGGCGATCGTGCTTTTCGTCGTCGCCCTGCTGCTGGGCGGAATGTTGCTGCCGCTGTCGGGGCAGCAGGATATTCGCAACTATGGCGATACCCAGAAAATCCTGGTGGAGGCGCGCGAAGCCCTGCTCGGCTTTGCCATGGCCAATGACCGGTTGCCCTGCCCGGCGACGGCGCCCAATGGCGTCGAAAGCCCGGTGGGAGGCGGTGCATGTACCAATCCGCATGACGGATTCCTCCCGGCGGCCACCCTTGGCCTGTCACCGGTCGATGCGCAGGGCTATCGCCTTGACGGCTGGGGCGGCGAAGCCGGCAATCGGGTGCGCTATGCGATAACGACGGCAAACAGCAATGCCTTCACCACCCAGAACGAGATGAAGAATATCGGAATGACCACGCTGGCTCCCGACCTGGAAATATGCAACAGCGGCGCTCAGATTCGTATTCCCCCGATAATCACGGCGCCCGATACGAATCCGATGTATTGTCACCCGTCGTTTCGCCTTTCACAGGACGCAGTCGCCGTTATCTATTCGCTCGGCAAGAACGCCGGAACCGGTGGTACCACTGCGGATGAACTGCCCAACGTAACGGCCGACCGCGCCTTCGTCAACGCCGCGCAAGGCACCTCATTCGATGATCAATTGCTCTGGCTGTCCAAGAGCACGCTCTTCAACCGCATGGTCGCCGCTGGCCGGCTGCCCTGACCGGGCGAAGAAAGTCGGCGCTGGCGACACGGCGCCGGACCGTCAGGCAAAGCCTTGGGGGTTGTTGCGTTGCGAGTTCCAGGCATCGCGGCACATGTCGTCGAGGCTTCGCGTTGCCGCCCAACCCAGGCGTGCCCTGGCCAGCGACGGATCGCTCCAGCAGGCCGCCACGTCGCCCGGCCGGCGCGCCACGATGCGATAGGGAACCGCCTGCCCGCTGGCCTGCTCGAACGCCCGCACCAGTTCCAGCACACTGCTGCCCCGCCCGGTACCGAGATTCGCCGTGAGTATCTCGCGCGGATCGCGCAGCGCCCAATCCAGCGCCGCCCGGTGGCCTTCCGCCAGGTCCATGACGTGGATGTAGTCGCGCACGCCCGAGCCATCCGGCGTCGGATAATCTCCGCCGAATACCTGCAGTTCCGGCCGGCGCCCCACCGCCACCTGCGTGACGAAGGGCATCAGGTTGTTGGGTATGCCGTTCGGGTCTTCGCCGATCAGCCCGCTCGGATGCGCGCCGACCGGATTGAAGTAGCGCAGCAGGGCGATGGACCAGCCGGGCGCGGCGACGTGCAGGTCGCGCAGGATGTCCTCGACCATCAGCTTGCTGCGGCCATAGACGTTGGCCGGCCGCAGCGCCGCCGTTTCCGGAATCGGGTTCGAGTCGGCGTCGCCGTACACCGTGGCCGACGAACTGAAGACGATGCGCCGCACTTCCGCCCGCTGCATGGCTTCGAGCAGGACGAGGGTGCCCGTCACGTTGTTGTCGTAGTAGCGCAGGGGCTGCGTCACCGATTCGCCAACCGCCTTGAGCCCGGCGAAGTGCACCACGGCGCTGATCGGGTGCTGGTCGAACAGGGCATCCATGTCCTGCCGGGAACGCACATCGCCTTCGATGCAGGGCACGGCACGGCCGACGATGGCCTCCAGTCGCTTCAGGCCCAGCGGCTTGCTGTTGCTGAAGTTGTCGAACAGCACCACCTGATGGCCGGCCTCGATCAGCACCGCCGCGGTATGCAGGCCGATGTAGCCGGCGCCGCCTGTGAGCAGGATCATCATGACTTCCCGTGGTTGGATGTGCAGATTCTAGCCGCGCTTATGGGCGCCATCACAAATCCTTAAGTCCATCGCAGGCGGCCGCCGGTAGAATCTTCCCATCCACTTTCGGGAGTTCGCCGTGTCCAAGACTTTCAGGATCGCCCCCAGCATTCTTTCCGCCAACTTCGCCAGACTCGGCGAGGAAGTCGACAACGTGCTCGCCGCGGGCGCCGACATCGTGCATTTCGACGTCATGGACAACCACTATGTGCCCAATCTGACCATCGGCCCGCTGGTGTGCGAAGCGCTGAAGAAGCACGGCGTCACGGCGCCGATCGACGTGCACCTGATGGTCAAGCCGGTGGACCGCATCATCCCCGACTTCGCCAAGGCCGGCGCCACCTACATCACCTTCCACCCGGAAGCCTCGGAACACGTCGACCGCACCATTGCCCTGATCCGCGAATGCGGCTGCAAGCCGGGCCTGGTATTCAACCCGGCGACGCCGCTTGACGTCCTCGAGTACACGCTGGACAAGCTCGACATGGTGCTGCTGATGTCGGTGAACCCCGGCTTCGGCGGCCAGAAGTTCATCCCCTACGTGCTCGACAAGGCACGCAAGGTACGGCAGATGATCGACGCGCGCGGTCTGAACGTCAGCCTCGAAATCGACGGCGGCGTCGGCCCGGCCAACATCCTGGAAGTGGCAAAGGCCGGCGTCGATACTTTCGTTGCCGGTTCGGCGGTATTCGGCAAGCGCAGCGACACGGACCCCAACCGCTACGACACCATCATCCAACAAATGCGCGCCGAACTGGCAAAGGCATGATCTTGGCGGCGCCGATCCGGGCGGTCCTGATCGATCTGGACGGCACGCTGCTCGATACCGTGCTCGACCTGCACGCGGCGGCGGATGCCATGCTCGCCGACCTCGGCCGGCCGCCGGTGCCCGTGGCAGACATCCGCGCCTATGTCGGGCGCGGGATCCCCAAGCTGGTCAAGCGCGTGCTGGCCGGCAAGCTTGAGGCGGCCGACGATCCCGCCCCGCCGCCGGCCGATGCGCTGGACAGCTTCAAAAGGCATTACGCCGAATTCAACGGCCGCAAGGCCACGCCCTTTCCCGGCGTGATCGAGGGGCTGCAGGCCTTCCAGGCGCGCGGCATCCCGATGGGCGTGATTACCAACAAGGCGCAGGCCTTCACCCTGCCGCTGCTGGAGCGCACCGGCATTGCGCCTTACCTGCAGGTCACCGTCAGCGGCGACCAGCTGCCGCGCCAGAAGCCGGACCCGATGCCGGTGATCTGGGCCTGCGGCCGGCTCGGCGTTTCCCCGTCCTCGACCCTGATGATCGGTGATTCCGTGCATGACTTCCATGCCGGCCACGCCGCCGGCTGTCGCGTTTTTCTTGTCCCCTACGGCTACAACGAGGGCCAGGACGTGCGCGGGCTGGGCTGCGATGCTATAGTTTCGACGTTGGCCGAGGCTGCACGCCTGATCTGATTCGCTCAGTCGCCGTCCCGCCAGCGCCGACTTTTTTGGGACTCAAGGCCTGACCATGCTCCACCGCACTCCGCAAACGACGAGACACGCCCCGCCGCCTGGACCTTGGGCGGAGGCTTGGCCCTGGCGATCCTGCACCGCGCAGGCTTGATCCCAGCGCGCGCGGCAGCGTCGCGCACGTCGATTTGCTGTACCGAATTCCGGAGCATCCCATGACTGAAGCAGAATTCAACCGTCTCGCGGCGGAAGGCTACAACCGCATTCCCGTCACGCTCGAAACCTTTGCCGACCTCGACACGCCACTGTCGATCTACCTCAAGCTGGCCAACGATCCCTATTCGTACCTGCTCGAATCGGTGCAGGGCGGCGAACGCTTCGGCCGCTATTCCTTCATCGGGCTGGCCGCCGGCACGCGCATCGCCGTGGTCGAGGGCGCGATCATGGTGCTTTCCGGCAACCGCGTCGCCGAGCGGCGCGACCACAGCAACCCGATGAGCTTCATTTCCGAGTTCATGTCGCGCTTCAAGGTGCCCGACCTGCCCGGCCTGCCACGCTTCTGCGGCGGCCTCGTCGGCGCCTTCGGCTACGACACGGTGCGTTACATCGAGACCAAGCTGGCGCAGCGCAAATCGCCCGATCCGCTCGGCGTGCCCGACATCCTGCTGCTGCTGTCGGAAGAAATCGCCATCGTCGACAACCTCTCGGGCAAGCTGACGCTGGTCGTCTATGCCGAGCCGGGCTTCCCCGGCGCCTGGAAGCAGGCGCAGGCCCGGCTCAAGGAACTGCTGGCCAAGCTGCGCGCGCCGGTGGAAATTCCGCCGGAACTGCGCGCGCCTTCCGCGCCGGCCGTATCGGAATTCGGCGAGGAGGCTTTCAAGGCCGCCGTGCGCCGCGCCAAGCAGTACATTGTCGATGGCGACATCATGCAGGTGGTGCTTTCGCAGCGCATGAGCAAGCCTTTCGCCGCGAGCCCGCTGGCGCTTTACCGCGCACTGCGCACCTTGAACCCCTCGCCCTACATGTTCTATTTCAACTTCGAGGATTTCCATGTGGTCGGCGCTTCCCCTGAGATCCTGGTGCGGCTCGAACACCAGGACGGCGAACGCCGCGTCACGGTGCGGCCGATCGCCGGCACGCGCAAGCGCGGCGCCACACTGGCCGAAGACGAGGCGCTGGCCGCCGACCTGCTGGCCGACCCGAAGGAGCGCGCCGAGCACCTGATGCTGCTCGACCTCGGCCGCAACGACATCGGCCGCGTCGCCAAAACCGGTACGGTCAGGGTCAGCGACCGCTTCATCATCGAGCGCTATTCGCACGTGATGCACATCGTTTCCAACGTCGATGCCGAACTCAAGGACGACGAGGGCGCGCTGGGCGTGCTCAAGGCCACCTTCCCCGCCGGCACCGTGTCCGGCGCGCCGAAGGTGCGCGCCATGGAAATCATCGACGAACTGGAACCCTCGAAGCGCGGCATCTATGCCGGCAGCGTGGGCTACCTGGGCTTCAACGGCGACATGGACCTGTGCATCGCGATCCGCACCGCCGTGATCAAGGACGGCCAAATCCACGTCCAGGCCGGCGCCGGCATCGTCGCCGACTCCGACCCCGATTCGGAATGGCAGGAAACGCTGAACAAGGCGCGGGCGCAACTGCGCGCCGCCGAGATGGCCGAAGCTGGCCTTGACACGCGGTTTGATTGAGTTAACCACTTTCAACACAGAGAACACGGAGACACAGAGAGCACGGAGATGGATGAGGAAGAGCTTTCCGGCGAGGTAATTGGCGCGGCGATCGAAGTGCATCGCTTGTTGGGACCGGGTTTGCTGGAATCCGCTTATGAGCTGGCGTTGGAGAGGGAGCTCCTGTTGCGTGGATATACGGTCGAACGTCAAAAGCCAGTCGCGGTAGAGTACAAAGGGCTAGCCTTGGGCGACGGCTTTCGTCTCGATATCCTCGTCAATGATCGGCTGTTGGTCGAAATCAAGGCAGTCGATCAATTGCTGCCGATACACCATGCCCAACTGAGAACCTATTTGCGCCTGACGGGCAGACGCTTCGGCCTGCTGATAAATTTCAACGAAAAGGTCCTGAAGGACGGCGTGAAGCGCGTGGCAAATGGCTATTGATTTTTTCCTCCGTGCTCTCCGTGTCTCCGTGCCCTCCGTGTCGAAAGAGGTATAAGAACCATGTTATTGATGATCGACAACTACGACAGCTTCACCTACAACCTGGTGCAGTACTTCGGCGAGCTCGGCGAGAAGGTCAAGGTGTTCCGCAACGACGCGATCACGCTGAAGGAAATCGCCGCGATGAAGCCGGCGCGCATCGTCATTTCGCCCGGCCCCTGTTCGCCTGCCGAAGCCGGCATCTCGGTGGCGGCGATCAGGGAATTCGCCGGGAAAATCCCCCTGCTCGGCGTCTGCCTCGGCCACCAGAGCATAGGCGCGGCCTTCGGCGGCGAGATCGTGCATGCCAAACAACTGATGCACGGCAAGACCTCGCCGGTGATACATGAAGGCAAGGGTGTCTTTGCCGGCCTGCCCAATCCGCTGACCGTGACCCGCTACCACTCGCTGGCGATCCGGCGCGAGACGCTGCCGGCCTGCCTTGAAGTCACCGCATGGACCGAGGACGGCGAGATCATGGGGGTGCGCCACCGCGAGTTCGAAGTGGAAGGCGTGCAGTTCCATCCCGAATCGATACTGACCGAGTGCGGCCACGAGCTGCTGAAAACTTTTCTGCAGAAAAAATGAAACTCTCTCGACACAGAGAACACGGAGACACGGAGAGCACGGAGGAAAGGCATTTCTCTGTGTTCTCCGTGTCTCCGTGCCCTCCGTGTTGAAAGCGGTTAATCACCAGGAGTCGAAACCATGATCACCCCCCAGGAAGCGCTCCAGCGCACCATCGAACACCGCGAAATCTTCCACGATGAAATGCTGCACCTGATGCGGCAGATCATGCAGGGCGAAATCTCGCCGCTGATGGTCGCCGCCATCCTCACCGGCCTGCGCGTGAAGAAGGAAACCATCGGCGAAATCTCCGCCGCGGCCATGGTCATGCGCGAACTGTCGACCAAGGTCGACACGCCGCACAACCCGCACTTCGTGGACATCGTCGGCACCGGCGGCGACGGCTCGCACACCTTCAACATCTCCACGGCCTCGATGTTCGTCGCGGCCGCCGCCGGCGCGACCGTGGCCAAGCACGGCAACCGCAGCGTGTCATCCAAATCCGGCTCGGCCGACGTGCTGGAAGCGCTGGGCGCGAAGATCACCTTGAGTCCGCAACAGGTCGCCGAATGCATCGAGACCATCGGCTGCGGCTTCATGTTCGCCCCCAACCATCATCCGGCGATGAAGAATGTCGCCCCGGTGCGGCGCGAAATGGCCGTGCGCACCATATTCAACATCCTCGGCCCGCTGACCAACCCGGCCGGTGCGCCGAACACCCTGATGGGCGTGTTCCATGCCGACCTGGTCGGCATCCAGGTCCGCGTCATGCAGCAACTGGGCGCCGATCACGTCATGGTGGTCTGGGGCAAGGACGGCATGGACGAGATTTCACTGGGCGCCGCGACACTGGTCGGCGAACTGAAGAACGGCAAGGTCACCGAGTACGAAATCCATCCCGAGGACTACGGCCTGGCGATGGTTTCCAACCGCGGCCTGCGCGTCGCCGACTCGAGGGAATCGAAAGCCATGATGTTCGAGGCGCTGGAGAACAAGCCCGGCACGGCGCGCGAGATCGTCACGCTGAACGCGGGCGCGGCGCTCTATACGGCGAACCTTGCCGACTCCGTCGGCGAGGGCATCGCCAAGGCACGCGAGGCCATCGCCAGCGGCGCGGCGCGCAAAAAGCTCGACGAGTTCGTCGCCTTCACCAGCAAGTTCGCCTGAAACTCTTTTAACACGGAGAGCACGGAGACACGGAGAACACGGAGAACACTGAGTGACACCCTGTTTTCGCTTCTCTCCGCGCCCTCCGTGCCTCTGTGATCTCTGTGTCGAATGAGGTAGATTTTTCATGTCTGACATACTGAATAAAATACTCGCGGTAAAGCGCGAGGAGGTCGCGGCGGCATCGGCTGCCCGGCCTTTGACCATCGTGAAGGCTGCAGCCGAAGCGCAGGCGGCCGCACGTGACTTTGTTGACTCAATAAAGGCAAAAGTCGGCGCTGGTGGTACGGCGGTGATCGCCGAAATCAAGAAGGCCAGCCCCTCCAAGGGCGTGATCCGTGCCGATTTCCGCCCGGCCGAAATCGCCGTCGATTACGAGAAGCACGGCGCGACCTGCCTGTCGGTGTTGACCGACCGTCCGTTCTTTCAGGGCGCCCCGGAGTACCTGCAACAAGCCCGCGCCGCCTGCGCGCTGCCGGTGCTGCGCAAGGACTTCCTGGTCGATCCGTATCAGGTGTATGAAGCGCGCGCCATGGGCGCCGATGCGATCCTGCTGATCGTCGATGCACTCTCGCTGCCCCAGATGCAGGAGATGGAAGCCATCGCCCACGCACTGGGCATGGGCGTGCTGGTCGAATGCCACGACGCGGCGGAACTCGACGTCGCGCTGCAACTCAAGACGCCGCTGGTCGGCATCAACAACCGCAATCTGCGCAGCTTCGAGGTCAGCCTCGACACGACGCTGGCACAACTGGGCCGCATCCCGGCGGACCGCATCGTGGTTACCGAATCGGGCATCCTCGCCCCGGCCGACGTCGCCTTGATGACCTCGCGCGGCGTGCATGCCTTCCTCGTCGGCGAAGCCTTCATGCGCGCGCCCTCACCGGGCGCGGAACTGGCGCGACTGTTCGCCTGAGGCGCGCGCGCTCTTATCGCTGGAAGCCTGCCTGCGATCGGGATAAACTCCGACATCATTCGTACCGGATAGGCGACCCAGTCATGCAGACTCTTGACACCCTGCGCAACAGACGGATGGAAATCCTCGCGGCTGCAACTCGCCATGGCGCGCACAACGTACGCGTTTTCGGATCAGTAGCCCGAGGCAACGATACGTCCGACAGCGACATCGACCTATTGGTCGAGTTTGACCCGGAGCGTTCGCTCTATGATCTTGTCGGGCTGCAACTCGATATCGAATCCCTGCTCGGCCGACGCGCCGATGTTGTAACAGAAGGCTCGCTAAGTACCTATCTGCGCGATCGCATCCTCGCCGAGGCCCGTCCGCTATGAAGGACCGTCAGGTCTTCCTGCGACATCTCGACGACTGCTTACAGCGCATACGCGAATACCCTGGCGAGGGGCGCGAGCAATTCATTTGCGACCGGAAGACCCAGGACGCTGTAATCCGCAACCTCGAAATCGTCGGACAGATCGTCAGAGACCTTGGTCCCGAGACTCTCGCGGGCCAAAGACCCGAAATTCCTTGGACCAGGATTGCTGGCGCCCGCAACATCCTTGCTCATCAATATCTCGGCGTCGACCTTTCTCTCGTCTGGAACATCGTCGAACGCGACCTTGATTCACTTGAGGCCGCCACAAGGCACTTGATCGAGAGTTCGCCCTCAAGCTGACAATCTAAGGCGCGCGGACTCCAAGCTCAAAAAGTTATGCCGCCGGCAGAGCCGGCGGTGGTATCCCTTGCGGACGGCGCTGGCGATACGGCGATCTACGCTTCAGGCGCAGCTCTTGCCGGTCGTTTCCGGCACGCCCAGCTTCTTCAGGATCGAATCCATCGGGCAGAACTTGGTGAAGCCGCTCTGAAACAGGTTGGCGCCGACGAAGGCGGTGAACCATAGCCAGGACAGCTTGCTCATGTCCACCTGGCCCATAACGTGGGCGAGGACCAGCGAGGTCATGATGAAGAATCCGGCGACGATGCGAACGATTTGATTGACGGTCATGTGAAGCTCCTTATCGGGGTAGGTTGGATTTGACGATGCGGCCTTGCATCGCCGCGTAATACAGAACCGGAATCACCACCAGCGTCAGCAAGGTGGAGACGAAGATGCCGAAGATCAAGGACAGCGCGAGGCCGGCGAAAATCGGGTCATCGACGATGAACAGCGCGCCGAGCATGGCGGCCAGCCCGGTCAGCACGATGGGCTTGGCGCGCACCGCGGCGGCCTGGATCACGGCCTCGGCGAAGTCCATGCCGGCGGCGACCTGCTCGTTGATGAAGTCGACCAGAAGGATGGAATTGCGCACGATGATGCCGGCCAGCGCGATCATGCCGATCATCGAAGTCGCCGTATATTGCGCGCCGAACAGGGCGTGACCCGGCATGACGCCGATGATGGTGAGCGGGATCGGCGCCATGATGATCAGCGGCACCAGGTAGCTCTTGAACTGCGCCACCACCAGCAGGTAGATCAGGATCAGGCCGACCGCATAGGCCGCGCCCATGTCGCGGAAGGTCTCGTAGGTCACCTGCCATTCGCCGTCCCATTTGATCGAATATTGCGCGTAGGGGTCCTTCGGCTGCTTGATGAAGTATTCGCCGAGCGTGCCGCCCTGCGGCAGTGAAATGCCGGCCAGCTTGTTGCGGATGTCGAACATGCCGTAGAGCGGGCTGTCCAGCTTGCCTCCCATGTCGCCGGTGACGAAGACCACCGGCAGCAGGTCCTTGTGGTAGATGACCTTCTCGCGCAGCGTGCGCTTGATCTCGACGACTTCGGAAACCGGCACCAGCGCTCCATCGCGACCGCGCAGCTTGAGCTTGAGCAACTGGTCGATGCTGTTCTGGCGCTCGGCCGGCAGCACGATACGCACCGGGATTTCGTACTTGGCGTCGCCGTCATGCACCGGGGTCACGTCCTCGCCGGAAAGGCCCATGCGCACCACCTCGACGATGTCCTTCTGCGCCACGCCGAGCAGCGCCGCCTTGGCCTGATTGACGCGCAGCACCAGTTTTTCGGCATCCTCGTCGATCGTGTCGTCGACGCCGATGATGTCGGTCGTACTTTCGAATGCCGCGCGCACCTGCTTGGCCACGGCGATCTGGCCGGCGTAGTCGGGACCATAGACCTCGGCGACGATGGGCGACATGACCGGCGGGCCGGGCGGCACTTCGACCACCTTGGCATTGCCGCCGTGTTTCCCGGCCACCGCGACGACGCGGTCGCGCACCGAGACAGCGATCTCGTGGCTCTGGCGGTCGCGATGCCTGGCGTCGACCAGGTTGACCTGGATGTCGCCCATTTCCGGGGCACTGCGCAGGTAGTACTGGCGCACCAGGCCGTTGAAGTTGATCGGCGCGGCGGTGCCCGCGTAGGCCTGGTAATCGGCGACTTCCGGGACCTGGGCGATCTCGGCGGAAATTTCGCGCAGCACTTTCGCGGTTTCTTCAAGCGGCGTGCCGACCGGCATGTCGAGCACGATCTGGAATTCGCTCTTGTTGTCGAAAGGCAGCATCTTCAGCACCACCAGCTTGAAGAAGCCGAGGCTGACCGAAGCGAGGATCGCGACCAGGATGCCGATCCACAGCTTGCGCCGCGCCGCGCGGCCGGTGCGCGGATCGAGCAACGGCGACATGATGCGGCGGAACAGGCGGTCGAGCCTGGCCGTGGTCGGGTCGCCCGCGTGCCCTGCCGAAATAGGGGCCTGGTTCGATTTTGAAAAAGGGGCCTGGTTCAAAGCAGAAAAAGGGGCCTGGTTCGATTTTTGTGATTCTGAAAAATCGAGCCTGGCCCCTTTTTCTCCTTTTTTTTCTCCTTTTTCTGCGGATTTTTGTGATTCTGAAAAATCGAGCCTGGCCCCTTTTTCTGCTTTTTCTGCTTTTTCTGCGCCTTTTTCGTGCTTCATCAGCTTCAGCGCCAGCCAGGGCGTAATGACGAAAGCAATCGCCAGCGAGATGAACATGCCCATCGAGGCGTTGATCGGGATCGGGCTCATGTAGGGGCCCATCAGGCCGGTGACGAAGGCCATCGGCAGCAGGGCGGCGATCACCGTAAATGTGGCGAGGATGGTCGGCCCGCCGACTTCATCGACGGCCGGCGGAATGATTTCCCGCAGCGGCTTTTCGGGATGCAACAGGGTCCAGCGGTGGATGTTCTCCACCACCACGATCGCGTCGTCGACCAGTATGCCGATGGAGAAGATCAGGGCGAACAGCGAGACGCGATTGAGCGTGAAGCCATACGCCCAGGAAGCGAACAGCGTCGCCGCCAGAGTCAGCGTCACCGCCGCACCGACGATCACGGCCTCGCGTTTGCCCAAGGCGAACAAGACCAGCAGCACGACGAACATCGTGGCGAAGACCAGCTTGCCGATCAGCTTCTGCGCCTTGTCGGTGGCGGTGGCGCCATAGTTGCGCGTCACTGAGAATTCCACACCCTCGGGAATCACCGTGCCCTTGAGCGCCTCGGCCCGGGCGATCACCGATTCGGCGACGTCGGCGGCGTTGACGCCGGGCTTCTTCGACACCGAGAGCGTGACCGCGGGCGATTCGCCTTGCTTGGTGCCGTGCCAAACATAACGCGAGGGCTGGTCGGGGCCGTCCACCACCTGCGCGACGTCGGCCAGGTACACCGGCTTGCGCTCGTAGACGCCGACCACCAGGCGCTTCACGTCGGCGGCCGATTCGATGTAGGTGCCGGTCTGCACCAGCAGTTCCTTGTTGCCGGAGACCAGGGCGCCCGCCGGCTGCGAGGCGTTGGACACCTGCAGCGCGGCCTTGAGGTCCTGCGCCGTGATGCCGTGCGCGTTCATGCGGTCCGCATCCATGACGACGCGTATGACGTGGCCGGGTCCGCCGATGGTGGCGACGTCGCGCGTGCCGGGGATGCGCTTGAGGTCGATCTCGGTCGCGCGCGCCACCTGCTGCATCTCGAAGGCCGACTTCAAGGGGTCGGCGCTGTGGAAGGTAAGCGTCACGATGGGCACGTCGTCGATGCCCTTGGGCTTGACGATGGGATCGAGCACGCCGAGGTTGGGCGACAGCCAGTCCTTGTGGGAATTGATCGTGTCGTAGAGCCGCACGAGGGCCTGGATCGGGTCTTCGCCGACTTCGTACTGCACGGTGATCACCGCCATGCCGGGGCGCGACACCGAATACACGTGTTCGATGCCGGCGATGCGTGACAGCACCTGCTCGGCCGGACGTGCCACCAGCGCCTCGACATCGCGCGCCGCCGCGCCCGGGAAGGGCACGAAGACATTGGCCATGGTGACGTTGATCTGCGGCTCTTCCTCGCGCGGCGTGACCAGCGTCGCACCTATGCCCAGCAGCAGCGTGATCAGGGCGATCAGCGGCGTCAGGGAATTCCTGAGGAAGTACTCCGCGATGCGGCCGGAAATGCCCACGGTCGTATCCGGTTCAGCGCGCGGCGGCGGCAGGCGCCGCCTTGAGTTCGATGCCGGTCTTCAAAGGCGTCAGGCTGACGCGCTCGCCGGAAGCGATTCCGGCCAGCACTTCGAGTTCGCCGCCGGCGACGGCTTCGCCGAGCCGTACCTGGCGCAGGCGCGCCGTACCCTTGTCGTCGATCACGTAGACGGCCGTCACTTCGCCACGGCGCAGCACGGCGGCCGGCGGCACGGTGAGCTTCTGCGCCCGGCCGACGGTGAAATGAGCCCGGGCATAGCTGCCGGGCACCACGCCTTCGATGTTTTCCGCAAGATAGAGGCGCGCCGTCGCGGTATGACTGCGCGCGTCGACCGTGGGCAGGATTTCGATGCGCTGCACGTCGATCCAGCGCCCGCTCTCGGGAAACTCGATGCGCGCGCGCGGTGACTTTTTCAGCTCGGCAAGCCGGTACTGCGGCAGGCTGGCGATCACGCGCATGCCCTTGGGATCGAAGATCGTGACCAGGGGCTTGCCCGGCGTCGCCATCTCCCCGGCTTCGACATGGCGCTCGGCGACGACGCCGGAAATCGGCGCCGTCACCGTTCCGTGCGAGGCGCCGGCGCCGGACGATGCGGCGGCGCCGCGCGCAGCTTCGTAGGCCGCAGCGGCCTGGTCGAGGGCCGCCTGGCTGATGAACTTCTGCGCGTGCAGGTTTTTGGCACGCTCATAAGCGGCCGCAGATTGCGCCAGCGAGGCCCTGGCACTGGCATCGGAACCTGCGGCTTCGCGAGCATCGATGCGCATCAGCAGTTCTCCCTGCTTGACGCGCTGACCGGCATCGACGCGCACTTCGAGGACGCGTCCGGCGATCTGCGCCGCCACCGTGGCCTGACGCACGGCTTCGACCGTGGCTTCGACAGGAAAGCCGAGATCGACGTCACGTGTCTGGACGACGACGCTGGCGGGAACATCGGCCGCCAAAGAAAAACTCGCCGGCGTTAAGCCGGCGAGGAAGGCAAGGGCGGAGAGGAGGAGAGAGCCCTTGCGGAGGAGAAGTGTCCGTACCATCATGTATATCAGTATATGCTTATATATGAGCAATTTCAAGTCCCTCCGCAAAATTCTTTGGCCCACGGGCGATTGTCTCCCGACAGCCCGCCGGGCGCCAGCGATTTGCCGCAATTGACGGGAGTCAACGACTTGATGTCACCGCAAGGCGCATCGTGCGCCGGCGCCAAAACATAATTTTAATTTAAATATCAATAATATACAGGGGAGATCATGAACCAACTCAAGCTGCTGCCGTCCCGCCGAACCTGCCTTGCCATCGCCCTGGCCTTGCCGCTCAGTCTGGGCTTCGCCATCGCCCAGGAACGCGCCAAACCCGGCGTGACCGCTACCGAAATGCAGTACCAGGCGGGTGATTCACCCCTGGGCAAGATCGAGATGCACCAGAACGTCAATCCCAAGGCGCCGTCGATGACCAAG
>JBIKKY010000057.1:0-18881 GCA_044360105.1 Sulfuritalea sp.
ATTCACGATTGCCACGCGCCCCGACTCGGTACACACGTTCGTCGTGTTATTGGCGATACCCGGTCCGAAGCCCACATTGGCCGGGCAAGCCACCGCATCCGCAACACCACCGCGCGCCAGGACTGTGCCGTGGATTATCCCCGCCGCCGCCGCGACGGCGCCGCGCGCCGCATTGAGCTTTGCCACTCGTGCGTCGCGCTGGAGGTTTGTAAACCGCGGCAACGCCGTCGCCGCCAGAATCCCGAGAATAACGATGACCACGATCAACTCGATCAGTGTAAAACCTGTTTGGCGTTTCATTTGACTCTCCTTGAAGTTGCCCTCTTCATCCTGCCGGGGGCAATGGAAACTACGGTTAAACCGTCGGTTGCTTGCTTGCAAAATCCTGAAGTGCCTCTCCGGTAGCCGCAACCAGCGCATTGCGATCAAATCGAAAAACGCTTGGGAGCCGAGTTTACCAGCAGCCCGCCATCAGTGCCATACGAAAGAGGTAGTGGAAAACACCCTGATTCCACCCACCACGGCGGAATCCCCGGCTGGCCCCCCGGCGATTTCCTGGGCCGATCCCACGCGCCAGCGCAAGTCCCGCCTTCCCGGCTCGCGGAATTCAAGGCTTGCTTCAAGCCGCGGCCGATAGGCAATTTCACGCGTCGCCTCGTCAAAACACCACTCGCCGGGCGCCCTCGTCTTCTTGCAAACTCCTGCGTATCCCTCCGGCGGACTTGCCAGCCAGCTCACCGGATTGGCCCCGACAAGATCCCGGATGGACGCCGCCTGCCCGCGGATTTCTCGGGTCTGGATCTCGATTTGCAGGCCCTTTTCCATGTGCAGCACCGTCGTTTCGACCATCGTCCGCTCGGCCTTTTCCTGCACATAGCTTAGCGAATTGAGCAAGACGGCGGCCAGCAAGGCTATGACGGCAACAACCACCGAAACCTGAAACAGCGAACGCGAACGCGGCGTTACCTCGCTCATTTCTTCAGCGATACTTTGCCCAGGTCCCACAAGGGCAGGAAGATGCCCAGCGCAAGTATCAGGACCATTATGCCCAGTGCGACGATGAGGATCGGCTCGATCTGCTGCGCCAGGGTCTTCAGTTCGTATTCGACCTCGCTCTGGTACATGTCGGCGACTTCCTTCATCATGTCATCCAGCGCGCCAGATTCTTCGCCCACGGCGATCATCTGCAGCACCACGGGGGTAAACACGCCAGCGGAAATCGAGGTGCGCAGGATGCTTTCGCCGCGCTCGACGCCATCGCGCATTTTTTCGACCTTGTCCGAAATGTAGGCGTTGTCCACGGTTTCCGCGACGTTGGTCAGGGCCTGGATGATCGGAACGCCGCTGCGCGAGGCCAACGCAAAGCTGGCCGCAAATCTGGCCAGGGTGGCTTTGCGAATGATTTTTCCGGCAATCGGAATATTCAGCTTGTGGCGATCCCAGATGTAGCGGCCGCTTGACGTGTTCAGCCACGCCTTGAAGCCGAGAAAGGCTCCAATCACGCCCACCAGCATTGCATGCCACCAATGCACCATGAAGTCGGAAAAGCCGATCAGCAAACGCGTCATCAGGGGCAGTTCGGCGCCGAGCCCCTTGAACACATTGGCGAAGGCCGGGATCACGAAGATGTTGACGATGACGATGGCGATGCCCATGGCGGCGACGACGAATGACGGGTAGCGCAGCGCCGACTTCACCTGCTCCTGCATGAAGCGCTCGAACGCCAGATGATCGAACAGGCGGATGAATACCTCTTCCAGCCGTCCGGTCATTTCGCCGACACGGACCATGGACAGATAGAAGGGCGAAAAAACCTTGGGATGGCGAGCCAGCGACAAGGACAATTCACGTCCGGAATCGAGGCTTTCGCGCACGTCCTGCAGCACATCCCGCATTGCCGAATTGGTACTGGATTCCTGCAGGCCGGCCAGTGCACGCATGATGGGCACGCCGGCGCGCAACAGGGTATGGATCTGCCGCGAGAACAACAGCACATCCATGTGCTCGACTTGCTGTTTGAACAACTGGATGTCGATGCTGGAACCGGCGGCGGCCTTGGCCGCCGACGCCTCCGTTGGCTTGATTTCCATCGGCGTGACGCCGCTGCCGACGATCAGGTCGGCCACTGCCCCGGCAGTAGCGCCTTCCATGACGCCTTGCACGATGTCCCCGGCGCCGTTACGGCCGCGATAGGCGAAGCTTGGCATCGGCTAGCCGTCCGCCGGGCCGCCCCAAGGACGGCTGCGCCCCCCATGGGGGGGCAGCGAGTCGATCTTGCGAGCGCGGGGGGTCATTGTTCTACTCGTCGAGTTGCGTGCTGATGCGCATCGCTTCGTCGATGGTGGTGCGACCGCTGACGACCAGACGCACGGCATCCCGACGCAGGGTGTTGCCGGCCATCTGTTCGCGACCGATCTGCATGAATTCGTTGGGATCGCCCCGGTTGACCGCCTCGACCAGCGCGTTGTTCATGTCCAGAATTTCATAGACGGCCTGGCGGCCCTGATAGCCGGTGTTGGCGCAGTGGCTGCAGCCCTGGCCACTTCTGAACGAAGAGCGGTCCACCTGGTCGCCGAGCTCTGTCTTGAGCCACAAATGCTCGTGCGGCGCCGGGGTATGGGGAGCGGAACAGTTTTCACAGATCACGCGCACCAGCCGCTGTGCAAGCACCATCTGGATCGACAAGGCGACCATGTAGCGCGGTACGCCCATGTCGAGCAGGCGAATCGGGGTGGACAGCGCGTCATTGGTATGCAAAGTCGACAACACCAGGTGGCCGGTCATTGCGGCGCGCATGCCGATCTCGGCGGTGTCCTGGTCGCGCATTTCGCCCAGCAGGATGATGTCCGGATCCTGCCGCAATGCACTGCGCAGCACGCGACTGAAGGACAAGTCGATCTTCTCATGCACCTGCACCTGATTGATGCCGGGCAGCCGATATTCGACCGGGTCTTCGACGGTGATGATCTTCTTTTCGGGGGTGTTCAGTTCATTGAGCGCGGCATACAGCGTGGTGGTCTTGCCCGAACCGGTCGGACCGGTGACCAGCACAATGCCCGACGGGCGCGCAATGGAATGGCGGAAGCGCTCCAGGATGCGCGGCGGCATGTGCAGCCGGTCGAGCTGCAGGAGTCCGGTGTTCTGTGCCAGCAAGCGCATGACAACGGATTCGCCGTGCTGGGTGGGCATCGACGAAATCCGGATGTCGATGGCCGTATTGCGCAACTTGATGTTGAAGCGACCATCCTGCGGCAGGCGTTTTTCAGAGATGTCGAGACCCGACATCAGTTTGAGACGCAACACCAGCGCCGTGGAAATCTTCGAATCCGCCTCGGTCTGGATGTGCAGCACGCCATCGATGCGGAAGCGGATCACGAGTGACCTCTCCTGCGGCTCGATATGGATGTCCGAGGCGCGCAGCTTCAGCGCTTCTTCGAACACCGTGTTGAGCAGTTTGACGACCGGCGCATCTTCGGCGCCGGCAGTGAGGCCGAGAATGTTGCCGAACTCGGTCGAGATGTCACCCATGTCGGCCGTGAGTTCCTTGGCCAGACCGCTGATTTCCGCCGCACGACTGTAGACACGATCGATCGCGGAGAGTAGTTGGCTCTCGGTGACCACGGCAAGGTCGATCTCGCGCTTGAGTATGCGCGCCACTTCATCAAATGCGGTGAGGTCGGTCGGGTCGGCCATGCCGACCAGCAGCATGCCGGCGCGCTCGCTCAGCACCAGCGCCCTCTGCCTGCGCGCCTGAGCTTCCGGCAACAGCTTGATCAGTTCGGGCTGGGGCTTGAAGGTCTTGAGGTCGACGAAATCGGCGCCGAGCTGGCGCGCCAGTCCCCTGGAAATGCCCTCTTCGGTGACATAGCCGCTGTCGACCAGCAACCGGCCGAGCTTGCGACCGGAACGCTTTTGCTCTTCAAGCGCAAGTTTGAGCTGCTCGCCGGTAACGAGGTTCTGCTGCACCAGCATGTCACCAAGGCGAATCTTTTCCGGGCGAGCCATCAGGCGATCTCCAAAGGGGCCGTAGCATCAGGGCCATTGCAGCTGTGATTTTGCACGAAAACTACAGCGTAACAGTATGTTTTTTTGGAAACTACCTATTTTCTAAGATAACTGCAAGGTTTCCATGTCGTCCTCATCGCCCCGGAGATCCCTCCCAATACAGGGAATGTCATGCGTCGTTGCGCGAATACGGGGGAAAACTGCATCTGCTCGAACGGCTAGATCCCCGTATCGCTGGGATTACGCAGCAGGTCCCGCAGCATCTCGCTCATCGGCATCTGCAGGTTGATGTTGTCGGGCGGAATCGGCGACATGAACCACTTGTTGTACAGACGTTCCATTTCGCCGCTTTTCATCATCCCGTCCAGGGTCTCATCCACCAGCTTCTTGAATTCCGGATCTTCGCGGCGCATGCCCATGCCATAGGGCTCGAAACCGAAGTTCCCCTCCAGCAGCTTCAACTTGCCGGCATCGGGGGAGTTCGCCAGCAAACCGGCGAGGATCGGCTCATCGAGCACGAAGGCATCGGCCTGGCGCGACGCCACCATGGCAAACGATTCGCCGTGACTCGACGCCGTTTTGGCGCGCGCCGCCGGCAGGTTGCGGGCTGCGAGCACGGTCCTGACCAGGCGCTCGGTCGTGGTACTCGAGGTCGTCACCACCACCTTCTGCGCCACTTCCTTCAGCGTCTGGTGGACGTCGGCAAGCGCTTCGCCACCCCGCAGGCAAAGCAGCACGATTCCCGACAAAACCAGGCGCGCCAATTTCATTCCGCTAATCTTTTTCTGTAGTGACAGTAACTGCCTGAGTATTGTAGTTTTTTGCATGACAACCGCGAATGCAAAATTATAGTCGGGAATCCTCCCAAGCTCCTCCTATCGGTCATCTGTAGTTACCCGAGCGTGACTTTTTTCACGGTTTAGGGCGCGGCCGGCGGCCAACCCCGGGCCGTATTCAGGGCGCCGGATGGGGTAGCATTCCGCTGCATGAGCAAACCTCCGCAACTGGAGCAGTTCAGCGCCAGCTATGACGCCGCACAGGACCGCCTGCTGCTGCGCATCCGCAGCAGCGACGACGCCGAATTCCGCTTCTGGATCACCCGCCGCTACCTCGCGCTGCTGTGGCCGCTGCTGATGAAAATGGCGGACGAATTCAGTGCGCGCAAGGCGACCGATCCGGCGACGCGCAGCACGCTGGCCGAACTGGCGCACGGCGAGGCCGTGAACAAGGCCGACTTCGGCAGCGCCTACCGCGACGGATCGACCTATCCGCTGGGCGAGGAACCCATCCTGCTCGGCCGCGTCACCGTCAAGCCCCTGCAAGGCAAGACCCAGACCCTGACCCTGCTGCCGCAGGAAGGCCAGGGCATCAATCTCGATCTGGACGAAAGGCTGGTGCATGTGCTGGCGCGGCTGCTGCAACAGACCGCCGTCGCCGCCGAATGGGCACTGAACCTCGACATCAGCTCGGGTACCGGCGCCGTGCCGGCCCCGCTGCATGCCGGCGGACCCCGCCTGCTGCACTGAACCCAAAAACCTCATTTGACACAGAGAACACGGAGAAAAGCACAGAGAACACAGAGAGTTAAATTGCGTTGAGGACTCTCCATTCGGGTGAGCCAAGGCTTTTTCTCCGTGCCCTCTGTGGCTCTGTGTTCTCTGTGTTGAAAGCGGTTGCAATTGCGGTTTCCAGGATGAAACGGCTGCCGGGGCGTCACAAGCCCCGGAATCGCCGTGTCGCCGGCGCCGACTTTTCAGGGTCGGCGTGGATGCCTGGCCGAAAATGTCCCTGAACATTCCCGGCACTCAGTCGGTGATCAACTTGCCCTTGTCGCGAACCCCTTCCACTCGCGCATACAGGCCAATCCGCCGCTCCGGCCCGGCGTAGGCAGGATCATTGTCAAGGCGACGCTCGACACCGTCCCAGGAGTTATCCGGCGTCACGGCTTGCGCCTCTGGGGCCTGCTGCACACTCGAGCCGATTCATTCATATTGGATTGGCGCCAATACTCCGGACCAAGGTGAGGGTTATGCCTTCAAGGTGCGCCGGCAAATCATTCTTGCCCGGCAGGAACCCACGTTTGCCCAGGTTCTCGCCCACAGCAGGTCGAACGACGGGCACCCGACATGGGGTGCCCGTCATGCGAAAGCAATTCAAGCCGCCAGGGCGGCCTTGATCTGTTCCAGCGTAGACGGATCGTCGATGGTCGTCAGGTCGCCGGCATCGCGACCTTCCGCCAGCGCCTGAATGGAGCGGCGCAGCATCTTGCCGGAGCGCGTCTTGGGCAGGCCGGTAACGAAATGCACCCGCTTCGGCCGCGCGATGGCACCGAGGTTGCCATCGACCACTTTCTTGATCTCCGCCTCCAGCGCCGTGCGCAGCTCGGCGGTAGCCACCCTTGCCGCGTCCTTGACCACGACAAAGGCGACCGGCTCCTGACCCTTCAACTGATCATTGACGCCGACCACGGCGACCTCGGCCACGGCGCTGTGGCCCTGCACGGCTTCCTCGATTTCGCGCGTGCCCAGCCGATGTCCGGCGACGTTGATGACGTCGTCGGTACGGCCGAGGATGTAGTGATAGCCCTCGTCGTCCCTGATGCCCCAGTCGAAGGACGAATACACCTGCGGATCCTTGAACAGGCTGAAATAGGTGCTGACGAAACGCTCGTCATCGCCCCAGATGGTGGACAGGCAGCCCGGCGGCAGCGGCGGCACAATGCCGACGATGCCCTTCTCGTTGGCGTCGCATTCCGTGCCGTCCTCGCGGAAAATTCGCAAGTCATAGCCATAGACCGCGAAGCTGGGCGTGCCGAACTTGATCCTGGTGTCCTCGATGCCGCGCACCGTGGACAGGATCGGCCAGCCGGTTTCGGTCTGCCAGTAGTTGTCGATCACCGGCAGCTTGAGTTCGCCCATGATCCATTCGTGGGTCGGCTGATCCAGCGGCTCGCCGGCGAGGAACAGATGCTTGAGGGTGGCCAGGTCGTACTTGTGCAACCAGCTGTTGTCGCTCTTCTTCAGCACGCGCACGGCGGTCGGCGCAGAGAACATCACGGTGACCTTGTACTTCTCGACGATCTGCCACCAGATGCCCGGATCGGGACGGATCGGCGTGCCTTCGTACATGATGGTGGCCATGCCGGCGATCAGCGGGCCGTAGATGATGTAGCTGTGGCCGACCACCCAGCCGATGTCCGAGGTGGAGAACATGGTCTCGCCCTCGCCGCCCTGGAAGATGTGCTTCATCGACGCCGCCAGCGCCACGGCATAGCCGCCGGTATCGCGTTGCACGCCCTTGGGCTTGCCGGTGGTGCCGGAGGTGTAGAGGATGTAGGACGGCTCGGTGGACTCCATCCACTCGCAGGGCACGTCGGCATCCATGTGTTTGGCGCGCAGTTCGGCGTAATCGACATCACGACCGGCGACCCGGGGCCAGCCCTTGTCCAGCCCGCGATCGATCATCAAAACCTTCTCGGGCGGAAATTCGGCGAGCTTGCAGGCTTCGTCGAGCAGGTGCTTGTAGGGCACGGCCTTGCCGCCGCGCATGCCGGCGTCACTCGAAACAATCAGTTTGGGCTTGGCATCGTCGATGCGGGTTGCAAGCGAACCGGAGGCGAAGCCGCCGAACACCACGGAATGGATGGCGCCGATACGGGCGCAGGCGAGGATGGCGAAGGTGGCTTCGGCAATCATCGGCATGTAGATCAGAACGCGATCGCCCTTCACCACGCCGAGCGACTTCATGATCGCCGCCGTGCGCATCACTTCGGACTTCAGCTCGGCAAAGGTGTAGGACTTCTCTTCGTTGGTCTCGGTCGAGATATACACCAGCGCGCGATCATTCGGGCGCTTCGCGGCATGACGGTCGACGGCGTTGTGGCAGAGGTTGGTCTTGCCGCCGACGAACCATTTGGCAAATGGCGGGCGGGAAAAGTCGCAAATCTGCTGGGGTGGCGTCTGCCAGTCGATCAATTTGGCCTCCTCGGCCCAGAATTCATCGCGTTGGTTTATCGAGCGCTTGTGAAACTCGGCATACTTTCCCATGACGATCCTCGCTTGGTTATGTTTGGGTTGGTTGGTGTGTTGGTTGGTACGGAACGCCTCAGGCGGCGATATTCACGACGACGCGGCCCTTGACCCGGCCCTGCAGATAGTCGTCGAAGGCAGCAGGCAGGTCCCCGAAGGCGATTTCGCGCACCATCTCGCTCGACCCCGGTGCCAAATGCGCCGGCCGCATGTCGTTGGCCAGGTGGTGCCAGACCGCGGACCGCTGCGCCATCGGACAATTGACCGAGTCGATCCCGAGCAGGCTGACGCCACGCAGGATGAAGGGCATTACCGTGGTATTGAGCGTGTGGCTGGCGGCAAGGCCGATCGAGGCCAGCGCACCGCCGACCTTCATGGTGCTGGCCATCCAGGCCAGCACGTCGCCGCCCAGGTTATCCACCGCGCCGGCCCAGGTTTCCTTGCCCAGCGGCTTGATCTTGGCCAGGTCCAGCGACTGTCGCAGCATGACTTCCATGGCGCCCAGCCCCATCAGATATCCGGTTTCCGCTTCCTTGCCGGTGAGCGCGACGACGTGGTAGCCGCGCTTGGCCAGTATCTCGATGGCAATGCTGCCGACGCCGCCCGTGGCGCCGGAAACGATCACGGGGCCCTTCTCGGGCGTCAGGCCAGCGTGCTCCATGCGCACCACGGCGAGCCCGGCGGTGAACCCGGCGGTACCGAAGGCCATCGCATCCCTGCAGGACATCCCGGCAGGCAGTTTCACGACCCAGTCGGCCGGCAGGCGGGCTTTTTCGGCATAGCCGCCGTGGTGGGCGACGCCGATGTCGTAGCTGGTCGCCAGCACCTCGTCGCCGGCCTTGAAGCGCGGATCCGCGCTGGCAGTGACC
Organism: Sulfuritalea sp.; assembly: GCA_044360105.1. Lineage (GTDB taxonomy): Bacteria > Pseudomonadota > Gammaproteobacteria > Burkholderiales > Rhodocyclaceae > Sulfuritalea. The sequence continues at coordinate 8,903 of JBIKKY010000057.1, forward strand.
CGCCCGGCCAGATCGACGCCACCGACACAGGGGAAGCGGCGAATGATGCGGCCTGCCCCGGTCGCCGCCAGGGCGTCCTTGTAGTTGATGCTGGAATGGGTGACGGCGACGGTGACCTCGCCGGGATCAAGTTGCGAATCGTCCATATCGACGAAGCGACTGACAACCTTGCCTTCTTCCTGATTGATCAGGTAAGCCTTGAAACTCACTGTAGCCTCCTCGAATTTGCGCCCGGTCTTTGCCGGCTTCATTATTTTGGCGTACGGAAGGCGCGGATTATAGCCAGACGAGGCTTACAAGGCGCTGAATGTATAAGCCTTGGGGGGTTTACAGAAAGTTCCGGGCGAGGCATAGTTCGGCCCCATGCGAGGAATACCCCTTTCAAAAGCAAGCGTTTTACTGCTTGCCGGGCTGCTCATTGCCCCCTGCGCCTACGCCGACGAGCCGATCCTGGTGCCGCCGCCACTTCAGGTGTCGTTCGTCGATCGCGCCACCGCGACGGCGCAGGACGCTATCGACCAGGCCATGGACCTGCTTGGCATCCGTTATCGGCGCGGCGGCAGTTCTCCCGAAGCCGGCTTCGATTGCTCCGGGTTCGTCAGCCATGTCTTCCGCGAAGGCCTGGGGCTGGTCCTGCCCCGCACTTCCAAGGAAATGAGCAAATCGGGGGAGCCGATCAGCCGGGATGAACTCCGGCCCGGCGACCTGGTGTTCTTCAACACCATGCGCAACGCGTTCTCCCATGTCGGCATCTATCTTGGCGACGGCCAGTTTGTCCATGCCCCGCGCAGCGGCGGCAGGGTCCGTGTCGAGGATCTTCGCGACGGCTACTGGACGAAGCATTTCAATGGTGCCCGTCGCGTCCAACTTGAGTAGTCGCAACCAACATTCAGAACGCCAGCCGCAAGCTGGCTTTATTTTTACTTGCAATTGCGAATGATTCTTAATACACTACATCTCATTCTCAATCCTCACTGGAATTTTCCTCATGAAATCATCCCGCCTGCTCTTGGCCTTGCTTGCCGTCGGCACTGTTGCCACCGCCTCGGCGCAGGAAAAAGTCCTCAACCTTTACTCCGCCCGTCACTACCAGACGGACGAAGCGCTCTACGCCATTTTCACCAGGCAGACCGGCATCAAGATCAACCGCATCGAGGCCAAGGAAGACGAACTGCTGGAACGCATCCGCAACGAGGGCGCGAACAGCCCGGCCGATATCTTCCTCACCGTCGATGCCGCGCGCCTGGCCAAGGCTGACGAACTCGGTCTGTTCGCCCCGGTGAAATCGAAACTGCTGGAAGAGCGGATTCCGGCCAACCTGCGCAGCCCTGACTGGTTTGCCTTTTCGACCCGTGCCCGGGTCATCGTCGCCAACAAGGACACCGTCAAGGCCGCAGACGTACAGAACTACGAAGACCTGGCCAACCCGAAACTCAAAGGCAAGGTCTGCTCGCGCTCGGGCAGTCACCCCTACAACATTTCGCTGATGGCCGCGCTGATCGCGCATGTCGGCGAAGCCAAGGCGGAAGAGTGGGCGCGCGGCGTGGTCGCCAATTTTGCCCGTGCCCCCAAGGGCGGCGACACCGACCAGATCAAGTCGGTCGCGGCCGGAGAATGCGGCGTGGCCGTGTCCAACACCTACTATCTGGCCCGCCTGTTGCGCTCCGAAAAACCGGAAGACCGCCGCCTGATGGAGCGCGTAGCCATCATCTGGCCGAACCAGAAAAGCTATGGCACCCACATCAACATCTCGGGCGGCGGCATGCTGAAAACCGCGCCGAACAAGGAATCGGCCGTCAAGTTCCTCGAATACCTGGCCGGCGACGACGCCCAGCGCTACTTCGCCGATGGCAACAACGAATGGCCGGCCGTTGCCAGCGTACCGGTAAAGAATCCGGCGCTGGAAGCCATGGGCAAGTTCAAGGCGGACAGCCTGCCGGTGGCCACGTTGGCGAAAAATGCCGTCGCCGCACAACGCATTTACGACCGCGCCGGCTGGAAGTGATCCAATCGACGGCCCCCGGATGCTCGGTGGCCGTCGATTCGCCGTACCGCCGGCGCCGACTTTTTTAGTCGATCGTTCGTCCGGTGGCAAAAGCCTGTTCCGCATCCGCGATTTCGCCGCCGCACGAATGCCTTTATAGTGCGCACTCCGCCAACAGGATCAGGAAAACAAAAATGTCCAAACCCGAAATCGCCGCAAAAAGCCCCTTCGCCGTCGCCGTGGAAAAGGGCAAGGATTACTGGTGGTGCTCCTGCGGCAAGAGCAAGTCGCAACCGTTCTGCGACGGCAGCCACAAGGGCTCCGAGTTCAACCCGGTCAAATTCACCGCCGACGAGAGCAAGGCCGTGTATTTCTGCGGCTGCAAGCACAGCGGCAACGGCGCGCTGTGCGACGGTACGCACAAGTCGCTTTAACGTGAAACAACGGGATGGTTCGCCGGTGATATCGAGCGTAGCGAGCCAATCAGTAGCCTCCCCCGCGAGGGGGAGGATGGGAGGGGGCGGGCCATGAAAACGGCTAACGCGACTTTCATGCGCCGACGGTGACTGACTACGGGTAGCAGCGTTAGCAGGAACTGACTTCGCTGCGTCCGGCGGATATCTGCCGGGCCAGCAGGATGATCGGCAGCAGGCCCACCGCGACGATGGCCAGCGCCGCCGTCGAGGCTTCGGCCAGGCGCTCGTCGGCGGCCAGCGTGTAGGTCTGCGTCGCCAGCGTGTCGAAGTTGAAGGGCCGCATCACCAGCGTGGCCGGCAGTTCCTTCATCACGTCGACGAACACCAGCAGTGCGGCGGTCAGCAGGCTGCCGCGCATCAGCGGCAGATGCACGCGGCGCAAGGTCTCGCCCTGGCTGCTGCCGAGGCTGCGCGCGGCGGCTTCCATGCTGGGCGTAATGCGGGCCAGGCCGGCTTCGACGGTTTGCAGCGCAATCGCCAGAAAGCGCGCCAGATAGGCATAGAGCAACGCGGCGATGCCGCCGGTAAGGATCAGGCCGGGATTGACGCCCGTCATCTGTTGCCACAGGCCGGCCAGCAGATGGTCGATCCGGGTGACCGGGATCAGCACACCGACCGCGATCACCGAACCGGGTACCGCATAGCCGAGGCCGACGATGCGGCTCGCCAGTTTCGGCAGCTTGTGCCCGTCGCGCGCGGCGAAACCCAGCAGCAAAGCCAACAGGGCCGCGAGGATTGCGGCCAGCGCCGCCAGCGTAAAGCTGTTCCGCGCCAGCACCAGAAAACGTCCCGCAAATCCGGCGCCCTCTTCACCGGTATCGCCCATGGCGAGCCGCAGCAGCAGCACCGCGGGCAGCGCGAAGCCGATCACCACCGGAATCGCGCAGCCGATCTGGGCCAGCAGGGCATGCCAGCCGGTGAGCACCTGGCGCGTGGAACGACGGCGTCCACTGGTGTCGTGATAGCGGGCGCGACCGCGGCTCACCCGCTCGAGCAGGATCAGCAAGGCGACAAAACCGAGCAGCGCGGCGGCAAGCTGGGCGGCGGCAACGCGGTCGCCCAGCGAGAACCACGCGCGGTAGATGCCGGTGGTGAAGGTCTGCACCGCGAAGTAGGCCACCGTGCCGTAATCGGCCAGCGTCTCCATCAATGCCAGGGCCATGCCGGCGGCGATGGCCGGGCGCGCCAGCGGGATCGAGACGCGCCAGAACCCCTGCCAGGGATTGAGGCCGAGCGCGCGCGCCGCCTCGATCATGCCGCCGGCGCGTTCGAGGAAGGCGGTGCGCACCAGCAGGTAGACGTAGGGATACAGCACGCAGGAAAACAGCACGATGGCGCCGCCCAGCGAACGCACTTCGGGAAACCAGTAGTCGCCCTTCTTCCAGCCGAAACTCTCACGCAGGCCGGTCTGCAGCGGCCCGACGAATTGCAGGAAGTCGGTATAGGTATAGGCCAGCACGTAGGCCGGCATCGCCATCGGCAACAGCAGCGCCCACTCCGCGACGCGCCGTCCGGGGAAGTCGTTCAAGGCCACCAGCCAGGCCGCGCCGGTGCCCATCGCGGCGACGCCGATGCCGACGCCGAGGCACAGCCAGATCGAATTCGCCACGTACTCGGGCAGCACCGTGGCCATCAGGTGGCCCCAGGTCTCACCGGTGCCGCCGGCGAAAAGATTGGCGCCGACGGCGAGCACCGGCAGCGCGACCAGAACCGCGAGCGCGAAGGAGAAAGGGGGAAGCGACAAGGATGAGCGGGACACGACCGGCAGATTATAATTGAGACTCATTCTCCACAAGCCGTCATCTACGCGACGATCATGCCACTGCTCGAAGTCGACCGTGTCAGCCATGCCTACGGCAAGCAAGCCGTGGTGCGCGAGCTGTCCTTCGATCTGGCGCCGGGCGAAATCGCCTGCCTGCTGGGGTCGTCGGGCTGCGGCAAGACCACCATGCTGCGGCTGATCGCCGGATTCGAAACACCGTCTTCCGGCAGCATCCGCCTCAACGGCACGACCATCGCCAGCGAAAAATTCCAGGTGCCGGCCGAAGCGCGGCGCATCGGCATGGTGTTCCAGGACTACGCCCTGTTCCCTCACCTTTCGATAGCCGACAACATCGGCTTCGGCCTCGGCAAAAAGTCGGCGCCGGCGACACGGCAACGGGTCGATGAAATGCTCGACCTGATCGGCCTGACCAATCGCGGCGCACGCTATCCGCACGAACTGTCCGGCGGCCAGCAACAGCGCGTGGCGCTGGCCCGCGCCCTGGCGCCGCAACCCCACCTGCTGCTGCTCGACGAGCCGTTCTCCAACCTCGATGTCGAACTGCGCGAACGCCTGTCGCTGGAAGTGCGCGACATCCTCAAGCGCGCCGGCATGGCGGCGATACTGGTGACCCACGACCAGAACGAAGCCTTCGCCGTTTCCGACATGGTCGGCATCATGCGCGAAGGCCGCATCGAGCAATGGGACACACCCTACAACCTCTATCACCGGCCGGCGACGCGCCACGTGGCCGATTTCATCGGCCAGGGCGTGTTCCTGCCCGGCGAAGTACTGTCGCGCCAGGTGGTAGAAGTTGAACTGGGCCGGCTCGACTCCGAAGTGCCGATGGATTGCGCGTCGAGCTGCTTCGACTGCCAGCGCAGCTGCCGCCTTGACGTGCTGCTGCGCCCCGACGACGTGATCCACGACGACGCCAGCGAGGTCAAGGCCGAAGTGGTGGCGAAGGCCTTCCGCGGCGCCGAGTTCCTCTACACGCTGCGCCTGGCGTCGGGAGCGCAGGTTCTGTCCCTGGTGCCTTCGCACCACAACCACGCCATCGGCGAAATGATCGGCATCCGCCTTGACGTCGACCACGTCGTCACCTTCACCCAGGGCCGATGATCCCCTGGCTGAGCGAAGCGCCCGCATTCCCGCCGCTTGAGACGGCGCTGGCCGAACCGAACGGCCTGCTCGCCGCCGGCGGCGACCTCGACCCGCAGCGCATCCTGGCCGCCTACCGGCGCGGCATATTTCCCTGGTATTCCGCCGGCGAGCCCATCCTGTGGTGGAGCCCCGATCCGCGCATGGTGCTTTTCCCCGCGGACTTGAAAATATCGAACTCGCTGGCGAAAACCCTGCGCAACGCCGACTATGAAGTGCGCCTCGACACGGCCTTCGACGAGGTGATCCATGCCTGCGCCGTCCAGCCGCGCGACGGCCAGCCCGGCACCTGGATCACGGCAGATATGCAGCAGGCCTATCGTACGCTGCACCGCCTCGGCTACGCACACAGCGTGGAAACCTGGATAGCCGGCAAGCTCGCCGGCGGCCTGTACGGCATTGCGCTGGGGCAGGCGTTTTACGGCGAATCGATGTTCACCCATGAGCGCGACGCGTCGAAAATTGCACTCGCGCATTTGTGCGCTCACCTCAAGCGGTGCGGATTCGGCATAATCGACTGCCAGATGGAAACCGCTCACCTCGCCTCGCTCGGTGCCAGACCGATTCCCCGCCGCGACTTTGCCGCACGGCTGGACGGGCTTTGCCTGCGCGGCGACGCGCCCGGCCGCTGGGCGCGGGATGCGATCGACGGCCACTTCCGGCGCCAGCCATGACCCACCTGCGAGATCTCCCGCCCTTCCCGCTGCTGCAGTTCTATGCGACGGCGCCTTACGGCTGCTCCTACCTGCCGGGGCGCATCGCGCGTTCCCAGGTCGCCACGCCGACCCACCTGATCGACAGCGCGACCTACAGCGAACTGGTGCGCGCCGGCTTTCGCCGCAGCGGCGTGTTCACCTACCGCCCATATTGCGACGCCTGCCGCGAATGCCAACCGGTGCGGCTCGACGTCAAGGCCTTCGTGCCCAGCCGCAGCCAGCGCCGCGCCCTCATCCAGCATGCCGCGCTGACCGCGCGCGAATGCAGCCTGGGCTTCCGCGAAGAGCACTATCAGCTCTACCAGCACTACCAGGCGGCGCGGCATTCGGGCGGCGGCATGGACCAGGACAGCCGCGACCAGTACGCCCACTTCCTGCTGCAGACCCATGTCGACAGCCGGCTGATCGAATTCCGTGAAAACGGCGTGCTGCGCGTGGTCAGCATCATCGACGTGCTGGCCGACGGACTCTCGTCGGTCTACACCTTCTACGATCCCGATGTCACCAACGCGAGTTACGGCACCTTCGCCATCCTCTGGCAGATCGCGCAATGCCAGCATATCGAACTACCCTGGCTGTATCTGGGCTACTGGATTCGCGACAGCCGCAAGATGGCCTACAAGGCCAGGTTCCGTCCGCTCCAGGCACTGCGCCACGGCGAGTGGCAGGCGATCGAAGACTAGACCGGATCAAATAGTCGGCGCCGGCGACACGGCGAGAATCGCCCGATCAGCGCGCCGTCGCCGTCTCCCGCCGCCGGTAGCCGCTCCAGGCCGGCCAGATTGCCGCCCCGAGCACCAACACGAGTACCAGTAGCGGCCACAGCACCGGACGGTTCCACTCGCTGCGACGCTGCTCGCGCAAGGCGGCATCGACGCGCTGATACTTGAGCGTGTTGTGACCGACCTTGCTCGGTTTGCGGTTGGTCAGCCAGGCATGGCGCAAGGTGTAGTCCTTGGGATGGAAACCCCAGACCCAGGGAGCGTCGTGGCGCAGGATGTCGGTCATGCGGTCGATCAGTTCCTGCCGCGGCGCGCCGTTCTCCATCGCCTTGACCTGCTCGAACAGGTGATCGTACTCGGGGTTCTGGTAGTTCGCCGCGTTCTCACCGGAATCCTTGACCTTGCCCTGCTTGCCATGCAGCAGGAACAGGAAATTCTCCGGATCGGGATAGTCGGCGTTCCAGCCGAGGTAGAACAACTGCACGGCGCCCTTGCGCACCTTGTCCTGGAAGCGGTTGTAGTCGGTGCTGCGCACCACGAGCTGGATGTCGAGCTTGGCGAACTGCTTGTGGAGCCAGTCGATCCGCGCCTTGGCGCCGACGCCGGTGGCCGTGGTGTCGAGGTTGATTACCAGCGGTTCACCGGTTTTCGCATCGCGCCCGTTGGGCCAGCCGGCCTCGACCAGCAGGCGCTTGGCTTCGGCGACGGGCTTGCGCCGCGGATGGCCGTCGACCCAGTCGTACATGTGGGGGTTGATCCCCGCCGCGCCTTCCCTGTGGCCGAAAATGCCCGGCGGAATCGGCCCCTGCGCGGCAACGCCGCGCCCGTTCTGGAAGATCGAGATGAACTCCTCCTGGTCGATGGCCAGCGAAATCGCCTGGCGCAGCTTGCGCGCATTTTCGGCAGTCTTCGGGTCGGTGCCGCCCACCAGCGGATCGAGCCAGTTGAAACCCATGTAGAAGCTCGACGTCGCCACCGAGGTGGTCAGCACGATGCCTTGCGCGCGCATGCTGTCGGACAGTGTGATCTCGCCCGCGCTGACCTGCACGGCCTGGTCGAATGCGTCCGACGAAATACCCGAGGCATCGTAGTAGCCCTGCAGGAACTTGTTCCAGTAGGGGATCTGTTCCTTCTCGCGGGTGAACACCACCTTGTCGATGAAAGGCAGCGTCTGGCCGCAATCCTTGAGCAGCCCCGCCTCCTTGTCTTCCGCCTCACCTTCGCAGGGATAGCGTTCTTCGCGATAATTCGGGTTCCGTTCAAGTACCATGCGCGCATTCGGATTGTTCTCGGTCAGCATGTAGGGGCCGGTGCCGATCGGATACCAGTCGAGCGTCAGATTCTTCTCCGCCATGCCCGGCTGGCTGTGGAATTTGTCGGCCTCCCAGGGCATCGGCGCAAAGAAGGGCATCGCCAGCCAGTACAGGAACTGCGGGTACTTGCCCTTGACGCGGATGCGGTAGCGATAGCGGTCGACCGCCTCGACCCCCTCCAGCCGATGCTGGCGCAGGTCGATCCACGGCTTATCCTGCTCCGCCTTGAGGCGCTTTCCGTAGTCGCCGAGGCCGACGATGTACTCCTCCATGAGGCCGAAAATCGGCGAATGCAGGCGCGGGTGCGCCAGGCGCTTGATGCCATAGACGTAGTCGTCCGCGGTGAGTTCGCGGCTGTCACGCCGGGCGAAGTCGCCGAGGACGTTGGCGGCAGCAAGTTGCGCTGCGCTCAGCGCGTGATAGGCGTAATCGCCGCCCTCGCCGCGGGCAAAGGCCGGATGCGGCTGATAACGGATACCCGGCTTGATCGTGATCACATAGTCGGTGAAGGCGATCTTCGCCGGATCGGCGTTGTCCGGCAGAGCGCGCCCCTGGGCATCCAGGTAACGCGGTTGCGGCACCGCTTCGGCGGTCGCGGCGACCAACGCGTAGGGCCGCTTGAGGTAGTGGTATTGCAGCGGCGGCTCGTAGATCTGCGCCGTAAAGGTGATCTCGTCCTCGCTGTAGGACTGGACCGGGTCGAGATGCTTGGGCCGTTCGGTAAAAGCACTGTAAAGGATGTTCCTGCCCCGATCCGCTGCCGGATAGGGATCGTTCCAGGCGCTGCCGCAGGCAGTGAGCAGCAAGGCAAGAAGGCAGGCGATAGAACTACGCATGAAGTCGAGTTTAGCTGATCCGCTATAATCCGCCGTCTGCTTCAACCAAGGAATAGCGATGGGATTTCTCGCTGGAAAACGCATTCTGATTACCGGTCTGATCTCGAACCGCTCTATCGCCTACGGCATCGCCAAAGCCTGCCACCGTGAAGGCGCCGATCTCGCCTTCACCTACCAGAACGAGCGTTTCAAGGACCGCATAGCCAAGTACGCCGACGAGTTCGGCTCGACCGCCATCTATCCCTGCGACGTTTCCCAGGATGCCGAAATCGAAGCCGTGTTCGCCGAACTGGCGAAACGCTGGGACGGCCTCGACGGCCTGGTACATTCCATCGCCTTCGCCCCCAACGAGGCGATCGAAGGCGATTTTCTGGAAGGCATCTCGCGCGAGTCCTTCCGCATCGCACACGATGTGTCGTCCTACAGCTTTCCCGCGCTGGCCAAGGCCGCCCGCCCGCTGCTGCTGAAGGGCAGCAATCCGTCCGTCCTGGCACTGACCTATCTCGGTGCCGTCCGCACCATGCCCAACTACAACACCATGGGCCTGGCCAAGGCCAGCCTCGAAGCGGCGACCCGCTATCTGGCCTTCTGCCTCGGGCCGCAGGGCATCCGCGCCAATGCGCTGTCGGCCGGACCGATCAAGACGCTGGCCGCATCCGGCATCGGCAGCTTCGGCAAGCTGCTGGCCTACAACGCCCATCACGCCCCGCTGCGGCGCAACGTGACCATCGATGAAGTCGGCAATGCCGCGGCATTCCTCCTGTCCGATCTCGCCAGTGGCGTCACCGGCGAAATTCTCTACGTCGATGGCGGCACGCACACCACCGCCATGGGCAACGCGGATCCGCTGCCGGGCTGACGACGCAACTGCAGGCAAAAAAGCCCGCTGCGGCGGTAATGCCGTTCAGTTAGCACTGAACGGCATTCTTATTTATTGCGCAACCTATTGTAAACACTTGTAAACCCTGTTAACGTTTGACTCGATGCTATCGAGTCAACTTCATGCAAC
>JBIKKY010000058.1:0-18726 GCA_044360105.1 Sulfuritalea sp.
GCAGAATTGCGATGTGCTGATCGCGGTTGGCGCGCGCTTCGATGACCGAGTTATCGGCAATCCGGTGCATTTCGCCGAGGTTCCGCGCAAGATCATTCACATCGACATCGATCCGTCCTCGATTGCAAAGCGGGTCAAGGTCGATGTGCCTATCGTCGGCAACTTGCCCGACGTGCTGGACGAACTGCAAAAGCTTCTCGAAGCATCGGAAGGCGTGCCCGAGCCGAAAGCACTTGCGGCGTGGTGGAAGCAGATCGACGAGTGGCGTGGCAAGAAATCGCTCAAGTACAAGCAGGGCAAGGAAATCATCATGCCCCAGTACGTCGTGGAAAAGCTCTACGAGATTACCGGTGGCGACGCCTTCATTACCTCGGATGTCGGTCAGCACCAGATGTGGGCTGCCCAATACTACAAGTTCGACAAACCACGCCGCTGGATCAACTCGGGTGGTCTGGGAACAATGGGTGTCGGCCTGCCTTATGCGATGGGCGTGCGCTTCGCCAATCCGAAAGCCACCGTGGCGTGCATCACCGGCGAGGCATCGATCCAGATGAACATCCAGGAGCTATCCACGGCCAAGCAGTTCCGCCTGCCGATCAAGATCATCAATCTGAACAACCGCTATCTCGGGATGGTGCGCCAGTGGCAGCAAATGTTCCACGGCAACCGCTATGCGGAATCCTATGTCGACGCATTGCCGGATTTTGTCAAACTGGCAGAGTCGTACGGACATGTCGGAATGAAGATCGAGCGTCCGGCGGACGTCGAGCCGGCCTTGCGCGAAGCCTTTACCAAACACAAGAATGACCTGGTCTTCATGGACTTCCTCACCGATCAGACGGCCAACGTATATCCGATGGTTGCGGCGGGCAAGGGCTTGTCGGAAATGATACTGGCCGAGGAACTGTAAGCATGCGACACATTATTTCCATTCTTATCGAAAACGAAGCGGGCGCCCTGTCCCGCGTTTCCGGCCTGTTCTCCGCCCGTGCCTTCAATATCGAGTCGCTGACGGTGGCGCCGACCGAAGACGCCTCACTGTCACGCATGACCATCGTCAGCACCGGTTCCAACGAGGTCATCGAGCAGATCACCAAGCAGCTCAACAAGCTGATCGATGTCGTCAAGGTGGTGGATCTGTCGGAAGCTGCTCACATAGAGCGCGAACTGATGCTGGTGAAGGTGCGCGCAGCCGGCAAGGATCGCGAAGAAATGAAGCGTATCGCCGATATATTTCGCGGTCGCATCATCGATGTCACCGATTCCACCTACGTCATCGAACTTACCGGAAACGGTTCCAAGCTGGATGCCTTTCTCGAAGCCATCGATCGTGCACTGATCCTCGAAACCGTCCGCACCGGTGTGTCCGGCATCGGGCGCGGCGATCGAATTCTCAAAGTCTGAACACTGCAACCAAGGAAACCCAATGAAAGTCTATTACGACAAGGATGCCGATCTCTCCCTAATCATGGGCAAGAAGGTCACTATCGTCGGCTACGGATCGCAAGGTCATGCGCATGCGCAGAACCTCAGGGATTCAGGCGTCAAGGTAACGGTGGGTCTGCGCAAGGGCGGCGCTTCGTGGAACAAGGCGAAGACGGCGGGCCTGAAGGTCGAGGAGGTCGCCAAGGCGGTCAAGGATGCTGATGTCGTGATGATGCTGTTGCCCGACGAAACCATTCCTGCCATTTATTACAATGATGTCGAAGCCAACATGAAAAAGGGCGCCGCGCTGGCCTTTGCGCATGGCTTCAATGTGCATTACAACCAGGTGGTACCGCGGACCGATGTGGACGTGATCATGATCGCGCCGAAGGGCCCCGGTCACACTGTGCGTTCCGAATATATGCGGGGTGGCGGTGTGCCCTCGTTGATCGCCATTCACCAGGACAAGTCGGGCAAGGCCAAGGATATTGCCCTGTCCTACGCCGCCGCAAATGGTGGCACCAAGGGCGGGGTGATCGAGACCAACTTCCGCGAAGAGACCGAGACCGACCTGTTCGGCGAGCAGGCCGTACTCTGCGGCGGCCTGGTTGAATTGATCAAGGCCGGCTACGAGACGCTGACGGACGCGGGATACGCCCCGGAAATGGCTTATTTCGAGTGCCTGCACGAGGTCAAACTGATCGTCGACCTGATTTTCGAGGGCGGCATCGCCAACATGAACTATTCGATCTCGAACAACGCCGAGTATGGCGAGTACGTCACCGGCCCGAAGGTAATCGGTCCTGAAGCCCGCGCGGCAATGAAAGAAGCCCTGAAGGCGATCCAGGAAGGCGAGTACGCCAAGAAGTTCATTCTCGAAGGTCGTACCAATTATCCCGAGATGACGGCGCGCCGGCGCTTGACCGCGGCGCACCCGATCGAGCAGGTTGGCGAGCAGTTGCGCGCGATGATGCCGTGGATCAAGAAGAACCAGCTGGTCGATCAAACCAAGAACTGACCAATCTGGCGGTCGGCAGAGGGCGCGGCGCTGCTGCGCCCTTTTTGCTTTTCGCCATCGCATCGTGCGAAAGTGCCGGCGCAGGGTTTGTGTCGCGGGTTTGTTGCTGAACTTGCCTGAGCCGTTAGAATGGAAACCTTGCCAACGACCTTGTCACCATGCCGCCAATCCCACCCCGCAAGGTGTTGATGAATTCCGAACTGCGTCGGCGCGGCATTTATTTGCTGCCCAACTTGCTGACGACCGCCGCCTTGTTCGCAGGTTTCTACGCCATCGTCCAGGCCATGACCGGGCGCTTCGAACATGCGGCCGTGGCGATTTTCATTGCCATGGTATTGGATGGCCTCGATGGTCGCGTGGCGCGCATGACCCGAACCCAGAGCGCGTTTGGCGCGGAATACGATTCGCTCTCCGACATGGTCTCGTTTGGGGCGGCGCCGGCGTTGATCGTATTCGAGTGGGCGATGAAAGGAATGGGCAAATGGGGATGGATTGCGGCATTTGTCTATTGCGCCGGAGCGGCGTTGCGTCTGGCCCGCTTCAATACCAATATCGATGTTGTGGATAAACGCTACTTTCAGGGACTGCCGAGTCCGGCCGCGGCAGCGTTGGTAGCTGGATTCATATGGATAATCAACGATCTGAACATTCCCGGTGAAGATGTCCGCTGGTATGCTTTCGCGCTGACGCTTTTTTCCGGCATTACCATGGTGAGCACGCTGCCATACTGGAGCGGCAAGGACATCAATATGCGCCGTAGCGTGCCATTCATGGTTCTGCCCGTCATCGTTCTCGGCTATGCGCTGGTGTCGTCCTATCCGCCCGGGGTTTTGTTTGCCTTGTTCCTTGCCTATGCCCTCTCGGGTTATGTCATGGCAGCAGTCGCCTGGCGCAACGGGAAAAAACGCAATTCGGATGAGGGCTGAGTCTTGAGCCGCCGGCAACAAGCCGAAGCGGCGGCTATTGAAATCTGTTGCGCGCCGGAAATAAAGTCTTTATAGTCTTTTCCATGACTGCGACGTTGATCCTTTCCGCATTGTTTCTTGCCTTCACGGGCGCGCTCGCCGCGCGCCTGCCGCTGCGCGCCAAGCTGCTTCCGCTGCTGCGCCGCGCGCGCTAATACACCCCCCTCCACAATCCGGTTGTACATAGTGTCCGCCTCCGTGAGGAGCGGTATTGTCATTTTTTTGTTTTGAGCCAAATTGGCGGCGTCCGATGTCGATGAAGCCGACAACGATTGCCACCGAAACCCTGCTTTCTCAGGAGAGAACCATGTCCAAGGAACACTTGATCATTTTCGATACCACCTTGCGCGACGGCGAACAAAGTCCGGGCGCTTCCATGACCAAGGAAGAAAAGCTGAGGATCGCCCGCCAGCTCGAGCGCATGCGCGTCGACGTCATCGAAGCCGGCTTTCCGGCCGCGTCCAACGGGGATTTCGACGCAGTCAGGGCCGTTGCCGAAGCGATCAAGGATTCGACGGTCGCCGGGCTCTGCCGCGCCTTCGACAAGGACATCGCGCGGGCGCTGGAAGCCGTCAAGCCGGCGAAATCGGGGCGCATCCACACCTTCATCGCGACCAGTCCGATCCACATGGAGAAAAAGCTGCGCATGGCGCCGGAAGACGTCCTTGTGGCTGCCCAGCATGCAGTGCGTTTCGCGCGCAACGGGATCGATGATGTCGAGTTTTCCTGTGAGGATGCGGGGCGTTCCGACCTGGATTTCCTTTGTCGCATCATCGAAGCGGTGATCAAGGAAGGCGCTTCCACCATCAACATTCCGGACACTGTCGGCTACAACGTGCCGGATCAGTATGCGAACCGAATTCACCAGCTGCGCGAACGCATCCCCAATTCCGACAAGGTGATCTGGTCGGTCCATTGCCATAACGACCTGGGCCTGGCAGTGGCCAACAGCCTTGCCGCCGTGATGGCAGGTGCTCGCCAGGTCGAATGCACCATCAATGGCCTTGGCGAGCGCGCCGGCAATGCCGCGCTTGAGGAGATCGTCATGGCGGTGCACACCCGCCAGGACGTGTTCCCCTGCGTCACCCGGATCGATACCACGCAGATCGTCGCGGCATCGAAGATGGTGTCCAGCATTACCGGATTTCCGGTGCAGCCCAACAAGGCGATTGTCGGCGCCAATGCGTTTGCGCATGAGTCCGGCATCCACCAGGACGGCGTGCTGAAGCACCGCGAAACCTACGAGATCATGCGCGCCGAAGACGTGGGCTGGAACGCCAACAAGCTGGTACTCGGCAAGCATTCCGGGCGCACGGCGTTCAAGGCCCGCCTGAAGGAACTCGGCATCGAGGTCGAGAGCGAGCAGGTGCTGAATGCGGCTTTCGCGCGATTCAAGGAACTGGCCGACAAGAAGCACGAGATTTTCGATGAGGACCTGCACGCCCTGATGAGTGACGAAATGGTTCTGACCCATGACGAGCATTACACGCTCGTGTCGTCGATGTTCCACTCGGAAACCGGCGAGGTTCCGCAGGCCCGGTTGACGCTCTCCGCGGGAGGGGCCGAGCGGCATGCCGAATCGAGCGGTAGCGGCCCCGTCGATGCAACATTCAAGGCGATTGAAAGCGTCGCCGCGAGCGGTTCGGAGTTGTTGCTCTATTCGGTAAATGCCATCACGACGGGTACGGACGCGCAGGGCGAGGTGACGGTGCGGTTGGCGAAAGACGGACGGATTGTCAATGGGCAGGGCGCCGATACGGATATCGTGGTTGCGTCTGCCAAGGCCTATCTCAACGCACTCAACAAACTGTGTTCCGGACAGGAGAAACTCAATCCGCAGATTTGACGGCTCTGGAAGGAGCGGTCTCGCGGGCATGGCCGAGGCAACCGGCGAACAGCAGCGTCGCCAGGAAGATCTCGGCCATTGCCAGCGCCTGGCTCGCGCCCTGGTCGGAGAGTGCGCGCACCGCGCCTTCGGCGACGTAAACCAGGGATAGCAGTGACGTCCATTGATGCGTGTAGCGCTTGCCGCGCAGGATGCCGAACAGGGGGAACAGGAGCGGCAGGGCTTTCAGCACCAGCATCGAGCCGCCGGGACGCAGTGGGGCCAGCCAGAGTTCCCAAGCGAGGCAGAGAAACAGCAAGCCGACCAGGCTTGTCGATGCCAGCCGGTTGAACCAGAGATTCACGGCGCGAGTTTTTTGGCAGTCTCGGCCAGGCGCCGTCCGAGGGCGACGGCGAGCAGCTTTTCATGTTCGCTGGCAATCGTGTTGCCATCGCCACCGCTGACATGGCTGGCGCCGTATGGCGTGCCGCCTTCGCGCGTCGCGGACAGCGCTCCTTCGGTGTAGGGGATGCCGAGGACGACCATGCCGTGGTGCAGGAGCGGCAGCATCATTGACAGTAGCGTGGACTCCTGTCCACCGTGCATCGAAGCCGAAGACGTAAATACCGCTGCCGGCTTGCCCGCCAGGGCACCTTTGAGCCACAGGCCGCTGGTGGAGTCGAGGAAATACTTGAGCGGTGCGGCCATGTTGCCGAAGCGGGTCGGGCTGCCCATGGCCATACCAATGCATTCCTCGAGATCGATCGCCTCGACATAAGGCGCGCCCGTCTCCGGAATTGCGGCGTCGGTTGCTTCGCAAACTGCCGAAACTCTGGGCACGGTGCGCAAGCGCGCGGCGACGCCGGGTGTCTGCTCGATGCCGTGGGCGATGTGGCGCGCCAGTTCCCTGACCGAGCCGTGATGGCTGTAGTAGAGCACCAGAACTTCGCGGGTGTCGCTTGCCGTCTTCATTTTCCTGCCTCCGTTAGAATCCGATTATATGTGGCTCCTGGCACCCTTCCGGCTCATCCTGCGCACGGCGCGCCGTTTTCATGGTGAACACTGCGCGCAAACGGCGGCCGCACTTTCCTTTGCCACCTTGATCGGTCTGGTGCCGATGATCGCTGCCGCGTTTGCCCTGATTTCTTTTTTGCCGGTCGGGGTCGGCCTGGGTTCTGCGTTGCAGAAATTCCTTTTGGCCAATCTGCTGCCGGAAAAGGCCGGCATCGTCATCGCAAAATACATCGCCCAGTTTGCGTCCCGCGCCGGACAGGTGACTTTTTTGGGGATTGCCGTGCTTGGTGCGACCGCCCTGATGCAGATGCTCACCATTGAGCGGGCCTTCAACCACATATGGCGCGTCAAGGCCAGTCGTCCGCTGCTGCGACGCCTGGCCATGCACGGCCTTGCGCTGCTGCTCGGGCCGCTGGCATTTGGTGCAAGCCTTGCGGCGATCTCGTTTGTCACCAGCGTCTCGCTTGGCCTGCTTGCCGAGCCGGCTTGGGTGAATAAAATCGTGCTGCGGGGTCTGTTGCCATTCGCCTTCATGTCCGCGCTGTTCGGCTTGCTTTACTGGATCGTGCCCAACAAGCAGGTAAAGGGCTGGCATGCGGCCTTTGGCGGTGCAATGGCGGCAATGGGCTTTGCCGGCCTGCAGGAGCTATTCACGCTTTACATTGCGACCGGGTTCAAGTTGAACGTCATGGTCTATGGCGCCTTCTCTGCGATCCCGGTCTTTCTGGTCTGGCTTTACGCTTCCTGGAGCGTGATTCTCGTCGGCGCCCTGATCGTCGCCGAGTTGCCGCAATCCGCGCACGCCTAACTTGCCGCGGGATTGCGGATGAATTCGAAAATCTCGATGCTCGAGGTCTCGACAAGACTCCGGTGCGGCATACATTCGACGACCTGCAAATGGTCGCCGTGCTCCTGCAGCAAGGTGAACGGACGAGCGTTGTAATCGCCGCGCACGGCCAGAATCGCTTCACCGCGATTGAGGTTGGGCAGGGCCGGGAGCAGCAGCGCCGGGATCGGTGGTTCAGGATTGCGGTTGGTCAATGTCTGTATGCGTACCGGCTTCGCCGACGGTGCGATGACTTCCAGGCCCATTTCGACATGGCTGCTGCCCTTGCTGCGAGCCCAGCGCACCAGGCAAATCTGCCAGCCGGCGCCAGCGCCGGTACGCAAGCCCACAGCACAACCTGCAACGATGCCGGTGACCTCGCCGACGACATGCACGATCGCGTAGCCTGAAGGGCCTTCATTGAGCACTGTCCAGTCACTGTAGGTCAGTTCGCAGGCGTTCGATTTGGGTTCCTGCTGCACGTCGCTTACCAACGTCGCCCACAAGCTGCTAAGTTGCGTACAGACATCTACGTTCAGGGATTGGGTGCGCCGGGTGAAATTGCGCCGCCGTGGCGCGGTCCAGCATTGACGTGCCCGTTCCAGTGCGTTGCGATAGTCGGCGCCGGCCGCCTGAAGCGGCAAGCCAAGCGATGATGGCGGCACGCCATCATTCAATTGGTCCAGATGTTGCGCCGCCAGTTCGGCAAGTTCGCCGAAGCGGAAGAAGAGGCACGGTCCGCCATCCGGCATCAGGCGCTGCAGGGCGACCGGCGGTTGATCGAGGCTGGCGTCGAGCCAGAACCAGTCCCCGGTTCCCTCGGGACGAAGCGTGTCGATCCGGGTGGCCGCAGCATGAGTTTCCAGATAATTCGCAAGGAAAGCGATTTCGCGCGGCGTCAGGCCTTCGGGTTGGGCGGCGGTAAGCGCCAGCATGGCCTTGAACCGGCTGTCGATTGCGCTCATCTCGGCTGGCAGGGTGGCCGTCGGATCGACCGACTCGTGGGCGGCATGATAGAGCGCCTGGGCGTTGCGCCAAAAGTTCATCGGCGTCGGAATCGCAATCAGCAAGGTGGCAACCAGTTGTCGCGAGAGGTTGATGATTCCCTGCATGCAGATCTGCGGCCTGTTGCGATGGACCTTGGCCAGTTCCTGCGGATCGGCGTCACCGGCGACCCTCAGCCAGGTTTCCCCCAGCTCCGCGCGCAGGCCGATCAAGCCTTGCGCCACCGTGCCGAGATGGATAGGCAAGGGCAGCTTGACGTCAAGCAGCATGGGGGTCAGCGCGTCGTCGATTCGATCGGCGCGCTGCTGGAGCAGTTCGTCGATCTTGAGGCGGTGCAGTATTGGAAGGCCCAGCGAGGCAATCGCCGCGAGGTGGCTGCGCAGGGGTACCAGATCGAGCAGGGGATCTTCCGGCGGCGGCTCGGCGAGCCAGTCCAGTGCCTGCTGAAGCTTGATGGGCGGCGGAGATATTTTCTTGCTGCGCATGGTAAGCGGAACTGGCGGGGATGAAATACGATTCTAGTAGAATCCGGAACCATTTTGACTTGTTTGCGTTATGAGGTGTCCGCGATGACCAGCTTGCTGTCGAGCAAACCGATTGACCCGCAGGATCGCTTGATCGTTGCCCTTGATGTTCCCGATGCCGAGTCGGCGCGGGCCCTGGTGATCGAACTCGGCGATGCGGTGGTTTTCTACAAGATCGGGCTGGAACTGTTCATGACCGGCGGCTATTTCGACTTGCTGCACTGGCTGGTCGGACAGGGCAAGAAGGTGTTTGTCGACCTCAAGTTCTTCGATGTTCCGGAAACGGTGCGTTCCGCCGTGCGCGCCCTGGCAGGTAGCGGGGCGACCTTTGCCACCATTCACGGCAATCAGGCCATCATGGAAGCCGCGGTGAAGGACAAGGGGAATCTGAAAATTCTCGCCGTCACCGTGCTGACCAGCCTCGATCGCGGCGACCTTGACGATCTCGGCTTCGCCTGCGAGGTCGACAAGCTCGTGCTCTCGCGTGCGCGGCGGGCGCTGGCCGCCGGGGTGGACGGCATTGTTTCCTCCGGACTCGAGGCGCCGATGATCCGGCACGAGCTGGGCGACAGGTTGATGGTGGTCACGCCCGGCATCCGCCCGGTCGAGAACAAGCCGGCCGATGACCAGAAACGCACCGTCGATGTCGCCCAGGCCTTCAGGAACGGCGCCGACTACATCGTGGTCGGGCGGCCGATCCGCCAGGCGGCAAATCCCCGTCAGGCCGCAATCGGCATACAGCAGACCATCCGCGAAGTGTTTTCCCGCCCGCGCGGATGAATGGCGGGTCGGCTGGTGGAGCCAAAAAGCCCAAAAGGCGGAGGCTATGCCTTGTTTTATCCGGCTTTTTGAAATAAAATCGCCGGCTTTCCCGCTTTACAAGAGAACACCATGGTTGTCATTCGTCTCGCCCGCAGCGGCGCCAAGAAGCGTCCGTTCTTCAATATGGTGGTTGCCGATTCGCGCAATCGCCGCGATGGCCGCTTCATCGAGCGCATCGGTTATTACAATCCGGTCGCCGCCGAAAGCGAGCCGGGCCTGGTGATCAACACCGAACGCCTGGCTTACTGGCAGGGGCATGGCGCACAGTTGTCACCGACCGCCGCGCGCCTGGTCAAGCAGGCGGCAGCGCCCAAGGCTGCCTAGTCCGCATGATCGTATTGGGGCGCATCGTCGCCCCGTTCGGAGTACATGGCTGGTTGCGGGTTCATCCTTTCGGCGATGACCCCGAGGCATGGCGGAAGATGCCGCAGTGGTGGCTTGCCGCGGATGTCGATGCGCCGGCCGGGAGTTGGCAGCCGCATGCTCTCGAAGCGGTCAAACTGCACGGCGATGGCGTCGTGGCAAAACTGGCCGGCATCGATGACCGGGACGCATCGGAAGCGCTGGGCAGTTGCTACTTCGGTGCGCCGCGGGATGCCCTGCCGCCACCCGCGCAGGACGAGTACTACTGGGCCGACCTGATCGGCCTGGAAGTGGTGAATATGCAGGACCAGCCCCTGGGCCGGGTCAAGTCTCTGATCGAGACGGGCGCGAACCAGGTACTGGTGGTAGCAGAGGGCGAGCGCGAAAGATTGCTGCCCTTCGTTGAACATGTCGTAAGGAAGGTGGATGTTCCGGGAGGACTCATCCGCGCTGATTGGGGTTGTGACTGGTGAGCCTGCGTTTCGATGTCGTTACGCTGTTCCCCGAGATGTTTGCGGCGCTGACGGCTTCGGGGATCACCCGGCGCGCGCTGGAGCGGGGACTGTGGCAGATCGAATGCTGGAACCCGCGGCAATGGACGCAGGATGTGCATAGAACGGTGGACGACCGGCCGTATGGTGGCGGCCCCGGGATGGTGATGATGGCTTCGCCGCTGGAGCAGGCGATAGTTGCGGCAAAAGCGGTGCGAAAAGTCGGCGCTGGCGGTACGGCGAAAGTGATTTACCTTTCGCCACAGGGCGCGCGGATCGATCAGCGGCGTGTGGCGGAACTGGCGGCAGGCGACGGGGCGATCCTGCTTTGCGGCCGCTACGAAGGAATTGACGAGCGGCTGATCGAGCGCTGTGTGGATGAGGAACTGTCGCTGGGCGATTTTGTTGTTTCCGGCGGCGAATTGGCGGCAATGGCATTGATGGACGCCTGCATCAGGCAGTTGCCGGGGGCGTTGAACGACGAAGCGTCGGCGGTGGAGGATTCATTTGCCGCGGGCTTGCTGGACTGTCCGCACTACACGCGGCCGGAAGTGTATGAAGGATGTGCGGTGCCGGACATGCTGTTGTCCGGCAACCATGAAAGGATCCGCCGCTGGCGCCTGAAACAGGCGCTGGGACGGACGTGGCAACGGCGCCCGGATCTGCTTGAGACGAGGGTGTTGAGTAGCGAAGAGGCTGACCTGCTGGCTGAATTCAAGCGGGAAGGTCAATAAAAGCGGCGCGCACCAGGATGACGAAGCAATCCTGCTCTGCACGCAAGGTTGGCGGGCATTTCCGCAGCCATAACTGAAGGAGTAAAGCAATGAACCTGATCCAGCAACTCGAAAGTGAAGAAATCGCGCGCATCGGCAAGACCGTGCCGTCGTTCGCCCCCGGCGACACCGTGATCGTCAACGTGAATGTGGTCGAAGGCGATCGCAAGCGCGTCCAGGCCTTCGAAGGCGTGGTCATCTCGAAGCGCAATCGCGGCCTCAATTCGAACTTCATCGTGCGCAAGATTTCGTCCGGCGAGGGCGTCGAGCGCACCTTCCAGACCTATTCGCCGCTGATCGCCAGCATCGAGCTCAAGCGTCGCGGCGACGTCCGTCGCGCCAAGCTGTATTACCTGCGCGACCGCTCCGGCAAGTCGGCGCGCATCAAAGAGAAGCTCACCAGGAAGGTTTCTCCTGCGGTCTGAGTTTTTCAGGGCATGCCTTGGCCGGAACCATTGGCTGAGGTGCAAGGCCTGATCGGTTGCCGCACAAAATCAACGGGCCGCCCGGCACTTGCCGGGCGGCCCGTTGATTTTGTGCGACCGTTTTTCAGTAGCGCTTCTTGTTGTTCTCGATCAGCGCATAGGCCGAGTGGTTGTGGATCGACTCGAAGTTTTCGCTCTCGACCACGTAGGCATCGATGCGCGGGTCTGCATTGAGTGCCCCGGCCACGTCGCGCACCAGGTCTTCGACGAATTTCGGATTGTCGTAAGCCCGTTCGGTCACATATTTTTCGTCGGGGCGCTTGAGCAGACCGAAGAGTTCGCACGACGCCTGGGTCTCGGCCATGCGCACGATGTCCTCGATCCACACCAGCTGGTTGGTGGTGGCGGTGATCGTGACGTGGGAGCGCTGGTTGTGTGCGCCGCGCTCTGAAATCTTCTTCGAGCAGGGGCACAGGCTGGTCACCGGAACCACCACCTTGATGGTCTGCCGATAGCGGCCGCCTTCGACGATCTCGCCGATGAAAGTCACGTCGTAATCCATCAGGCTCTTGACGCCCGACACCGGCGCCACTTTGTTGATGAAATACGGAAAGCTCATTTCGAGATGGCCGGTCGCCGCTTCGAGGCGGCTGACCATTTCGCGCAGCATGGTTTCGAAGCTCTCGACCGATATTTCCTCTTCGTGCGAGTTGAGGATTTCGACAAAGCGCGACATGTGGGTGCCCTTGAAGTCATGGGGCAGGCCGACATACATGTTGAAGTTGGCGATGGTGTGGCGCACGCCGCCGCTCTTGTCCAATACCTTGAACGGATGGCGTATGTCCTTGATGCCGACCTTGTTGATCGGCAACTGGCGCGAATCCGGGCTGCTTTGAACGTCTGCAATGACGGATCGATCGGTGGTGGCCATGGGATTCCTGGAATTCATCGTGTTTCTGTGGGTGGTTTTGACTCGGACCGCGAACTATACCATTATCCGACGAAATTACTCAACTATTGCTGACCCGCGGCAAGCCGCGCTGTCACGCTGTTCACGATGCCGGCCTCGTCGAGCCCGGCTTCGGCCAGCAGCAGGGCCGTATCGCCATGGTCGATGAAACGGTCCGGCAGGCCCAGTCGCAGCAGCGACGTCTGCAGGCCGGCCGACTCCAGGGCGCGCGCTACTTCCGCGCCGGCGCCGCCGATCAGGGCGTTTTCCTCGATCGTCACCAGCAGGTCGTGGCTGTTGGCCAGTTCTTCGACCAGTTCCGCATCCAGCGGTTTGACGAAGCGCATGTTGGCGACCGTGGCATCAAGCGTTTCGGCTGCCTTGAGCGCGGGGTCCAGCATTGATCCAAATG
The DNA here is from genome assembly GCA_044360105.1 of Sulfuritalea sp. GTDB lineage: Bacteria > Pseudomonadota > Gammaproteobacteria > Burkholderiales > Rhodocyclaceae > Sulfuritalea. The sequence continues at coordinate 12,838 of JBIKKY010000058.1, forward strand.
CCAGCAGCGCGACCCGCTTGCCCTGGCGGCGCACCACGCCCTTGCCGATCGGCAGGGTTCCCAGCCCGGGCTCAATGGCCGCGCCCGGTCCGCTGCCGCGCGGGTAGCGCACGGCGCTCGGGCCGTCGATGGTCAGCGCGGTCGACAGCATCTTGCGGCATTCGTTCTCGTCGCTCGGCGTCATCACCACCATGTTCGGAATGCAGGTCAGGTAGGAAAGATCGAAGGCGCCGTTGTGCGTCGCGCCGTCGGCGCCGACCAGTCCGCCGCGATCGATGGCGAACACCACCGGCAGATTCTGCAAGGCGATATCGTGGATCAGCTGGTCATAAGCGCGCTGCAGGAAGGTCGAATAGATCGCCACCACCGGCCGCATGCCGTCACAGGCCAGTCCGCCGGCAAAGGTCACCGCATGCTGCTCGGCGATGCCGACATCGAAATAGCGCTGGGGAAATTCCTGGGCGAAGCGCACCATGCCGGAACCCTCGCGCATCGCCGGAGTAATGCCGATCACCCGCGGGTCGGCCTCGGCCTGGTCGCACAGCCAGTCGCCGAATACCTGGGTGTAGGTCAGACGGCCGGGTCCCTTGGCCTGCTCGATGCCATTGGCGGCGTCGAACTTGCCGACGCCGTGGTACAGGATCGGATCCGCTTCGGCGAGCTTGTAGCCCTGGCCCTTGCGGGTGATGACATGGAGGAACTGCGGGCCCTTCAGCCGGCGCAGGTTCTGCAGCGTCGGGATCAGCGCATCGAGGTCATGGCCGTCGATCGGGCCGATGTAATTGAAGCCGAGTTCCTCGAACAGGGTGCCCGGCGAGATCATCCCCTTGACGTGTTCCTCGACCCGGTTGGCGAACTCCAGCACATTCGGCATCGCCGACAGCACTTTCTCCCCGGCGCGGCGCGCGGCGTTGAAGGTGCCGCCCGATAGCAGGCGCGCCAGGTACTTGTTGAGCGCGCCGACCGGCGGCGAGATCGACATGTCGTTGTCGTTGAGAATGACAAGCAGGTTGGCGTCGATCACGCCGGCGTTGTTGAGCGCCTCGAAGGCCTGGCCGGCGGACATCGCGCCGTCGCCGATGATCGCCACGACGCGCCGCTCCTCGCCCTTGTTGCGCGCAGCGACGGCCATGCCCAGTGCGGCGGAAATCGAAGTCGACGAGTGTCCGACGCCGAAGGTGTCGTATTCGCTCTCGCTGCGGCGCGGGAAGCCGGATACGCCGCCCTTCATGCGCAGCCGTTCCATGCCGGCGCGGCGGCCGGTCAGCGCCTTGTGCGGATAGGTCTGGTGGCCGACGTCCCACACCAGGCGGTCGGCCGGCGTGTCGAACACATAATGCAGCGCGACGGTCAGTTCGACGGTGCCGAGGTTCGACGACAAATGCCCGCCGGTTTTCGAGACGGATTCGAGCAGGAAGGTGCGCAGTTCGTCGGCCAGTTGAGGCAGTTGATCGCGCGGCAGCGCCCGCAGGTCGGCAGGCGAGGCTATGGTATCGAGCAGGGGATGGCTCATCAGAAAGTCCGCTCGACGATGAAGTCGGCAAGTTCGTGCAGGCGCAGGGCGGATTCGCCGAACGGATCCAGCGCGTCGTGGGCCTCTTGCCTCAGTTTGCTTGACATGGCTTTGGCTTCTCGCGCGCCAAGAATATTGACGTAGGTGGGTTTGTTGGCGGCGGCATCCTTGCCGGCGGTCTTGCCCAGCGTGGCGGTGCTGGCTTCGGCGTCGAGGATGTCGTCGACCACCTGAAACAGCAGCCCGATGCGGTTGGCGAAGCGCCCGAGATGTTCCAGGGCGTCGGGCATCGCCTCGCCGCAATGGGCGCCGAGCAATACGGCGGCGCGGATCAGCGCGCCGGTCTTGCGGATATGCATGAACTCCAGTTCGCCGACCGTCAGTTGCTGACCGACCGCGGCGAGATCGACCGCCTGGCCGCCGGCCATGCCGCGCGACCCCGAGGCCGTGGCCAGCAGGTGCAGCATGTCGAGTTGTCGGGCGGGGGCGATTCCCGAAAGGTGGTTGGAGAGCACCTGGAACGCCTGGGTCTGCAGCGCGTCGCCGACCAGGAGCGCGGTCGCTTCGTCAAATTCGACGTGGCAGGTCGGCTTGCCGCGGCGCAGGACGTCATCGTCCATGCAGGGCAAGTCGTCATGCACCAGCGAATAGGCGTGGATCAGTTCGACGGCGACGGCCGGCGCATCGAGCACGCTGCTATCGGCGCCGAAAATCGCGCCGGCGGCATGGCACAGCAAAGGCCGCACGCGCTTGCCGCCGCCGAGCACCGAATAACGCATGGCCTCGTGCAGGCGGGCCGGGGCAAGCTCGGCCGAGGGCAGGGCGGCTGCCAGGGCCGTCTCGGTGCGCTGCTGGATGCCGGCCATCCAAGTCGGGAAATTCATGGGCGCTCAGGTTTCCTGTTCGCCGCCGTTGCCCGGTCCGCCCGCGGCGGCGTCCGGCGCCACCTCGAATTCGCGCAAGCCGTCGGCGTCGAGGATGTGAATCTGCTGTTCCGCGGCGGTCAGGGTCGACTGGCACTGGCGCAGCAGCGCCACACCGCGTTTGTAGGCATCCAGAGCCTCCTGCAAGGGCATTTTTCCGGCTTCCATGGCCGCGACGATGCCCTCCAGTTCAGCCAGAGCGGCTTCAAATGACGGGGGTGCGGCACTTGCTGGATCGGAGTCCGGAATGGGGTTCGAATGAGTGGCCATGAATGAAGCCTTGGCCGAAAGCGATGACCAGCGGCAAGGTAAAACCGTAAAAATAGCCTAAGGTGCGCCCTCCGGTCAAATTGGCTACAATTGTGCGGCCGGCAGAAGCCGGCAAATTGTCAGTCCTGACGGTCCTTCAGTTTCGGCGCAATGCCCGCCAGCGCGGGCATTGGCCTGTTGTGAAACTCTGCTTTCCGTCCGTTTCCGGTTTCCGGGTAAACCCTCTTGGAGGTTGGGAATCATGTCCGAAGTTGGCACGCGTACGCGCCTCTCGCCTGGAGCGTCGCAGTTTCCGGTTGAGTGGTATTTCGATGAAAAACTCTTCGAACTGGAGAAAAAGCTCATCTTCGATGCCGGACCGGGCTACGCCGGACACGAATTGATGGTGCCCGGAGTCCACGACTACCGCTCCCAGGAATGGAACGACCACGGCCGCCTGCTTACGCGCCAGCCCGACGGTTGCTACGAGATGTCCAACGTCTGCCGCCATCGCCAGGCGATCATGCTCGCCGGCTCCGGCAACGCGAAGAACATCGTCTGCCCGATCCACCGCTGGACCTACGACGCCGGTGGCGAACTGATCGGCGCGCCGCACTTTCCGGCCAATCCCTGCCTCAATCTGGCGAAGCAGAAGCTCGAGAACTGGCAGGGCCTGCTGTTCAAGGGCCCGCGCTCGGCCAACGCCGACCTGGGCGGCATGAAGGTCGCCGGCGAACTCAAGTTCGACGGCTACAGGCTCGACCATGTCGAACTGCACGAATGCAACTACAACTGGAAAACCTTCATCGAGGTCTACCTTGAGGACTACCACGTCGTGCCCTACCATCCGGGCCTCGGCGGCTTCGTCACCTGCGACGACCTGACCTGGCAGTTCGGCGACTGGTATTCGGTGCAGCGCGTCGGCATCACCTCGCTGGCCAAGCCCGGATCGGCCACCTACAAGCAGTGGCACAAGGCCGTGCTGGATTACTACAACGGCGACCTGCCGCCGCACGGCGCGATCTGGCTCACCTACTACCCGAACGTCATGGTCGAGTGGTATCCCCATGTGCTGGTGGTGTCGACCCTGATCCCGCAGGATGTGGACAAGACGCTGAACGTCGTCGAGTTCTATTACCCGGAAGATATCGCGCTGTTCGAGCCGGAGTTCATCAAGGCCGAGCAGGCCGCCTACATGGAAACCGCGATCGAGGACGACGACATCGGCGAACGCATGGACCGCGGCCGCCGCGCGCTGATGAAGCAGGGGCGCAGCGAAGTCGGCCCCTACCAGTCGCCGATGGAAGACGGCATGCAGCACTTCCACGAGTTCTACAGGCGCGTGATGGCCGGGCACATCTGATCGGGGAGATCCGTTTTGGGCGCTGGTGGTTCGCCGGCGCCCATTTCGCGAAAACCCGTGGAAGTGCCGAACAATTCCAAATTTGTCATTCCGGCGAAAGCCGGAATCCAGCGCTTTCAGTCACACGGACACCGGCCTGCCCCGGTGTGACGGACTTTTTCAGTGGATCCCCAATGCAGTCACTCTGGATGGTCGCGGCAAGCCTGCTGTTCGCCTGCATGGGCGTTTGCGTCAAGCTCGGCTCGGCGCAGTTCACCGCCGCTGAACTGGTGTTCTGGCGCGGCTTCATCGCCACGCTGCTGATCGGGTCCTACGTCCTCCTGCGCCGGCTGCCCCTGGCCACGCCCCATGCCCGTACCCACGTCGTGCGCGGCGTCTCGGGTTTCGTTTCGCTGGTGATGTACTTCTACGCCATCAGCATGATCCCGCTGGCGGCGGCGGTGACCCTCAACTACACCTCGCCTCTGTTCCTCGCGCTGCTGCTGGTGCTGTGGCTGAAGGAACCCGTGCGGCGCGGCTTCTATGCCGTGCTGGCGGGGGGATTCATCGGCGTCATCCTGCTGCTACAGCCCACGCTCGCCCGCGAACAATGGCTGGGTGCTGTGTTCGGCCTCGGCTCCGGCATCATTTCCAGCATCGCCTATCTAAACGTGCGACGCCTGGGCGAACTGGGCGAGCCGGAATGGCGCACGGTGTTCTATTTCTCGGCCCTGTCGGCGCTGGGGGGCTTGCCCTGGCTGCTGGCGGCCAGCCCCTTCCATGCCATCGACCTGCGCGGCTGGCTGCTGCTGCTCGGGGTGGGCGGCTTCGGCGTGCTGGCACAGCTGTGCATGACCGCCGCCTACAAGCGCGGCAAGACGCTGGTGTCGGCCAGCCTGGCCTACAGCACCGTGGTTTTTTCCAGCGCCTTCGGCATGTTGCTGTGGGACGAAACCCTGCCCTGGGCAGGCTGGGTCGGCGTGATCCTGATCGTCGCCAGCGGGCTGCTTGCCACCGCCTTATCCGGCCGGGCGGATACAAAAGCGGTGACCGACTGAAATCGTCGCCATTACTGGCTGCCAAAAAACACTAGCCGCCGCATGATTCATGCGACGGCTAGTGTTTAAGACTGAAAAACGCCGACTTAGTTGATGGTCAATGAGGTCGTCGGTTTTGGCGGCGTGGTCTGCTTGCCGTCATCCTTGGCCTTGTCGCCCGGGCAAGCCCAGACCGAGGTGGCCGCCAGCGAAAACACCAGAGCCAGGATTGTTGCGATGCCTTTCATGCGTAACCTCCGTTGGGTGGGTGCGGAAGCCTTAATTTAGACCTGAAGTAGATTCTTTTCAAGGAAAAGTTCTGCCGGATCGCGCGGCGCCACGGGACACAATTTTTTACACACCCGACATGGCCAGCGCCGGCCGAAACCGCTAAGCTGAGCCATCCCAAGGAGCACCCGATGCACATTCGAAGCTTGCTGGCCCTCGCTCTCATGCTCACCCAGGCCTGGGCTGCGGCACAGACAACGGACGCGCCGTCCGGGCTCACCCTGGACCAGGCGCGCGCCCAGCGCGACCAGGCCAAGACCATGAAGGCCCAGGCCAGGAAAACCTACGACACCGACGTCAAGGCATGCCAGAGCAAGGCCATTGCCATCGGCTGCGTGAGTTCGGCCAAGGACCGCCGCGCCGAAATATTCAAGCAGGCAGATGCGCTGGAACTTGAAGGGCGCACGGTCGAACGCGAAACGCTCCGCCGCGAAGCCGAGGCCAAGGCGGCAAAGCGCGAAGCCGAAGCGCCGGGCCGCGAGGCCAAGGATCAGGCCGATGCCGAGCGCTTCCGCGAAAACGAAGCCAGGCGCGCCA
>JBIKKY010000018.1:0-52749 GCA_044360105.1 Sulfuritalea sp.
CATCGTGCGCGATGTGGCTTTGTTCGACGTGTACCACGGCAAGGGTCTCGGTGAAAGCGAAAAGAGCCTTGCCTTTCGGATAGTTATGCAAGATACTCAACGTACTCTCGAGGATCGGGAAGTGGAGGAGGTGATCGCCGGTTTGCTGGCTGTCGCCACCCGCGACTTCAAAGCGTCCTTGCGGGGCTAAATGAAATGCAGGCGGAGCTGATATGACATTGACCAAGGCGGAACTCGCCGATCTGTTGTTCGAAAAAGTCGGCCTCAACAAGCGTGAAGCCAAAGACATGGTCGAGGCCTTCTTCGACGAGGTCCGCGTCGCCCTGGAAAAGGGCGACAGCGTCAAACTTTCCGGCTTCGGCAATTTCCAGTTGCGCGAAAAGCCGCAGCGTCCGGGACGCAATCCCAAGACCGGCGAGGAAATCCCGATCACCGCTCGCCGCGTCGTCACCTTCCACGCCAGCCAAAAGCTCAAGGCGGCGGTAGAGGCTTTCCCGCGTGGCGACAAGCAGCAATAGCCGCGACGAACTGCCGTCGATCCCGGCCAAGCGCTACTTCACCATCGGTGAAGTCAGCGAATTGTGCGGCGTCAAACCCCATGTGCTGCGTTATTGGGAGCAGGAATTCACCCAGTTGCGCCCAGTCAAGCGGCGCGGCAACCGCCGCTACTATCAACATCATGAAGTCCTGCTGGTGCGGCGCATCCGCGAACTGCTGTATCAGGAAGGCTTCACCATCAGCGGTGCGCGCAATCGGCTCGATGACGGCCCCGCCAAAATGAGCGAAACTCCCGAGCCGCTGATGCCGGGCGCATCGGCAAACGGCTCGTCGCTATCGATGCGCGCCGAACTCGCGGCGATCATCGAACTCCTGCGTACCGCCTGACGTCGGCCCGCGCAGCGGAATTCCCTGTGCGCAAAGCGATGGCGGCCATTTCCTTTGTTATAATTCGCGCAGTCGGGGCGTGGCGCAGCCTGGTAGCGCACTTGCATGGGGTGCAAGGGGTCGAAGGTTCGAATCCTTTCGCCCCGACCAAGTAATACCAAGGGTTTCCGGTTAATCGCCGGAAACCCTTTTTCCTTGTTGTGCGCATTTTAAAAAAATGCCCGACAACCCGTTTGGCCATGGATGAATTACGACCGACAACCTGAACCATGACGAATCAAACCAAATTCTGCTACCACTGCGGTAGCCACCATCCCGTCGAGGAAATGCGCCAGATTGAAACCAGGGCCGGCAAACGCTGGCGCTGCATCCGCAGTATCCAGGCCACGCAAAAGACAGCTGCCGCCCGCGATGCTTTCGGACGCGAGGTCTCCGCGATGAATACGGCGGAAGCCAAGAGCCACGCCCGTCGCCTGAACGAGCTTCGTCAGGACAAGTGATTTGGCTACTGCTTGTGCAGGGTGAAAACTTTCCTGGAACCGGTTTCGGGTAATTAGGGAAGTCGAAACAAGAGGGAATTCCTCGTCAATTTCGGGATTACAGGCCGGCCTTTCGAAGCGCAGGATGATGCCGTGTCCCGTCTCAAGAGGAAATCCCATGCGCATCGAATCCGTCCAACTGGTTGCACTGCCCAACGCCCCGGCCTGGCAGGAGAAGGTCTATAGAGCGCACCTCGATACCGGGGAGGACATGGATTTGTTCCAGCAGCACTGGGATGTGCCCTTGCCGCCGGAAAGCCTGGTCGGGATGACGGTCGAAGAGGCGCGGAAAAAGCGCAATGAGCGGATGTTCGCGATTGCGTCGGGACACCGTTAGACAGGGCGTTTTCGCTGCCGGCGGGCTCAAACGGCCCGCTTGAAGGGCAGGCGGGTCGCGGTTTCCGCCTCGTAGTCCTGCATGGCCGAATCTTCCCGCGCGATGAAGTCGGCCACGGCGCTGCGCATGCCCGGGTGGGCGATCCAGAAAGCTGACCAGGTGGGCACCGGCTCGAAGCCGCGGGCCAGTTTGTGTTCGCCTTGCGCCCCGGGCTCGAAACCTTTCAGGCCGTGGCGGATGCAGTACTCGATGCCCTGGTAGTAGCAAAGTTCGAAGTGCAGCCCGGGCATGTCGACCGACGTGCCCCAGTGGCGGCCATAGAGGGTTTGTCCGTCGCGGTAGCAGATGGCCGAAGCGACCGGGATTTCATCCATGCGGGCGATGAACACGACCAGTCGTCGCGCCAGCAGGGCGCCCGCCTCGATGAAGAATTCCACCGGGAATGCCGGGTGATTGCCATAGCGGGCAAAGGTGTCGCGATACTGGCGGTGGATCACCTGCCAAAGAGGCGCGTCGATTTCGTCGCCATGGCGGGCTTCCAGTCGCAGGCCGGATTCGGCCACGGCACGGCGCTCGCGCTTGAGCTTTTTGCGCTTGTCGGCGGTGAAGCCGGCGAGGAAGTCGTCGAAATCGCGGTAGTCCCGATTGAACCAGTGAAACTGCACGCCGCGCCGCATCAGCAGGCCGGCCGCGTCCAGCCGCGCGCGGTCTGCCTCTTCGACAAAAAGGCACTGCCAGGAGGATGCGCCCGACTGGCGGGCGACTTGCAGCGCGGCCTCGATCAGCGCCGTTGCCACGGTGTCCCGCTCGATACCCCGCCGCACCAGCAGGCGCGGCCCCGGCGAAGGCGTGTAGGGGATGCCGCTGACCAGTTTCGGGTAGTAGTCGAGGCCGGCGCGTTGCCAGGCCGAAGCCCAGTTCCAGTCCCGCGAGAAGTCGCCGAAGGAATGCGTGCGCAGGTAGAGCGGCAGCAGCCCCAGCAGCAGGTCGCCTTCGTAAAGCGCCAGATGCCGCGCCTGCCAGCCCATCGCCGTACCGCCGGCGCCGACTTTTTCAGCCGTGCCGAGGAACGCGCGGCAGGCGAAGGGGTCATCGTCGTGATCGAGCAGGGCCCAGTCGGTTTCGGGGATGTCGTTGGCGGAGTCGTGCAGGATGATTTTCATTGCCTGCAATCCTACCCTGCGACAAGGGTGCCCGACGACAGGCGGCAAGCCTGATTCCGGCTCTGCCGAGTGCCGCCCGCTCCGGATGGCGGGATGGCGGCGTAGTCCTGCTCTGTTCCGGCCATCTGCCCGGGCCGCCATGCGCTAAAATGGACGCAGCAATTTTTTGACCTTCCCGGCTTTGACCCCCATGCGCATCCTGCTCAGCAACGACGACGGCTACCTCGCGCCGGGGCTCGTCCAGCTGGCGGCGAGTCTCGCCGACCAGGGTGAAATCACCGTGGTGGCCCCGGAGCGCAACCGCAGCGGCGCGAGCAACTCATTGACCCTGGATCGCCCGCTCAACCTGCGCCGGGCCGCCAATGGCTACATGTATGTCAATGGCACGCCGACCGACTGCGTGCATCTGGCCGTTACCGGGGTACTCGAACACCAGCCCGACATGGTGGTGTCGGGCATCAATCTCGGCGCCAACATGGGTGACGACACGATTTACTCCGGCACCGTGGCGGCGGCCACGGAGGGCTATCTGCTGGGCGTGCCATCGATCGCGATTTCGCTGGGCAGTTTCGAGGGACGGCATTTCGCCACCGCCGGGCGCGTCGCGCGCGAGCTGGTGCAGCGGTTCGGCCGAGCGCCGTTTGCCGAGCCGGTGCTCCTGAACGTCAACGTGCCGGACGTGCCCTACGAGGAGTTGCGCGGCATCCAGGTCACGCGCCTGGGACGCCGCCACAAGGCCGAGCCCGCGGTCAAATCGGTCAGCCCGCGCGGCGAGACCCTGTACTGGATCGGTGCCGCCGGTCCGGCGGCCGATGCCGGCGAAGGCACCGACTTTTATGCCGTGGAGCATGGCTGGGTTTCGGTGACCCCCCTGCAGATCGATCTTACCCATGCCGCGCAGTTGGCCGACGTGCGCGGCTGGCTGGCGCCGGACAAATGATGGCCCCACACGCTCGCAAACCCGGCTCGCTGTGCGCTCAAGAGGGACGCGCTCTTCCGCGTTGCCCGGCTGAAGCATGAACGCTGCCGCGCTTACCGGCATCGGCATGACGTCGCAGCGCACGCGCACGCGCATGATCGAGCGCCTGCGCGGGCAGGGCATCAGCGACCCCCGGGTGCTGCATGCGATGGGCCTGGTGCCGCGGCATATTTTCATCGAGCCGGCACTGGCGAATCGTGCCTACGACGACACCGCCTTGCCGCTGGGTTTCGGTCAGACCATATCGCAGCCTTTCGTGGTGGCGCGCATGATCGAGATCCTGATCGCCGGTCGCGAACTGGGCAAGACGCTGGAGATCGGCGCCGGCTGCGGTTACCAGGCGGCGATCCTCGGCGTGCTGTCGAAGCAGGTATTTGCCGTCGAACGCATTGCACCCTTGCTGGCGCGGGCGCGGGAAAACCTGAAGCAGATCGGCTTGTCGCATATCCGCCTCAAGCATGCGGATGGGAACCTGGGGCTGCCGGAGGCGGCGCCGTTCGATACCATCATACTGGCCGCCGCTGCGGCCGCCGTGCCGCAGACATTGCTGGCGCAACTGGCGCCGGGCGGACGTCTGGTGATGCCGCTGGGGGCCGCGGAACAGGTGATCAGCCTGGTCGAACGCACCGAGAAGGGGTTTGTCGAAAGCCGATTCGATGCGGTGCGTTTCGTGCCGCTGTTGCCGGGGGTGGAATGAACACGATGCGCCTGATTCTGGCCGTGCTGCTGCCGCTGATCGCCGGCTGCGCCAGCCATGCGCCCGCGCCGGTGGTGGATCGCAGCGCCGGGCCGGCGGCGGAAAAGCCGAAACTGGCGGTGCCGGCGGCATTGGTTGCGCCGGATACCGGCACCGGATATCACACCGTAAAGAAAGGCGAGACGCTCTACAGCATCGCGCTTGACCACGGCCAGGACTACAAGGATGTGGCCGTGTGGAACAATCTCGACAACCCCAACCTGATCAGGATCGGCCAGCAGTTGCGTGTCACGCCAACGGACAGTGGCGCCGTGGCGGTGGCGAAGCCTGTTGTTTCGAGCGCTCCGGTGGAGATCAAGCAGGTAGCGCCGGTTGCCACGGCTCCGGGCAGCCCCGCTGGAAGCACCGCCAGCACCAACACCGAGACGCTCAAGCGGGAACCGAAGGGCGGCAAGCTGGCGTATTCCGACGAAGCCCTGGCAAAGGCGCGGCAGGTCGAGGTGGCGTCAAAGCCCGTGGAAATCCGATCCGAGACCAAGCCGACTGAGGTCAAGGCTCCCGAGACCAGGGCCCCCGAGGCCAAGGCTCTCGAAAAACCTGTTCTGAGCGGCGATGAAGTCGACTGGATGTGGCCCGCCAACGGCAAATTGATCGCCCCCTATGCCGAAGGTGGCAGCAAAGGTGTCGACATCGCCGGCAAGTCGGGAGATCCGGTGCTGGCCGCGGCGAGCGGCGTTGTCTCCTATGCCGGCACCGGTCTGCGCGGCTATGGCAATCTCGTCGTGCTGCGTCACAACGCGACCTATCTGTCCGTCTATGCCCATAACAGCAAGCTGCTGGTCAAGGAAAAGGACACCGTGACCAAGGGCCAGAAGATTGCCGAGATGGGCAGCACCGATGCCGAAAGCCCGCGCCTGCATTTCGAGATCCGCCGCCAGGGCAAGCCGGCCGATCCACAGAAGTTTCTTCCCGCCCGCTGACCTTCATGGACGGCGACGCTTCCCCTCCGGAGCGCGACGCGGCCGAGGCGGCACCGGATCCGCATGATTCAGGGTTCATCGAGGACATCACCCAAGTCTATCTGCACGAGATCGGCGCCACGCCGCTGCTCACCGCGCCCGAGGAGATCCGGCTGGCGCGCGCCGCACATGCCGGCGATTTCGCCGCGCGCCAGCACATGATCGAGGCCAACCTCCGGCTGGTGGTCAGCATCGCGCGGCATTACCTGCACCGCGGCCTGCCGCTCGACGACCTGATCGAAGAGGGAAACCTGGGCCTGATACATGCCCTGGAAAAGTTCGATCCGGAGCGCGGCTTTCGCTTTTCGACCTACGCCACGTGGTGGATCCGTCAGAATGTCGAGCGCGCGATCATGAACCAGTCGCGCACCGTGCGCCTGCCGGTGTACCTGATCAAGGAACTCAACATCGTCCTGCGCGCGATGCGCCGCCTTGACCGGGAACGCGGTGCGGATGATGAGCCGCCTGGCGCCATGCTCGATGACGTGGCGCGCCTGCTCGATCGTCCGGTCGCGGAGATCCGCCGGCTTCTGGTGCTCAACGAGCGTTCCGCCTCGCTCGATTCCCCGCTCGACATCGACCTCGAATTGACGATGTCGGATGCCATCGCCGACGAGGCATCCGAAGACCCCGCCGTCCATCTTGAGCACGAAGAGGCCGAAGCATTGGTCGCCGAGTGGGTGTCGCAGTTGACCGACCGTCAGCGCCTGGTCGTCGAACGTCGCTACGGTCTCGGCGGCCAGGATCCCGCCACGCTGGAGGACATCGCCAATGATCTGGGCCTGACCCGCGAAAGGGTACGGCAGATTCAAATGGAGGCCCTGTCCGCCCTGAGGAAGCGCATCGCGCGCGACGGCTTGACGGCCGACGCCCTACTTTGAGGCGCGCAGCGCCGCGGCCAGGTCCATGACCGCCGCTGCGTAGAAGCTGCTGCGGTTGTAGCGGGTGATGACATAAAAGTTGCGATAGCCGAGGCGGTATTCAGTCGCCGCAGCGGGCGTGACGAAATCGATCAGCGCCGCCGGAAAGTCGGGAATCGCCGTGTCGCCAGCGCCGACTTTTAGGGATACCGTTTCGGGCGCTGCCGGCGACATAATTTTTTGTATCCGAACAGCGGCGGATTCCATTTGTCCGGGGGTGCGTCGCGGCGTGATGCCCTCATCGATCAGCGCCTGGATGCCCTCGCCGCTGACGGTGACGGTGACGGCGATCGGCGCATCCGGCTGCCAGCCGTGCCCGACCAGGAAATTCGCCACGCTGCCGATCGCGTCGGCCCGACTGGCCGTCAGGTCGATGCGGCCGTCCTGATCGAAATCGACGGCGAAACGGCGGCGGGAGGAGGGCAGGAACTGCGGTAAACCAAGGGCGCCGGCATACGACCCGGTGTAGCTCAGCGGACTGCGATGTTCCTCGCGGGCCAGCAGCAGCAGTTCTTCCAGTTCCTTGCGGAACAGTTCTGCCCGCGGCGGGTAGTCGAAGGCCAGCGTGGTGAGCGCGGCGAAGGTGTTGAAGCGGCCCAGCTGTTTGCCGTAGATCGTCTCGACACCGATGATGGCCGCAGTGATTTCAGTCGGCACGCCAAAGCGCGCTTCGGCGACGGCAAGTTCAGCGGCGTAGTCCAGCATGAAGCGCCGCCCGGCGGCGATGCGTTTCGGCTCGACAAAGCGGCCGCGGTAGGCCTGCCAGGAACGCACGGCGGGATCCTTGGGCGGCATGATGGCCTTGATCACGGCGGCGACGGGTTTGGTGTGACGAAACAATTCGCCGAGGACGTCGGGGTCAAAGCCGTGCCTGGCCTGCATCTCCGTGACGAAGGCCTGCACGTCGTCACGTTGTGCATATGTTTCCGCGCGCAGGCCGCAGCTCAGCAAGGTCAGCGACAGCAGCAGGAGCAGGCGCGTCATGGGCGGAAGGCGGCGATACGGTTCTTGAACCGGATCAGGTCGGCGGCTTGCGGTGCCGGTCCGTAGCGCAGGCCGGCATACAGCGCGGCAATTTCGCGAATGCCATCGCCATGGGTCGGAGCGGCGGCGGCGGCGCGTTCGGCGAAGGCCAGCGGCCCTTCCCATGCGCGCCAGACAATTCCGCGCCGGGCCAGCCGGGCAGTGAATCTTCGCCAGGCGGCGAGCGCCGGATCGACACGTAGTCGATTGCGCAGTATCCAGCCGGCGAGGCCCAGCATGACGACGCCGCAAAGGACGGAGAGGACCGCGGTCATGCTGCGCCAGTCGGGTTCCTTGAGTCCCAGGCTGGCCAGCAGATCGCGCTGTCGCTGTGGGTTGTAGCCCAGCACCCATTGATTCCAGCCATTGGTGACGGCATCCAGCCGGTAGCGCAACTCCTTGAGCCAGGCCATATCGGCGCGGGCCAGGAAGGGCAGGTCTTCGCCGGCCGGGACCGCCGCGGCCAGATTGTTGTTGATGCGACTCGGCGCGGAGATCGCCGTCGGATCGATACGCAACCAGCCGCGCCCGGCGATCCACGCTTCGGTCCAGGCATGGGCGTCGTACTGGCGGACTTCCAGGTAGCCATCCACCGGATTGACTTCGCCGCCCTGATAGCCGGCGACCACGCGCGCCGGCACGCCGGCGCTGCGCAGGGCGAAAACGAAAGCGGCGGCGAAATGTTCGCAGAAGCCGCGTTTGCTGTCGAACAGGAATTCATCGACCATGTCGTCGCCCAGCAGCGGCGGATTCAGCGTGTAGATCAGCAACTGCCGGTTGAAGAAGTTTTGCGCCGCGGCGAGGATCGCCGCGCCGTCGTCGCCATGCTCCGCGCGCCAACTCGCGCCGATTGCCCGGGTGCGCGGATTGCCGTCGTTCGGCAACGCCAGGGCGTCACGCAGGATGCCGCGCGATTCATTGACGCCGGCGATCGCCTCTGGCCAGGCGCGTTGCGTGTAGCGCATGCGGTTGCGCACGGTCTGTCGCGCGACAGGCTGATAGTCGATGGTCATGGCGCTGTCGGGCGGCAGGGTGGCAGGCAGTTCCAGCGCAAACAACCAGAATTTTCCGTGCGGCTCCAGTGTGACTTCGTAGTCCACCGGCGCGCCGATTGCGGCATAGGGAACGTCCGTATAGGCGCCCCCGGTGTGCAATACCCGCCAACTGCGCCCGTCGAACGAAGGCATCACCGGACCGCGCCAGTAAAGCTGCGATTGCGGCGGCACCGCGCCTTTGAACTGCACCCGGAAAGCGATCGCATCCGACTGCGAAAGCTGCGCGATCGAACCCGGCGACATGCTGTCGGACAATCCGGAGACGGCGGAAAACCGGTCCTGCGGAATGCCCCACAACGGCCCTTGCACGCGCGGAAAAAGCAGGAACAGCAGCAGCATGAATGGCACGGCCTGCGCCAGCAGCAGGGCGGCGCGTCGCAGTTGCTGCTGCGGCTGCGGACGGTCGTCGCTGGCTGCCAGCAGGGCGGCCGTGGTCACCAGCACGGTCAGCCCGGCCAGCATCGCGGTGGGGATGGTCTGGGTGAACAGGAACTGGCCAAGGACCAGGAAGTAGCACAGCAGGGCGGTCACCACGGCATCCCGCGCGGCGCGCAGTTCAAGCAGTTTCAGCGCCAGAAAGACCAGCAGCAGGGCGATGCCGGGGGTACGTCCCAGAATCGTGCGGTAGTGCAGGAATACGCCGACGGTGCCGGCGATGACCAGCAGCACGCGCAGCCAGGTCGGCGGCAGGCGCCAGTGTTTCAGGGTCAGCAGGGCACGCCAGCCGAATGCGCCTGCCGCGGCGAGCGCGAGCCACAGCGGAACCTGCTGGGCCAGCGGTGCGGAGGCGGCGATGGCGCTGGCCAGCAGCCACCAGGCCTGGCGTCGGCTGACGGGTCGGCTAGCGCGCGCCATCGGTGTACAAGGCCAGCGCGCGCAGGCCGGCGGCAAGGTGTTCCTGGCCGTGGTCCGGCGCAAGCTGCAGCACAGGCAGGCGCAGGCCCCAGGCCAGTCCAGCCGCGTCGGCATCCAGCATCCAGCGTGCGAGTATCGACAACCGCTGCTCGTTGTCCGCCGCCGCCGGCAGTGCATTCCAGTCCAGCCAGATCTGCTGGGCGGCGGCGCCGGAAAACAGCTTGGTCAGCAAGGGCCCGTCCTGCTGGCGGGCCACCGCTTTCCAGGCCACATGGCGCGGTGCGTCGGCCACCTGGTGCTTGCGCAGGCCCGAAAAATCATCCGCGCCGCGACCGTCGCGGGTGCTTCCCTGCGCCGAGTCGCCGCTCCACGGCAGCGGCGGCGCCTTGGCGGCCGGCGCCGGATAGACCAGGCAGTTCAGTTCGGGGGCGGCATAGC
Source organism: Sulfuritalea sp. (assembly GCA_044360105.1). Classification (GTDB taxonomy): domain Bacteria; phylum Pseudomonadota; class Gammaproteobacteria; order Burkholderiales; family Rhodocyclaceae; genus Sulfuritalea. Next base: position 9,911 of record JBIKKY010000018.1, read on the forward strand.
TCCAGGCGCGGACCAGACCCAGCGGCCAGGTGGTCTCGATGGTGACGCGCGGCATCGGCAGCCAGCCGCGTCGCGTGGCGGGATAGCCAAGAGCGGCCACCTTGCTGGCACGGGCATCGATGTCGACTTCCACGGCATCCTGATCGCCGATCGACAGGCGCAGGCTGGTGCGCGCATCCGGCCGGTGGTTCTCGAGGACCAGGGAAAACTGCGCGGGACTGCCGGCGAATACCGGTTCGCAGCGCCCGGGACGCAGCGCGATGTGGACAAGGTTGCGGAAGGTATGGAGGATGGCGACGATGCCAAGGCCCGCCAGCAGGAACACCAGGGCATGGCCCAGGCTCAGGTTGTAGTTCATCGCGCCGAGCAGGATCACGCCCAGGGCGAGGGCATAGGCCAGTCCGGCTCTTGTCGGCAGGACATAGACGCGGCGCTGGGTAAGGATGATCGGCGCCGCTTCGGGCGGTCGTACGCGCAATGCCCAGCGGACGAAGGTTTCGTGCAGCCGGTGACGCAGCGAGGCGAGCATGATTGCTGCCGGAACAGCTTAACGAAGTGAAATGAGTTGGCGAGTGCGGGTGCAAATAATCGAGCGCAGCGAGCCAATCAGTAGCCTCCCCGTGAGGGGAGGATGGGAGGGGCGGGCCAATTTGCCAGCCCGCGGCTTATCGAAAGTGTGATATTTCATGATGCGGGGTGGCTCATCGAAGGCATGAGCGCTAGGGGAGCGGCACCGCTTCGACCAGGGCGGCGGCAACGGCATCGGCATCCGTGTGCGCGGTGTCATCCACGGGGCGCAGGCGGTGGGCGATGACTCCGGGCAGCACGGCCTGGACGTCTTCCGGCAAGACATGGTCGCGGCCATCGAGCAGTGCCCAGGCGCGCGCTACCGCCAGCAATGCCAGGCAGGCGCGCGGCGACAGGCCCGCCTGCCAGCGCGGGGTCGTCCGGGTATGGGCGGCCAGCGCCTGGACGTACTCGATCAGGGCTGATGAGGCATGTACCGCACGGACCTGCGTCTGCAACTCGATCAGGCGCTGCGGCGCAATGCGCGGACCCAGGCGGGCGACCATCTGTTGCCGGTCGGCGCCGGCGAGCAACTCGCGTTCGGCTGCGGCGTCTGGGTAGCCGAGTTCGATCTTGAGCAGAAAGCGGTCGAGTTGCGATTCGGGCAGCGGGAAGGTACCGATCTGGTGCGTCGGATTTTGCGTGGCAATCACGAAAAACGGCTCCGGCAAGGGGCGTGTTTCACCCTCTGCCGTGACTTGACGTTCTTCCATGGCTTCCAAAAGGGCGCTTTGCGCCTTCGGCGTGGCGCGATTGATTTCGTCGGCCAGCACAACCTGGGTGAAGATCGGACCCGGATGAAAATCGAAGGCGCCGCTGCCGCGATCGAAGATCGACACGCCGAGGATGTCTGCCGGCAGCATGTCGCTGGTGAACTGGATGCGGTGGAAATCCAGGCCCAATACGCGTGCCAGAACATGGGCCAGGGTGGTCTTGCCGACGCCCGGCAGGTCTTCGATCAGCAGGTGCCCGCGAGCCAGGATGCAGGCCAGCGAAAGTCGGACCGGCCGTTCCTTGCCGAGGATGATGTGGTTGATGTCTGCCAGGATGGAATCAAGTTCGGGTTGTCGCATGGGGTCGGGGATTTGCGGGGACTTTGGTGGATAATATGTTTTTCGAGACATTGTAAGTCATCAGGCAAGACACCCGTCATGACAACTACCGCCTTCATCACCCATCGCGAATGCCTTCAGCACGACATGGGAGCCCATCATCCCGAATGCCCGGATCGCCTCGGTGCCATCAGCGATCGCCTGATTGCCGCCGGCCTCGACATGTACCTGCAGTTCCACGACGCGCCGCTGGCCGAGGTGGAGCAGTTGCTGCGGGTGCACCCGCGCGACTACATCGATCACGTACACAACAGCAGCCCGACACACGGCATAGTGCATCTCGATCCCGATACGGCGATGTCGCCGGGCACGTTGCAGGCCGCGCTGCGCTCTGCCGGGGCCGGCTGCTACGCGACTGATCTGGTGATGCGCGGCGAAGTCCAGAATGCATTTTGTGCCGTGCGCCCGCCCGGGCACCACGCCGAGCGGGCGAAGGCGATGGGCTTCTGCTTCTTCAACAATGTCGCCGTCGCGGCGCGCCACGCGCTCGACGCATGGGGGCTGGAGCGCGTGGCGATCATCGATTTCGACGTGCATCACGGCAACGGCACCGAGGAAATTTTTGCCGAAGACCCGCGTGTCCTGATGGCTGGAATCTTCCAGCATCCGTTCTACCCTTATTGCGGAGCCGACAACCCTGCGTCCAACATGTGCAATGTCCCGCTGCCCGCCGGAACCCGCGGCGAGGATTTCCGTCAGGTCGTATATGATATATGGATGCCACGGCTGCGGGAATTCAAGCCCGAGATGATTTTCATTTCGGCGGGTTTCGATGCGCATTACGAGGATGACATGGCATCCCTGGGTCTGGTTGAATCGGACTATGCCTGGGTTACGGAGCAGATCAAGCAGATCGCCGGCGAGTTTTCCAAGGGGCGCATCGTTTCCGTGCTGGAAGGAGGGTATGTTCTCTCGGCGCTTGCGCGCAGCGTTACTACGCACATCAAGGTGTTGGCTGATTTGTAAGCTGGTTTTGCAGGCCGTGCCGTTGCGTGGCCATCAGTTAAAATCGTGCCTCTTTGATTCGGTTTCACCGCCGGATCCGGCATTCAGTTTCGGATACGTTCATGAAGACCATACAGGGTTCCATTCCCGCCATAATCACCCCGATGCAGGACGACGGCTCGCTCGACCTGCCGGGCTTGCAGCGTCTGCTTGACTGGCACATCAGCGAAGGCACCGACGGCGTCGTCATCGTTGGCACCTCGGGCGAGTCGCCAACGGTTAGTTATGCCGAACACTGCGCATTGATCGAGACGACGGTGAAGCATGTTGCCGGACGCATCCCGGTAATTGCCGGTACCGGTGCCAATTCCACTGCCGAGGCGATAGAACTTGCACGCTTCGCCAAGTCTGCCGGTGCCGATGCCCACTTGTCGGTCGTGCCCTACTACAACAAGCCGACGCAGGAAGGCCTGTTCCGCCATTTCAAGGCGATTGCCGAGGCAGTCGATCTGCCGTTGATTCTCTATAACGTGCCCGGTCGCACCGTTGCCGATCTGGCGAACGAAACGACGCTGCGCCTGGCCCAGGTGCCCGGCATTGTCGGCATCAAGGACGCCACCGCCAATATCGAGCGCGGTTCAGATCTGCTGCAGCGCGCTCCGGCCGGCTTCAGCGTCTACAGCGGGGACGACGCCACGGCCATCGCCCTGATGCTGCTGGGCGGTAAGGGCTCCATCTCGGTGACCGCGAACGTGGCACCGGCCCTCATGCACCGGATGTGCGCGGCGGCCATTGCCGGCGATCTGGCGGCGGCGCGCGAGGCAAATTTTCGCTTGCTGGGCTTGCATCGCAACCTGTTTCACGAAGCCAACCCGATTCCGGTGAAGTGGGCCGCGCAGCAGATGGGACTTGTCGGTGGCGGCATTCGCCTGCCGTTGACGCCTCTATCCCCGGAATTCCACGATCGCCTGCGCCTGGCCATGCGTGAAGCCGGCATCACCCTCTGACATGAAAACTGACACTCAATGAATCGTTTGCTATCAAGATCTGCTGCCTTTCTGCTGATCGGTGTACTTGCCGGATGCAGCGGCAACATTCTCCCGGAATCGAAGAAGATCGAATACAAGTCCGCCGGCAAACTGCCGCCGCTCGAGATTCCTCCCGACCTGACGCAGCAAAGCCGCGACGAGCGTTACACGGTGCCCGACGTTTCGACCAGCAAGGGCTCCGCGACGTATTCGGCCTACTCCAGCGAACGCTCGGGGCAGGCGCGTACGACCACGGCGCAGGATCTGTTGCCGCAAGTGGACAAGGCGCGCATCGAGCGTTCCGGTACCCAGCGCTGGCTGGTCGTCGGCGGTTCGCCGGACAAGCTCTGGCCGGTGGTCAAGGAGTTCTGGCAGGAACTCGGTTTTCTCGTGAACGTCGAGATTCCGGAAGCCGGAATCATGGAAACCGATTGGGCGGAAAACCGCGCAAAACTGCCGCAGGACTTCATTCGCGGTACCCTGGGCAAGGTCTTCGACAGCCTCTATTCGACCGCGGAGCGCGACAAGTTTCGCACCCGCCTGGAAAAGAGCGCGGAAACCGGCATGATGGAAATCTATGTCAGCCATCGCGGAATGTATGAGGTCTATACCAACGAGGGCAAGACCGAAACCCGGTGGCAGCCGCGTCCGGCCGATCCCGAACTGGAGGCAGAGATGCTGGGGCGCCTGATGGTGCGCCTGGGTGTCGAGGAATCCCGCGCCAAGACCATGATGGCGGGCGACCAGCGCCAGGATCGCGCCAAGCTTTCCCGCGCGACGGACGGCGCCGGCGCCCTGCTGCTCGAGGAACCCTTCGACCGGGCGTGGCGTCGCGTCGGACTGGCGCTGGACCGTGTCGGCTTCACGGTCGAAGACCGCGACCGCTCCCAGGGCCTCTACTTTGTCCGCTACGTCGATCCCGATGTCGACGGCAAAAAAAAGGATGAGGACAAGGGCTTCATTTCCAAGCTGATGTTCTGGAAGGGTAGCGGGGGTGACAAGCCGAGCCAGGCTCAATACCGGATTCACGTCAAGACCGCTGGCGAGGCCACTACTGTCCAGGTACTGACCCGCGAAGGGGGCGTCGACAAGTCCGACACTTCGAAGCGGATCCTTGGCCTCCTTTACGACCAGTTGAAGTAGGCCGAAGCCGGGCAGACCGAAGTGCGTTTCGCCTCGCTCGGCAGCGGCAGCCGGGGTAATGCCTTGCTGGTCGAAGCCGGAAACACCCGCGTGCTGATCGATGCCGGTTTCGGGCCGCGCGAAATGTCGCGCCGGCTTGCACGCCTGAACCTGACCGGCGAGGATGTCGATGCGGTACTGGTCACTCATGAACACGCCGACCATGTCGGCGGCGTTTTCGCCTGTGCGCGGCGTTTTGGCTGGACGGTTCTGCTCACGCACGGAACGCTGGCCGCCTGTGGTGCGGATCAAGCCCAGGAGCGGACCACGATCATCGACAGCCATGAAGCGTTTTCCGTCGGCGATCTCGGCATCCATCCCTTTCCCGTGCCGCACGATGCCCGCGAGCCGGTGCAGTTCGTCCTGACGGACGGCGCCGGGCGACTCGGAGTCCTGACCGACGCCGGTCACGTCACATCGCACATGGTGGGCATGCTCGACGGATGCAATGCACTGTTGCTGGAATGCAATCACGATGCGGCGATGCTGGCTCAGAGCAGCTATCCGCCGGCGCTCAAGCGCCGGGTCGGTGGTCCCTGGGGGCATCTGGATAATGCCGCCGCTGCGTCGCTGCTGGGACAACTGGATGTGTCGCGCCTGCGCCACGTGGTTGCGGCGCATCTTTCCGAGCAAAACAACTCGCCGATGCTCGCCCGAGCCGCTCTGTCGACGGTGCTCGGCTGTACGCCTGACTGGATAGGCATCGCGACTCAGTCCGAAGGCTTCCACTGGCGCGATGCCCTTGCCTGAAGTCGGGGTGGGCCGAAGATATATCCCACCGGGGGATACCGTCCCCGCGTCCCGTGGGGACATAAAAAAAGCCAGCCCGAAGGCTGGCTTTTCCTTGCCCGAAGGCGGGTGAAGAATTACTTCTTCGCAGCGGCAGCGGCGGCCGGGGCGGCAGCAGCGGCGGCCGGAGCAGCAGCGGCAGCAGGGGCGGCAGCAGCAGCAGCGGCCGGAGCGGCAGCGGCGGCCGGAGCGGCAGCGGCGGCCGGAGCGGCAGCGGCGGCCGGAGCGGCAGCCGTATCGGCGGGCTTCGGAGCTTCAGCAGCGGGCTTCGGTGCTTCGACCTTGGGCGGCTCGGCGGGCTTCGGGGCTTCGGTCTTGCCGCAAGCGGAAACAGCCAGTGCGAGGAGGGCGGCTACGAGGAGAGATTGCTTCATTTTGGTGAGTTCCTTAAGGTTATAGAGTTGATCGGCCAATTGGTTGATCGGAACGTTTCCATTTCGATCAACCGCAGATTTTATCATGTCGAACAGGTTTTATGGTGCACCACCACAAATTGCGGGCAGCTTGTAGTGTCAAAGTCCGGTGGTATTGACCTGCAGGCACGGGTGGGACAATTCCCATAGTTCCTCGAAGCGTTGCCACCACGGGTGGATGTAGGCCGGGTCGTCAACGACGAGTGCACTACGCGGCTGCTCGATATGGAAACGACGAACTCCGTGCGTATCGTCTGCGAGCAGGTGCGAGTCCGCCAGGTGGCGCAGGTTGTCCGGGCTCTGTCGCACGTCGATCAGATGGGAGAAGCGGGCGATCAGTTGCATCAGGCGCGGCGTTTTCCGATGCAACGGTCCCGGATCATGCAGCACGATCCTGATTCGCCGCAAGCGGTCAGCCGCGAGGAATTCGGACAGCGACTGAAGGCGGGTCCCATGGTCGAGTTGCAGACTGCGAAGATCGCGATCGAAGATCAGCAACTCGCATTCGGCGCGGCCCAGGACCGTGTCGCAAGCCCGGCGATATTCGGCTTCACTGGTGAGTAACTGGTAGGAAGGATTCATGATCGAAGACGCTGGTGGCTCCTGATGGGCAAACCGGTGGTTTGTCATGGGTTGAGGAACGATCGCTGCGCCGCCTCCGAACCGGGTTGCGCGGCAAGGTTGGGCTTCATCTGCCGATTATAATCGCCTCCTTTTGCCGAACGGGCCCTGCGATTCCCCATGCCGCTAGCACATATTGAATCCCTGGATCATGAAGGACGAGGCGTTGCCCATGTCGACGGCAAGGCGATCTTCATTGAAGGTGCGCTGCCCGGCGAGGTGGTCGAATACGCCAGCTATCGGCGCAAGCGGAGTTATGAGAAGGCCCATGCGGTGAGGGTGCTGCGCAGTTCCAGCCAGCGGGTTGCGCCGCCCTGTCCGCATTTCGGTACTTGTGGCGGATGCTCGATGCAGCACCTAAACCTTGCCGGACAGACCGCTGCCAAGCAGCGCGTGCTGGAAGACGCCTTGTGGCATATCGCCCGGCTCAAGCCGGAGCAGGTGTTTCCGCCGATTGCCGGAACGGGATCGGCCTATCGCCTGCGGGCCAGGCTTTCGGTGCGCCATGTCGCCAGCAAGGGCGGCGCGCTGGTCGGCTTTCGCGAAAAACACAGCAGTTACGTTGCGGTGATGGATTCCTGCGCGGTGCTGCCCGCGCATGTTTCGGCCTTGATACCCTCACTCAAGACTTTGGTCGAGGGAATGTCCCAGCCTGATCGCATGCCGCAGATCGAGGTTGCGGTCGGCGGTTTGCGGACGGTGCTCTTGCTGCGCCATCTGGAGCCGCTCACCGCCGACGACCTCGAGCGCTTGCGCCAGTTCGCCGATGCAAACGGGATTACCTGGTATTTGCAGTCCAAAGGACCGGAAACCGTAATTCTTTTTCATCCGGCCGAGGCTGGCCTGCTGAGTTATGAGCTGCCGGATTTCGGCCTGGAACTGCAGTTTCATCCGACAGAGTTCACCCAGGTAAATCACGGCGTCAATCGCATGCTGGTACGCCGCGCCATGGCTCTGCTTAAACCGCAGGCCGGCGAGCGGATCGCCGATCTGTTTTGCGGCCTGGGAAATTTCACCCTGCCCATCGCGCGGATGGGGGCGCAGGTCCTCGGCGTCGAGGGCAGCGCGGAACTGATCAGGCGTGCAGAACAGAATGCTGTCGCCAACGGCCTTGCGGCGCAATGCGAGTTTGCCGTCGCCAACCTGTTCGAGGTGACCGGTGAAAGTTTTTCAGCCTTGGGCGCATTCCACAAGCTGCTGATCGATCCGCCGCGCGAAGGAGCGATCGCGCTGGTCACCGCACTGTCGGCCGAAGGCGGGCCGCGCCGTATCGTCTACGTTTCCTGCAGCCCGGCAACCCTGGCGCGCGATGCGGCTGTTTTGGTGCATGAGAAGGGCTATCGCCTGTGCGGGGCCGGCATCGCCAACATGTTCCCGCATACGTCCCATCTCGAATCGATCGCCCTGTTCGAGAAATGATCCGTTCCTGATCCGGCCGGGGGATATCGTCCCGGTGTTTCGCGTCAAGCAAACGAAAAACGGCGACCAGGGTCGCCGTTTTTCCATTCGGTCGCCGTGTCGCCGGCGCCGTCCGCAAGGGATACCGTCTCCGGCTTTGCCGCAGACATAACTTTTTGAATTAGTCGCGCTCGCCGGTAAAGGCCATCAGCAAGTGCAGCAGGCTGACGAAGACGTTGTAGATGTCGAGATAAACCGCCAGCGTTGCCGTGATGTAGTTGGTCTCGCCGCCTTGCACGATGCGGTTGATGTCATAAAGAATATAGGCGGAAAAAAGGATGACGGCGATGGCCGAAATCGCCAGCGACAACGCCGGGATCTGGAAGAAGATGTTGGCCACGATGGCGACCAGCAGCAGGATCACGCCGGAAAACAGGAATTTGCCGAGATTGGAGAAATCCCGCTTGGTGGTGGAAGCGACTGCCGCCAGGGAGACGAAAATCGCCCCGGTGCCGCCGGCGGCCATCGCAATCAGCGTGCCGCCGTTGGAAAATCCGAGCGCCGCCTGCAGGATGCGCGAGAGCATCAGGCCCATGAAGAAGGTGAATCCGAGCAGGAGGGCCACGCCCATGCCGCTGTTCTTGGTGCGCTCGATGCCCCACATGAAAGCGAATGCCACGCCGAGGAACAGCATGAAGGCGATGAACGGATTGCCGGCAAGGAACGAGAACTTCAACTGGATGCCAAGCAGTGCCCCGGCCACCGTTGGCGCCATCGACAGCGCGAGCAGGGCGTAGGTGTTGCGCAGGACGCGATTTTGCTGCCGGGCAATGTCCGGCGTGGCAGTTTGGGGGTAGGTGCGGACGTTTTCCATGATCTTTCAAGCCCTCCAGTGAGAGGATTCCAGTGCATTCGACAGAAGCCTGTCCGCCGAGTTCCGGAGTTGTTGACGGCGTGCAAACGCAGACACGATTATAACCGTGGATATTGTCGGCGGTTCTGCCCTCCGTCAGCTTGCAAGCGCTGGTGCGGAATCCTGTTGCGCCGGTGGTGGATGGCGTCTAAGCTGGTCCGGGTTAATTCAGGGAGGCACAGTGGCTTCGCTCGACCGCATTCGGACCCACGGTTTTCGGCGCTGGTATGAAAGGCAACTGATCGAATGCCATGCATGGCTGGTCAGCTGGTTTCTCGGCGTCATCGTCCTGGTCAGCGGCCTGGAAGTGGCGGGAAAAGCCGCCACGCGCCTTTCGGGCATCCTGTTACTGTTGGGCGGCCTGGCCGTCGCCCTGTACAGTTGGAAGCGCTATCACTTGTTGCTGGAAGTCGCCGAACGCCTCGGTGAGCAGGCGGTCTGCCCCGGTTGCCAGGCGTATGGCAAGTTCAGGGTGGAGTCCTCCGGACCGGTGCCCTTGCCCGATGGCGGCGATCCCGCGCTGGAAGACCATGGTGGCGGGGTCTGGTTGCGCGCCAAATGTCGTAAATGCGGCGACGAATGGATGATCAAGTAGCTTTGGGCCACGGAGTTCTGGCGGAAGCGGTGAGATTCGAACTCACGAAGGGTTGCCCCTTGCCGGTTTTCAAGACCGGTGCAATCGACCACTCTGCCACGCTTCCGTCGGGCTGCGGATTTTAGCAGTCCGACGGAAACGCCTAGGCAAATTTAGAGAAGTCCGGCTTGCGCTTCTCGAAAAAGGCGGCGAAGGCTTCCTTCGCTTCGGGCGAGACCAGGCGCTGGCGGAAGATTTCGGCTTCGACGTTCATGGTTTCGCGGATCAGGGCCTGCTGGGCGCGCTTCATCAACTGCTTGGTCAGGCGCAGCGAGGCGGCCGGCTGCGTGATCAGTTTGCGGCAGCGTTCCAGCGCATGATCCAGCACCTGCCCGTCGGGCAGGACCGCGTTGGCGATTCCGGTGTCGACCGCGGTTTGCGCGGAGAACACTTCGCCCAGCATCAGCATCTCGGTAGCGCGCGCATGGCCGGCGCGCAAGGGTAGAAGCAGGCTCGACGCGGCCTCCGGCGTCAGGCCGAGGTTGGCGAAGGGCAGGGCGAAGCGGGCCGAGGCGCCGACATAGACGAGGTCGCAATGCAGCAGGATGGTGGTGCCGACGCCGACGGCAACGCCTTCGACGGCGGCGACGAAAGGCTTTTGCAGGGTGGAAAAGGCATTGAGGAAGCGGAACACGGGAGCGTCCTGATCCATCGGTGGATGGTCGAGGAAATCGGCCAGGTCGTTGCCGGCGGTAAAGTTGCCGCCGGCGCCCGAAATCAGGATCACGCGCACCGCCGGGTCGGCTTCGGCCGTGGCCAGGGCAGCGGCCAGTGCCTGGTACATTTCTGCGGTCAGGGCGTTCTTTTTTTCCGGACGCGCAATTTCGATGCGAAAAATGCCGCCGGTGGCTTCGGTCCTGATGTAGGGGTTCATTTCTTCAACCTCGACATGTAGACCTCCATGGCCGCCTTGCGGTCGGCGCTGACTTTCTGCGCCTGCGGACGTTCGCCGATCATGGCCAGGTAGCCCTTGGCCTGGGGCAGGAATTCATCAAGGAAATCCCGCCCGTAGATCTTGCGCGTGGCCTGGCTGACCAGGGGCAGATGCACCCAGGCCGCGCAGTCGGCGTGGCTGAAGTCGCTGCCGGCGACGAAGGGCGAAAACCGGGCCAGTCGCACCAGGCTGCGCAGGCCCTTTTCCAGCAGCGGCGCAACTTCCTTTTTGGTTTCCTCGGACACCGTGCCGCCGAAAAAGGCTTCTGGATAAAGGCGTCGCGCCGGCAGTTCAAGATGCAATTCGATGTGCTCGATCAGTTCGCGGCAGTGGGCGCGGGCAAAGGGGTCGCGCGGAAAGAGCGGAGGCTCGGGCCAGCTGTCTTCGATGAACTCGGTCAGCACCTGGGATTCGCTGAGCACGCCTTTCGGCGTACGCATGAAAGGCACCTTGCCCATCGGCGATTCGTTCAGCACTTCTTCGCTTTGAGACGGATATACCACTGCCTCGGTGAAGGGAATGCCTTTCTCCAGCAGCGAAAGTTTGACCTTGTTGTAGTAGTTGCTGACGGCAAAGCCACACAGGGTGATCGGTGTAGTCAATTCATTCTCCTGAAAAACGATAATCGTGCAGGCGCTCGCGCAGTTGCAACTTGGAAAGTTTGCCGGTGGCGGTGTGCGGCAGGTCGTCGACGAAGATCACGTCATCGGGTATCCACCACTTCGCCACCTTGCCCTCGTAGAACGCCAGCAGGTCCTCGCGGCTGACATCCTGTCCGGCTTTGCGGATCACTACCAGCAGCGGGCGCTCATCCCACTTCGGGTGCGGTGCGCCGATCACGGCGGCCTCGGCCACCGCCGGATGCGCCACCGCAATGTTCTCCAGGTCGATCGACGAAATCCATTCGCCGCCGGACTTGATCACATCCTTCGAGCGGTCGGTGATCTGCATGTAGCCGTCGGGGTCGATGGTGGCGACGTCGCCGGTGCGAAACCAGCCATCGCGAAAGGCATCGTCGTCTTCGCTCTTGAAGTAGCCGCGGGTGACCCAGGGTCCGCGCACCAGCAGGTCGCCGAAGGCTTGGCCGTCGTGCGGCAGGGCATTGCCGTCGCCGTCGACAATCTTCAATTCGACGCCGAAGATGTTGCGGCCCTGCTTCAGGCGAATGCGGTCGCGTTCTTCCGCGGGGAGGCTGCTATGTTTGTGCTTGCCTGCATTGAGGGTGCCCAGCGGACTCATTTCCGTCATGCCCCAGGCATGGACCACGGTGATGCCGAACTGTTCGTCGAAGGCGCGGATCATGGCCGGCGGCGCCGCCGAGCCGCCGATGACCAGGCGCTTGACGGTCGACAAGCTGAGTTTGTTGGCCTGCAGGTGCTGCAGCAGGCCGAGCCAGATGGTCGGTACGCCGGCCGACATGGTGACGCCTTCCTCTTCGAAGATCGAATACAGGCTGGCGCCGTCCAGGTGCGGCCCGGGCATCACCAGCTTGGCGCCGGTCAGGGCGCAGGCATAGGGCAGGCCCCAGGCATTGACGTGGAACATCGGCACGGCGGGCAGGATGCTGTCGCAGGCCGATGCGCCCAGGGCGTCGGGCAGGCTGGAACCATAGGCATGCAATACCGTCGAGCGATGCGAGTAGAGCACGCCCTTGGGGTTGCCGGTGGTGCCCGATGTGTAGCACAGCGACGAGGCTGTGTTCTCGTCGAACTGCGGCCATTCGTAGTCGTCGGACTGGGCCGCCAGCAGTTCTTCGTAGCAGTGCAGATTCGGGATCGCGTTGGCGGGCATTTGCTCCCGACTGCAAAGCGCGACCCAGCCCCTGACGCCCGGACACTGCGGCGCCAGGGCCTCCACCAGTGCGGCGAAATTGACGTCGAAGAAGATGTAGCTGTCGTCGGCGTGGTTGGCGATGTAGGCGATCTGTTCCGGGAACAGGCGCGGATTGATGGTGTGGCAGATGGCCGCCATGCCCGAGACGGCATAGTAGATCTCGAAATGGCGGTGGGTATTCCACGCCAGGGTGCCGATGCGGTCGCCGGCCCTGACGCCGAGCGACAGCAGCACGCGCGCCAGTTGTCGCGAGCGGCGGTGGGCATCGGCGTAGGTGTAGCGATGGGTGCCGCCGACCGGCAGGCGGGAGACGATTTCAGTGTCGCCGTGATTCTGGCCGGCATGCTGCAGGAGGCCGGAAATCATCAACTGCCGGTTCATCATCAAGCCTTGCATGGGCCATCCTTCCGAAACAATTTTTTAACCACGACAGGCGGCAACCATAGCATCGGAATACGCGGGAGACAATCGACGAATAATCCGACGAACAATCCGCAATCCGGAAGACTTGACGATCAGGCGTGGTCGTCGCGCGTGGCATCCGCCCAGCAGTTGGGCGTCTCGTAAAGGCGTATGCGTTCGAGGTGCAGATGGTTGCCGTAGTTGTCGCGGTAAAGCGGATCAAGGATGGCAAAGGCGATGCGGGCCAGGTTTTCCGCGGTCGGCACGGCGTCAAGGACGACGGTCTTGTGTCCCGGCAAGCCGGCGAGAAAATCGGCAACCGCGTGGTCGCCGCGCCAGACCAGGAAGGCGTGGTCCCAGGCATCGACCACATGCTGCTTGGCGATGGCCTTGACTTCGGAAAAGTCCATCACCATGCCGTCGTCCGGGCGTCCCGCGGCATCGATGACGCCGCCGGTGAGGGTAATTTCGAGCGCGTAGCGGTGGCCGTGCAGGTGGCGGCACTGGCTCTGGTGATTGGGGATCCGGTGGCCCGCATCGAATTCGAGGCGACGGGTTATGCGCATGGTCGGGAGTGCCGGGTTTGTGGCAAAGTGGCTGCAGCAGTGCTGCCGGTGGGTTGGCGCGCATTATAAGGTGCCGCGCCGCCGTCCCGCCAGCGCCGACTTTTTGCAGCCTTTGCGATTTGGTCCCATTTTTGATTCCCCATGTCCCGCATCCTGCTCAAGACCGAAGACCATTCCCGTGACAGCGCCGGCATGCGCTATGTCTATCCGGTGATTTCGCGCCGGGCCGGCGGTGTTTCGGTCGGCATCAACCTGAATCCGAACAATGCCTGCAACTGGCGCTGCATCTATTGCCAGGTGCCCGATCTCACCCGTGGCGGGCCGCCGCCGCTCGATCTGGCGCTGCTGGAACGGGAACTGGACGGATTCCTGCACGACGCCATCGCCGGCGACTTCATGGCCACCCGGGTTCCCGCCGGATCGCGCCGGCTGGTCGACGTCGCATTCTCGGGGAATGGCGAACCGACCAGCGCGCGCGAGTTTCCCCAAGCGGTGGCGATCGCCGAACGGGTCATGGTGGCGCATGGCCTTGGCGGCAATGTGCCCTTGCGCCTGATCACCAACGGCAGCCTGCTCGACCGCAAGGCCGTGCAGGCGGGCATCGCCCATCTGGGCCGGGCCGGGGGCGAAGTCTGGTTCAAGTTCGATGCCGGCACGGCCACCGGGTTGGCCCGCATCAACGGCACCCGCGCCCAGCCTGAAGTCGTCGCGCGCCGCCTGGCGTGCTGCGCGCAACTGGCGCCGACCTGGGTGCAGACCTGCCTGTTCCTGATCGACGGCGAAGCGCCTGACGAAGCGGAACTCAGCGCCTGGCTGGCGCTGCTCGCGCCCATCGCTCCGATTCTTGCCGGCGTGCATCTCTACAGCCTGGCGCGACCGTCGCAGCAAAAGGAAGCGCCCCGGCTTGCGCGCATGGAGCCTGAAGAGCTGGAGGCGGTGGCAAACCGCGTCCGCCAGCTCGGCCTGAAGGTGCGCGTCAGTCCTTGAGCGGCACCTGGCCGAAGGCGCTTGACGCTGCGGACTATCGGTTAAAATCCCGCCTCCCTCAACTGACAAACCCCACTGCAATGGCTTTGATAGTTCAGAAATACGGCGGCACATCGATGGGGTCGCCCGACCGCATCCGCAATGTCGCCCGGCGTGTCGCGCGCTGGAAGGCGCAGGGGCACCAACTGGTCGTGGTCGTGTCCGCCATGAGCGGCGAGACCAACCGCCTGATCGCGCTGGCCAACGACGTTTCGCCGCAGCCCGACGCGCGCGAACTCGACGTGATGATTTCCACCGGCGAGCAGGTCACCATCGCGCTTTTGGCCATGGCGATCCGCGACCTCGGCCTCAAGGCCAAGAGCTACACGGGCGGCCAGGTCAGGGTGCTGACGGACAGCACCTTCACCAAGGCGCGCATCCTGGAGATCGACGACGCCAACATCCGCCGCGATCTCGACGACGATGCGGTGGTGGTGGTGGCCGGATTCCAGGGCACTGACGCCGACGGCAACATCACCACGCTCGGGCGTGGCGGCTCGGATACCTCGGCCGTGGCAATGGCGGCCGCTTTGACGGCCGACGAATGCCAGATCTATACCGACGTCGACGGCGTCTACACCACCGATCCGCGCATCGTCCCCGAGGCGCGCAAGCTGGAGCGCATCACCTTCGAGGAAATGCTGGAAATGGCCAGCCTCGGCTCCAAGGTGCTTCAGATCCGCTCGGTGGAATTCGCCGGCAAGTACAAGGTCAAGTTGCGTGTGCTCTCCAGCTTCGAAGAAGAAGGCCAGGAGACCAGCGGCACGCTCATCACTCTCGAGGAAGAAAACACCATGGAACAACCGATCATTTCCGGCATCGCCTTCAACCGCGACGAGGCCAAGCTGACCGTGCTCGGCGTGCCCGACCGCCCCGGCATCGCCTACCAGATCCTCGGCCCGATCGCCGATGCCAACATCGATGTCGACATGATCATCCAGAACGTCGGCCATGACGGCACCACCGACTTTTCCTTCACCGTCAACCGCAGCGAGTTCGCCCGCGCCAAAAAGATGCTGGAAGACCAGATCAAGCCGCACATCGGCGCCCGTGCGATCAGCGGTGACAACAAGATCTGCAAGGTGTCCGCGGTCGGCGTTGGCATGCGTTCGCACCCCGGTGTCGCCAGCAAGATGTTCCGCATCCTGGCCGAAGAAGGCATCAACATCCAGATGATCTCGACCTCCGAGATCAAGATCTCGGTGGTGGTCGACGAGAAATATCTCGAACTGGCCGTGCGCGTGCTGCACCGTGCCTTCGAACTGGATCAGCCGGCTTGATCGTGTTCTGATCCTCGCCAGCGGCCCCGGCCATGCGCCGGGGTTTGTCATTATGTCCGTGCCCGAGGCGCGGATGGTACTCCCCGGCGGGAACTGCCTCAGAAAATACCCAGCGCGAGTCCGCCCGCCAGCGTGGCACCCAGTTCCCTGCAGCGATTCAGATCCATGGCGCCGATCGTCTTTGGAGCAAGAATTTCCTCCGCAGTCTGCGCATGGGTGCACACGATCAGCGGCGCGGCGACCGGCCGCAGGCGCCATCCGGTTGCGATGCGTTCGATCTGCCGCGCGGCGTTCTGCCCATCGCTGCCGGCACTGATCAGCATCGCGTAGGGTCTGCCGTTGATCCGCTCGAGGGCAGGGTAATAGCAGCGGTCGAAGAAGTCCTTCATCAGCCCCGAGATCGCCGCCAGATTCTCCGGGGTGGCAAAGACATAGGCATCGGCAGCGGTTACATCGATGGCCTCGGCGACCGAAGCATGGAGCGTGCGCACGCGCACCCGGGGCTCCAGGGCGGCACCCTCGGCCAGCGCATCGGCCATTTGCCGGGTGGCGCCGGTCATCGAATGAAACACGACCAAAAGCGTCTTCATGTCAGGCTGTCGAGGTAAAGCACCACCGGATTTCCATCGCCTGCCGGCCCCTTTGTCGAATCGTGGATATCCCGAGCTTCCGGCCGGATTCAGTCGAACTGTCCCCGGTGAATTAGAATATGCCATAAGCGGCGTAGCGGGAAGAGACACCGGTTCTGGCTTGATGGCATCGATCGAAGCGCAATGCCCTGTCAGTAACCTGGCGATCACCGCGCGATTGTTGCGGAGTCGTCATCCGCGTCCATGATTCTTCAGGAGCTTCAATGCGGCGATTCCTCTGGCCTCTCGCAGTATTCATCGTTCTGGTGGGCTTTCTTGCCGTTGGTTTGCGTTTGAACCCGCGCGAGGTTCCTTCGCCGCTGATCGGCAAGCAGGTGCCGTCATTCCGGCTGCCCCAGTTGCATGCCGGCGACAAGTTCATCACCGCCGAAGACATGCGCGGCAAGGTCTGGCTGCTCAACGTCTGGGCCTCGTGGTGTGCCTCCTGCCGGCAGGAACACCCGGTACTGATCAATCTGGATCGGCAGAAGAAGATCGCCATTGTCGGACTCAACTACAAGGACGATCGCGCGGCCGCGATCGCCTGGCTGACCAGGCATGGTGGCGATCCCTACCTGGTTTCCGCGGTCGACGCGGATGGCCGGGTCGGTATCGATTTCGGCGTATATGGCGTGCCGGAAACCTTCCTCATCGACAAGCAGGGGGTGATCCGCCACAAGCATATCGGCCCCGTAACGGAAGAGGCTTTGCGGACCACAATCCTTCCCCTGGCGGAGCAGCTTGCGGGCGGCTGAGCCTTGGGAAGATGCGTCGCCACGGTGCAAAAGTCGGCGCCGGCGCTACGGCGTTTCCGACGCTGACGAGAAAGCCGGCTTTGGGTAGTCTGATGGTGGGCGGTACTGGGATCGAACCAGTGGCTTCCACCGTGTGAAGGTGGCACTCTACCGCTGAGTTAACCGCCCGCGAAAGAGGGCCGAATTTAACCACAAAGGCCGGGTAACGGTCAATCGGATGGGCGGCCTGACGTAGAATTCACGGCTTTCCCCGAGCGTTGAAATCCAATGACGGTTCGCACCCGCTTCGCCCCCAGCCCCACCGGCTTCCTGCATATTGGCGGTGCCCGCACGGCGCTGTTCGCCTGGGCCTATGCCCGCCACCATGGCGGCAAGTTCATCCTGCGCATCGAGGATACCGATGTGGCGCGTTCCACGCCGGAGGCGGTGCAGGCGATTCTCGACGGCATGCAGTGGCTGGGACTGGCCCATGACGAGGGACCGTTCTATCAGATGCAGCGCATGGAGCGCTATCGCCAGGTGATCGGCGAGATGGTGGAAGCGGGCACCGCGTACCACTGCTATATGTCGAAAGGGGAACTCGAGGCCTTGCGCGCCGAGCAGGAAGCCCGCAAGGAAAAGCCGCGCTATGACGGACGCTGGCGACCGGAAGCGGGCAAGACCTTGCCTTCGCCACCCCCTGTCGCCCCCGTCGTCCGCTTCAGGAATCCGCAAAACGAAGTGGTGGCCTGGGAGGACCAGGCCAAGGGGCACATCGAATTTGCCAACAGCGAGCTCGATGACTTCATCATCGCGCGTGCCGACGGCACGCCGACCTACAACTTCTGCGTCGTGGTCGATGATCGCGACATGAATATCACCCACGTGATTCGCGGCGACGATCATGTGAACAACACGCCGCGCCAGATCAACCTGCTGCAGGCGCTCGGCGCGCCGGTGCCCCAGTACGCGCACCTGTCGATGATTCTGGGCGATGACGGCCAGAAGCTCTCGAAGCGGCACGGTGCGGTATCGGTGATGCAATACGACGAAGACGGCTATCTGCCGGAGGCCGTGCTGAACTATCTGGCCCGGCTCGGCTGGTCGCACGGCGATGAAGAAGTGTTCGACATGGAGCAATTCGTCAAGTGGTTCGACCTCGACCACATCACGGCTTCCGCCGCCCAGTTCAATACCGAGAAGCTCAACTGGCTCAACGCGCATTACCTCAAGCTGGCGGATCCAAAGCGGCTCGCTGACGAAGCGACGCGCCGCCTGGCACGGCAGGGCGTGTCGGTTGCCGGCGGACCCGACGTGGCGAACGTGGCGGCCTTGTACCGCGATCGTGCCGGCAACCTGAATGAGCTGGCGGATGCCGTCCATCCCTTTTTTGTGCCGCCGCGGCCGACGGCGGAGATGCGCGCCCAGCATTTCACCGCGACCGCACTTGCGGGTCTGGCTGCCCTGCGCGGGCGACTCGATGCCTGTACCTGGCAGGCCGCTGAATTGGGGCAAGCCGTGAAGCAGACCGCTGCAGAGTCAGGCCTGAAGATGGCGCAGCTGGCGATTCCCTTGCGCGTCGCCCTGCTCGGAATTCCCCAATCACCCTCGATCGATGCGGTGCTGGAAGTTCTGGGGCGGGAACGCGTGCTTGAGCGTCTGGCAAAGGTGCTTGCAGCCGGGGCGGATTGACAATCGCCGGCTTAGGAGCGAGAGTTCCCGCAGTTCATTTCGAGCTGACCATGCCCCGCGTCCTGCTTTACGTGTTCCTGTCGTTTTTTATCACGGCGTGTGCCACCTCGCCCGAGGGGCGTCCGCAATTGGTGGCACCGGCTCCATTGCAGGGTTTCAGCGCGGTCTATTCCGAGTTCGACATGCACCTGCAGCTGGTCACCGCCGCGGATGCGCCTGCCTGCCAGGAAGCACAGTGCGTGGCGGACCGGGCCTTTGACCAGCGCATTCTTGCGCTTGGACGGCGCCTGGCCGTTTCCGCCTTTCGCCAGCATGCCGACCTGTATTTGCGCTTCCCGCGCTTCGAGTTCATCGTCGCCGACAAAGCCGAGCCCGGTGCGGCCTCGAGTGCCGGCGGCACCGTTATCGTGTATCGCGGGTTGCAGCCCATGAATCTCGACGACGCGGTTCTGGCCTTCGTTCTGGCGCGGGAAATGTGCCATGTTATCGCTGGTCACCACGACGAGAATGTCGCCGCCAGCATACTGGTCGCGGTGGCGGCGCAGATACTTTTTCCGGCGTTGAACATCGGCGGACTGTTTGCCGGCGGCGCCGCCGCCGCCGGATCCGCCGCGGGTGCGACGGCTCTGACGTCCGGCGCATCCTTCCTCGGTTCCCGCGCGCTGCGCGCCACCTATCGCCCGACCCAGGTGCGCGAAGCGGAGGTCATGTCCTTGAAGCTCCTCAACGCGGCAGGATGGGAGGGCGATGAAGTCAGCGACAAGCTGGAGTCCCTGCGGACGAGCCTTTCGGAAGAGACCAGTTGGACCCGGGAACTGCGCGAGTCTGCGCTGAACGTCGCCGCCATGATGCAGGTGCCGACGCTTCCCGCCGCCGAGGAGGCAAGGGATCAGATGATTTCCGGATTGGCCGTCGACTTGCCGCCGCCCATCGTCAGCAGGCCGTTCTGAAGCCTCACGCGGTCGCCGCTTTGCCAGGCGGGCGGCGTTTCGCTGCTGAAGGTTCGGCTGCTGCCGTCTTCGAAACGAACCACAGCCTCGTAACGCTTGCCTTCCCTGAGCATTTTCTCGATGTAATTTCCGGCGAACGCGCCTCCGACGGCGCCCAGCACGGTGGCGATGCCGCGGCCGGAGTTCTTGCCGACCTGGTTGCCGATCAGACCGCCGGCCAGGCCGCCGGCGATCGCGCCGCCGCCGCTGCCCTTGGCCTCGATCGTAACTTCGCGGACTGTTTCGACCACACCGCATTCGTTGCAGATCGATGGTTGCGCTGCGGCGACCCGGTAGGCGGCTTCAGGCGGTGCCGTCGAAAAAGTCGGCGCCGGCGATACGGCGCCGTAGCCTGGCGCCGGCGCTGCAGTGCTAAAAGTCGGCGCTGGCGCTGCGGCGGCTGCGGGATGCGTCGCGACCGGCGGCGGCGCATCGCGGCGAATGCTGAGCGGCGCATGGTCGGCGGTTTCCGCAGCCCGCCCGGGGACCTTCCTGGTTGGTACGGCGATGTTCTGGCGGGCCGGGCTTGGCGCAGCGGCAGGCAACGCCGTCAACTGCGCCGCCAGCGTCGGCGTCAACTGTGTCGCCAGTTCCGGCGGTGAGCCGCTTTGTGCCACGGGCCCGGGCAGCCAGCCGGCAAGAGTGCCGACGCCGGCGAAGCTGAGCAGGGTCACCGAAGTCGCGGCGAGCAGCAACAGCGGGTGGGTGGGCGTGACGGCGATCTGCGACGGGCTGACCTGGCTTGCTTCCATGATGCGCTCCTTGTGTGCGATGCGTATGAGCACATTAACGTTGCTCCGGTCGCGGGGAAGACGGGCGCAATCCGCTGTTACATTTGTTACAAACCCGCCGTACCGCGTCGCAGGGCGCGCAGGTGGAAGCGCGCCGGATCGACCGCGCGCGCCAGTTCGCGTTCGACCGGCAGGGGCTCGCCTTCCAATTGGCTGGCGAGCAGTTCCGCGGCCAGCGGCGCCCAGACCATGCCGCGCGCGGAAAGGCCGAGCAGCGCGTGCAAGCCCGCCAGGCGCGGCAGTTTCTCCGGCGTTGCCGCGTTTCCGGCAGCGGCATTCGTGTCGGGCAGGGTGCCGACCAGCGGCAGCCGGTCGGGGGAGGCGCTGCGCAGGCCGACGCGGCCGTCGAGCAGCGCCGGGTCGATTCCGCGTGCGGCGCCGGGCAGCAGTTCTTCCAGGCGCTGCAGGTTGCCGGCGTGGTCGGCCGGTCGCGCAGCGAGATCGGTGTCGCCGCTGTCGAAGCTGGCGCCGACGCAGGCAATGCCGGCGTGTGGCGGCGTGATGTAGCCGGAGCGGCAGACCACGTGCTGCAAGACGGGCGGAGTCTCGCGCCAGGAATCGGGCAGATAGCTGATCTGGCCGCGGATCGGGGTCAGCGGCAGGGACCGCGCCAGCAATTGGTTGGCCGCATGGGCGTTGGCGAGAACGACGTGGGGTGCCTCTGCCAGCAGGCCGCCGTCGGCAGCGAATACCTGCCAGCCATCCGCCGTCTGCCGCAGCGATCCGACTTCGGTATCGAAATGCGTACGGACCAGGTCGCCTGCGGCCGCGAGGAAGGTTTTGCAAACGCTGCCCGGGTTGACCCAGCCGCCGCCGGGAAACCACCAGCCGCCGTGCACCACCTTGCGGCCGATGAGCGCCGCGGCCGCATCGCGTTCGAGGAAGGCGGCGAACTCCGGCGGCAGGTCGAGTTCCGCGACGGTGCGGCGTTGCAAATCCTCGTGATCACTGTCGCGCGCCACCTGCAGGACGCCGCAGGGTGACCAGCGTACCGCGGCAAGGTCCTGCAAGCGGCGCAGGGCATACAGGTAGCAGGCGCGCGACAGGCGTGCCGCCAGCGCATCGTCCTTCGCCAGGTGCGGCAGCAGGATGCCGGACGGATTGCCCGAGGCTTCCTGCGCGGGCTGCGCATGGCGCTCGAAGATGTCGACCTGCCAGCCGCGCGCCGCCAGGCGTTCGCTGATCGCGGTACCGGCGAGGCCGGCGCCGATGACGATGGCGCGACGTTCGCCGATGGCCGGGGTCCGATCAAAAGTCGGCGCTGGCGATACGGCGCCGATGCGGCGGCCGGTCAGCATTTCGCGCTTGGTGGCGTAGCCGGGACGGCGCTCCAGCGTCCAGCCGATGTTTTCCAGGGCGTGGCGCAGTTCGCCGGCCACGCTCCAGGTCGCCAGCGTCGCCTGATCGCCGCAGAGGCGGGTGACGCTCGCCAGCAGGGCCGGCGACCACAGATCGGGATTTTTCGCCGGCGCGAAGCCGTCGAGGAAGACCGCGTCGACCCCGGCCATGAGCGATGGCAGCAGGACTTGCGCGTCGCCGAGCAGAAGGGTCAGCGTGACTTGTCCGTCGTCGAAATGCAGGCGCTGGAAACCCGGGGTCGGCGGCGGCCATTGCCGCAACAGTTCGCCGGCCAGCGGGGCAAGTTCGGCGTAGGGCGCCAGCAAGGCGGCGAGATCGTCGCGGCGGAAGGGATGTTTTTCGACCGCGACGAAGTGCAACCGGCCGGCTGCCCGCGACTCGCGCCAGGCCTGCCAGGTGGCAAGGAAATTCAGGCCGAGGCCGAAGCCGGTTTCAAGGATGACGAAGTGTCCGGCATCACGCCAGCGTGCCGGCAGATCGTTGCCGGCGAGGAAAACGTGGCGGGCCTGTTCGAGGCCGCCGTGAGCCGCGTGATAGACGTCGTCGTAGAGTGTCGAGTACGGTGTGCCGTCGCCGGCTGCCGCCGGTTCGGCGGGAACCAGCGGCGCGTACATTACTCGGGACGCATCTGCGGGAAGAGGATGACGTCGCGGATCGAGGCCGAGTTGGTCAGCAGCATGACCAGGCGGTCGATGCCGATGCCGCAACCGCCGGTCGGCGGCAGGCCGTATTCCAGCGCCCGGATGTAGTCGGCGTCGTAGTACATGGCTTCCTCGTCGCCGGCTTCCTTGGCCTTGGCCTGCTGCATGAAGCGCGCCGCCTGGTCCTCGGGGTCGTTCAACTCGGAAAAGCCGTTGGCGATTTCGCGGCCGACGATGAAGAGTTCGAAGCGTTCGGTGATCGCCGGGTTGTCGTCGCTGGCACGCGCCAGCGGAGACACTTCGGCCGGATAGTCGATGATGTAGGTCGGGTCCCACAACTCGGCCTCGGTGGTTTCCTCGAACAGCACCAGTTGCAGGCTGCCGAGGCCGGCGTGTGCCAGGTGCGGCGCCTTGAGGTCGACGCGTAGATCTTTCAGCTTCTGCCGCAGCCAGTCGATGTCGTTGAGCTGCTCGAAGCTGTAACCCGGGTGGTAGTGGTGGATCGCGCCGACGATGGTCAGGCGCGCGAAGGGTTTTGACAGATCGAGCTGGCGTCCCTGGTATTCGAAGACCTCCGTGCCCAGCGCCTCGCGCGCCGAGTGGCGCAGCAGGCCCTCGGTGAAGTCCATCAGGCGCTGGTAATCCGTGTAGGCCTCGTAGAACTCCATCATGGTGAATTCGGGGTTGTGGCGCGGGCTCAGGCCTTCGTTGCGGAAGTTGCGATTGACCTCGAACACCTTCTCGAAGCCGCCGACCACCAGGCGCTTGAGGTAAAGCTCCGGCGCGATGCGCAGGAAGAGTTCCATGTCCAGCGCGTTGTGGTGCGTGGTGAAGGGCTTGGCCGCGGCGCCGCCGGGAATGGGATGCATCATCGGCGTTTCGACTTCGAGGAAGCCGTGATGCATCATGTAATTGCGGATCGACTGGATCATCCGGCTGCGGGCGACGAAGGTGAAGCGTGTCTGCTCGTTGGTGATCAGGTCGAGTTCGCGGCTGCGGTACTTCTGTTCGACGTCGGTGAGGCCGTGGAATTTTTCCGGCAGCGGCCGCAGCGACTTGGTCAGCAGGCGGATGCTGCTGCACTGGACGGTCAACTCGTTGGTCTTGGTCTTGAACAGCGTGCCGACGCAGCCGACGATGTCGCCCAGGTCCCAGCCCTTGAACTCCTTGTGCGTTTCTTCCCCGGTACCATCATTGCTGACGAAGATCTGGATGCGGCCCGAAACGTCCTGGACGCTGGCGAAACTGGCCTTGCCCATGACGCGTTTCAGCATGATGCGGCCGGCGATCTTGACTTCGATCGGCGTCGATTCGAGTTCTTCGCGCGTTTTCGCGCTGTACAACTCGTCGAGTCGGCCGGCCAGGTTCTCGCGCGAGAAATCGTTGGGAAAAGCCTTACCCGTGGCGCGCCAGGCGGCAAGTTTTTCGCGACGTTCGGCGATCAGGCGGTTCTCGTCGACGGGTTGCTGTGGCTGCTCGCTCATGATGATGGTCCGATGGCGGAATTATGGATTGGAGATCAGACGCCCTGTTTCAGGCTGGCTTCGATGAACTGGTCGAGATCGCCGTCGAGCACTTTTTGCGTGGCGGAGATCTCGACGTTGGTGCGCAGGTCCTTGATGCGCGAATTGTCCAGCACGTAGCTGCGGATCTGGTGGCCCCAGCCGACGTCGGTCTTGCCGGCTTCGAGCTTGTCGGCCTCGGCCTGGCGCTTGCGCAGTTCGAGTTCGTAGAGGCGCGACTTCAACATGGCCATCGCTTCGGCGCGGTTGCGGTGCTGCGAGCGGTCGCTCTGGCACTGCACGACGATGCCGGTCGGCACGTGGGTGATGCGGATCGCCGAGTCGGTCTTGTTGATGTGCTGGCCGCCGGCGCCCGAGGCGCGGAAGGTGTCGGTGCGCAGGTCGGCGGGATTGATCTCGACCTCGATCGAATCGTCGATCTCCGGATACACGTAGAGGCTGGCGAAGCTGGTGTGGCGCCCGCCCGAGGAATCGAAGGGCGATTTGCGCACCAGGCGGTGCACGCCGGTTTCGGTGCGCAGGAAGCCGTAGGCATAATCGCCCTCGACCTTGAGCGAGGCGCTGCGGATGCCGGCCACGTCACCGTCGGTCTGCTCCAGCAGCTCGGTCTTCCAGCCCTTGCGTTCGCAGTATTTCAGGTACTGGCGCAACAGCATCGAGGCCCAGTCGCAGGCTTCGGTGCCGCCGGCGCCGGCCTGGATGTCGATGAAGCAGTTGTTGGGGTCGGCCGGATTGTTGAACATGCGGCGAAACTCGAGGTCGGCGACCAGCTTTTCGGCAGCGTCGAGATCGCTTTCGACAGCCGCCATGGTTTCCTCGTCAGCTTCTTCGCGGGCGAGTTCGAACAGGTCGCGGGCCTCTAACAGGCGGGAGCAGACACCGGAGAGCGTGCCGACCACCGCTTCGAGGGATTTCTTTTCGCGGCCGAGGGTCTGGGCGCGCTCGGCGTCGTCCCAGAGTTTCGGGTCTTCCAGGACCTGGATCAGTTCTGCCAGCTTTTCCGCTTTGCCATCGTAGTCAAAGATACCTCCGCAGTTGCTCGCCACGACCGGAGAGATCGGCGATACGGTTGGCGACGGCGTTGATGCGTTCGGCTTCCATGACTATTCCTGCGTGTCGGCGTAAAACGCGAATTATACGCGCGGAGCACCGTTGCTCGCCCGTGTTTGCAGTGGAAATGTCCCCGCGGCACGATGTGATAGCCTCATATTTTTACTATCGATACCACTGCTATGTCCGAGATGATCTTCTACGAGCGCGTCGTCGCGCTCAACGACCAGACCCACGCCAGGCTGAGGGTGCGCCCGGCGAGCAGTTTTGCCTATGCGGCCAGGACCAATTCGGTGCCGCTCCTTTCCAGCGAGTTTTTCGAATGCGCGCGCGAATATCCGATCGTTTTCGCCCGCGGCGAAAACGGGCCCGTGGCGGCGGCCCTGCTCGGCCTGCGCGAAGCGGAAAATCTCTACGTCGACGAGGACGGCAAGTGGGATGCCCGCTATGTGCCGGCTTTCGTGCGGCGCTACCCCTTCGTGCCGGGCAAGGGTGCCCAGGGCGAATTGCTGGTGTGCATCGACGAAGCGTCGGAGTGCTTTGACACCATCGAAGGTGAGCCCCTGTTTCAGAAAGGCAAACCGACCCCGCAGTTGGAGCACGCGATGAAGTTTCTCGCTGAGTTCCACCAGGCAGCCACCACGACCGAACTGTTGGGGAAGCGCTTGCAGGATCTGGGCGTGCTGCGACAGGCCGATTCGGTGGCTCAATTGACGGATGGCACCCAGTTTCGCCTCAACGGCCTGAATGTCGTCGATGAGTCCAAACTGCGGGCACTGGATCGCGATGTCGTCCAGGAGTTGTTTGTCAGCGGCGGGTTGGCGGTGATTTACGCCCATCTGATGTCGCTGGGAAATCTGGGTGCGCTGGTCGATCGCTTGAGCAAACGCGGCGCAAACGGCAAGGAAGCGGGCCGCTGATTCCTTGGTGACCGCTTGAAACAGGCGGTCTGACGCGGGGTTTCTTCCAGCCGGGAATTTTCCGCTATCATTGGAATTTCCCGCAGCAGCAATTCCATGGCCAAATACGTTTTCGTTACGGGTGGTGTCGTGTCCAGTCTGGGCAAGGGCATCGCCGCCGCCAGCCTCGGGGCGATCCTCGAATCGCGCGGCATCAAGGTTACCCACCTCAAGCTCGACCCCTACATCAACGTCGATCCGGGCACCATGTCGCCGTTTCAGCACGGCGAGGTATTCGTTACCGAGGATGGCGCCGAAACCGACCTCGACCTCGGCCACTACGAGCGCTTCACCAGCGCCAAGATGGGCAAGCGCAACAACTTCACCACCGGACAGATTTACGAATCGGTGATCAAGAAGGAGCGGCGCGGCGAGTATCTGGGCAAGACCGTCCAGGTGATCCCGCACATCACCGACGAGATCAAGCTTTTCATCAAGCGCGGCGCCGAGGGTGCCGATGTGGCGATCATCGAGGTCGGCGGCACGGTGGGCGACATCGAGTCGCTGCCCTTCCTCGAAGCCATCCGCCAGATGGGCATCCAGGAGGGCCGCCAGAACGCCTGCTATATCCA
The DNA here is from genome assembly GCA_044360105.1 of Sulfuritalea sp. GTDB lineage: Bacteria > Pseudomonadota > Gammaproteobacteria > Burkholderiales > Rhodocyclaceae > Sulfuritalea. Next base: position 36,493 of record JBIKKY010000018.1, read on the forward strand.
CCTGACCCTGGTGCCCTGGATTCCGACCGCCGGCGAACTGAAGACCAAGCCGACCCAGCACTCGGTCAAGGAACTGCGCGAGATCGGCATCCAGCCCGACATCCTGCTGTGCCGTGCCGATCGCGCCATCCCCGAAGAGGAGAGGCGCAAGATCGCACTATTCACCAACGTCCAGCCCGAGGCGGTGATTTCCGCCCTTGATGCCGACAGCATCTACAAGATACCGGCCATGCTGCACGACCAGATGATCGACGAGATCGTCTGCCACAAGCTGGGCATCCTGGCCCGCGCCGCCGACCTGTCGGTCTGGAAGAAGCTGGTCGATGCCCTCGAGCATCCGCAGCACGAGGTGAATATCGCCTTCGTCGGCAAGTACGTCGACCTCACCGAGTCCTACAAGTCGCTGACCGAGTCGCTGGTGCATGCCGGCATCCACTGCCGCAGCAAGGTCCATATCCATTACATCGATTCCGAAGACGTCGAAAAGAACGGTCCCGGCGCACTGGCGGCCATGGATGCGGTGCTGGTCCCCGGTGGCTTCGGCCGGCGCGGTACCGAAGGCAAGATTGCGGCGATCCGCTACGCGCGGGAAAACAAGCTGCCCTATCTCGGCATCTGCCTCGGCATGCAGCTCGCCACCATCGAATTCGCCCGCCATGTCGCCGGCTTCGAGGGCGCCAACAGCACCGAGTTCGATGCCGACACGCCGCACCCAGTGGTTGCGCTGATCACCGAATGGCAGGACCGCGAGGGGCGCGTAGAAAAGCGCGACGCCAGCTCCGACCTCGGCGGCACGATGCGCCTCGGGGCCCAGCGCTGCCCGATCAAGGCCGGCACCCTGGCGGCGAAGATCTACGGCGCCGAGGTGAACGAAAGGCACCGCCACCGCTACGAGGTCAACAACACCTATGTGCCGAAGCTCGAAGCCGCGGGCATGGTGATTTCGGCACGCACGCCGACCGAGGACCTGCCCGAGATGATGGAACTGCCGGCGGCAACCCACCCGTGGTTCGTCGGCGTGCAGTTCCACCCCGAATTCACCTCCAACCCGCGCACGGGGCATCCGTTGTTCATCGCCTATGTTCAGGCGGCGCTGGAGAAGCAGAAAGCGAAGCAATGAAGCTCTGCGGCACCAAATTGAAAGCCGCGCCATGAAACTGTGCGGCTTTGGGGTCGGCCTCGATCAACCGCTGTTCCTTATCGCCGGCCCCTGCGTGATCGAATCGCGCGCGATGGCGCTCGATACCGCAGGCCAATTGCGCGACATCTGCCGCAAGCTGGGCCTCAATTTCATCTACAAGTCGTCCTACGACAAGGCCAACCGCAGCTCCGGCAAGTCTTTCCGCGGTCTGGGCATTGAGCAGGGGCTGGATATCCTCGCCGACGTCAGAAAGCAGATCGGCGTACCGGTGCTGACGGACGTCCACGCCGAGCATGAAGTGGCGGCGGTTGCGGCCGTCGTCGATGTGCTGCAGACCCCGGCCTTCCTCTGCCGCCAGACGGATTTCATCCAGGCCTGCGCCGCCTCGGGCAAGCCTGTGAATATCAAGAAGGGCCAGTTCATGGCGCCGGGCGACATGAAGCAGGTGGTGCTGAAGGCGAAGGAAGCCATTGTGGCAACAGCGGGTGGCGCCGACGTGGACACCAACACCATAATGGTCTGCGAGCGCGGTGCCTCCTTTGGCTACAACAACCTGGTATCCGACATGCGCAGCCTGGCGATCATGCGGGAGACCGCTTGTCCGGTTGTGTTCGACGCCACGCATTCGGTGCAGCTGCCGGGCGGGCAGGGCGACAGGAGCGGTGGTCAGCGCGAGTTCGTGCCGGTACTGGCCCGGGCCGCGGTCGCCGTCGGCGTCGCCGGCCTGTTCATGGAAACCCATCCCGATCCCGCCAAGGCGATGTCCGACGGTCCCAATGCCTGGCCGCTGCCGCAGATGGCAGCGCTGCTGGAACAACTGGTGGAGCTCGACGCACTCATCAAGCGGAAGGCGATGTTCGCATGACGAAGCTCGCCTACATGGTGGTGGATGCGCGTTCCAGCGATCCGGCAAGGATGGCGGAATACCGCAATCTGGCGCAGGTCGCCGTTGCGCACTACGGCGGCCGCTACCTGGTGCGCGGCGCGCCGTATGAGACCCTGGAAGGCAGCTGGCAGCCGCAGCGCCTGGTGGTGCTGGAATTTCCCGGCATGGAAGCCGCAAGAAAGTTCTATGATTCTCCCGAATATGCAGCCGCGCGTGCTGCGCGCGCGGGCGTGTCGGATTTCGACATGCTGCTGGTCGAAGGCTATTGAGTTCAACACGAGGAAAAAATCATGAGTGCAATCGTTGATGTCGTCGCCCGCGAGATTCTCGACTCACGCGGCAATCCCACCGTAGAAGCCGACGTCCTGCTCGAATCCGGCGTCATGGGCCGCGCCGCCGTGCCTTCCGGCGCGTCCACCGGTTCGCGCGAAGCCATCGAGCTGCGCGACGGCGATCCCGCCCGCTACCTGGGCAAGGGCGTGGTACAGGCCGTCGAGAACGTCAATACCGAGATTTCGGAAGCCATCATCGGCCTCGATGCCGAGGAACAGGCCTTCGTCGACATGGCGCTGATCGAGCTTGACGGCACCGAGAACAAGTCGCGTCTGGGCGCCAACGCCATGCTCGCCGTCTCGATGGCGGTGGCCAAGGCCGCGGCCGAAGAGGCCGGCCTGCCCCTGTACCGCTATTTCGGCGGCTCGGGCCCGATGTCGCTGCCGGTGCCGATGATGAACGTCATCAACGGCGGGGCGCATGCCAACAACAACCTCGACATCCAGGAGTTCATGATCCTGCCGGTCGGCGCCGTCAGCTTCCGCGAGGCGCTGCGCTGCGGCGCCGAAGTTTTTCAGCACCTCAAGAAACTGGTCGACAAGAAGGGTTACCCGACCACGGTCGGCGACGAAGGCGGCTTCGCGCCCAACGTTTCCGGCAACGACGAAGCCATCGAACTGATCCTGCGGGCGATCGAGTCGGCCGGCTACACGCCGGGCCAGGACGTCGTGCTGGGGCTCGACTGCGCCAGCTCCGAGTTCTACAAGGACGGCAAGTACATCCTCGCCTCGGAGAATCTCGAACTGACGTCCGAAGCCTTCGCCGACTATCTGGCGACCCTGGCCGACCGCTATCCGATCATCAGCATCGAGGACGGCATGGCCGAGGGCGACTGGGGAGGCTGGAAGACGCTCACCGACAAGCTCGGCAAACGCGTGCAGATCGTCGGCGACGACCTCTTCGTCACCAACCCGAAGATCCTGCGGGAAGGTATCCAGAAGGGCATCGCCAATTCCATCCTGATCAAGATCAACCAGATCGGCACGCTGACCGAAACTTTCGCCGCGGTCGAGATGGCCAAGCGCGCTGGCTACACCAATGTCATCTCGCACCGGTCCGGCGAAACCGAGGATTCGACCATCGCCGACATCGCCGTCGGCTTGAACGCCGGGCAGATCAAGACCGGGTCGCTCAGCCGCTCGGATCGCATCGCCAAATACAACCAGTTGCTGCGCATCGAGGAAGACCTCGGCGAAACGGCGACCTACCCGGGTCTCGACGCCTTCTACAACATCAGGAAGTAGGTCCCGCGGCGATCCGCAATGAATTGGCCGACGCTGGCGCTGGTCGTCCTCATCGCCCTGCTGCAGTACCCGTTGTGGCTGGGCAAGGGCGGCTGGATCCGCGTCTGGGACTACGAGCGCCAGCTGCAGGCGCAGCGCCAGGTCAACCAGAAACTGGAGCAGCGCAATGCCGGCCTCGATGCCGAAGTGCGCGACCTCAAGTCGGGCCTGGATGCCATCGAGGAACGCGCACGCTATGAGCTCGGCATGATCAAGGAAGGCGAAGTCTTCGTCCAGGTACCGCAGAACGCCCCGCTGGCGCCGTCAGCGCCGGCGGCGAGATAGGGCATACGCCCCGGTAGGGCTGGCTTCAGCCGGCCATGGCAGACTGAAGTCTGCCCCACAGCAATAGCTCAGCCGGTCTGCGCGAGCAGCGCGCGGTAGCGCCGCGCGTTTTCGACGTAGCCCTGTGCCGCCGGCACAAGGCGCGCTACCTCCTCGTCGGAGAGCTGGCGTACCACCTTGCCCGGCGAACCCATCACCAGCGAGCGATCCGGGATCACCTTGCCTTCGGGGATCAGCGAATTGGCGCCGATGATGCAGTGGCGGCCGATGACGGCCCGATTGAGGATCACACTCTTGATGCCGATCAGCGATTCGTCGCCGATGGTGCAGCCGTGCAGCATCACCTGATGGCCGACGGTGACGTTGGCGCCGATGGTGAGCGGTACGCCGGCGTCGACATGCAGCACCGAGCCGTCCTGGATGTTGCTGCCGGCGCCGATCGTGATGGTGTCGTTGTCGCCGCGCACGACGGCGTTCCACCAGATGCTGGCGTTGTCGCCGAGGCGGACGTCGCCGATGACTGTTGCATTTGGGGCGACCCAGGCATCAGGCCCGAGAACGGGCTGGCGGTCGCCGAGGCTGTAAATGGCCATGATTTCTCCTCGTACTGAAGCCTGTCGCGGAGCTTAGCGTTCCCGCTTCTTCCACTCGGGCTTGGCGCCGGCGGGCTTCTTCCAGTCCGGCTTCTTGCTGTCGCGGGCCGGCGGCGCACGGCGCGGCGGGCGGGTATCGACGAATTCGCCGGCTTCCATGACGCGCGTCTTGAGCGCGAACTGGCGCACGCGGATGCGGCGCAGGATGTCCATCAGATCGTCCGACAGATTGGCCGGCAATTCCACCGAACTGTAGTCCTCGAACAAGTTGATCTGGCCGATGTCCTTGCCGGCGATGCCGGCTTCGTTGGCGATGGCGCCGACGATTTCCTTGGGCAGCACACCCTGGTTGCGGCCGATTTCGATGCGGTAGCGCTGCATCGTGGCGCCGTCGGCGAAACTGCGCTGCTTGACCGGCGTGTCGCTGCGCCCTGCCTTGACTGGGCGCTCGCGGGGCGGTTCGGCGTCCGGATGGCTTTCGGGTGGTTTGGTGCTGGCTCTGGCAGGCTTGCGTTCGGTGTCGCGGGTAAAAGTCGGCGCTGGCGATACGGCGGCCGGCGTCGCGGCGGCTTCGCGCGGGGCGTGGTCGTTGTTGGCACCGGGCATCTGCAGCGGACGCTCGCGCGTCGCCAGCCAGGCCAGCGCGGCGGCGATTTCGCGCGCGGCGATGTCCTGTTCGCCTTCCATGCGACGCACCACATCGAAGAAGAAATCCAGCTTCTCGGTCTTGATGATGTCCACGATCTGCTGCGTGAACTGCGCGACGCGGCGGTTGGCCACCTCGCCCGGCGTCGGCATCGTCAGTGCGGTGATCTTCTGCTTGGTGGCGCGCTCGATTAGCTTGAGCATGTACATCTCGCGCGGCGCCAGGAACAGGATGGCGCGGCCGGTGCGCCCGGCGCGGCCGGTGCGGCCGATGCGATGCACGTAGGCCTCGGTGTCGTAGGGCACGTCGTAGTTGATGACATGGCTGACACGGGACACATCGAGACCGCGTGCGGCGACGTCGGTGGCGACAACGATGTCGATGGTGCCGGCCTTGAGCCGCTCGATCACCTGTTCGCGCAAGCCCTGGGTCAGGTCGCCGTTGAGCGCCGCGACGGAATAGCCGCGTGCTTCGAGCTTGTCGGCCAGCTCGACAGTGGCGGTCTTGGTGCGCACGAAGATGATCGCTGCGTCGAAGTCGTCTTCCACTTCGAGGATGCGCGTCAGCGCTTCAAGCTTTTGTCCGGTATGGGTCTGGCAGTAGGACTGGCTGGTGGTGACCACGGTCGACGTGGCCGAGCGGATCTTGATTTCCTTGGGATCCCTCAGGTGCTCGCGCGCCACGCGGCGGATGACGTCCGGCATGGTCGCCGAGAACAGCGCCGTCTGGCGCTCGGCCGGCGTGTGCTCGAGGATCCATTTGACGTCGTCGATAAAGCCCATGCGCAGCATCTCGTCGGCTTCGTCCAGCACCAGCGTCTGCAGGTTGTTCAGCACCAGGCTCTTGCGTTCGAGGTGGTCCATGACACGGCCCGGCGTGCCGACGATGACGTGGGTGCCGCGCGACAGTGCGCGCAACTGCACCACCATGCTCTGCCCGCCATAGATCGGCAGCACGTGGAAGCCGGGCATGTGGTGGGCGTACTTCTGCAGGGCTTCCGCGACCTGGATCGCCAGTTCGCGGGTCGGCGTCAGGATCAGCGCCTGCGGCACGGCACGCTTGATGTCGATTTTCTGCAGCAGCGGCAGGGCGAAGGCGGCGGTCTTGCCGGTGCCGGTCTGCGCTTCGCCGAGCAGGTCGTGGCCGGCCAGCAGCACGGGGATGCAGGCGGCCTGGATCGGCGAGGGCGTCTCGTAGCCGACATCGGCGAGCGCCTTGAGCAATGGTTGGGCAAGCCCGAGGGTGTCGAACCCGGCGGCATTAAGGTCTGGGGAGGTAGTCATGGCGTACCTGCGCGGGGCAGGGAATTTCGAGGGAAAGGCGGGCCGCGAAGGATCAAGCGGCCGGAGAACCGCGCATTATGCCTGAGTCCGGACAAAATAGCCCGTAAATATCGATACTTAGACCCGCAACAGGGCGATCTTCAACGGCGGCTGGCCGTCGGAACTCGGAAAGTCGGCCTCCGGCAGGATCCATTCCATGTCGCGGATCGGCCTGCCGGCCTTGGCCGCGCTGCGCTGCAGCTGATCCAGCCATGCGTCGCGTTTCACGTCGGCGACGTTGTTGGTGCAGATCAGCGTGCCGCCCTCGGCGACGCAGAGCAGGGCCGGCTTGAACACCGAGGCGTAGTCATTGACCAGGTCCACCACGCCGAAGGCGCTCTTGGCGTAACGCGGCGGATCGAGGAAAACCAGGTCGAAGGCCTGCGCCTCCAGCTTGGGGAAGGGCGGCATGAGCTTGCCGCGTACCCGCCCGGGCTGGCCCAGCCCTGCGTACTGGCGCATCGCGGCGAAGGCATCTGACTTGACGAAGCGCGGACGCACCGGGAGTTCGTTCAGGCGCACGTTTTCCTTGCCGATCATGATGCTGGAATCGGCGAAGTCGACATTGACCACGAAGCGCGCGCCGGCCTTGGCCGCCGCGATGCCGACGCCGCCGGTGTAGGCGAAGAGGTTGAGCAGCGACTTGCCCGGCGCCTCCTGCATCACCCGCCGCCGCGCGGCGCGCAGGTCAAGGAACAGCCACGGGTCCTGCCCGGCGTGGCGCCCCGCGATGCGGTAGGTGACGCCCATCTCGTGCATTTCGCGCGGCATCATCGCTGCTTCGAGCTGGTCCGGCGGCAGCGGATTGCCGATGCGCGAATTGGCGTGGCTGCGATCGTTGTAGACCAGCACCAGGCCGGGCAGGCGGGCGGCATAGAAAGCCGCGATCGCGGCCAGGGCGTCCGGCGCCAGGGGGCTGTGGAAGCACTGCACCAACAGCAGTTCGCCATAGCGGTCGATGGTCAGGCCGGGATGACCCTCGACGCTGCCGTGGAACAGGCGATAGGCATCGGTCTGCCCGGCGTGCAGTCGCGGCAGAAGCTCGGCCCGTGCATCGAGCGCGGCGGAAAGCAGGGGAATGAGGTCAGCGGACATGGCGAATTACCGGCAAGGCGGCGTGCTTGTCCAAAAGGGGCAAGCGCGGAAAGGGCGCCATCTTACGCGGAAGCGGCGTCGGCGCCGTGTCGCCGGCGCCGACTTTTCGAATCACCAGGCTAAGAATTCCCCGTGCTGATTTGGCTTTCCTCTGCGTTTTGTGCAGATTCAAGGGGTTCCGGCCTTGAAGAGGCAAGCACCTTGTCCACGCGCTTGCCATCGAGATCTACGACTTCCAGTTGCCAATTCTCCCAGGCGGCGATATCGCCGGTTCGGGGCAGGCGCCCGAGCAGCCACATCATCAGGCCGCTCAAGGTGTGATACCGGTTCTTGTCTTCCTCCGGAACGGACTTGAGTTCGAGTCGGTCCTTGAGTTCCGGAATCGGGATCAGGCCATCGAGCAGCCATGAGCCATCTTCGCGCTGGACCGCCCAGGCATCTTCCTGGTTGCGCGGCTGGAACTCGCCGGTCACGGCCTCGAGCACGTCCTGCAGGGTCACCAGACCCTGTATCTCGCCGTACTCGTCGACCACAAGCACCATCTGCATGCCCGATGCCCGGAAGTGTCCGAGCAGATCCATGCCGTTCAGGGTTTCCGGAACGAAAACGGCAGGCTGAAGCTGGGCGGCCAGGTTGGTGTCGGCTCCCTTGATTTTCTGGTTCAGGAGCTGCTTGGCATTGACGATGCCCAGTACGTCATGGAGTCCGCCACGGCAGACAGGGAAGCGCGAGTGGTCGGAAGATGCAATCTCCAGCATGTTTTCTTCGAGCGGCCGATCGACATCAAGGTAAACGATGTCGGCACGCGGAATCATCAGAGACCCGATCTGCCGGTCATCCAGGCGAAAGACGTTGCGCACCATCTCGCGCTCCTGCTGTTCGATCAGGCCGGCCTCCGATCCTTCTTCGATCATGGCGTGGATCTCTTCCTCGGTCACACCCTGGCCCGGCTGCTCCTTCTGCCCCATCAGGCGCAGGATCGTGTCGGTCGAAAACGAGAGCAGGTGCACGAATGGCCGGGTGAAAAGGGCAAGAAACCGCATCGGTCTCGCCACCAGTCGCGCGATGCCTTCCGGATTGAACTGGGCGATGCGTTTCGGCACCAGCTCGCCGACGACAATCGAGACGTAGGTGATCACGATGACGACGAGCGCGGTGGCGGCAATCTGGCTCAACTCTTCATCGAGGCCAAGCCCGTGCAGCCAGATTGCAAAAGGTGCTGCCAGCACGGCCTCGCCGACAATGCCGTTGAGGATGCCGATGGATGTGATCCCGATCTGGATGGTGGACAGGAACCGGGTCGGCTCGTCATGCAGTTGCATCGCCACAACCGCTGCCCCGTCGCCGTCCTCGGCCAGGCGGGCAAGGCGGCCGCGACGTGCCGTGACCAGGGCGATCTCGGACATGGCGAAGGCGCCATTAAGCAGTACAAGGGCAATCAGGAAAATGGCTTCCATGGTCGGATCCGGAAATTATTCGAAAAATCTGGTCGCTGCGGACGAGCCGGAGCACGTCGAAACCCTGTAGCGGGCAACGTGGCGGACATACGAGCGAGGGGGTAGGCAGGCCCAAGCACCGCTACGGGATGGCGGACGCATCACCGCTGTCGGGAGGGAGACCTGGCCGCAGGCCCCCTGGGTGGCAGGCTTGCGATCAGCCAAAATGCGATAACTCATGATGCGGAAAAAAACTCCGCATACCTTTCGGGTTGTTGGCGAACCGCGATTGTCTACTAATCCGGCAGCGGTGTCAGCATGTTGCCTGGCGGCGCTGCCGTTTGCCTCGAAGACGGGCGGAATCGCCAGACAGGCAAGGTTTGGTGCCGGATATTGCTTCGACAGGCGCTTTTGATTGGCCATGGGGCATCGTCGCCGTGTCGCCGACGCCGACTTTTTGCGGCTGCCTGCCGGCGCCGTCGTGCAGCGCTACAGGACAATCGCGCCCCAACCCAGCGCACTGACCGTGCTGGCAAAGCCGGGCTCCAGCGGCGCCGTGATTGATAGACGCCGTCCATCCTGCGGATGCCGCAGATCAAGCTGTGTACAGGCCAGCAACATGCGCCCGCAGCCGAAACGCTGCTGGAAGAAGCGGTTGTGGATGCCCTTGCCCCAGGTGGCGTCGCCGATGATGGGATGGGATATGTGCTTCATGTGGCGGCGCAACTGGTGCTGGCGGCCGGTTTTCGGCGCCAGTTCCACCAGCGCATAGCGCGAGGTGGGGTAGCGGTCGACCGCCTCGGGCCATTCGATGGTCGCCAGGCGACGAAACTCCGTCACCGCGGGCAGCGCTTCGGTCGGCCTGCCGGCGCCGAACTTGCGGCCGTAGTCGTCGAATTGCCGTGATAAAGGATGGTCGATCACGCAGGATTCGGGCGGCCAGCCGCGGACGATGGCGAGGTAGCGCTTGTTCACTTCGTCGCGTTGAAACTGGCCGCCGACCTCGCGCGCGCTGGCGGCATCGAGGGCGAACAACAGCACGCCCGAGGTGCCTTTGTCGAGCCGGTGCAGAGGATGCACACGCCGGCCGATCTGGTCGCGCAGCAATTGCACGGCGAAGCGCGTTTCGTGGCGGTCGATGTCGCTGCGATGGACCAGGAGGCCGGCAGGTTTGTCGATGGCGACCAGCCAGTCGTCGCGGTAGAGGATGTCGAGCATGTTGCGCAGTTTGCAGATGAAATTGGAAAATTCAGTCGAACCAAACCGCCACGCCGGTGTCCGAACAGGTAGCGGGAACATCAGGCCGGCCGGCCAAAGCCAGCGGAGCATTCGGGTAGGTCGCAGGCCGGAATTTTGACCGCTGCTGCAACGCGTAGTAGGCTTGCGACAACGCGGCACATCAAGGCGCTGGCGCCGGACAAGAATAGCAGCGTTTGCGGCGGCACCCCAGAGCCGCGAGCCAGGCATCGAGGAGATGGGACATGCATATCATCGCGTGGAGCAGTGAATTTGCTCTGGGCATCGACGAAATCGACGAGCAGCACAAGGCCTTGGTGGGCATGATCAACTCCCTTGACGCCAGCACCCGCGGCGATTTTCCCGCGGATTCCGTACGCCGGCTGCTGGCCGACCTCAATGACTACGTGCGGGATCACTTCGCTTTCGAAGAACGCCTGATGGCCGGCGGCGGCTGTTCGCAGGAGCTGGTTGCGCGGCATCTGGGCGAACATGCCTATTTTCGCAGCGTTCTCAAGGATTTGACCCGTGATTTCGAGAAAGAGCAACGCAACGTTACGGCGACCCTGATTGAATATCTCGTGCATTGGCTGCTGCACCACATCGTGGTCGTGGACAAGGCCATGGCGCATCAGCTCAATGTGGCGGGTCCGGACCTCGACAAGCGCGTGGCGGCCGCACTGCTGCAAGATGTGACGGTGGATATGACCGATTCGGAGCGCCACCTGCTGGCCGAGCTGCGCCGCACCAATCAGGAACTCGAGCGGCAGGTGCTGGAGCGGACACGGGTCCTGAGCGAACGGAACCGCAAGCTGGAAGCCGACCTGCGCGAAATGTCAGCGCTCGTCGAGCGACTCAAGTCGGGGCAGGCGACGTAGCGGTCGGCGGGTTTTCCGGCATCCCGGCCGAACCGGTGTCGCCCCGGGCCAAGGCTTGATTCTTTTCCCGTCATCTCCCATAATTCGCCCCTCGCCAGACTGGGACATGCTTCCGGACTGTGTGTAGTTTCGGTGGTGGCCGTAGCTCAGTTGGTAGAGTCCCGGATTGTGATTCCGGTTGTCGTGGGTTCGAGCCCCATCGGTCACCCCACCCGAATTCGCAGTGAAGTCCCCTCGGAGCCTGACGCCGAATACTCGGTTCCAGGCCACGGGACGACGAGAGACGGAGCCCGCGGGCTCCGTTTTTTTATGGCTTCCATCCCGTCTGCGGCATAGCGGCCGTGGCAAGGCAGCCGCTTCTCTCAAAGCAGGTCGGGTTTCTGCAGCGGATCCTGGCGGTAAAAACTGCGCAATTGCCCATAAACCCCCGGGTACTCGCCATTGAGCAATTCCGGGGTTTCGAAAAAGGCCTCGCTGGCGACGGCGAAAAACTCGGTCGGCAGTTCGGCGCCATAGGGATCGAGGGGCGTTTCCTCGCCGCCATCGACGCGCCGCTGGAAGTCATCGAAAGCCGCGTTCATGACGTCGATCCAGCCCTGTCGCGACATGCCTGCATGCAATGGCGGCAGGCCGTCGGCGTCGCCGCTTTTCATGTCCAGCTTGTGCGCGAACTCGTGGATCACGACGTTGATGCCGTCAGCGTCGTCGGCATGGTCGAACCAGGAAATCAGCACCGGGCCGCCGTACCAGGCCTCGCCCATGACCTCGTCGTCGAACTCGTGCACCACACCGTCCTCGTCGAGCAGGCGGCGCGGGATGACGAAATCGCCCGGATAGACCACGATGCCGACCCAGCCGGCATACCAGTCGAGACCGAGGTGCAGGATCGGCAGGCAGGCCTGGAGCGCGATGGTGAGCTGGATGCGTGGCGTCAGATGCAGTCCCTGGGCGCCGCTCCACTGCTTTTCGGCGATGAACTGGCGGGCAAGCAGGCGCAGGCGGGCATGGTCGTCGGGCGTGAGGTGGCCGAGAAAGGGCAGGCCGGCTTCGACTTGATGCCAAAGCGAATCGTCGATCCGGAGGCGATCACCCTGACGGCGGCGCCACCAGGCAATGAGCTTGCGTATCACTTCAGCCCCCGCGGCTTGAGATGTCTGCCGGCGCGGAACAGCCGGGCCGGTGCCGGCAGCCGGCAGGGGGGAATTGGGTGTGACGTTCTCATTGACGGCGGATTATGCGCCGCATGGGATAATTTGAGCATGGTCTCCGTGGTGCATTCCCTCCGGCAGTCTGATGGCGAAGCCGACGCGCTGTCGCAGTTGTGCCTGGGTCTGCCCGGCGCGGCGGCGGAACGCGTGGTCGCCGCCCTGGCGCTGGCGCGCGAAGCCTACGGTGAAAAACTGCTCGGTACCGGCGAACCCATTCTGCAACATGCCCTGGGCATGGCCCTGATCGTGGCTTCGCTCGACCTTGATGCCGATGCGCGGATCGCCGCTGTGCTGTTCGCGGCCAGCGATCATGTCGAGGACTGCAATGAGCGCCTGAAAGTCGGCTTTGGCGACACGGTGGCCGGACTGGTGGCGGGCCTGCACCGCCTTGGCAGCCTGCGGCCGCTGACGCGCGCTGCGGCCGCCGAAGGCGTGACCGGGGTCAAGGCGCAGACCGAGATCCTGCGCAAGATGCTGCTGGCGATGGTCGATGACATCCGCGTCGTTCTGCTGCGCCTGGCGAGCCGTGTACAGACCCTGCGTTTCCTCAACAACCGCCCTGGCGCGATGCGCGAGGAAATGGCGCAGGAAAGCCAGCTGATCTACGCACCGCTGGCCAATCGCCTGGGCATCTGGCACGTGAAGTGGGAGCTCGAGGACCTGTCCTTCCGCTACCTGGAACCGGAAACCTACAAGCAGATCGCGACGATGCTCGATGAAAAGCGCTCGGAGCGCGAAGGCTTCATCGCCGCTGCGGTCGGGCGCCTGCAGTCCGAGATGGCCGCCGCCGGCGTTCGCGCCGAGGTCCATGGCCGGCCCAAGCACATCTTCAGCATCTGGAACAAGATGCGCGGCAAGAATATCGACTTTGCCGAAGTGTACGACGTGCGTGCGGTACGCATCATCGTCGATGACATCAAGGATTGCTACACGGCGCTGGGCATCGTGCATCACCTGTGGCAACCGATCCACGGCGAGTTCGACGACTACATATCCCACCCCAAGGGCAATTTCTACCGCTCGCTGCATACCGCCGTCGAAGACGGGGACGGCCGCTCTCTGGAGGTGCAGATACGCACCCGCGAGATGCACGAGCACGCCGAGCTGGGCGTGGCGGCACACTGGCGCTACAAGGAAGCTGGCGGTTCGGCCAAGGCCGGCGGCGCCTACGACGACAAGATCGCCTGGCTGCGGCAGTTGCTCTCCTGGCGCGATGAAATCGCCGATTCCGCCGAATGGGTGCAGCAGTTCAAGCGTGCGGCGCTGGATGACACGATTTATGTCCTGACGCCGCAGGACAAGGTGATCGATCTGCCGCGCGGTGCCACCCCGCTGGATTTTGCCTACCGGCTGCATACCGACCTCGGTCACCGCTGTCGCGGGGCGAAGATCGACGGCCACATGACGTCGCTCAACACTCCCCTGCGCAGCGGCCAGCGCGTGGAAATCCTCAGCATCAAGAGCGGCGGGCCGTCGCGCGACTGGCTGAATCCTGCGCAGGCTTATCTCGCCACCTCGCGCGCGCGGACCAAGGTCAAGCAATGGTTTGCGGCCCAGGATGAGGCAGAATTGCTGACGCAGGGACGCGGGCTCGTCATGCGCGAGTTGCAGCGCGAAGGGCAGACCCAGGCCAACCTGGACGACCTCGCCGCCAAGCTCGGGCTGAAGAGCGCGGATGCGCTGTTTCTTGCGGCGGCCCACGGCGAAATCGGCATGCGGGCGATCGATGCCGCCTTGCGTGGTGTCGCCGAGGACGTGCCGCCCGAGCCGGAAATCCACACGCGAAAAAGCCGTGCCGGCGACAGCCGGATCCTGGTGGTGGGCGTGGACAAGCTGCTGACGCAGATGGGCAAGTGCTGCAAGCCGATGCCACCCGATGCGATCACCGGCTTCGTCACCCGCGGCAAGGGCATCTCGATCCATCGCGTCGAGTGCGTCAACTTTCGCAACATGGCGGCGCGCAATCCCGAACGCGTGATCGGTACCGAGTGGGGGGAGCAGGCAGGTGCGGTCTATCCGATCGACCTGGCGGTGGACGCCACCGACCGCCAGGGCCTGCTGCGCGACATCTCCGACATCCTGTCGCGCGAGAAGATCAACGTCACTGCGGTGCGGACGCAGTCGCGCGGCGGCGTCGCCCGCATGAACTTCGTCGTCGAACTGCCTGCCACCGGAATACTCGGCAGGGTGTTATCCTTGCTGCATGAAGTCCCGGGGGTGATCCACGCCGTGCGGGGTTGAATGGCGATGCGTGGCGGCGGACTCGAACAGGAATTTGAATGAAGGATCAGGTGTGAGCTCAGTCGCGCGGGATTTCGTGAATACGCACCATTGGGTCGCTGTGAACAGCTACCGGGTGCGGGTTGCGGCGTTTGTCCTGATCGGGATACCGATCGCCCTGCATGTCCTGCCGCGCAGCCCCGGCGCTCTGTTCTGGAGCATCTTCCTGCTCCAGTTCGTGGTCTATCCGCACCTGATGCAGTGGCGGGCGCGGCGCTCGGCGGAACCCGAAAAGGCCGAACTCGACAACCTGATCGTCGACGCGGTGTTGTCCGGCGCCTGGGCCGCGGGACTCGGATTGCCGCTATGGATCACGGTCGCCCTGTTCCTCGCGACACTGCTGAACCACACCATCATGCGCGGCTTGCCCGGCATCCTGATCTGCCCGGTGGCGCTCCTCAGCGGCGCCCTGGCGTCCACCACGGTGATCGCCTTCCGGCTGTCCACCGACACCGACGGGCTGGTGACGCTCGCATCCATCATCGGTCTGGCAATCTACCTGGCGCTGATGGGGGTCCAGTTCTTCACCTATATCCGCCGGCTGCAGGAGGTACAGGGCGCCGTCGCCTTGCAGAAACATATTCTCGAGGATGCGAACGCCGCATTGCATGAGCAGATCAGCAAGATTCACGATTTGCAGGAAAAGCTCCGCGATCAGGCCAACCGCGATTCGCTCACCGGCTTGTTCAACCGCCGCTACCTGGAGGGCACGCTGGAACGCGAAATGGCCCGCTGCAAGCGCGAAGGCACGCCGATGACCATGTTGCTGCTGGACATCGATCATTTCAAGCTTATCAACGACACCTACGGCCACCAGGCCGGCGACGAGGTGCTGCGGGTTTTCAGCCGGATGCTGCAGGACAGCGCCCGCACCGAGGACATCGTCTGTCGCTACGGCGGCGAGGAATTCCTGCTCGTTTTGCCGAAAATGCCGCTGGATATCGCGCGCGCGCGCGGCGAATACCTGTTGCGGCTTTTCGAAAGTACCCCGATTTCGTTTGGCGACCACCGCATCCGGATCACGACCTCGATCGGCATCGCCGGGACGCCTTTGCATTCCAGTTCGGCCGAGGGCCTGATTCGGTGCTCGGACGAGGCGCTCTACCTGGCCAAGCACAATGGCCGGAACCGGGTGGTGACGTTCGGCGATGTCATCAAGGATCTGCCGGGGTAAGTCTCCGGCCGGCGCCGCTTCATGACCGGCGCTTTTGCCGCGCCGGCGGAAGTGCACTTCGGGTCCGGTCCTCCCGCTTTCAGGCCACGCGTGCGGCGATGTGACCCAGATGCAGCCGGGGCAGGGCGGCGTGCAGGCGCTCGGGATGTGCCGAAGCCTGCAGCAGCAGCCGGCCCGAACCGTGGGCAAGATCCGCCGCCAGGCGCCGTGTCTGGCGTGCCACCGCGTCGGCGACATCGACCAGCTGCGCGCGCGTGCCGATGACTTGTCGCAGCAGCGGCGCGAGAAAGCTGTAATGCGTGCAACCGAGGACGATGCGGTCGACGCCTTGGGCCAGCAGCGGCTCGATGCGGGCGCGGATGTCGGCCGCCAGCGCCGGATCATCCAGCTGCAGCATTTCGACATGCGTGGCCCAGCCCGGACAGGGCTCGACCACGACCTCGATCCGGCCTGCGTGGTCG
>JBIKKY010000002.1:0-128885 GCA_044360105.1 Sulfuritalea sp.
GTTACATGGCAACTGGTACTGTTAAGTGGTTCAACGACGCCAAAGGTTTTGGTTTTATTACCCCGGATGATGGCAGCGAAGACCTTTTCGCGCATTTCTCGGCCATCAACATGGCCGGCTTCAAGTCGCTGAAAGAAGGCGACAAGGTGACTTTCGACGTGGTGCAAGGCCCCAAGGGCAAGCAAGCGTCGAACATTCAGAAGCCCTGATGTCCTGACATTTTCGGTTCCGGGTCATACCGGTTCCGAAAAATCAAAGCCCGCCCGATATCGCTATCGGACGGGCTTTTTTCGTTTGGCGCTTGTTTGTCGCCTACATGCGGTCAATCATTGCCTGACCGAACGCGGAGCATTTCACTTCGCTGGCGCCTTCCATCAGACGGGCGAAGTCATAGGTTACGACTTTGTCGCCGATCGCGGCTTCCATCGACTTGATGATGAGCTCCGCCGCTTCCGTCCAGCCCATGTGGCGCAGCATCATCTCTGCGGAGAGGATCAGGGAGCCGGGGTTCACGTAGTCCTTGCCCGCATATTTCGGTGCCGTGCCGTGCGTTGCTTCGAAACAGGCGTACAGATCCGAGATGTTGGCGCCCGGGGCGATGCCGATGCCGCCCACCTGGGCGGCCAGCGCATCGGATATGTAGTCGCCGTTCAGGTTGAGCGTGGCGATGACGTCATACTCGGCAGGGCGCAACAGAATCTGCTGCAGGAATGCGTCAGCGATGGCGTCCTTGATGACGATGCCGTTGGGTAGCTTGAGCCAGGGCCCGCCGTCGATTTCGACACCGCCGAACTCGTTTTTCGCCAACGCATAGCCCCAGTCACGGAAGGCGCCTTCCGTGTACTTCATGATGTTGCCCTTGTGCACGATGGTGACCGACTTGCGCTTGTTGGCAATCGCGTACTTGATTGCGGCACGGACCAGGCGCTCTGTGCCTTCTCGCGACACCGGCTTGATGCCTATGCCCGAAGTGCCGGGGAAGCGAATCTTGGTGACGCCCATCTCTTCCTGCAGGAACTTGATGAGTCTTTTGGCGGGCGCCGATTCGGCCTGCCATTCAACGCCGCAGTAAATGTCTTCGGTGTTCTCGCGGAAAATTACCATGTCGGTCTTGCTCGGATCTTTCAGCGGCGAGGGGATGCCCTTGAAATAGCGTACCGGGCGCACACACTGGTAAAGGTCCATCTCCTGGCGCAAGGCGACGTTCAGCGAACGGATGCCACCGCCCACCGGGGTGGTCAGCGGTCCCTTGATCGACACCGAATAGTCCTTGCATGCCGTAATGGTTTCCGCCGGCAGCCAGACGTCGGGACCATAAAGCCGGGTCGCCTTTTCCCCGGCATACACCTCCATCCATGAAATCTTGCGCTTGCCCCCGTAGGACTTCTGCACGGCTGCATCGACCACCTTCTGCATCACCGGCGTGATGTCCACGCCAATGCCATCGCCCTCGATGAAGGGGATGACAGGATTGTCGGGGATCGGCTGGCCCGGAATGATTTTCTGGCCTTGTGCGGGAACCTTGATCAGGGATGTGCTCATGCCTGCTCCATTTATTGATGGTTGTCGGGAAGCGAAAGGGATGCGGGATGAATCGCCGGCGATTATGCTCCAAAAGTGCACCGTGCTCCAGTCGTCCGCCGGCTCCGGATGCCGCATCGCCCGCTGTTAGAATTACCTGGCTTGAGCTCAACGGGATTACCACCATGCCTGCCGGCGCCTCTGATGACCTGATCGCCGAATCCATCGCCAATGTTCTGGTGGACGGCTTCAACAGACACTACCGTCTCTTTCACGAGAGCTCCGCGCTCGCCAAGCAGCGTTTCGAGCAGGCCCGCTGGCAGATGGGCCAGCAGGCGGTGCGCGATCGCATCCAGTTCTACGATGATCGCGTCAGGGAAACCACCGAGAGGCTGCATCGCGAGTTCCATGCCGACGATTTGAATGATGCCGTCTGGCAACAGGCCAAGCTCCAGTTCATCGGCTTGTTGACCAACCACAAGCAGCCCGAACTGGCGGAAACATTCTTCAATTCGGTGTTCTGCCAGATCCTGCACCGCACCTATTTTCATAATGATTTCATTTTCGTGCGGCCGGCGGTTTCCACGGAGTACATCGAGTCCGATCCGCCAACCTATCGTTGTTACTACCCCAACCAGGCTGGCTTCCGCGCCTCGATCCTCCAGATGTTCCTGGATTTCGAATGGACGCTGGAGTTCGAGGACCTGGAGCGCGATGTCGATTTCGTTTTGCGCGGCATCGGATCGCATCTCGGCGCGATACCCGCGCGCGAAGCCAACCTGCAGATACAGGTTCTCAACTCGGCCTTCTATCGCAACAAGGGCGCCTACGTGATCGGCAAGGCCGTGAACGGCGCTTTCGAGTATCCGTTCGCGGTCCCGGTGCTTCACTCGGCGGAAGGCAAACTGCTTCTCGATACCGTGATCCTCGACGCATGGCGGATCGGCGTCCTGTTTTCCCTGTCGCGCGCCTACTTCATGGTCGACATGGAAGTGCCTTCCGGCTATGTCCAGTTTCTGCGCTCGATCATGCCCAACAAGCCGCGCTCCGAGTTGTACACCATGCTCGGGTTGGGCAAGCAGGGCAAGACGATGTTCTTCCGCGACCTGATCTTCCATCTGCATCATTCCGCCGACCAGTTCATCGTTGCCCCCGGCATCCGTGGGCTGGTCATGCTGGTTTTCACCTTGCCGTCCTACCCGTACGTGTTCAAGGTGATCAAGGATGTGTTCGGCAGTTCGAAGGAAGTCGACCACGACACCGTGCGGCGCAAGTACCAACTGGTGAAGCAGGTGGATCGCGTCGGTCGCATGGCCGATACGCTGGAGTTCTCCAAAGTCGCCCTGCCGCGCAAGCGTTTTTCGCAGGAACTGATCGACGAACTCTACAAAGAGGTTCCGTCCCTGATCGAAGAGGATGGCGACGACCTTATCATCGAGCACCTTTACATCGAGCGGCGCATGGAGCCGCTCAACCTCTACCTCGAGAAAGCCGAGAAAGCCGGGCGCAATGACCTGATCGAGGAGGTTGTACGCGAGTATGGCAATGCGATCCGCGAACTGGCGATTGCCAATATCTTTCCCGGCGACTTGCTCTGGAAGAACTTTGGCGTCACGCGTTACGGTCGCGTCGTGTTTTACGACTACGACGAAATCGAGTACATGACCGATTGCAAGTTCCGGCGCATTCCGCCGCCGCCGAATTTTGAAGCGGAAATGTCGGGCGAAGCCTGGTACTCGGTTTCCAGGATGGACGTGTTTCCCGAGGAATTCGAGACCTTCCTGCTGGTTTCGGACAAGATCCGGGAAGCGTTCATGCGCTACCACGCCGATCTGTTCGATGCCGGGTTCTGGCAGAACACGCAGGAACAGATCCGCGGGGGAGCGATGCAGGACTTCTTTCCCTATCCCGACGCGCTGCGCTTTTGCAATGCTTTCAGCGGTGGCCAAACGGTTTGAGCCGCCTCATACTGTTCAACAAGCCCTACGGCGTACTGACCCAGTTTACCGATGCGGCCGGGCGTCCGACGCTGGCGGACTTTATCCCGATCCCCAAGGTTTATGCTGCCGGACGGCTGGATGCCGATTCCGAAGGTTTGGTCGTATTGACCGACGATGGAGCGGTGCAGGCGCGGATTGCCGATCCCCGCCACAAACTTGCCAAGAACTACCGGGTTCAGGTTGAGGGGCTACCCACGGATGAGGCGCTCCGGCAACTATCCGCCGGGGTCGACCTTGGCGATTTCCGTACGCGACCGTGCCAGGCGCGTCTTGTTGCCGAACCACAGGGGCTTTGGGAGCGAATTCCACCGATCCGGTATCGTGCGGCGATTCCGACCAGTTGGCTGGAAGTCGTTCTGCGGGAAGGAAAAAACCGCCAAATCAGGCGCATGACGGCGAAAGCCGGATTTCCGACTCTCAGGCTGATTCGGTGGGCGGTGGGCGATTGGACGCTGGCCGGGCTTTTGCCGGGACAGTGGCGTGAAATCGAGCTTTCAGGTCAACCGGATGCAAGGCGGCGCGTTAATGTCCCTAACGCCTCGAAAAATCGTGGTGTTAACAACACCCTACCTAAACTTAAATTAAAGGAAACACCATGAGCAAGCTTCTCGTTACCCTGTTTGCCGGCCTGATCGCCACCTCCGTTTTCGCCGCCGATGCTGCCAAGCCTGCTGCCGCTCCGGCCGCTGCTGCTCCGGCTGCCAAGGCTGCTGCTCCGGCTGCCGCTGCTCCAGCTGCCAAGGCTGATGCTCCTAAGGCTGATGCTCCTAAGGCTGAGAAGAAGGCTGACGCTGCTCCCGCCAAGACTGAAAAGAAGGCCAAGAAAGAGAAGATGGCCAAGGCTGACGCTCCTAAGGCTGAGAAGAAGGCTGACGCTCCGATGGCTGAGAAGAAGGCTGACGCTCCGGCCGCCAAGAAGTAATTCCCGCAGTTCGGGACAAAAATGGCAGGGAAACCTGCTATTTTTTTGCCTATGGATCCGAAAAGACGAGTCAAGCTGTTGATTAGGTATAGTATTCCATGCGTAGCCGCCGACCCGGCACCGGTCTTTTTTGACCTGTTTCAGTTCCAAAAGGCCACTTGACCATGTATTTACGAGGGATCATGATTCTGGTGCGGGCAGGGTTTTCGGCGGTATTCATTTCCATTGCGGTTCCCGGATGGGCCCAACAGCCGCAGTTGCCGCTTCTCGAGTTGTCCGCGGGAATGCACCGGATCGAAGCGGAGGTCGCGGCCACACCGGAGAGCAGGCAAACCGGAATGATGCTGCGTACCTCGATGCCGTCCCATCGCGGCATGCTGTTCGTGTTTACGGACAGCGCGAAACACTGCATGTGGATGCGCAATACGCTGGTGCCGCTGTCGGTGGCTTTCCTGGACGAAAAAGGCCGGATCCTCAATGTCGAGGAGATGCAGCCGAAAACCGAGGACAACCATTGCGCCGCCAAGCCCGCGCGCTATGCCCTGGAAATGAACCTGGGCTGGTTCCGGAGTCGCGGCCTGGGGGCCGGATTCGCGATCGGCGGAATCGACAAGGCGCCCGCAGGACGTTAAAACTCAGCTTTCAGTAATGCGGCGGGATTTCGTCGCGCGGGTTTCGCACTTCGCCGGGCGCCGCCGGTTGCAGTAACTGGTACAACTCGCGAATTTGCGCCTGCAGCAGGTCGATTTGCTGCTGCTGGCGAAATACCGTGCGATTGAGTTCTTCGAGATGGTCCTCGCTGAGGCCCAGCTTGATTTCGAGCTCGGTGATCCTGGATTCCATGCCGACTCCCCGCTGATCCGATGACAAAGGGCGCCTCGCGGCGCCCCTCGCTGATTTCGACCCGGTCGCGTTCCTGCCGCGCTCAGCCGAAATTCCTTGCCGCGAAATCCCAGTTCGCCAAGGAAGCCAGGAAGGTTTCGACAAACTTGGGCCGCGCATTGCGGTAGTCGATGTAATAAGCGTGTTCCCAGACGTCGATGGTCAGCAGCGCCTTGTTGTCGGTGTTCAGCGGCGTGCCGGCGCCCGAGGTATTGACGATATCGACCGAACCGTCGGGTTTTTTCACGAGCCAGGTCCAGCCGGAGCCGAAATTGCCGACGGCGGAGGTCTGGAAGGCTTTCTTGAACTCGTCGAAGCTGCCCCATTTCTTGTTGATCGCATCGGCCAGGGCGCCGGTCGGCGTGCCGCCACCGCCGACTTTCATGCTGTTCCAGAAAAAGCTGTGATTCCAGACCTGGGCCGAGTTGTTGAAAATGCCGCCGGCCGGGGCTTTCTTGACGATGGCTTCAAGGTCGAGCGTTTCGTACTCGGTACCCTTGATCAGGTTGTTGAGGTTGGTCGCATAGGCCTGATGGTGCTTGCCATAGTGGTATTCGAAGGTTTCCTTAGAAATGTGCGGGGCCAGTGCATCCATGGCGTAGGGCAGGGGGGGGAGGGTATGTTCCATGGTGGTTCTCCTGTTGCAGTGAGGGTGGAAAGCTGTAAAGTTGACTACTATAGTCAAGAATAGATCAGGTGGCAACCGGACCCTGCTCCGGGCTGCTCGTGAGGATGGCGGCTTCGGCACCGCCACGGGCCAGATGGAGGCTTACTGTCTGGCCGGCATGCAAGCTTGAAGCATCTGTGATCAGCCTGCCGCCGGCGTCGCGGACGATGGAAAAACCTCTTGCCAGTGTCGCCTCCGGATTCAGATGAGCGAGTGCCGCCGCAAGCTTTTCCAGTGCGCTCAGTCGCTGCCGATGCTGTTCGCGGACGGCCGAATCCAGGCGTTGCGCCAGCAGTCCGATGTTTCCGCGGCATCGTTCGGTGCCGGGAACATTCCGTCCCAGACCGAGGGCGGCGCGATTCAGGTGATCCCGCTGGCGACCAAGGCCGCGCGCCAGGGACGCACCCAGTTGCGATCCGAGCAGCGCCAGCCGGCCGCGTGCCTGGGCCAGGCGTGTCGCCGGATGGACAAGGCGCAGCGAGATGTGATCCAGTCGTTGCTGCTCGCGGGCGACATGTCTTTGCACGACCCGGCCCAGCGTTATTTCAAGATCGGCGATTTCGCCGGCTGCATCGCGCCATCCCTGGGTCGCAAGTTCGGCGGCTGCGGTCGGCGTCGCCGCACGCAGGTCGGCGACATGGTCTGTGATGGTGGTATCGGTCTCGTGGCCGACGCCGCTGACAATCGTTAGCGGACTGGCGGCAATCGCCCGGGCGACGACTTCTTCGTTGAACGCCCAAAGGTCTTCGATGCTGCCCCCACCCCGCACGATCAGAAGCAGGCTGCATTCATTGCGACGGCCGGCCAGAGTGATCGCCCGGGCAATGTCAGCGGCGGCGTTCTCACCCTGTACCAGCGTCGGGTAAAGGATTACCTGCAGATGCGGTGCGCGACGCCTGAGCGTCACCAGCACATCGCGCAAAGCCGCGGCTCCCGGCGAACTGATGATCCCGATGCGATTCGGAAAGCGCGGCAGCGGGCGCTTGCGCTCGGCCGCAAACAGGCCTTCGGCCTCCAGTTGTGCCTTCAATCTGGCGAACGCTTCGAACAGCCGCCCCAGTCCGGCGCGCCGCAGCGCCTCGATGTTGAGCTGGAAGTCGCCGCGCGGCTCATAGAGCGAGACCAGGGCACGCGCCTCGACCTGCTGCCCGTTTTCCAGGCGCCAGGGAACCGAGCTCGCGCGCGAGCGGAACATGACACAGCGGGCCTGGGCTGCTTCGTCCTTCAAGGAAAAGTAGATGTGGCCAGACGCGGCCCGGGTCAGGTTGGAGATTTCGCCGGCCACCCAGAGGAGGGGAAACTCCCTTTCCAGGCTGGCGCGCGCCCGTCGATTGAGTTCGCTGATGCTGACGACGACGGAATCGAGCATGGACTGGATGCTTTCGGGCAAGGACGGGGAGAAAAGAAATACTACAGCATCCACACGCAGGACCGGCTTTGCGGGCAAGGCAAGAGACCAAACAAGTCTTTCGACTTCTCGTTTAACGCATTGAATATTCTGGTTTTGTCATTGTCCAAAATTTGCACAGAAAATGGAGAGCTCACCTGCTAGGGCGCTTCCGCCGGTCCGTCGGACGACGATCCACAATTTTATCCACAGATTTTGTGGATAAAATTCCAGCGCCGATTCTATGGTTCTTGGCGAAGCGAAATGTGGCTCGACGGTCTTTTTCGCCACGTCGCGGCGCCGAAACCGGTTTGAGCCGCTGATAGCGCAATGCGCCAAGGCCTCGTTTTGTATTGCTGAATCTCCCTACTCGGGCTAAAGTTCGCGCTTTCCAGCTTTCCGGAGTCGTCCACGTGTTTTCCATCATCCAGGCTGCCGGCTGGCCCATCTGGCCCTTGCTGTTCGTTTCCGTCATCGCAGTCGCACTCATCATCGAACGCACCGCGGCACTGCGTCGTACCAAGATCCTCCCGGCCGGGCTGCTGCAAAGCGCAGTTGCCGAATACCGTCAAACCGGCATCTCGGATGCGCAACTGGCCCGTCTTGAGGCGCATTCGCCGCTGGGCCGCGTCCTGGCTGCCGGCATGCGCAATGCCAAGAGTTCTCGCGAAATTATGAAAGAGTCGATCGAGGAAGCGGGGCGCGGCGTGGCCCATGAGTTGGAAAGATTCCTGACGACATTGGGTACCATCGCCTCCATCGCGCCGCTGATGGGACTGTTCGGCACCATCGTCGGCATGATCGAGATCTTCGGCTCCTCGACTGCCGCTGGCAACAATCCGCAGGCACTCGCGCACGGTATTTCGATAGCACTGTACAACACCGGATTCGGCCTGATCATTGCCATTCCCGCCATGATTTTCTACAGGCATTTCCGGGGGCAGGTCGACGGTTTCCTGGTCGAGATGGAGCAGGAGGCGGTGAAACTGGTCGAAGTCCTGCACGGCGAACGCAGGTAAAGGCAGATGCGATGAACTTCCAGCGAGGCCGGCAGCGCGAAGTACCCGAGATCAATCTGATCGCGATGATCGATGTGCTCCTGGTGATCCTGATCTTCCTCATGATCACCACCACGTATTCCAAGTTTTCCGGGCTGGAGATCAATCTGCCCACGGCGGACGCACCGCAGAACAAGGAACAGCCCAACGAAATCAATGTGGTGGTAACCGCCGCCGGCGAAGTCTTGGTGAACAAGGCCACTGTTGCCGGCCGCGACATCGCATCAATCGCCAACGCGATGCGCCGTGTGGCCGGCACGGAAAAGGAACCGGTCGTCATCATCAATGCCGATGCCAAGGCTGCGCACCAGGGCGTGATCGATGTCATGCAGGCGGCGCAGCAGGCCGGGCTGTCGCACATATCCTTTGCCACCCAGCAGGCGCAACGCTGAGGCCGGCGGATTTGCCGCCGTCTGGCAACGACGCGGCCCGTCAGCCTGCCTGCTGTTTCCGTTTTCGCTGATCTTCAAAGCCCTCGTCGCCATGCGACGGGCCGCGTACCGGATGGGGCTCTTGCGCCGTGAGCGGATGCCGGTACCGGTGGTGGTTGTCGGCAATATCACGGTCGGAGGTACCGGCAAGACGCCGCTGGTGATCCACTTGGCGCTCGCCTTGCGCGCACACGGGCGCCATCCCGGCATCGTCAGTCGCGGCTACCGCGGCGACAGCGGTCATGTCGTCGAGGTCACTGCCGGCAGTGATCCAAAGGTGGTGGGCGACGAACCATTGCTGCTCGCCCGGCGCGCCGCCTGCCCGGTGTTTGTCGGCCGCGACAGGGTGGCTACGGCACGCAGCCTCCTTGCGCGCCATCCGGAATGCGACCTCATCATTGCCGATGACGGCCTGCAGCACTATCGCCTGGAGCGGGATGTCGAGATTGCGCTGTTCGATGAGCGTGGCGTGATGAACGGTTGGGCCCTGCCGGCAGGCCCCTTGCGGGAACCGGTCTCGCGCCTGGCGCAGGTGGATGCGCTGGTTCTCAACGGGGTCGCCGTGTCGCCGGCGCCGACTTTTTCGCGGCCGACATTTACGATGCGTCTTGCGGGTGAGCGTTTTCACCGTCTCGACGAGCCTTTGACCACGTGTAGCGCGGCTGATCTGACTGGCGCGAGATTGCACGCCGTGGCCGGCATCGGTTCACCGCAGCGGTTTTTCGATCAACTGACCGGCATGGGGCTGGCGTTTTCCGCACACCCTTTCGCCGACCATCACGACTATTGCGCGGAAGAAATGGATTTTGCGGGCGACGCCATTCTGACGACGGAAAAGGATGCCGTAAAATTGGCCCGACTTCGTTTGCCTCTGCCGGTCTGGGTCTTGCCCGTGACGGCCGAGGTCAAGCCCGACCTTGCCGCATTTGTTCTGGAGAAGCTCAATGGACGCCCGCCTGCTTGAAATACTTGTTTGCCCCGTCTGCAAGGGGCCGCTGGAGAATCGCAAGGCCGCAGCCGAACTGGTGTGCAAGGGTTGCAGGCTGGCTTATCCGGTCAAGGACGATATTCCGGTCATGCTCGAAGACGAGGCGCGACAGCTGGGGACAGAAGAAGCCTGATGGCTGTCCACATCGTCATTCCCGCACGCTATGCCTCGACGCGCCTGCCGGGGAAGCCCCTGGCCGACATCGCCGGGCAGCCGATGATCGTGCGCGTGGCCACGGCAGCGCGGCGCGCGCAGAGTGACGGCGTCTGGGTGGCCGCCGATGACGAGCGGATAATCGCCGCGGTTCGGCAGCATGGCTTCGAGGCAGTAATGACGCGTGCGGATCACGCCAGCGGTACCGACCGGATCGCCGAGGTGGCCGAACGCTTGCAGTGGGACGACGCCGACATCGTGGTCAATGTCCAGGGCGATGAACCATTGTTGGAACCGACCCTCGTCGAGGCCGTGGCCGGCGCCTTGCGTGCCGATCCGGATGCGGTGATGGCGACTGCGGCACATCCCCTGGCCACGGCCGACGAATTTTTCAACGCCAACGTGGTCAAGGTCGTGTGCGACTCGCGCGGTCGTGCCCTTTACTTCAGTCGTGCGCCCATTCCGTGGGATCGCGACCGGTTCGCGGATACGCGCGACTCGCTTCCGGCCGACCTTCCGGCACGGCGCCACATCGGCCTGTATGCCTATCGCGTCGGTTTTCTGCGTCGCTTCGGGCAACTTGCGGTCTCTCCTCTGGAACGCAGCGAGTCCCTGGAGCAGTTGCGCGCGCTCTGGCACGGCTATCCGATCCTGGTGGTCAGCGCCGATCGCGCGCCGGCCCCCGGCGTCGATACGCTGGAAGACCTCGAGCGCGTGCGCCGCTTGTTTGACCTCGGCAAGGATTCAGAGTAGGTTTCGCCTTCAAAAATTGTTTGAAGAGATGCAATACAGACTGCAGTCTAAGGGGTGGAAATGAAGTTGATCCTGTTGGGTGGGCCGGGCGCCGGCAAGGGTACGCAAGCGGCGTTCATTACGGAGAGATTCGGTATTCCGCAGATCTCGACGGGGGACATGCTACGGACGGCGGTGAAGGCCGGCACGACTATGGGGCTGGCGGCAAAAAAGGTCATGGACGGGGGCGGTCTGGTGTCCGACGACATCATCCTCGGCCTCATCGCCGAGCGCTTGAAGCAGCCCGATTGCGCCAAGGGTTTCCTGTTCGACGGATTTCCGCGCACCTTGCCGCAGGCCGAGGCCCTGCGCGCGCAGGGCATTGAACTCGATTACGTACTCGAGATCGACGTCAGCGACGAGGAAATCATCAAACGCATGAGCGGCCGTCGCGTACACCTTGGCTCCGGGCGCACTTATCACCTTGTGTTCAATCCGCCGAAGGTCGAAGGCAAGGACGACGTCACCGGCGAAGCGCTGATCCAGCGCGACGACGATAAGGAAGAGACGGTCAGGAAGCGCCTGTCCGTGTATCACAGCCAGACGCAGCCGCTGATCGAGTATTACTCGACGTGGTCCGCCACAGGCGCCAGGGGCGCGCCGAAGCATCGCAAGGTTTCAGGAGTCGGCTCGCTCGATGCGATCAAGAGCGCCGTGTTTGCCGCACTGAGTTGACGACACGACAGCCCCAGACCAGGAGTGACCATGTCCAGCCATATCCGACGCATAGCTGTCTGCACCGGTGGCGGTGACGCCCCGGGTCTCAATGCCGTCATCCGCTCGGTGGCGATTGCCGCCGCCAATCGCGGTTGGGAGTGCTACGGCATCCACGAGGGATTCAACGGCATACTTTTTCCCGAGCGTTATCCCGACGGGGGCGTGTTCCGGCTCACCCGGGAAAAAGTGCGCGGTATCGGTCATCTCGGCGGCACCATCCTGGGCACTACCAACAAGGGAAACCCCCTGCATTTCCCGATGAAGATGCCCGACGGCACAACCAGGGACATGGATCTTTCGGGGGACATCCTGGCGTTCTTCGCCAGAAAGGAAATCGACGCCCTGGTTTCCATCGGCGGTGATGGTTCGCTGACCATCGCCAATGCGCTGCACCAGAAGGGACTGCGCGTGGTGGGCGTGCCCAAGACGATCGACAACGACCTGGACAAGACCTTCACCACCTTCGGTTTCGATACGGCCGTGGGCTTTGCCACCGAGTGCCTGGATCGCCTGCACAGCACCGCCGAAAGCCACCAGCGGGTGATGGTGGTCGAGGTTATGGGGCGTTATGCGGGCTGGATCGCCCTGCATGCCGGCATCGCCGGCAGCGCCCACGCCATCCTGATCCCCGAAATCCCTTTCGACGTCGACAAGGTGGCGGCCAAGATACGCGCCCGGGACAGCGAAGGCCGGATGTATTCGATTGTCGTCGTCGCCGAAGGTGCGGAGCCCATCGACGGCCATCGGGAAATTCTGGAGCCGGCCGAGATCGGCCATGCCGAGCGTCTCGGCGGTGTCGGTGATCGCGTCGCCAGGGCGCTGGCGGAACGGACCGGCAAGGATGTCCGGGTGGTCGTGTTGGGGCATCTGCTGCGCGGCGGCAGTCCGACGTCTTTCGATCGCCTGGCCGCGATGCGCTTCGGTACCGCCGCGGTTCGGGCGCTCGACGAGGGGCAGTCGGGGATCATGGTGGCTCTGGGATTTCCCAACGTGAATTACGTGGCGCTGGAAGAAGTGGCCGGCCGGATGAAAGGCGTGCCCCTGGACAGCGATACGGTCCAGACCGGCAGGGACCTGGGGATCTGTTTCGGCGATTGATTCCCGGCCGCCGGACTTACCTGCGGCCGTGCTGTTCCGGGCCGGTTTATTTCCCCGGTTTAAGGATTTTGTCGACCTTGTTGAGCCGCAAGCGATACGCGTCCGGCATGCCGGAACCGAGCAGGGGACGCAGATAGAGGCGGAAGGCGTCGGTTACATCGGTGCCGTTGGCGGCGATGAACTCGTCTTCCATGGTTCGCGTTTTCCCCGCCACGCTTTCCAGCGGGACCAACTGATAGTCCACCGAATAAAAGCCCGTGCGTTTGATCGCCACCGATCCGTCGCGATCGCCCCACATGGCGTACTGCACGGCTTTCTCGCCCACCTCGCGCGCCTCGCGCTGGTCGACATCCGAAACGCAGCCCATGAACGAACGCTGCAAATAGCCGAAGGTGTCGCCCCGTACCCGTTTGATGCCAAGCTTGCTCTTGATTTCGTCACAGAGCAGGTCGGCCAGCGCGCCGGTACCGGAAAGCTGGATGTTGCCATGGGCATCGCGCTCGACATGGCTGCTTAGCTGCGTGATGATCGGCGTGCCCTGCTTGTCATGGATGCCTTCCGAGGCGGCGATCACGCAGCGGCCGTATTTTTCATATGTTCTCTTGACGTCGCTGAGAAATTTATCGACTTCGAAGACACGTTCCGGCAGGTAGATCAGATGCGGGCCGTCATCCGGGAATTTCTTGCCGAGCGCGGAGGCTGCGGTCAGGAATCCGGCGTGGCGGCCCATCACCACGGCCAGATAAACGCCAGGCAGGGCAGCGTTGTCCAGATTGGCGCCCTGAAAGGCCTGGGCGACAAAACGGGCCGCCGAGGGGAATCCGGGCGTGTGGTCATTGCCGACCAGGTCGTTGTCGATGGTCTTGGGAATGTGGATGCAGCGCAGGGCATAGTTGGCACGTCGCGCTTCTTCGCTGACGATCCGCACGGTGTCGGACGAATCGTTGCCGCCGATGTAGAAGAAATAGCCTATGCCGTGCGCCTTGAGCACTTCGAAGATCTCGTGGCAATACTTTAGGTCGGGTTTGTCGCGCGTCGACCCGAGCGCCGAGGACGGCGTGCTGGCCACCATTTCAATGTTATGGCTGGTCTCCTGGGTAAGGTCCAGAAAGTCTTCATTGATGATGCCCGAAACGCCGTGATAGGCGCCATAGACCAACTCGACATTGCGGAACTTGCGGGCTTCGAGCACCACGCCGGCCATCGATTGATTGATGACGGCGGTGGGTCCGCCGCCCTGGGCGACGAGTACCTTTCCTTGCGGCATGATTTGCTGCTCCTTTTCTGTTTCAAGACCCGGCTCAGGGGCTACCGTCAGCCCCCTGTTAACTATAGCTGGCATTCTACTCAGCCGGCATCCGCCGGCTCGATTCAATTATCAGGAAACTATTGGCCGGTGGCGGCGATACCGGGCCTTTTCCGGCAACCGATGATTTTTCGCAGCCGGTCTCTTTTGTAGGATTAGCGCCAAAAAATCAATAGATTTCAAGCAATAGATGCTTTTGAGATCCTCTTGCGGGCTATGCTTGCCGTGATAAAATCCTCTGCTTAGTTCATTAAACAAACGGGGGAATTATGTCAGCAGGACTGATGTTTGCACTGGTCTGCGCGGTGGCGGCAATCGCTTACGGCTGGATCATGAGCCAGTGGATTCTGGCGCAACCGGCGGGCAACGACCGCATGAAGGAAATTGCGGCAGCTATCCAGGAGGGCGCCCAAGCCTATTTGAACCGCCAATACACGACGATCGGTATCGTCGGTGCGGTACTTGCGGTCCTGATCCTGGTATTCCTCGGGGCAACGACGGCCATCGGTTTCGTGATTGGCGCCGTATTGTCCGGCGCTGCCGGCTACATCGGCATGAACGTTTCGGTGCGCGCCAACGTGCGCACGGCGCAGGCGGCAACCGTCGGCCTGAACGAGGCGCTGAACGTGGCCTTCAAGGGTGGCGCCATCACCGGCATGCTGGTGGTCGGCCTCGGCCTGCTGGGCGTTGCCGGCTACTACGCTGTGCTCAAAATGATGGGCGGCCCGAACATCAAACTGGAAGACATCATCCATCCGCTGGTCGGCCTCGGTTTCGGTTCCTCCCTTATTTCGATCTTCGCCCGACTCGGTGGCGGCATCTTCACCAAGGGCGCCGACGTCGGCGCCGACCTGGTGGGCAAGGTGGAAGCCGGCATTCCCGAGGATGATCCGCGCAACCCGGCGGTGATCGCCGACAACGTCGGCGACAACGTCGGCGACTGCGCCGGCATGGCGGCCGACCTGTTCGAAACCTACGCGGTGACGACGGTGGCGACCATGCTGCTGGGCGTGCTGTTGCTGAAGGCGAATCCGGCCTTCGCCGAACAGGCGGTCATCTATCCGCTGGCCCTGGGTGGCTTCGCGATCATCGCCTCGATCATCGGCGTGATGTTCGTCAAGGCGCGCGACGGCGGCAAGATCATGAACGCTCTTTATCGTGGCTTGGCGGTTGCCGGGGTGCTGGCGCTGGTCGCCTTTTACCCGATGACCACCTGGCTGATCGACGATCACCTGCTCGACAGCGTGATGAACATCAGCGGCGGCTCGCATATCCGCCTCTACGGTGCAGCGGTGGTCGGTCTGGTTCTGACCGGCCTGATGGTCTACATCACGGAGTATTACACCGGCACGGAGTTCAAGCCGGTGCAGCACGTGGCGGAAGCGTCGACCACGGGTCACGGCACCAACATCATCGCCGGTCTCGGCGTGTCG
Organism: Sulfuritalea sp.; assembly: GCA_044360105.1. Taxonomy (GTDB): domain Bacteria; phylum Pseudomonadota; class Gammaproteobacteria; order Burkholderiales; family Rhodocyclaceae; genus Sulfuritalea. The sequence goes on from JBIKKY010000002.1 coordinate 15,356, forward strand.
ATGAAGGCGACCGCCTGGCCGGTGCTTTCGGTGTGTGCCGCGATCTGGGCTTCCTACACCATGGGCGGCCTCTACGGCATCGCCATCGCTGCCACCTCAATGTTGTCCATGTCCGGCATCGTCGTCGCACTTGACGCCTACGGTCCGATCACCGACAACGCCGGCGGCATAGCTGAAATGGCGGAAATGCCGCCTTCCGTGCGCGCCATCACCGATCCGCTCGACGCGGTGGGCAACACGACCAAGGCGGTGACGAAGGGCTACGCCATCGGTTCCGCCGGCCTCGCCGCACTGGTGCTGTTCGCCGACTTCACGCACGGTCTGGAAGCGCTCAAGCCGGGCATCAAGTTCGCGTTTGACCTGTCCGATCCGGCGGTGATCATCGGCCTCTTCGTCGGCGGCATGGTGCCCTACCTGTTTGCCGCAATGGGCATGGAAGCGGTGGGTCGCGCCGCCGGTTCCGTGGTGGTCGAAGTGCGCCGCCAGTTCAAGGAAATCAAGGGCATCATGGAAGGCACGGCCAAGCCGGAATACGGCACCTGCGTCGACATGCTGACCAAGGCCGCCATCAAGGAAATGATGATCCCGTCGCTCTTGCCGGTGCTGGTTCCGGTGGTGGTCGCCGTCGTCATGAACTTCCTGATGCCCCCGCTGAACGGTGTCGGCGCGGGCGTTCGTGCCCTCGGCGGTGTGCTGATGGGCACCATCGTCACCGGCCTGTTCGTCGCCATTTCGATGACCACCGGCGGCGGCTGCTGGGACAACGCCAAGAAGTACATCGAAGACGGCCACTACGGCGGCAAGGGTTCCGAGGCGCACAAGGCTGCGGTGACCGGCGACACCGTGGGCGATCCCTACAAGGATACGGCGGGCCCCGCGGTGAACCCGCTGATCAAGATCATCAACATCGTGGCACTGCTGATCCTGCCGCTGGTGGTGTGATCCCGATCCTCATGATCGAACTGACGGGCAGCCTGCGGGCTGCCCGTTTTTTCTTGGTGCTGGCCGTTCTGGCCGGCACCGGCATGGCGGGCGCGCAGACGGTGCAGCCGGAAGCGGCCAGCGGTTTTGCGCCGGTACCGGCGGTGGCCAGCGCCGGCTTTATGGTCGTTACGGCGAATGCCCATGCCACCGATGCCGCCGCAGAAATTCTGCAGCTGGGTGGCAATGCGCTGGATGCCGCGATCGCCGCGCAATGGGTGTTGAATCTGGTCGAGCCGCAATCGTCTGGCATCGGCGGCGGTGGATTCATGCTGCACTGGGACGCGACGCGTGGTCGCATGTCGGCCTGGGATGGCCGCGAGACGGCTCCCCGTAGCGCCAGCGCCGACTTTTCACGACGCCCCGACGGTACGCCGGCGACGTTTTCCGAGATCCTGGCGACGGGCCAGGCAGTTGGCGTGCCGGGGCTGGTGGCGATGCTGGAAGCGGCGCATCGGCGCGACGGTACGCTGGAATGGGAACGCCTGCTGCGCCCTGCAATACGGCTTGCGGAAAACGGCTTCGCAATCTCGCCGCGCCTGCAGCAACTGCTGCAAGACGATTCCTTGCTGCGGCTCGATCCGGCGGCGCGTGCGCTCTACTATCGGGAGAATGGCGACGCCAGGCCGGTTGGCGAAATCCTGCGCAACCCCGAACTCGCCGGCACATTCAGGGCGATCGCGGCGACGGGCGCGAAAGCCTTGCACGACGGCGGCGGTGCAGATCGTATAGCCGCCGCCGTCAGGCAGCGCGGGGGCGCCTTGACGGCGCTGGATCTGCAGGATTACCGACCGGTACAGCGTCATGCGGTATGTGCCCCCTACCGCCAATGGCGCATCTGCGGCATGCCGCCGCCTTCGTCGGGAGGCATCGGCGTCCTGCAGTTGCTGGGATTGCTGGACCGCGGCAAGCCCTTGGCGGATCCCGATACCGCCGACGCGGTTCATCTTTTCGCCGAAGCGGGGCGACTCGCCTACGCCGATCGGGCGCGTTACCTGGCTGATCCGGACTTCATCGAAGTGCCCCAGCGTGCGCTGCTGGACCCGCCATATCTCGATCGACGGGCGCGTCTGATCGATCCCCTGCGCAGCATGGGGATTGCCGATCCGGGCGAACTTCCGGAGCGCCATTCGCAGGCGGACGATGATGCGCCGGAACTGCCGGCGACGACGCATCTTTCGATTGTCGATCGGGCCGGCAATGCGGTGGCCCTGACGAGTTCGATCGAAAGCGCATTCGGCAGCCGCATCCAGGTCGACGGTTTCCTGCTCAACAACCAGCTCACCGATTTTTCGCTGGTTGCCGAGCGCGACGGCAAGCCTGTCGCCAACCGGCTGCAGCCGGGCAAGCGCCCCCTGTCTTCGATGGCGCCGACGCTTGTCTTCGATGCCGGCGGGCAACTCCATGCCGTGCTGGGTTCACCCGGCGGCAGCCGGATCATCAACTATGTGGCGCGTACCCTGGTCGCGCTGCTCGACGGCAAACTTGAGCCGGCCGCGGCGCTGGCGCTGCCCCATGCCGGCAACCGCAACGGAGCCACGGAAATCGAGCGCGGCCGGGTGTATCAAGAGCTGGCACGGGAACTTGAACGGCGCGGCCATACCGTGCAGCAGGTCGACATGACCAGCGGCCTGCACCTAATCATGCGGGTCGATGGGCAGTGGGTCGGTGCGGTCGATCCGCGCCGTGAAGGTGCCGCGCGCGGCGAGTGATCACTCCGCCTTGCGGCGGAAATCCTGTGGCCGGAAGCCCAGCAGCCACAGCGTCGCGAAGTAGCCCAGGATTCCCGCCATGACAACCAGCGACAGTTGCAGCGCGCGCTGGCCGCCGCTCATCGCCAGCCATGCCGCATCGCCGGCGCTGGCGAAGTGGAGCACGCAGCCGAGGACGATGAGCGCGACGAGAAGCTTCAGCACGAACACTCCCCATCCGGCTTGCGGCTGATACACCCCGCGCTGACGCAAGCCGCGCCAGAGCATGGCTGCGTTAAAGCAGGAGGCGAGGCCGATCGACAAGGCCAACCCGGCGTGCTTGAGCCAGCCGATGAAGGCGATGTTCATCAACTGCGTCAGGGCCAGGGTGACAAGGGCGATTTTTACCGGTGTGCGGATGTCCTGCCGGGCGTAAAAACCCGGCGCAAGAACTTTCACCAGGATCAGGCCGGTCAGGCCGATGGAATACGCGACCAGCGCCTCACGCGTGCGCAGCACGTCGGCGGCGGAAAACGCGCCATACTGGAACAGGGTCGACAGCAGCGGAACGGCGAGCATCGCCAGGGCCAGCGATGCCGGCAGAGTCAGCATCAATGTCAGGCGCAGGCCCCAGTCGAGCAGTGCCGAAAAATCCTCCGTGCGGCCGCTGGAATGCGTCTTCGCCAGGCTGGGCAGCAGGATGGTGCCCAGCGCCGCGCCGAGCAGGCCGGCCGGGAACTCCATGAGCCGATCTGCGTAATAGAGCCAGGAGACGCTGCCGCTTTCGAGGAAGGAAGCGAAGATGGTGTTGATCAGCAGGCTGATCTGCGCCACGGAAACACCGAGCACGGCAGGCGCCATGAGCTTGAGGACGCGCTGCACGCCCTCGTCGCGCCAGGCCGGGTCGAAGCGCGGCAGCATGCCGATCTTCGCCAGGGCGGGCAGCTGGATTGCCAGTTGCAGGGCGCCGCCCAGCAGCACCGCCCAGGCCAGCGCCAGTACCGGCGGGTCGAACCAGGGCGCGGCGAACAGAGCCATGCCGATGAACGACAGGTTCAGCAACACCGGCGTGAAGGCGGGCAGGGCGAAGCGGCTCCATGTATTGAGGACGCCGGCCGCGAGCGCCACGAGCGACATGAACAGGATGTAGGGGAAGGTGATCCGGGTCAGTTCGACGGTCAGCTGGAATTTGTCGGCGTCGGCGCTGAAACCGGGTGCCGTGACGGCGATCAAAATCGGTGCGGCGACCGCGCCGAGCGCACTGACAACGATCACGGCGAGGAACAGAACACTGGCGACGCGATCTACCAGGGTTTTGGTCTCGACTTCGCCGCGACGATTCCGGTATTCGGCCAGCACGGGAACAAAGGCCTGCGAAAACGCGCCCTCGGCAAACAGGCGGCGCAGCAGGTTGGGCAGGCGGAAAGCGACGAAGAAGGCGTCGGTCATCATGCCGGCGCCGAAGGTCCTGGCGATCACGAAGTCACGGACAAAGCCCAGGATGCGGGATAGCAGAGTCATGCCGCTGACGGTGACCAGGGCTCGGAGCAGATTCATGCCGGTATGTTATCCAAGATGTCACCGGCAGAAGCCGCTTGCAATGGGAGGAAGACCCCCCTATAATCGCGCGCTTTCCTGAGATCTACCGGATACAGACATGGCCAATACCGTTCAAGCCCGCAAGCGCGCCCGTCAAGCGACCGAGCAACGTGCGCACAACATGAGCCTGCGCTCGACTTTGCGCACTGCAATCAAGAAGGTACGCAAGGCGATCGATGCCGGCGACAAGAGCGCCGCACAGGCCGTATTCAAGGAATCGCAGCCAGTTATCGACTCGATCGCCGACAAGAACATCGTGCACAAGAACCTCGCTGCACGCCAGAAAAGCCGCCTCTCGGCAGCGATCAAGGCTCTGTAAACATCGCCGGCGCCAAGGCGCCGCAGACAAGAAGGCCGTCCCTCGCGGGGCGGCCTTTTTTATTGGTGTGCCCTGGCCGCTTCCCGCTGAAACGTCCTGCCGGCAAGGAGTTTCCATTGCTGCGTGGCAGGAAGTACCACTATTTGCATAATGTTTATTGAAATATTGCTTTAAATTAGACAAATAGCTTGAGTTTGCTGAAGTCACTGCATATACTCAGGCGACTTCATTGAAGTGAAAGGGGTTTCATGCAATCCCATCAGTTCAAAAAATACGCGTTCCGGATCCGGACCCGGCAGGGAGTGGTCGTGGATAATCTGATGATCCATGGCAGCGATGAACACGACGCTCAACGCAAGTTGCGGCAGGTCTACCACAACTGCCAGATCATCGACTGCGTTTGCCATCACGGCAGCGTTCGAGTGCCGGTGGCCAGCTTCGAGGAAGTCGCGAACCTCATCGTTCGCTGAGCCGGTTTCGGTTGCAGCCGGCTTCAGGCTGCAAGGCTCCATGCGGTGCCGTCAGATGAATCGCGCCGCGCGCAGTTCCCCCATCAACGCCAGATAGTCCTGCGCCCCCCGGCTCGTCGGGTGATGGGCAAAGATATCGCGGTTCAATGCCGGCGCTTCGGCGATAGCCACGTTTTCGGAGATTACGGTTTCGCACAGTTCGGCGCCGAACTGCTGGCGCAACCGCTCCTGGATGTCGAAGCTCATCTTGCGCCGGCGATCGAAGCGCGTCAGCAGGTAGCGCCGTTCGATGCGCCTTTTCAGGACGGGCTCCAGAGCCTTCAGCGTATGCTCGATCTGCAGGGCGCCGCGCAGCGAAAGGTAGTCCGACGATACCGGAATCAGCATCCGGTCGGCAGCGAAGATTGCGTTGAGGGAGAGTACCCCCAGAAACGGGCAGCAGTCGATCAGGGCGGTCTCTTCCCCGCCGGCGGCTTCAAGCGCCTGCAAGCCGCTGTTGAGCCGGTTGAGTATGGCCGGGCCCTTGCCGAATATGGAGTCGACCTTGATCAGCTCTGCGTGTGCCGGGATCAGGCGGCCGACGCCTTCCCAGATGACGGCGAGTTCCGCCAGCGGCCGGTTGTCCTGGTAGAGCGCGAACACGCTGTTGTGCGCTTCGCCCAGCGCCTTACCATGGACAGCCGACAAATGCGCCTGCGGGTCGAGGTCGACCAGCAAGGTTGGCGCGGAATCACGCGCCACCGCGGCGGCGAGGTTGAGTACCGTGGTGGTCTTGCCGACTCCGCCCTTTTGGTTGAATACCGCGATCCTCACTGCCGTATCCTTCGCTGTTGTACTCTGTACAGGGGCAAAATTTTCACTTAGTATAGAGGCGTTTATCAAGCACGGCGGCCGCGTTGCTCTTCGGCCGCCGTATGTTTTTTGCGTGGAGCTATTGGTTGCGGTCGCGGTGTTTGACGCCGACAAGGCCGGCGTTACCCTACACTGAAACTACGTTTTCGCGGAGTGCATTCATGCCGCATCTGATGAATACCTACGGGCGACTGCCGGTCGCCTTCACCCACGGGCAGGGTTGCCGCCTGTTCGACGAACAGGGCAAGTCCTATCTCGACGCCCTCGCCGGAATCGCGGTCAACACGCTGGGCCACGATCATCCCCGGTTGGTGAAGGCGCTGGGCGGCCAAGTCGCACGCCTGATGCATACCTCCAACCTGTACCGCATCCCCGAGGCGGAGGCGACATCCGATCGCCTTGCCGCGCTATCGGGCATGGACGAAGTGTTCTTCTGCAATTCAGGCTGCGAGGCGAACGAAGCCGCGATCAAGCTGGCACGCATGTTCGGCCACCAGCAGGGGGTCGAGCAACCCGCGATCGTGGTCATGGAACAGGCTTTTCACGGCCGCACGCTGGCGACGCTATCTGCCACGGGCAACCGCAAGGTGCAAGCGGGCTTCGAACCGCTGGTGACCGGATTCGTGCGCGTACCGTTCGATGACATCGCCGCAATCGAACATCTCGCCGCGCGCAATCCGAACATCGTCGCGGTGCTGTTCGAACCCATCCAGGGCGAAGGCGGAATCAACCTGGCGCACAAGGATTTCATGCATGCGCTGCGCAAGATCTGCGATCAGAAGAACTGGCTGTTCATGGTCGACGAGGTGCAGTGCGGCATCGGCCGCACCGGCGCATGGTTCGCCCATCAGCATGCGGGCATCGTGCCCGATGTCATGACTCTGGCCAAGGGCCTGGGTTCCGGCGTGCCGATCGGCGCCTGCCTGGCGGCAGGGCGTGCCGCCGGAGTGTTCAAGCCGGGCAATCATGGTTCCACCTTCGGCGGCAATCCGCTGGCCTGCGTTGCCGCATTGACCACACTTGAGGTGATCGAAAGCGACGGCCTGATGGCGCACGCACACGAGCTGGGTGAAGCGATTCGCGCCGGGCTGAAGAGCGGCCTGGCCGGCGTCGCCGGATTCATCGAAGTGCGCGGCGACGGCCTGATGATCGGCGTCGAACTCGACCGCCCCTGCGGCGACCTGGTCAAGCGGGCGCTGGCCGCCGGCTTGCTGATCAACGTCACCGCCGAGAAGGTCGTGCGCCTGCTGCCGCCGCTGGTCATGAGCGACGCCGAGGGCGCCGAACTGGTTGCCATGCTGGTGCCCCTGATCAAAGAGTTTCTCGCGGCCTGATCATGGCGCCGCCGCGGCATTTCCTGCAGATGAAGGATCTGGCGCGCGACGAACTCGCCTACCTGTTCGATCGCACGCGCATCATCAAGGCGCGCTTCAAGGCCTACCAGCGCTACTGGCCGCTGCAGGATCGCACCCTCGTCATGATCTTCGAGAAGGCCAGCACCCGCACCCGGCTGTCCTTCGAGGCCGGCATGCACCAGCTGGGCGGTTCGGCGATCTACCTCAACACGCGCGACTCGCAATTGGGGCGCGGCGAGCCGGTGGAAGATGCCGCCGAGGTGATCTCGCGCATGAGCGACATCGTCATGATCCGCACCTACGAGCAGGAGATCATCGAACGTTTCGCCAGCCATTCGCGGGTGCCGGTGATCAACGGCCTGACCAACGAATATCACCCCTGCCAGATCCTCGCCGACATCTTCACCTTCATCGAGCATCGCGGCGCGATCCAGGGCAGGACCGTGGCCTGGATCGGCGATTCGAACAACGTCTGCAACACCTGGCTGCAGGCGGCGGAAATCTTCGATTTCAAGGTGCATGTGTCGACGCCGCCCGGCTACGAGGTCGAAGCCGAGCGCGCTGGCCTTCACGGCACGGACCACTTCGAACAGTTCGCCGATCCGATGGATGCGGCACGCGGCGCCGACCTCGTCACCACCGATGTGTGGACCTCGATGGGCTTCGAGGCCGAAAATGAGGAACGCCTGCGCGATTTCGCCGACTGGCAGGTCGATGGGGATATGATGCGCGCCGCAAGAGCCGATGCCTTGTTCATGCACTGCCTGCCCGCGCATCGCGGCGAGGAAGTGGCGGCGGAGGTGATCGACGGCGCGCAAAGCGTGGTCTGGGACGAGGCCGAGAATCGCCTCCACGCGCAGAAGGCTTTAATGGAATTCCTGCTTTTGGGCAGGGTGAATGACTAAGGGAAGAATGATGAAAGCGGCAAAGAAAGCGGAAAACAACAAAGTTGTCCTCGCCTATTCGGGCGGACTGGACACCTCGGTGATCCTCAAGTGGTTGCAGGACACCTACCACTGCGAGGTGGTGACTTTCACCGCCGACCTGGGGCAGGGCGAGGAACTCGAACCGGCGCGCACCAAGGCGCTGAAGATGGGCATCAAGCCGAAGAACATCTTCATCGACGACCTGCGCGAGGAATTCGTGAGCGACTTCGTCTTCCCGATGTTTCGCTGCAACACGGTGTATGAGGGCGAGTACCTGCTCGGCACCTCGATCGCGCGGCCGCTGATCGCCAAGCGACTGGTCGAGATCGCGAAGAAGACCGGCGCCAACTCGATATCCCACGGCGCCACCGGCAAGGGCAACGACCAGGTGCGCTTCGAACTCGGCGCCTATGCCCTGATGCCCAATGTCAAGGTCATCGCGCCGTGGCGCGAATGGGACCTGCTCTCGCGCGAAAAGCTGATGGCCTATGCCGAGAAGCACGGCATCCCGGTCGAGATGAAGCACAAGAAGGGCGGCTCGCCCTACTCGATGGACGCCAACCTGCTGCACATTTCCTACGAGGGGCGCCACCTCGAAGACCCGTCGGCCGAGGCCGAGGAATCGATGTGGCGCTGGACCGTGTCGCCGGAGAAGGCACCGAACCAGGCCGAATACCTCGACATCGAGTTCCGCAACGGCGATCCGGTCGCGCTCAACGGCCAGAAGATGAAGGCCCATGTCCTGCTCGCCACGCTCAATAAGCTCGGCGGCAAGCACGGCATCGGACGCCTGGACCTGGTCGAGAACCGTTACGTCGGCATGAAGTCGCGCGGCTGCTACGAAACGCCGGGCGGCACGATACTGCTCAAGGCGCATCGCGCCATCGAATCCGTCTGCCTCGACCGCGAAGTCGCCCACCTCAAGGACGACCTGATGCCGCGTTATGCCAGCCTGATCTACAACGGCTACTGGTGGAGCCCCGAACGGCGCGCGCTGCAGACGCTGATTGACCATACCCAGCAGACCGTGAACGGCTGGGTGCGGGTCAAACTTTACAAGGGCAACGTTATCGTCACGGGGCGCGATTCGAAGACCGATTCGCTGTTCGATCCGACCATCGCCACTTTCGAGGACGATGCCGGCGCCTACGACCAGAAGGATGCCCACGGCTTCATCCGCCTCAATGCCTTGCGCATGCGGATCGCCGCCAATCGGGCGGAGAGCCGGGCCGGCAAGAAGAAGGGCTGAGCGAGCATAAAGGTACACGCCGATGTTCGGCATATCCGAGGAGCAACTGGCAGAGTTCGGCATGACCTTCGGCCTCGGCGCCTTCATGCTCTACATGCTGTTCATCATCGGCGAACTGGCGTGGAAATCCAAGGCCGGCAAGCTCGGTACCTTCATCCTGTTCTTCGTTCTCGCTTTCGGCATGCTGGGCTTCGTTGCAAAATTCATCATCCAGAAAATGTGGGGGATCTGAAATGTCGCAATTCGACAATGTTGCAGTAGTGAAGAAGGCCAACGTCTATTTCGACGGCAAGTGCGTCAGCCATACCGTCCAGTTCGCCGACGGCACGAAGAAGAGTGTCGGCGTGATCCTGCCGGCGACGCTGACCTTCAACACCGGCGTGCCGGAGATCATGGAAACCGTCGCCGGCGGCTGCCGTTACCGGATCAAGGGCGGGGACTGGAAGAACAGCGGCGCGGGCGAGAGTTTCAAGGTACCGGGCAATTCCAGCTTCGACATCGAAGTCAGCGGCGAGCCGTACCACTACGTCTGCCACTTCGATTGATTGGGGAACATGCCATGCCTTCATTCGACATCACTTCCGAAGCCGACCTGGTGGCGCTGAAGAACGCCGTGGACGTGGCGGGGCGCCACATCGGCAACCGCTATGACTTCAAGGGAACCTCGGCGCGCGCCGAGTTGAACGAGAAGGACAAATTGATCACCCTGCACGGCGATTCGGAATTCCAGCTCAGCCAGATCAAGGACATCCTGTTTCCGGAAATGGAAAAGAAGGAACGCGAGAGCACCAAACGGCTGGATCACGGACCGGTGCAGGCGGTCGGCGGCAATAAGTCCAAGCAGGTGCTGACCATCAAGGTCGGCATCGAGCAGGAACTGGCCAAGCAGATCGTGAAAATGATCAAGGACAGCAAGATCAAGGTGCAGGCCAGCATCCAGGGCGACGCCGTGCGCGTCACCGGCGCCAAGCGCGACCTGCTGCAGGAAACCATCGCGCTGGTGAAGAAGTCGATTACCGACTTTCCGCTGCAGTACGGCAATTTCAGGGACTGATCCTGCGCGGCGCCGTATCGCCGGCGCCGACTTTTCAGTTGCGGCGCAGGCCGTCGATCCAGCGTGTGTAAAGCCGGTCGGCCACCGCGCGCATCGCGACGATGCGTGCTTCCATGTTTTCTTCCATCTGTGCCGGCGTCTGCACCGAGGCCGAGGCGGGCACGTTTTCCGCGGCCCATTGCCGGCCCCACAGACGGATCATCGAATGCGTCATTTCGACATGGCACTGCAGGCCCAGGTGCGGGCCGCGGACGAAGGCCTGGTTGGCGCAATGCGTACTTTGCAGGATGCGGGTAGCGCCGGGCGGGATGGTGAAGGTCTCGCCGTGCCAGTGGAAAGCCTCAAAGCCGGCGGTGTCGCCCAGCCAGTCCTTTGCCGCATCGGTCGCCGTCACCGCACCCCAGCCGATTTCCTTGACCGGGTTCCTGCCCACCGTGCCGCCGAAGGCCTTGGCCATGAGTTGTCCGCCGAGACAATGACCGATCACCGGAATTCCGGCCGCGTCGGCCTGGCGGATCAGTTGCAGCGTCAGCGGTATCCATGGCAGCTCGTCATTCACGCTCATCGGCCCGCCCATGAAGCAGAGTCCCGAAAATTCATCGGAAGTCGGCGGTGGCGACACGCCGGCGTCGACGGGAAGCAGCGTCCACGGCAGGGAATGGCGGTCGAGGAATGTGGCAAAATAGCCCGGCCCCTCACCGGGGCTATGACGGAATATCGCGATCGGTTTCATGCTGGAGTCTCTTGCCAACGCGGGCCCGAATTCTAGCGGAGGCCTGCTTTCCCTGATACGTCGTCGATTCAGCGAAGGTCGGGTTGCGTCCGCCGTCACCGAAGCCTCGTTTGACGAAGGCATGGAATTGATTCCCGCCGCCGTCCTGGTGCCGGTGATCGTGCGCGAAACCGGCCCCACCATGCTGCTGACCCAGCGCACCGCGCATCTGCGCGACCATGCCGGGCAGGTCAGCTTTCCCGGCGGACGCTGCGAGGAGGGCGATGCCTCGCCCGAAGCCACGGCCCTGCGCGAGGCCGAAGAGGAAGTCGGCATCAATGCCTACCAGGTCGAAATCCTCGGCCGCCTGCCGGAATACCGCACCGGTACCGGCTTCATCGTCACCCCGGTGGTCGGCCTGGTGACGCCGCCCCTGAACCTGAGGCTCGATGATTTCGAGGTCGCCGAGGTGTTCGAGCCTCCTCTCGAATTCCTGCTCGACCGCAACAACCACCAGCGCCAGAGCATCGAGGTGCGCGGCGTCCGCCGCGAATACTGGGCGATGCCCTGGCAGGGCTATTTCATCTGGGGCGCCACGGCCGGGATGCTGGTGACCCTGCAGCATTTCCTCTACCCGGAAACCTGAGCCCATGACACTCCTGTCGATCATCATCGTCCTCCTCATCGAACAGGTGCGCGCGCTTCCGGTGGAGCGCGTTGTGCTCGAGCCCGTGGCGCGGCTGGCGGGTTTCCTCGAAGAAAAATTCAACGACGGCGGCCGCAGCCACGGCGCCGTGGCCTGGGGCCTGGGAGTGGCGCTGCCGGCCGCCCTGGTGTCGCTGCTGCATGGCTTGCTGCTTTACTTCCAGCCGCTGCTGGCCTTCCTGCTCGGCATCGGCGTGCTCTACCTGACCATGGGGTTTCGCCAGTTCAGCCATTTCTTCACCAACATCCACGTGGCGCTGCGGCAAGGCGATACCGAACAGGCGCGCCGGCTGCTCGCGCAATGGCGCCGTCGCTCCGGCGACCGCCTTACGTCCGGTGACGTCGCCCGCCTGTCCATCGAAGAAGCCCTTCTTTCGGCGCATCGACATGTCTTTGCGCCACTGCTCTGGTTCGTCGTGTTGGGCCCGGGCGGCGCCTTGTTCTACCGTCTCGCGCATTCCTTCGACGAGCTCTGGGGCCGGCGCAGCGAGACTGAGTTCGGCGAGTTCGGCCAGTTCGCGCACCAGGCTTTTGCCCTGATCGACTGGCTGCCGATCCGCGTTACGGCGGCGTCGTTCGCGGTCGTAGGTGATTTCGAGGATGCCGTGCATTGCTGGCGCACGCAGGCTGTAAGGTGGCCGGAAGCCGGCTCCGGTATACTTCTCGCCAGTGGTGCCGGCGCTCTCGGGGTGCGTTTGGGAATGCCGGTGCACGATGCGATTCAGGAAATGGACGAGTCCGGCGATCGTCCCGAACTGGGGTTGGGCGAAGATGCCGACCCCGATTTCATGCAGAGCACGATAGGCCTCGTCTGGCGCAGTCTTGTGCTCGGTCTGGCAGTGCTGGCCCTGGTCTGGGTTTCCGGATGGGTCGGCGGTTGATACTTAATTAAGGAGTTTTTGATGGCTGATAAGAGAGAAGTCGTAGTACTGAGCGCCGCGCGTTCCGCCGTGGGCACCTTCAACGGCACCCTGGCCGGCATGGAACCGGCAGAACTGGGCGGGCTCGTCATCAAGGAGGCCATCGCGCGCTCCGGCGTTGATCCCAAGGCCATCACCTTCGCCACCGTCGGCAACGTCGTCCCGACCGAATCGCGCTACGGCTACGTCGCGCGCGTCGCCACCATCCAGGGCGGCATGTCGATGGATTCCGTCGCCTTCGCGGTCAACCGCCTGTGCGGATCGGCCCAGCAGGCCGTGGTCAGCTCGGCCCAGGCCATCCTGCTCGGCGATGCCGACTTTGCCATCGGCGGCGGTGTCGAGTCCATGTCGCGCGGCGCCTACCTGTCGACCGCGATGCGCACCGGCGCGCGCATGGGCGACACCAAGATGCTCGATTCCATGGTCTGCGCCCTGACCGACCCCTTCGGCGTCGGCCACATGGGCGTCACCGCCGAGAACCTGGCCAAGAAGCACGGCTTCACCCGCGAGCAGCAGGACGAGTTCGCCTGCGAATCGCAGCGCCGCGCCGCCGCCGCCATCGCCGCCGGCTACTTCAAGGAGCAGATCGTTCCGATCACCATCAAGGGTCGCAAGGGCGACGTGGTGTTCGACACCGACGAGCACGTCAAGGCGTCCACCACCATGGAAACCCTGGCCAAGATGAAGCCCGCCTTCGACAAGGCCGGCACCGTCACCGCCGGCAATGCCTCCGGCATCAACGACGGCGCCGCCTTCCTGGTGCTGGCCGACGCCGCCAAGGCCGCCGCCGGCGGCCACAAGGCGATGGCCCGCCTGGTCGCCTACGGTATCGGCGGCGTGCCCAACGACGTCATGGGCGAAGGCCCGATCCCCTCGACGCGCATCGCGCTGGCCAAGGCCGGCCTGAAGCTCGACGACATCGGCGTCATCGAGTCCAACGAAGCCTTCGCCGCGCAGTCGCTGGCCGTGGCCAAGGTGCTCGGCCTCGATCCGAAGAAGACCAACCCGAACGGCGGCGCGATCGCCATCGGCCACCCGATCGGCGCGTCCGGCACGGTGATCATCACCAAGGCGCTCTACGAAGCCAAGCGCATCGGCAGCAAGTACGCGCTGGCGACGATGTGCATCGGCGGCGGCCAGGGCATCACCACGATCTGGGAAATGATCTGAGGTAAATTTGTTTTCCGCGCCAAAGAAAAAGCCCGGCGTTGCTGGGCTTTTTCTTTGGCGGGCGCCCGGGTTGCCGTGGCGCCGGCGCCGACTTTTGGACCGCGAGACTTATTGGTCCGGGTAGCGACCTAGTTCCTGCCGGGCGATGGCGTTGCGATGCACTTCGTCGGGACCGTCGGCGAAGCGCAGGGTGCGGGCGTGGGCATAGGCCGCCGCCAGCGGAAAGTCGTCGCACACGCCGCCGCCGCCATGCACCTGCATGGCCCAGTCGATCACCTGCAGGGCCATGTTGGGCGCGGCCACCTTGATCATGGCAATTTCCTGCTTCGCCACCTTGTTGCCGGCGGTATCCATCTTCCATGCGGCGTTCAGCGTCAGCAGGCGCGCCTGGTCGATCATGATGCGCGCCTCGGCGATGCGCTCGCGCGTCACGCCCTGATCGGCCACCGGTTTGTGGAAGGCCACGCGTGAAAGCGCCCGGCGGCACATTAGTTCCAGCGCGCGTTCGGCCAGCCCGACCAGGCGCATGCAGTGGTGGATGCGGCCCGGCCCCAGGCGCCCCTGGGCGATCTCGAAGCCGCGGCCCTCGCCGAGCAGGATGTTGGCCACGGGCACGCGCACGTCCTTGAAGTCGAGTTCGCCGTGGCCGTGCGGCGCGTGGTCGTAGCCGAAGACGTTGAGCGGGCGTACGCGGGTGACGCCCGGCGTGTCCATCGGCACCAGCACCATCGACTGCTGCCGGTGGCGGCTCGGGTTGTCGGGGTCGGTCTTGCCCATGAAGATGAGGATCTTGCAGCGCGGGTCGGGCGCGCCGGAGATCCACCACTTGCGGCCGTTGATCACATAGTGCTCGCCGTCACGGACGATGCGCGCCGAAATGTTGGTGGCGTCACTTGATGCGACTCCCGGCTCGGTCATGGCGAAGGCCGAGCGTATCTTCCCAGCCAGCAGCGGCAGCAGCCACTCCTCGCGCTGCGCGTCGTTGCCGTAGCGTTCGATGGTTTCCATGTTGCCGGTGTCGGGCGCGTTGCAGTTGAAGGCTTCCGGCGCAATGTGCGAGCGGCCCATGATTTCGCACAGCGGCGCGTATTCGAGGTTGCTGAGGCCGGCGCCGCGCTCGGACTGCGGCAGGAAGAGGTTCCACAGGCCGGCGGCGCGGGCCTTGTCCTTGAGCTGTTCCATGACCGCAGTTGGCACCCAGGGGTTGCCCGCGGCGCGGTTGGCCGCGACTTCCTCGTCGAACACGGCCTCGTTCGGATAGATGTGCTCGTCCATGAAGGCGCTGAGGCGCTTTTGCAGGTCGCGGACCTTGGGGGAGTAGTCGAAATCCATGGTGTGTCCTCGTGGTGATATTTAACGTGATCTATGAGATGGCGTGTTTCCAATTTTCGAGCGCAGCGAGCCGTCTAGTAGCCTCCCCGTGAGGGGAGGATGGGAGGGGCGGGCCCATTTGCGAGCCGGGCTCTTCGAGGGTGCAATGTTTCAAGATTCGGAGCGGTTCATCGAAGCCAAGAGCGTTAGTGTCAGTGATCGGCCAGCAGGCGTTCCACCTGGCGCCAGGCTTCCTCGGCCAGTGGCCGGGCGCGTTTGCCGGCTTCGATGGCGTCGGCGCTCGAGGCGTTGCCCTGCAGGGCGCGCGCCATGATGCCCTGCAGGATGCCGGCCAGGCGGAACATGTTGAAGGCCATGTAGAACTCCCAGTCCCGCGGCGGGATCGGCGCGCGGCCGGTGCGGCGGCAATACGCGGCGACATACCCGGCTTCGGACGGAATGCCCAGCGCGGCGAGGTCGTAGCCGACCAGGCCGCGGAACTGGCCCGGCGACAGGCGCCAGCCCATGCAGTGGTAGGCGAAGTCGGCCAGCGGATGGCCCAGGGTAGACAGTTCCCAGTCGAGCACCGCCAGCATGCGCGGTTCGTCGGGGTGGAACACCGTGTTGTCGAGCCGAAAGTCGCCATGCACGATGGCGGTCTCGTCGCCGGGCGGAATGTTCTGCGGCAGCCAGTCGATGAGCCGGTCCATGGCCTCGATCTTCTCGGTTTCCGAGGCGCGGTACTGCTTGCTCCAGCGGTCGATCTGGCGCGCGAAGTAGCTGCCCGGTTTGCCATAGTCGGCCAGCCCGACGGCGGCGTAATCCACGCTGTGCAGGGCGGCGATGACGCGGTTCATCTCGTCGAAGATCGCGGCGCGCTCGACCGGGCCCATACCCGGCAGCGCCGGATCCCACAGGATGCGGCCGTCCACGCAGTCCATGATGTAGAACATGGTGCCGATCACCGAATCGTCCTCGCACAAGGCCCAGGTTTTCGGCACCGGCACCTCGCTGCCGGCCAGCGCCGAAATCACCCGGTACTCGCGGTCGACCGCGTGCGCGCTGGGCAGCAGCTTGCCGGGGGGCTTCCGGCGTAGCACGTACTTGCGGCCGCCGGCGGTGAGCATGAAGGTCGGGTTCGACTGGCCGCCCTTGAACTTATCGACCTGCAGCGCGCCGGAAAAACCCGCGACGTGGTCCCGCATCCATGCCGTGAGGCGCACGGTATCGAAGGCGTCCGGCGCGGTGACCGGCCGCGTCCCGGTGAAGGTGTCTGTCATCGGAAAATTCTCGAAAAGGCCAACCGCCTCAGACACAGAGAGCACAGAGACACAGAGAGCACAGAGGATGCCAATGCAATAAACGCCGACCTTCTCCGTGTTCTCTGTGTCTCCGTGACCTCTGTGTTGAAAGAGGTGTTCATGCCAATTTCACCAGCTGCTTGCCGAAGTTGCCGCCCTTCAACAGGCTGATGAGGGCGGCCGGCGCGGCGGCGAGGCCGTCGGCAACGCTCTCGCGATATTTGATGCGGCCCGACGCGACCAGACCGACCAGTTCCTTCAGGGCCGGCGGCCAGCGGCTCAGGTCGTCGGAGACGATGAAGCCCTGCATCCTGATGCGGTTCATCAACACCGAGCTGATGTTCTGCATTGGCCAGGGCGCCGTGTTGTACTGCGAGATCAGGCCGCACAGGGCGATGCGCGAGAAGGGCTTCATCTGCGTCAGCAGGGTGTCGAAAATCTCGCCGCCGACGTTCTCGAACAGGCAGTCGATGCCCGCGGGCGCGGCGGCTTTCAGGTCGCCGCGCAGATTGCCGGCCTTGTAGTCGATGCAGGCGTCGAAGCCGAGTTCCTCCGTCACGTAGCGGCACTTGTCGGCGCCGCCGGCAATGCCGATGGCGCGCGCGCCGTGGATCTTCGCCAGTTGCCCGACGACGCTGCCCACCGCGCCCGAGGCCGCGGTGACCACCACGGTTTCGCCGGGCTTGGGCGCGCAAATGTCGAAGAGGCCGATCCAGGCCGTGACGCCGGGCATGCCGACCGGGCCCAGCCAGGCCGACAAATGGATCACGCTGGCATCGACCTTCTGCAGTGCGTTACCGCCGGCGACGGCGAAGAGCTGCCAGCCGAGCGTGCCGACCACCTTGTCGCCGGGGACGAAGTCCGGGTGATTCGACTTCACGACTTCGCCGGCGGTGCCGCCGATCATCACGTCGCCGATCGCGACCGGCGCGGCGTAGGACCTGGCGTCCGACATGCGGCCGCGCATGTAGGGGTCGAGCGAAAGCCACAGGTTGCGCACCAGCACCTGGTTGACCCCGGGCTGCGGGATGTCGCATTCCTCGAGGCGGAAATTGCTTTCCTCGACCCAGGCGGCGGGGCGGCTGGCGAGGACGATCTTCTGGTTCATTTCCATGGCGCGGATTCCGGATAGGTGCTGGGCAAAAGAGTTGGCGCCGGCGTTACGGCGATTGCGGCCTGTACGGGCCTTGCCCGTCGCCGCGGGCGCCGGCTCAGTATGTTCCGCTGCCGCCATCGACCACCAGAGCGTGGCCGGTGACGTGGCGCGAGGCTTCCGAAGCGAGATAGACCACCGCACCCTTGAGGTCCTCTTCGCCGCCCAGGCGACCGAGCGGGGTGTGGGCGACGACCTCGTCGCCGAGTTTGTCCAGCAGGCCGTTGGACATCTTGCTGGGGAAAAAGCCCGGACAGATGGCATTGACGTTGATGTTGTACTTGCCCCATTCGGCGGCCAGGGCGCGCACGAAATTCACGTCGGCACCCTTGCTGGCGTTATAGGCGATGGTCGGCATGTTCGGCGGGTTGCCGCGCAGCCCGGAAATCGATGCGGTGACGATGATCTTGCCCGAGCGCTGCGGAATGAAGGCGCGTCTGCCGACCTCCTGGGTCAGCAGGAACATGCCGTTGAGGTTGAGGTTGATGACCTTCATCCAGGCCTCGAAGGGGTAGTCCTCGGCCGGCGCGCCCCAGGTGGCCCCGGCATTGTTCACCAGGATGTCGATCCGGCCGTAGTGGTCGAGCACCGTGCCGACCAGGTCGGGAATTTGCGCGAACTGTGACAAGTCGCTCGCCACGCTGAACACCTCGACGCCCTGCCGTTCGAGATGCGCCTTCGCGGAGGCCAGTTCATCGGCTTTGCGCGCCGTAATGGCGAGCCTGGCGCCCATTTCGCCGAGCGCTTCGGCCATCTGCAGGCCGAGTCCGCGCGAGCCGCCGGTGACGATGGCGACCTTGCCGGTGAGATCAAAGAGTTGTTTGACGCTCATGGAATTCCTTTCAAAACGTTAACCGCTCCAAACACAGAGAATACGGAGGCACGGAGAGCACGGAGAAATGCCAAGGCCTTGATCTATCCTCTGTGACCTCCGTGTCTCCGTGCTCTCTGTGTTGAAAGAGTTTGCCTTAGCCTCTTAGCGAACCGCGAACAAATCGGCAGCGCCTTGCGCGCCGGCGTCCGCCGCCGCCAGCATCACGGCGCGGCTGGCCGGGCTTTCCAGGCTGACGCGGCCGAGCTTGCCGCCGCGGTAATCGGTGAGCAGGATCATGCCCGCTTTTTCCAGGTCGAGCTCGCCGCCGCGGCGGCCCTTGACGATGCAGCCGCGCTTCTTCGCCACGGCTTCGACCACGCCGACGCCGTCCATGTCGTCGATGGCGAGTCCATAGCGTGCGGCGAGCAGGGCCGGATAATTCCGCAGCAGCAGGCCGGCGAGGAAGATCGCCACTTCCGAATCGATCACCGCATTGCGGCCGATGGCGTGGCTGGCGGCGAGCATGAAGCCGTCGCTGTCGTGGGTGATCTTGGGCCACATCAGGCCCGGCGTGTCGGTGATGGTCATGGCCTTGCCGAGGTCGATGCACATCTGCGACTTGGTCACCGCCGGCTCGTCGCCGACGGCGGCGACGCGGCGCTTGAGCAGCGCGTTCATCAGGGTCGACTTGCCGACGTTGGGAATGCCCATGATCAGCATGCGCAGCGGCTTGATGCCGTCGTTGCGGTGGGGCGCCAGGCCCTTGCACAGGGCCGGCACGCGCGCCGCCTCGCCTGGCTTCTTGCTCGAAATCGCCACCGCCTTGACCCCGGGCTGGCTGTTGTAATAGTCGAGCCAGGCCTGCGTCACCAACGGGTCGGCGAGGTCTGACTTGTTCAGGAGCTTCAAGCAGGGGCGCTGGCGGTGCAGGCGCAGCTCGCGGATCATCGGGTTGCTGCTGGCCTCGGGCAGGCGCGCGTCGCAGACTTCGATCACCACGTCGGTCAGCGCCATGGTCTCGGCCGCCTTTTTGCGGGCCGAGGTCATGTGGCCGGGGAACCACTGGATAGTCACTGGACAACCTCGCCGTCGATGCGCACTTCCTCGTCCGCCAGGCGCACGATCTGACCGGCCCGCAGCTTGCGGCGGATGCGGGTCTCGGCCTCGCCGTCCACGGTCACGGCGCCGGCGACGATCAGCGCCTTGGCCGCGCCGCCGGAAGGTGCCAGGCCCAGCAGCTTGAGGAGGAGGTTCAGTTCGATGAACTCGCCCTGAAGTGGAAAACGATGAATGGTCAAGAAATCCTCCGGAGCGGCGAATTATAGTCGCCACGGTCTTTCGGCCGCAGCGTGGGCGTGATTCATGGAGGGCAAATGCATGAACGCGAAAGTCATGCTTGTGAAGTGCAACAATCTTCAGTTTTCGAGTTGGGCGTCATCCCGGGCTTGACCCGGGATCCGGTTTTGCGCCGAAAGCCTGGATTCCGGCATTCGCCGGAATGACGAGACCACAAAATTCGGCAAGCCTTCCGCAAATGCGGCAGGGGCCATTAAAATACGTTTT
The DNA here is from genome assembly GCA_044360105.1 of Sulfuritalea sp. Lineage (GTDB taxonomy): Bacteria > Pseudomonadota > Gammaproteobacteria > Burkholderiales > Rhodocyclaceae > Sulfuritalea. The sequence continues at coordinate 35,501 of JBIKKY010000002.1, forward strand.
GGACCGAATCGCCGAATCAATCAGCGATGCGTTCGACAAACCAATCAACAAACAAATAACACGAGGGGACAGCAATGGCTGCAGGCAAATCGAAGATCATCTATACGCTCACCGACGAGGCGCCGCTGCTGGCGACGTATTCCTTCCTGCCCATCATCAAGGCCTTCACCGCGCCCGCCGGGGTCGATGTCGTCGGCTGCGACATCTCGGTGGCGGCCAGGGTCCTCGCCGAATTCTCCGAGTGCCTCACCGCCGAACAGAAAGTCCCCGACAACCTGGGTGAACTGGGGCGCCTGACGCAGGACCCCGACACCAACATCATCAAGCTGCCCAACATCAGCGCCTCGGTCGCCCAGTTGATGACCTGCGTGCGCGAACTGCAGGCCAAGGGCTACAAGATCCCGGACTATCCGGAAGACGCGAAGACCGACGAGGAGAAGAAGCTCAAGGCCCGTTACGGCAAGTCCATCGGCAGCTCGGTCAATCCGGTGTTGCGCGAAGGCAACTCCGACCGCCGCGCGCCGCGCGCCGTCAAGGAATACGCGCGCAAGAACCCGCATTCGATGGGCGAGTGGAAGCAGTGGTCACAGACCCATGTTTCGCACATGCACCATGGCGACTTCTACCACGGCGAGAAGTCGATGACTTTGGACAAGCCGCGCGACGTCAGGATGGAACTCGTCACCAAGAGTGGCAAGACCATTGTGCTCAAGCCCAAGCTCAGCCTGCTGGCGGGCGAGATCATCGACAGCATGTTCATGAGCAAGAAGGCGCTGTGCGAGTTCTACGAGCGCGAGCTGGAGGATTGCCGCGAGTCCGGCGTCCTGTTCTCGCTGCACGTCAAGGCGACCATGATGAAGGTCTCGCACCCCATCGTCTTCGGCCATTGCGTCAAGATCTACTACAAGGACGCGTTCGAAAAGCACGCCAAGCTGTTCGACGAACTCGGCATCAACGTCAACAACGGCATGGTCAACCTCTACGACAAGATCAAGACCCTGCCGGATTCGCTGCGCGAAGAGATCGAGCGCGACCTGCACGCCTGCCAGGAGCACCGCCCGCGCCTGGCGATGGTGGATTCTGCCAAGGGCATCACCAACTTCCATTCGCCCAACGACGTCATCGTCGACGCCTCGATGCCGGCCATGATCCGGGGCGGCGGCAAGATGTGGGGCGCCGACGGCAAGCCCTACGACTGCAAGGCCGTAATGCCGGAATCGACCTTCGCCCGCATCTACCAGGAGATGATCAACTTCTGCAAATGGCACGGCAACTTCGACCCGAAGACCATGGGCACCGTGCCCAACGTCGGCCTCATGGCCCAGCAGGCCGAGGAGTACGGCTCGCACGACAAGACCTTCGAAATCCAGGAGGACGGCGTCGCCAACATCGTCGACCTCGCCACCGGCGAAGTGTTGCTGGCGCAGAACGTCGAGCAGGGCGACATCTTCCGCATGTGCCAGGTCAAGGACGCCGCGATCCGCGACTGGGTCAAGCTCGCCGTCACCCGCTCACGTCAGTCCGACACGCCGGTGATCTTCTGGCTCGACCCTTATCGCCCGCACGAAAACGAGGTCATCAAGAAGGTCAACACCTACCTCAAGGACCACGACACCTCGGGCCTCTACATCCAGATCATGTCGCAGGTGCGCGCCATGCGCTATACGCTGGAGCGCGCGAGCCGCGGCCTCGACACCATCTCCGCCACCGGCAACATCCTGCGCGACTACCTGACCGACCTGTTCCCCATCATGGAACTGGGCACCAGCGCCAAGATGCTTTCCATCGTGCCGTTGATGGCCGGTGGCGGCATGTACGAAACCGGCGCCGGCGGTTCCGCGCCCAAGCACGTCCAGCAGTTGGTTCAGGAAAATCACCTGCGCTGGGATTCGCTGGGCGAGTTCCTCGCCCTCGCGGTTTCGCTGGAGGACCTCGGCATCAAGACCGGCAACGCCCGCGCCAAGATCCTGGCCACGACGCTGGATGCCGCCACCGGCAAGCTGCTCGACAACCGCAAGGGCCCGTCGATCCGCACCGGCGAACTCGACAATCGCGGCAGCCAGTATTACCTCGCCACGTACTGGGCGCAGGCCCTGGCCGAGCAGACCGAGGACAAGCAGCTGCAGGCGCATTTCGCGCCGCTGGCAAAAACGCTGGCCGCGAACGAGCAGAAGATCGTCGACGAGTTCAAGGTTGTCCAGGGCAAGCCGGTGGATATCGGCGGCTACTACATGCCCGACACGGCGAAAACCGAGGCGGTGATGCGGCCGAGCGCAACGCTCAACGCGATAGTGGACGCCGCGCAAGGCTGAGGGTGCGGTGACGCGGGCCCGCGCTCAAGGGCGGCGGGTCCGCGATGCATGAAAAGTTCCCTTGGGACGCAGAGCGCCGGCGCTGGCGGGACGGCGGCTTTACAGACTGATTGCGGGCCTGCAGGTTTTTTGGCAATCCGGCTGTTGCGCCAAAACGGCCACTCAAGACATCGCCCTTTCAACGTCAGCTATCTCTACCAAATCAGTCGTCACCCCGCTTCCTGCGTTCCTTTTCTTGCTCTCGCTCTCGCTCTCGCCCACGCCCCGGCATCCGGATGTCGTCCTCATCGGCGCTGCGGTGGCATTCCACGCAATTCTTGAAATCGCGAATTCCTTCCTCGATATGTTCGCGCCGGATCTTCTCGGGTGAGTGCTCGTGACAGCCGTAGCAGGTATAGCTGCTGTACTCGTTACGCAGGTGACACGTTACGCATTTCACATTGTGATCACGATCCAGAACGAAATACTTGTTGTGGTCGAAGGTTGCCGGTACCCACTTCTCCTGCGTATGGCACTGGCTGCAATTCCCGGTGATCTGCTGGTGGAGGGAGTCATTGGGTGACTTGTGGCAGGACTGGCATTCCTTGCGGGCATCCGCCTGGAGCAAGGCATGATTGAAACGGCCTGAGATACGGAAACGCTTCACCCCGGCATGATCGCTATGGCACGCCAGACAATCCTGTTTCAGCAGCTTCTGATGGAATGGCGTGCTGGTCAGTGGTTTCTGGATCGACTGCCCAAGTGTCGTGAGCTTGCCGATCTCCTCCGTCTTGTGGCAGGTCGTACAGCGTTCGGTTGTGGTCCCGGAAAACGCTGCGTGGCAGGCGAAACAATCGGTTTCGAGCTTGCTATGGCCGGGAATCAGCTTGCCAGGACCGACCATCAGATTGGGATAGACAAAGGCCAGAATGGCCAGGACCATCAGGTTGGCCGCCAGAACGAACTTGAGGGTCTTGCTCATCGCCATCCCCAGAACAGGAAGATGCTGACGATGTGTCCGATGGCCAACACGGCAAAGACGATGAAGATCGGAATGTGTACCTTGCGCCACTTGGCCATGGCGTCAAAGGTCACCGACTCCCAGAACACCGCCTGCTCGACCTCGGCCTTGGACAAGCCGCGCAACTGGTAATGCTCCCGCTGGGCCTGCACATGCTCGCGGGAACGCGCCAACAGCATTTTGCCGACCATGCCACTGATGACATTGACGCCCATGGCGATGGTGGCAAGCCAGGGCAGGATGGCGTTGAAATGGATACCCGCATGGAGCAGCACCATCCATGAGCCCAGCCAGGTGCCGATCTCGTGCATGTTGAGCCAGGATTTGACGTTCCCGGTCGCGATGACTTTGCGCTTGCGCAGGGAATAGGTCAGCGAGCCGATGATCAGCAAGGTGCCGGGGATGCCGAGGTAGCGGCCGACCCAGACCAGGTCGAGTCGATGGAGCAGATAGTCGCCGATGATGGTCGCCACCCCGAGCAGGGTGACCAATAGCGTGAAGGGCAGGATGTGCTTGCGCCAGAGCGAGGCTGTGTCGGGTGCCGTCATTCAAGCCTCCAGCGTCACATGGGTCTTGGGCGTACAGACGCACATCAGGCAGGTACCGGGTTCGGGATCGTAGTCCGGAGATTGCATATAGGACACTTCGCCGGATCGAATCGTGGTCTGGCAGGTGCCGCAGCCTCCGGCACGGCAGCCCGAGTCGATCACAATCCCTTGGGATTCGGCGAACTCCAGCAGGCTGCCCGACTGCGGTGACCATTGCGCCTGTTTGCCTGATTTGGCGAAGGCCACCGTTATGTCGCCAACGGGAGCTGCAATGGCATCTTCGGCAGTAGCGGCCTCCGCTTTGCGGCGCTTGATGGACGCGGGACCGAAGGCTTCGAAGTGAATGTGCGAACCGGGTACGCCCCAGTCCTCCAGCGCCGTCACCAGTGTTTCCATCATCGGCGTGGGGCCGCAGATAAAGTAGTGATATGGCTTCAGCGGCAATTCGATCCGGAACAGACTCACATCCACGCGCCCGTGGTGATGGAAGTCTTTGCCCGGTTGATCGTCCGGCAGGGGGTCGCTGAAGCACAAGCGCAGATGTACGTTGGGCCTGGCAGTGGCGATTGCGCTCAGATGCGATGAAAAAACGGCTTCCTTGCTGTTGCGCACGCCATAGAAGAACCAGACTTCGCGCTCGGGTTGGTGCAACTGGCACCAGTTGAGCATGCTGAGCATGGGTGTGATGCCGATGCCGCCGGCGATCAGGACGATGGGGCTGCTGCCCGGATCGAGATGGAAGTGCCCCGACGGGGCGCGAACTTGAAGTGTCGTACCGACCTGAATATGGTCGTGGAAGAAGTTCGAGGATCGCCCCGGGGGATGATTGCTCCGCGGTGGAGGAGGCACCCGCTTGATCGAAATGCGGTAATGGTCCGACTGGGGGGCATCGGACAGGGAGTAGCAGCGGGTGATCTGCTCTTTACCTGTGCCGTCGACCTTGGGGACTTCCAGACGAAAGGTCAGGAACTGGCCGGGCTTGAATGACGGCAGCGGCTGCCTCTCCTCGGGTTCCAGATAGAACGAGCAGATTTGACCGGCAGCGTCTTCTACGACGCGTCGGGCAACCTTGAAAGGGCGAAACCCTGGCCAGCCAGCCATGTCTTCGTTTAGCGGACTGACCGCGGTTATCGTTTCATCTGCTTCGGGCTGTCCGTGCTTGAGCCGGCTGTAGGACTGCCAGTGCTGCCAGAAGCTGATGCCCAGAAATAGCCCTACCTGCAGAGCGATGCCGACGACAATCCAAAGCAGCAAACTGAGAGACGTCATGACGGCGGGGCAAACCTGACGATATTTTTATGGATGAAGGCTACGCCAATCGCCTTAAGAACGCCTTGACGAAACGCAAAGAATACGCAGGGAATACGGCAGGTTTGTGATGCGGAGCAGTCGCTCCACTGTCAGCTTTCGGGATACATCCTATGGCTGCATTGGCCGACTGCTGAAGTAGAGGTTTCAGCCTTCAATGACCGTTCCCGCTGCTTATGCCGGTGACTGCCATGAAAAGTCGGCGCTGGCGGGACGGCGACCGTGCTGCGGCATCCGGGCGGTTCCGCTCAGGTGGCCTTGCGCCGCGCGGCGATGAAGCGGTCCAGCTGGTTGGCGAAGTTCTGCCGGTCGGCAAGGTTGAAGGCCGGCGGGCCGCCGGTTTCGACGCCGCTGCTGCGCAGGGTATCCATGAAGTTGCGCATGTCCAGCAGTTGCCGGATGTTCTCGGCGCTGTAGAGTTCGCCGCGCGGATTGAGCGCATAGGCCTGCTTGTCGATGACCAGTGCCGCCAGCGGAATGTCGGCGGTGATCACCAGGTCGCCGGCCGCGGCCTGCTCGACGATGTGGCTGTCGGCGACGTCGAAGCCCTGCGCCACCTGCACGGCGCGAATCCAGGGGGAGGGCGGCACGCGCAGCCACTGGTTGGCGACCAGGATCAGCGGCAGGCTGTGCCGGACGGCGGCGCGAAACAAAATTTCCTTGATGACGCCCGGGCAGGCGTCGGCATCGACCCAAATCTGCATAATGGCAATCCATTGCAAGGGGAGCGAATTATGACCGAAGCCTTCCAGCCACCCGCCGACGGCCTGGCAGATCTTGCGCCGCCCGAGGTGCAGCGCCTGGCCGCGCGCATGGCGCAGGATGCCTTCACCCGCATCTTCCGCCTGACGCTGGAGCGCGACGAGGCGGCGTTGCAGGCTGCGGTCGGCGAGATGCAGGAGCGCGCCGCCAACTGGGCGCGCGCTGCGCCGGGCGACGATGCGCGCGCGCTGCGGCTGGCTTTGCTGGTGAGCGGCATCGACCAGTGGGGCCTGGCCTATGCCCAGGCCTTCGGCCTCACCGCGCTGCCTGGGGTCAGCGTCCTCCTCGGCGGTCTGCGCAACGGCCTCGACGCGGCCGCCGATGCCCGCTTCCGGCAGCAGTATGCGGCGATCGAGTCGGCCGAGGCCGATGCCGTCGATTTCAAGATGGAGCTGCGGCGCAACATCCACCTGGCGCTGTGGCACGCCATGATTGCCTGTGACGACCGCGACGAGGCGCTGACGATCCTCGCCGCGCTGGGCGGCATGCTGGTGGCGCTGGTCGGCCATATGCCAACCCTGGGCTGGCGCCTGGTGGCCGACGCGCTGGCCAGCATACAGTTGCGCTGCCTGGCGGATGCCGCCGCCAGCACGGAACTGGCCCGCGAAACCACCGAGGGCCTGTTCGTCGCCCTGCGCCAGGCCCTGCCGCGCGAGGTGTCGGAGCCGATGTTCGCCCAGGCCAATCAGGCGGTGATTGCATGGCAGCAATCGCGGCGCGTGCACTGAGGCGCGGCGCAGTTCGAGGCGGGCTCCATTGCAGTCAAGGAAGCGCTGAATAAGCCGTCATTCCGGCGAACGCCGGAATCCAGGAGAATCATGGCACTGGACACCAGCTTTCGCCGGTGTGACGGAAGCTCCAGGGGGATGCCGGCCGCGGCACCACGCCGGGGCCGGATGGATTAGGATGCCTGTCTGAAATATGTCTATTGGAGAATTACATGAAAAAGCTGTCCCTGGTGCTGAATGCGGAGCTGGAAATCCCCGACGACTGGGAACTGGTCGAGCATTCTTCCGGCATCTACGTGCTCAAGGTCGGCGACCGCTTCGTCGATTTCGACATCGTGCCGCTGGTCACCGCATCCACCGCGCCGGATGCCACCTGGAGCGACGAGGACGAGAAGTTCACCGACGACATCCTCGACATGGTGACCGGGCTCGACTCGCAGATGGAAATCACTTACCTGCAGTGATGAAATCCGCAAGCCTTGAAGGGAGCCATGCCGTGCGCAACGCGATTCCATTGCTGTGCCTGCTGTTGTCGCTACCGGTGCTGGCCGCCGGCGATCCGAAGCTGGGCAAGCCGCTGCACGACAAGCAGTGCGTGGCCTGCCACGTCAAGCTGCTGGGCGGCGACGGCTCAGGCATGTACACCCGCAAGCCGCGCCTGATCAACGACGCGCGCGCCCTGGGTCAGCGCGTCGCGGCCTGCAGCGCGCAGACCAATGCCGGCTGGTTCCCCGAGGACGAGGCACACGTCGCCGCCTGGTTGAACCAGACCTATTACAAGTTCAAGTAAGGCATGCCGCAGATCGTCGCCCGGGACTGCAAAGCCCCATGGCCGCTGTCTGCGGCCGGCGGCGCGATCTGAATTGAAAACATGGATATCCTGACTCACGCAGTTATGGGCGCGGCGCTGGCAGCCGGCGTGGCCTCCATCCGGTACGGCGGCGAAAAGTCGGCCAGCCCTCTCCCTCAATCCCTCTCCCCGGAGGAGAGGGAAGCATTCAGCCGCCTCTCTCCCTCAGGGAGAGAGGCCGGGAAAGAGGGATTGGCGGCACGGCGACGGCTGGCCGCCGGCATAGGCGCCGCGGCGGGACTGCTGCCGGATGCCGATGTGCTGATCCAGAGCGGCGGCGATGCGCTGCTGTTGCTGGATTACCATCGACACTTCACCCACGCCATGGCCTTCGTGCCGCTCGGCGCGCTGATCGCGGCACTGCTGCTGTGGCCCTTCCTTCGCCGCCGCGCGGATTTCGGCATGCTCTACCTGTATTGCCTGGCCGGCTACCTGCCGCAACCCTTGCTGGACGCCTGCACCAGCTATGGCACCTACCTGTGGCTGCCGTTCTCGCAGCGGCGGGAAGCCTGGAACCTGATCGCCGTGGTCGATCCGTTGTTCACGCTGTTGCTGGCGCTGCCGCTGTTCCTTTATCTGCGGCGGCCGGATTCGCGGGCGCTGCGCTGGGGCCTGCTGCTGGGCGCGTGCTACCTCGGCCTCAGCTTCGTCCAGCAACAGCGCGGCGAGGCCGCGGTGCTGGCGCTGGCGCAGGCGCGCGGGCATCAGGCGACGCAGGTATCGGTCAAGCCCTCGATGGCCAACCTGGTGCTGTGGCGTTCGCTGTATGTCCATGACGGGCGGGTGCAGGTTGATGCCTTCCACCTCGGGCCGACGCTGCGCCACTATCCAGGGGCTTCGGTGCCGCTGCTCGACACCGTCGCCACGCAGCAGGTTGCCGCCGGCGAGGCGAAGCGCCTGCGCGACATCGAACGCTTCCGGGCGTTTTCCGACGGATTCCTCGTCCTCGATGCCCGGCGCCCGGGTTTCGTCGGCGACGCTCGCTATGCGATGCAACCGACGGCGATCGCGCCGATCTGGGGCATCGAATGGCGCGGTCCCGGCGCGGCGACGGACTTCGTCAGTTACCATGACTTTTCGCCGGCGATGCGGCGCGACTTTCTCGCCATGCTGCTGGGCCGCGATCTTTCCGCGGCGCGATAATCCGTCCCGATGCTCGCCTACATAATCCGCCGCCTGCTGTACGCGATCCCGATCCTGATCGGGGTGAACCTGCTCACCTTCGGCCTGTTCTTCGTCGTCAATACGCCGGACGACATGGCGCGCATGCAGCTCGGCGTCAAGCGCGTGACGCCGGAGGCGATCCAGAAGTGGAAGGCCGAACGCGGCTACGACAAGCCTTTGGTGTGGAACTCGGCCGCCGCGGGCGGCGCAAAGCTGACCGACACGATCTTCTTCAGCAAGTCGGTGCGCATGTTCGCCTTTGACTTCGGCCGCGCCGACGACGGCCGCGACATCGCGCGCGAGATCACCACTCGCATGGGGCCGAGCCTGGCCATCGCCGTGCCGACCTTCGTCCTCGGCCTCTTCGTGGCGGTTTCCTTCGCCCTGCTGCTGGTGTTCTTCCGCGCCACCACGCTGGATTTCGCCGGCGTCGTGCTGTGCGTGGCGATGATGTCGATTTCCGGCCTGTTCTACATCATCGGCGGCCAGTGGCTGGTGTCCAAGGTCTGGCATCTGGCGCCGATCTCGGGCTACAGCGGCGGCTTCGATGCGGCGAAATTCCTGATCCTGCCGGTGATCATCGGCGTGATCGGCGGCATCGGCAGCTCGGCGCGCTGGTATCGCACCATCTTCCTCGAAGAGATCAGCCGCGACTACGTGCGCACCGCGCGCGCCAAGGGCCTGCCCGAGCGCGTGGTGCTGTTCCGCCACGTACTGAGGAACGCCATGATCCCCATCCTGACCGGCGTCGTGGTGGTGATCCCGTCCCTGTTCATGGGCAGCCTGCTGACCGAATCCTTCTTCGGCATCCCGGGCCTGGGCAGCTACACCATCGACGCCATCAACGCGCAGGACTTCGCCGTGGTCCGCTCGATGGTCTTCATCGGCTCGGTGCTCTACATTGTCGGCCTGCTGCTGACCGACATCTCCTACACCCTGGCCGATCCGCGGGTGAGATTGCAATGAAGCAGAAGCAAAGGCGAATTACGGCCCCCCACCCCCCATCCCCCGCCCCAGGCCGGGGGCTACTAATTTGCTCGCTGCGCTCGATGTTCACGGGGCGTTCCCCGGTTATTTTATGAACGGTATGGCCCTGCAGCCGGTAGTGCTCTGGTCCGACGCGCTGCTCTTCGTGCTGATCGCGGCCATCGTCGCACTGACGCTTTGGGCGCGGCGGCAGGATGCCCTGCGTGCGGCATGGGGCAGGGTGCTGAGGGATCCCGTGGCGATGGCGGCGGCGACGGTGCTGGCGGCCTTCGTCGTGATCGGCCTGCTCGATTCGCTGCATTACCGGCCGCGGCTCGACGCGCAGCCGGGCGCGCCGGCCGGGGCGCCGGTGCGCTACGCCGTCGAAGTGCATTCGGCGCTCGATGCCCTGCTGTCCGACCTGCGCCAGCGCGGCGAGAAGACCTACTCGGCGCCGCTGGCGACGCATCTGTACTCCAAGGAGGCGCTGGCGGATTCGGCGCAGCGCGAGTTTCCGCGCCTCAAGCACGGCGGCGCGCACCTCGGCGCGGATCTTTCCGGCCACGAAGTCGACATCGCCGTGCGCGTTTCGCGCGGCTTTGCCGGCGGCGTGGCGCTCTGGCTGCTGCTGGCGACGCTGTGGTGCCGCTGGCGGGGAGTGCAGTTGCTCGCGGTATTGGGCGCGATGCGGCCAAAGGCCGCGCGAGAAGTCGGCGCTGGCGACACGGCGACCGGCGCGGTATTGGTCACCCTGCTGGCGATCCTGCTGCTGCTCGGCATCGCGATTTCGCTGGGCGGCGGCTACCACGTCTTCGGTACCGACAAGGTCGGCCAGGACGTGCTCTATCTCTCCCTCAAAAGCATCCGCACCGGCCTGCTGATCGGCACGCTGACCACGCTGGTGATGCTGCCGCTGGCGGTGTTGCTCGGCATCCTTGCCGGCTATGTCGGCGGCTGGGTCGACGACGTGATCCAGTACCTCTACACCACGCTCTCCTCGATTCCGGGCGTGCTGCTGATCGCCGCCGCAGTGCTGATGATGCAGGTCATCATCGACACCCATCCGGAATGGTTCGCCACTTCGGCCGAGCGGGCGGACGCGCGCCTGCTGGCTCTGTGCCTGATCCTCGGCATGACCAGCTGGACCGGCGTCGCGCGCCTGTTGCGCGGCGAGACGCTGAAGCTGCGTGAGCTGGAATTCGTCCAGGCGGCGCAGGCCTTCGGCGTCAGCCGCTTCGCCATCATGCGCCGCCACATCCTGCCCAACCTGATGCACATCGTGCTGATCGCACTGGTCATGGATTTCTCCGGCCTGGTACTGGCCGAGGCGGTGCTGTCCTATGTCGGCGTCGGCGTCGATCCGAGCACCATATCGTTCGGCACCATGATCAACACCGCGCGCATGGAACTGGCGCGCGAGCCCATGGTCTGGTGGTCGCTGGCGGCGGCCTTCAGCTTCATGTTCGCCCTGGTGCTGGCCGCCAACCTGTTCGCCGACGCCGTGCGCGACGCCTTCGACCCGAGGTCGTCGGCATGAGCCTTCTCTCTGTTAAAGATTTGGCCATCCACATTGGCGCGGCGCGTCCGGTGGATGGCGTCAGCTTCGACATCGCCGCCGGCGAGTGCTTCACGCTGCTCGGTGAATCCGGTTGCGGCAAGTCGATGACGGCGCTCGGCCTGATGCGCCTCCTGCCCGCCGCGGCCGAGGTCGCCAGCGGCTCGGTCATGTTCGAGGGCCGCGAGCTTCTGGCCTTGCCCGAGTCGGGCATGCGTGACATTCGCGGCGGCGCACACTACGACCCCCCACGCTCGTCCTTCGGACTCGCTGCCCCCCCTGGGGGGGCGCATGCCGCCTCGGGGCGGCCCAGCGGCGGCATGGCCATGATCTTCCAGGAGCCGGCGACCAGCCTCAATCCGGTGTTGACCGTCGGTCGCCAGATCATCGAAGCGCTGGAACTGCACGCAGGGCTGCGCGGCGCGGCGGCGCGCGAGCGCGCGGAGGAACTCCTGGGCCAGGTCGGCATTCCCGATCCGCGGCGGCGTCTCGACGAGTTTCCTTTCCAGCTTTCCGGCGGCCTGCGCCAGCGCGTGATGATCGCCATTGCCCTGGCTGGCTCGCCGCGCCTGCTGATTGCCGACGAGCCGACCACGGCGCTCGACGTGACCATACAGGCGCAGGTGCTGGACCTGCTCGACGACTTGCGGCACAAGCAGGACATGGCGCTGCTGCTGATCACGCACGACCTCGGCGTGGTGGCGCGCATGGCCGATCGCATCGGCGTCATGTATGCCGGGCAGCTGGTCGAAGAAGCGCCGCGCAGGGAATTCTTCGCCCAGCCGGCGCATCCCTATTCGGTCCGCCTGTTCGCCGCGCTGCCCGATGCCGAGCGGCGCGGCGGCCGCCTGGCGACGATACCCGGCAGCGTGCCGGCGGCGGAAATCCGCCATCCCGGCTGCCGCTTTGCCGACCGCTGCGACGAAGCCGTGCTGATCTGCGCCGCGACGCCGCCGCCCTGGCGCGAAATCGCGACCGGGCAGCGCGTGCGCTGCCACTTGCCGGGTCCGGCGCCGGCGGTCCTGCAAAAAGTCGGCGCCGGCGATATGGCGCTTGCGGGCGATTCGAAGTCGCTGCTGGAAGTCAGCAACCTGCAGGTGCATTTCCCGATCCGCCGCGGCATCCTGCAGCGCGCCGTCGGCGCCGTGCGCGCGGTCGACGGCATGTCGTTGCAGCTCATGCCGGGGCGCACCCTGGCGCTGGTGGGCGAATCGGGTTGCGGCAAGACCACGGCGGGCAAGGCCATGCTGCAGTTGCTGCGGCCGACTGCCGGCAGCGTGCAACTCGACGGCATCGAGCTGACCACGCGCTCGACCGGCGAACTGCGGCCGCTGCGCGCGAAAATGCAAATGGTCTTCCAGGATCCCTTCGCCTCGCTCAATCCGCGCCTGCGCATCGGCGACATCATCGCCGAGGGCATGCTGGCCCTGGGTACGGGGGGCGTGGGCGACAAAGGCGGCAATGTTGGCAATGGCGCCAGCGACCGTGACACCGCGGCGAAGGTGGGGCCGTTGCTGGAGCAGGTCGGCTTGCGCGCCGACATGGTGAGCCGTTATCCGCACGAGTTTTCCGGCGGCCAGCGCCAGCGCATCGCCATCGCCCGCGCCCTGGCCGTCCGTCCGCAACTGCTGATCTGCGACGAGCCGACTTCGGCGCTGGATGTGTCGGTGCAGGCGCAGATTCTGAATTTGCTGTCAGACCTGCAGCGCGACCTGAAGCTGGCCTACCTCTTCATCACGCACAACATCGCGGTGGTGGATTATCTGGCGCACGACGTGGCGGTGATGTACCTCGGCCGCGTGGTGGAATCGGGCAGTGCCGAAGAAGTGCTGCGTTCGCCGCGCCATCCCTACACGCAGGCGCTGCTGGCCGCCGTGCCGCGCGTCGATGGCGCCCGCAGCGATGTACCGAAGCTCGCCGGCGACATGCCTTCGCCGGCCAATCCACCCGCGGGCTGCCATTTCCATCCGCGCTGCCCGCTGGCCGACGAGGCCTGCCGCCGCGACTATCCGGCCGAGCGGCGCTTCGGCGCAACGCAGGTCGTGCGCTGCATCAAGGCTTAGCAGGCTTAGCGCTTCTGCGGCTTCGCCGCGGGTTTCCTTGGTTTTGCCTTGACGCTCTTGCCCTTGGCCGCCGGTGCGCCGGCCTTGCCCTTCTTCGGCTTGACGGCTTTCGGCGGGCTGGCCGGCGTCTGCGGCAGTTTGGCGGCGAGGGCTTCGTGGCCGGTCGCGTCCTTGCCCGGCACCAGCAGCGCATATCCGGGCGTTATTTTCGTCCTCGGGGTTATGCCGTTCAGCTGCTTCAGCCGCACCACATTGATGCCGTAGCGCTTGGCCACGCTTTCCAGTTTTTCACCTTTTTTCAGGATGTGCGTCAGCCACGCCGACAGCGGCTTGTCCTGGGCTTCGTGGTGCTGCAGGTTGGCAACGAAGGTCTGCACCTTGTCTGCCGGCAACACCAGCGGACTGTTGGCGGCGCTTGGAATCACCGGCCGGCTGTAGGCGGGATTCAGGGCGATGAATTCTTCCACCGGGATTTCGGCCAGGCGCGCCGCGAGCGCGATGTCCATGTTGTTGTTGAGTTCCACCGTGCCGAAGTAGGGGCGGTTGGGGATCGGGTCGAGCGTGATGCCGAAGAGTTGCGGCTGGGCGACGATGTTCTTGATCGCCTGCAGCTTGGGCACGTAATAGGCGGTTTCGGTCGGCATCTTGAGGTGGGCATAATCGGTCGGCAGGCCCAGCCGCCGGTTCTTCTCGACGGCGCGCCCGACCGCGTTCTCGCCCCAGTTGTAGGACGCCAGCGCGAGGTGCCAGTCGCCGTGCATTTCGTAAATGGTCTGCAGGTAGTCGAGCGCGGCGCCGGTCGAGGCGATGATGTCGCGACGCTGGTCGAACCAGGCGTTCTGCTGCAGATCGTAGGCTTTGCCGGTGGAGGGAATGAACTGCCACATGCCGAGTGCGCGCGCCGAGGAATAGGCCAGCGGATTGAAGGAACTTTCGACCACCGGCAGCAGGGCCAGTTCGGTCGGCATGCCGCGCTTTTCCAGTTCCTCGACGATGTGGTGCAGGTAGCGCCGGCTGCGCTCGAAGATGCGTTTCAGGAGGTCCGGCCGGTTCAAATACCAGGCTTGGCGGTCGGCCACCAGCGGGCTGTCGAGGTCGGGCATCGAAAAGCCGTTGCGCATGCGCTGCCAGAGGTCGTCGGGCGGCGTAGTGAGGTCGATGGTGGGGATAGCCTCCACTTCATCGCGAACTTCCCGCGAGGGATCTGCGACGCGGGGCGGCACGGCCGGTGATGCGGATTGCGGTGCGGGGCCCGGGTCGGTGACCGTCGGCGTAGCCGGTTGCGCGGCGCCTGGCGGCGCCGGTTCGACGCTGGCGCAAGCGTTCAGCAGAAGCAGCAAGAGCGGAAGGAGGCAGCGGGACAGGTACATTGGTTGGCGCGGGGCCGGACAAGGGCTACGGGAAGGCGGCGCATCTTAGCATCCGCGGCAGTGGTGGCGACGACCGGCGGATGCTTCTTACAAGCTGCCAACTATCCTCTGGCGCAGGGCGGCGAGTTCGTGCCTTTCGGTTTGGATAAATCTCCACTGGTTACGGACGACAAATTCACGCCTGATCGCGAAATTGACTCCCGGCACGAGCCATAGCCTTACTTCGAGGCGTGAGTTCATGGTCGTATTCCAGCCGCTTCCTTCGATCAGGAAGGTATCGAAGCTTCCCGCCGGAACGCTGATGGTTTCCCGCTTCACGATTTGCAGGTCATAGTAGGCGTTCGTGGTCTTGTCGTTCTGGGTGCGGCGGAACGCGGCGGTCCATTTTTTGCCGAGCTGAAACTCGGCGGGTATGAATTGCACCGGGGAATCGAAAACGATCTCGCCGTTCTTGATGGCGTTGCCCATGAGGTCGGTAATCGTGTGGCCATTGTTGAACTCGACACGGTCCTCGTCGTAATCCACCCGTGTTACGCGCGGGTGGTAGGTGCGTTCCTCGACGCCGGTCAGGATGTCGGTTTGGCGGACGGTGGCCGTGTCCCCGACCGTGAAAATGCGACCGAGCGGATAGCGCCCGGCGGAGAAGGGGTTGGCCGAAGGGGCGATCAGTGCCGGCACGGGTACGCCGGCGCGGATGTCGAGCGCCGGCGCGCCGGAGGCCGCTGCCGGCCGTGGTGACGGACTTGTTGCCGGGCCGGCAGGGGATGCGGCCGGGGACGCCTCAGGCGCCAGAACGGCAGGCGACTTCGCCGCCGCCGGTTGCGCCGCCTGCTCGCTGTGTTTTTTCTCGGCCGCCTGGCGTTGCTCCTCCTGTTGCTTGCGTTCCGCGGCAAGGCGCTCCTGCTCCAGGCGCTGCTGTTCCTCGCGCTGCCGTTTCTCGGCGGCGAGTTTCTCGTCTTCCGCCAGCAGGCGGGCCAGGCGCAACTGGGCGATCTCGGCGAAGCGGCCGTTCGGGAAGGTCTGCAGGTAGCTCACCCAGTCGCTGACCTTTTTCGACGACTTGATACGCGCCCATTCGGTGACGTCGGCCTCGACCAACTGTTCCAGTTCGGTCTCGGAGAGTTTCTTCTGGCCTTCGTTGAAAATGAAGACGTCGCCTTCCAGCGAGGTGGTCTCCCACGGGATTTGTTCGCCGTGCGAGGCCAGGCGCACGTTGAGGCGCACGCGCTTCAGGGCATCCTCGATGCGGGTGCCGCGCTTGCCCAGTTCGCGCACCAGGTTTTCGGTGTAGAGGCCGTTCTGTCCCTCGCCGTCGGAGGCGACGTTGCCGGGTGAGGTGGCATAGGCGAGCAGGCTGCCGACCGGAGCATCGAACTGCGACAGGCCCTTCTGTTCCGGGCGGTAGGCGCTGCCGAAGGGGTTGTTGCGACAGGCATCGAGGATGACGACGAAGGTCTTGTCTTTCGCCGCGCTGAACTGGCCGAGCAGCAGGCTCAGATCGACGCAGCGCTGCTTCATGTCTTCCTGCTTGTGTACCACGGCATCGACCGGCAGCAGGTAGTTGCGCCAGTCGAGTTGCGCGCCGTGGCCGGCGTAATAGAACACCACCAGCCTGGTTTCCGGGCGTTTTACCGCCGTGCCGAAGCGCTCGATGGCGGCGATCATCTCGAGCCGCGTCGCGTCGAGTCGGGAATCGACGGTGAAGCCGGCCTGGGTGAAGAGGCCGCCGATCGCCTTGGCATCGTTGGCCGGATTGACCAGCGGCGCGTCGCGATAGCTGCTGTTGCCGATGATCAGCGCCAGCCGCGAGGGGTCCGCCGGAGCATTGGCGGCCCAGGCATTGCGCAAGGCATAGGCGGGTGGCAGTGCGGCGAGGATCTGGATGAAGCGGCGACGGTTGGTCATGGCGGGACTATGCCATTTCAGAAGCGGTTCTTCCACTCGCGAATGGCGGTGAAGGTTTCCACCGCGTCGGCCGGAACATGGCCGAGGCGGCCCGCCGCCGCAGCGCGAACGGCGGGCGCATCCCAGCGCAGGAAGGGATTGGTTTCGAGTTCCAGCTTGATGCGGGTGGGGATCGTGGCGCGTCCGGCTGCACGATCCCTGGCCACATCTTCGCAGCGTCGCTGTACGGCGATGCTGTCGGGCTCAACGGCGGCGGCGAAGCGCAGGTTGCCCTGGGTGTATTCATGGGCGCAATACACAAGAGTCGGCGCCGGCAACACGGCGAGCCTGGCCAGCGATTCCTGCATCTGCGACGGCGTACCTTCGAACAGGCGCCCGCAGCCGGCGCCGAACAGCGTATCGCCGCAGAAGACCGCGCCGTCGCCGCCGAGACTTGGGCCATAATAGGCGATGTGGCCGCGGGTATGTCCGGGCACGGCGATGATGTCGAATTCGACGCCGATTCCGGGGAGTTTGATGTGTTCGCCGCCGGTCAGCGGATGCGTTACGCCGGGGATGTTTTCCAGTGCCGGGCCATACACGGGGACGGCAAAGCGGGCGACCAGTTCCGCCACGCCGCCAACATGGTCGCCGTGATGGTGGGTGGCGAGGATGGCGCAGAGGCGGTCGCCGCTTTGCGCCAGGTGCCCGAGCACCGGAACGGCATCGCCGGGGTCGACCACGGCGACGCAACCGCCGGTGCGCAGCAGCCAGATGTAGTTGTCGTCGAAAGCGGGCAGGGCCAGTATTTCAGTCATTAGCGTAATGGAATAACTCGTTCGGAGCGATGTGTGATGGTCGAGCGAAGCGAGCTGATTGGTAGCCCCCCGCGAGGGGGGAAGGGGGGTGGGCCTTCAATTCGCCTTTAGTTACGGCCGCTGCGCTTAACGCCAATGTTACCGGCGTTAGCCTGCACTGAAACTTCGTTTTCGCGTGTTTCATCTTCTGCGGGTGGCACTCGGTGCCATGAGCGTTAAGCAATTTTCTCCAAACGGGGCGCAATGTCAATTCAGGGTTTCGAAGACTGGCTGAATACGCCATCCGGCCAGTATGTGCTCAATTGGGAGCAGCAGAAGCACGATCTGCTGGTGGCCGACATTTTCGGCTTCAATGCGGTGCAACTGTCCCTGCCCACCCACGATTTCCTGCGCACCAACCGCATGCCCTTGCGCTTTCGCTGCGACGACGGGCGCTATGACGGAACCTCGGAAGTGCGCTCCGATCTGCATTATCTGCCCTTTGCCGCGAACAGCATCGATCTGGTGGTGATGCCGCATACGCTGGAGTTCGACGCCAATCCGCACCAGGTGCTGCGCGAAGTCGAGCGCGTGCTGGTGCCCGAGGGCCATGTCATCGTCACCGGCTTCAATCCCTTCAGCCTGTGGGGCGCGCGGCGCAAGCTGTCGCGACGGCAGGAGTTGCCGCCCTGGCGCGGCGCCTACCTCAGCGTGCCGCGCCTGAAGGACTGGTTCTCGCTGCTCGGCTTCGAGATGCAGGCCGGCGCCTTCGGTTGCTACGCGCCGGCCGTGACCCAGGAGAAATGGCTGCGCCGCTTCCAGTTCATGGATGCCGCCGGCGACCGCTGGTGGCCGATCGCCGGTGCGGTGTATATCGTGCAGGCCGTCAAGCGCCAGCACGGCATGCGCCTGATCACGCCGGCGTGGCATGATCGCAAGCTGCGCGCCAAGGCGCTGGTGTCGATTACGCAGAGAGTGGATCAATGATCCTAGAAACCGCAATTGCAACCGCTTTCAACACAGAGAACACAGAGCCACGGAGGGCACGGAGAAAAAGCCTTGGCTAACCCGATAGGAGAGTCCTCAACGCAATCTAACTCTCTGTGTTCTCTGTGCTTTTCTCCGTGTTCTCTGTGTCAAATGAGGTTTTTGGGATGATAGAAATCTTCACCGACGGCGCGTGCAGCGGCAATCCCGGCCCGGGGGGCTGGGGCGCCATATTGCGCAAGGGCGACACCGAGAAGGAACTGTTCGGCGGCGAGGCGCTGACCACCAACAATCGCATGGAAATGACGGCGGTGATCGAGGCCCTGCGCGCCTTGAAGGGTCCGGTGGCGGCGCGCGTGCATACCGATTCGCAGTATGTGCAGAAGGGTATCAGCGAATGGATCCACGGCTGGAAGCGGCGCGGCTGGAAGACCGCGAACAAGGAGCCGGTAAAGAACGAGGACCTGTGGCGCGAAATGGACCGCCTCGCGGCGCAGCACACAATAGAATGGATCTGGGTCAAGGGCCATGCCGGCCATGCGGAAAACGAGCGCGCGGATGAACTGGCGCGGCGCGGTGTCGAGCTCGCCCGCAACGGAGGTCTTGATTAGTCATCAAGTTCAGCCCGTCATTCAGGCGAAAGCCGGAATCCAGTGGAGCGCTGCACTGGACACCGGCTTTCGCCGGTGTGACGACCGAAAGTTAACGATAGGCGCGGAAATCAATGGTCAGCTGAAGATTATGGCTAATCAGGACGGAGGTTGATGTGAGAAAAGTCATTCTGGATACCGAAACCACCGGGCTGGATTTCCGCAGCGGCGATCGTGTCATCGAAATCGGCTGCGTCGAACTGTGCGGCCGCCAACTGACCGGGCAGCGCTTCCACGCCTACATCAATCCCGGGCGCGAGGTTCCCCGGGGGGCGATCGAGATCCACGGCCTGACCAACGAATTTCTGGCCGACAAACCGGGGTTCGCCGGGATCGTCGCCGACTTCGTCGAGTTCATCCGCGGTGCCGAACTGGTGATCCACAACGCCGCCTTCGACATCGGCTTCCTCAACAACGAGCTGGGGCTGCTGCAGATGGAGAGCATCGACCAGCTTTGCAGCGGTGTGATCGACACCTTGCGCATGGCGCGCGACATGCGCCCCGGCAAGAAGAACAACCTCAACGCCCTGTGCGCCGAATTCGATGTGGACAATTCCGGGCGCCAGCAGCATGGCGCGCTGCTCGATGCCGAATTGCTGGCCGAGGTTTACCTGGCCATGACGCGCGGCCAGAACTCCCTTGAGATCGCTTTCGACACACCGCAGGCCGACTATTCCGCGGCCGGCGCGCGCCAGCGTCCGCCGCTGGTGGTGCTGCACGCCAGCGACGCCGAACTCGTCGATCACGCCCGTGTGCTGGAAGAAATCGCCAGGGAGAGCAAGGGGCGGTGCCTCTGGCGCGAGTTGGAGAGCGTGCCGGGCGGTGCTTGAGAGGGCGGACGGCCGGTGCGCGCACTCCACCTGATCGATTCGATCAGCGAAATCACCGCCGCCATGGGCGGCGCGGTGGTCGTCTCCGGCTCGCACGGGGGCCGATCCGCCGCGTACTTCGCGCTGGGCATCCGGCCGGCGCCCCACGCCGTGTTCTTTAACGACGCCGGCATTGGCAAGGAGGGCGCCGGCATCGTCGCGCTGCATGGCCTGGAGCAGGCCGGCATCGCGGCCGCGACCTACAGCCACAACTCGGCGCGCATCGGCGACGCGGCGGATGGCTTCGAGTGTGGTGTCGTTTCGGCGGTCAACGCGGCAGCGGCGGCGGCAGGGCTGGAAGCCGGCCAGACGGTGGCGCAGGCTGTGGCCCTGGTTCGCACGGGCCGCGACGTTGGCGCGGAGCGGAATGAGCGTTGAGCGGGCCGGTCGCGCCAGCGCGCGGCCGACCCCGAAGTCCGACCGCACGGTCCGCCGTGCCGGGTGGAAATGCGGATTCGGATTACACTGGAACACAGGACAATCCGGCCCGGAGGGCATCCATTTCATGGCAAGCGGCCGGCGATCCGGTCCGCGCCGGATTCGCGTTTATTTTCGGGGGATGGCATGAGCGGGGAGCGCCCGGGTGATTCGGCGATGGAACTGCTGAGCGGTGTCGATGGGGTCTTCCTCAATCTGGAAACTCCCGCGACGCCGATGCATGTCGGCTCGCTGCATTTGTTCGAGACGCCGGCCGGCTACAAGGGCAATTTCTTTTCCGCCGTGCGCCGCATGATGGAGTCGCGCATGGTGCCGGTGTTGCGCCGGCGCCTGGCGGCCTTGCCCCTGCAACTGGCGAACCCGGTCTGGCTGCAGGGCGAGGTCGACCTCGATTACCACATCCGTCGCGTCCGCCTGCCGGCGCCCGGCACCCGGGCGCAGCTCGAGGCCGCGGTCGCCGGGCTCCACGCCGAACTGCTCGACCGTTCGCGGCCGCTGTGGATGATCCATGTCTTCGACGGCCTCGAAGGCGGAGCCCGGGCCTACTACTTCAAGATCCACCACGCCATGCTCGACGGCCAGGCCGGCGTCGCGCTGGCCGGCGCGCTGTTCGATACCTCGCCGGAACCGCCGCCGCGGCGGAAAGCCAGGGCACGCGCGGCACAAGATCACCCCGGGACGCTGGCCCTGGCGGCCGCCGCCTTGCGCCACGATGCCGCGCAGTACGTGAAGGCGGTACGCCAACTGCCGGGCGTGGTGCGCACCCTGGCTGGCATCATCAAGAGTTCCGCCGACAGGTCGCGCGGCGCGGCGGAACCAGAAGAGGCGCCGAGCCTCGCCGAACTGCGCCGCAGCATCTCTTTCGGCCCGCGCACCGCGTTCAACGTCGCCATCACGGCCGAACGCGGCTTCGCCACGGCGGCGCTGCCGCGCGCCGAGCTCAAGGCCATCGCCGCCGCCCACGCCGCCACCGTCAATGACGTGGTCCTCGCGCTGTGCAGCGGCGCGTTGCGGCGCTACCTGGAGCGTACCGCCGCGATTCCGAAGAAGTCGCTGATCGCCGCGATGCCGATCTCGCTGCGCGAAGCCGGCAATACGGAAATGCGCACCCAGGCCATGTTGAGCTTGGTCAGCCTGGCCACCAATGTCGCCGATCCGGTGAAACGCCTTTTGGCGATCCGCGATTCTTCCGGCGCCACCAAGGCCGTGGCGCGCAGCGCCAGGTCGTTGATCCCGACCGACATACCGCTGCTCGGCGCGCCCTGGCTGCTCGGCGCGCTGGCCGCGCTCTACGGCCGCAGCCGCGTGGTCGATGCGCTGCCGGTACCGGCCAACGTGCTGGTCTCGAACGTGCCCGGCCCGCCCGTGCCCCTGTATGTCGGCGGCCTGCACATGAGCGGCTACTGGCCGCTGTCCATCGTCGAGCATGGCGTCGGCGTGAACATCACGCTGATCGACTATGCCGGCACGCTCTTCTTCGGCTTCGTCGTCGCGCGCAAGGCGGTGCCCGACCCGCGCGCGCTGGCCGACGATTTTCTCGCCGCCTTCGAGGAACTGCGCCAGCACATGCAGAAGTTCCCGGGGGAGCGTCCCGCGCCGGCGCCGGCGGCACGGCGCAAGGCGGCCGCCAGGCCTGCCGCGGGTCGCCCCAAAGCCGTCCGCTCCGGCCTTGGCGGGCAAGGGAGACGCCATGCCTGAGCGCCACACGGTTGTCCGTCACAGCCACAGCGGCAAGCCCAGCACCCTGCATTCGCTGCTGGAGGGACGCGCCCTGCTCGAAATGGCGCTGCTGCCGGCCTCGCTGCCGCTGCTGCTGCAGGCGCCGCGCGGCGACGGCCATCCGGTGCTGCTGCTGCCCGGCTTCATGGCCGACGAAAAGTCGCTGATCGCATTAAAGCTGTTCCTGCAGAGCAAGGGCTATGAGGTCCACACCTGGGGTCTGGGCCGCAACCTCGGCTTTCGCAGCAAGCACGCCAGCGCCCTGCCGCAGAAGATCCGTCACCTGCACCATGTTGCGGGACGCAAGGTGAGCCTGGTCGGCTGGAGCCTGGGCGGCGTGTTTTCGCTCTACGGCGCCGAGAGCACGCTGGAATGCGTGCGCTCCGTCATCACCCTGGGCAGTCCGGTCAGCGTCGATGCCGCCGGCAGCCAGTCGCCCTCCGCGATCAGGGCGCTTTACCGCCTGGTCTCGCATCGCCTCGGGCCGGCGGCCCATGTCATGCAGCCGCGCGCCAAGACCCTGCGCGAACAGCGCCGCCTGCGGATTCCGACCAGCTGCCTGTATTCGCTGAGCGATGGCGTGGTACCGCCGCAGGAAGCCACCATCGACGGCGATCCGGCCATCCATGAAAACATCCGGGTGCCCGGCAGCCACCTCGGGCTGGGCTTCAACGGCATCGTGCTGGCCATCCTCGCCGACCGCCTGGCGCAGCCGGAAGGCGCCTGGCAGCCTTTCCGCCCGCAGGGCCTGCTCGGCCGCGTCTGGCGTGCCACGGCAGGTTCGACTTCCGTCGGCCAGGCTTCTCCCGTCGTCTGAATCCTCCAGCGAAAGATCCGCATGCGACAACTCAGCGAACACGATGCCGCCTACATTTATTCGGACAGCGCCCACGCCAATTCGAACGTCACGCTGCTGCACATCTACGACCAGTCCACCGCCCCGGGAGGAGTGGTCCGCTTCAAGCAGATCCTGGCGCATGTCGAGAGCCGCCTCGGACAACTGCCGGTATTCCGCGAGAAGATCCGGCGCGTGCCGCTCGACCTCGACTACCCGTACTGGATCGAGGACGAGAGTTTCGACATCGAGTACCACGTGCGCCACATCGCCCTGCCCAAGCCGGGCGACTGGCGCCAGTTCTGCATCCAGGCCGCGCGCATCCACGCCCGCCCGCTCGACCTGAATCGGCCCTTGTGGGAAATGTATGTGATCGAGGGCCTCGACAGCTTCCTAGACCTGCCGGTGGGCAGTTTCGCCGTGCTGCTGAAAATCCACCATGCCGCGATCGATGTCGCGCGCGGCAACGAGATCACCACGCTGCTGCACGACGTCTCGGCCGATTCGCCGCCGCCCGCGCCGCCCGCGCCCTGGTTTCCCGAAGACGCGCCGGGCAGTCTCGGCCTGCTGCTGCGCGCCGGTGTCAATGTCGCGACCTTCCCCTTGCGCATGGCGCAGCCGCTGAGGCGCAGCTGGACGACGGTGAAATCCGCCGCGCGCACCTTTGCCGGCGAGTTTCTTGGCCGGCCGCAGGAGTTTCCGCTGACGCGTTTCAACAGCGAGGTTTCGCCGCATCGGGTGTTCGAGACGCGGCGTTTCGCGCTGCAGGATTTCAAGGCCATCCGCGGTCTTGCCGCCGGCGCCACGGTCAATGACGTTGTCCTCGCCGTGTGCGCCGGCGGCCTGCGCCGCTACCTCGACCTGCAGGGCGAACTGCCCGGGGAAAGCCTGGTCGCGGCAGCGCCCGTGGCGGTACGCGCGGCCGGTGGCAGGAAGGGTATCGCCGGCGGCGCCGCGAGTTTTTCCTGGGTGCGCCTGGAACTGGGCACCGACATTGCCGACGCGGTGGCACGCCTCGCGGCGATCCAGGCGCTGAGTTCATCGTCGGAGGTCATGGCGCAGGCGGTCAGCGCGCGCGAACTGGTCGACCTGGCGGAGCACGCGCCCTCGGCCGCGATCGCCGTCACCAGCAAGATGCTGCGTTCGGCCTCGGCCCTGCTCGGCAACTGGGCGCCGCTGGCCAACTGCGCGATCACCAACGTGCCGGGTCCGCAGGTGCCGCTTTATCTGCAGGGCGCGCGCCTGACTTATTTGTCGGCCATCATGCCGATTTCCGACGGCATGGGCCTGGTGTTCTCGGTGACCAGTTACAGCGACATGGTCATCGTCTCCTTCACCGGCTGTTACGAGCAGCTGCCCGACCCCGAAGTGTTCGCCCTTTGCCTGCGCGACAGTTTCCAGGAATACCTGGCGCTGGCGCGGCCGCAGGCGGCACGCAAGCCGCGCCAGGCTGCGGTCAAGATACCGTCCCGCAAAACCGTCGCCGTGGCAGGCAAGCCGCCGCGCCGCAAGGCCGCTGCGCGCGCGGTGGCGCGTCGCGCATGAACGGCGTGCCGCTGCACATCGAATACGAGTCGTTGGGCGATCCGGCGCGGCCGGCCATCGTGCTGATCATGGGTCTCGGCATGCAACTCACGGGCTGGCCCGACTCCTTCTGCCAAGCCCTGGTGGCGCGCGGCTACCGCGTGATCCGTTTCGACAATCGCGACTGCGGCCTGTCGGGCCGCGTGACGGGGAAGAAGCGCGGCAACCTGCTGCTGGCCATGGCCGCCGCAGCGCTGGGCCTGCCGGTGCGCACGCCCTACACGCTGGAGGACATGGCGGGCGACACCATCGGCCTGATGGACCGGTTGGGGTTGCAGCAGGCGCACATCGTCGGCGCTTCGATGGGCGGCATGATCGCCCAGGTGCTGGCGGCGAAATTCCCGCAGCGGGTGCTGAGCCTGACCTCGATCATGTCCACCTCGGGCAACCGCCGCGTCTCCAAGCCAAGCAAGGCGGCGCGCAAGGTGCTGCTGGCGCGGCCGGCCGATCCGAAGGACACCGAGGCGGTGATCGAACACATGGTCGACATGTTCGGCGTCATCGGCAGCCCGGCCTACCCGTCGACGCGCGAAGAACTGCGTCACCACATCGGCCGCAGCGTGCGTCGCTCCTACTATCCGGCCGGCGTGGCGCGCCAGTTGCTGGCCAGCATCGCCTCCGGCGACCGGCGCAAGCAGCTGCGCACCATCGTTGCCCCGACTCTGGTGATCCACGGTGCCGAGGACCCGCTGGTGCCGCTCGCCGCCGGCCGCGACACGGCGCAGCACATTCCCGGCGCCGAGTTGCGGGTGATAGCCGGCATGGGCCACGATTTTCCCGAGGCCCTGATGCCACGCCTGGCGACGGCTATTGCCGACCATTGCGACAAGATCGCTGGCGCGCCGCAGGCGACTGCCGCCTGAAACGATCATGACACGCGTCGGCATTTATTTTGCCGCGGTTCAGTTCCTCTTCGTCACCTGCTGGACGGTGTATGTCATCTTCCTGCCGCAGCTTGCGGCGCAGGCCGGCATCGAAAAAAAGTGGGTGATTTACATCCTGATGGCCGACCAGGCGATTTTCACGCTCATGGATTTCTCGCTGGGCGTTGCCGCCGACCGTGTGCAGCGCGTGCTGGGTCGGCTTGGCCGGTTGCTGGTGATCCTGACGGCGGTGTCCTGCGCGGCCTTCCTGCTGCTGCCGCTGGCCGCACCGTCAGGCTCGCCGCTGCTGTTCCTGGCGCTCATCGCAATCTGGGCCGTGACCTCCTCGGCCCTGCGCGCGCCGCCCATGGCGCTGCTGGGGAAATATGTGCCGGCGCCGAAGCTGCCCTGGGTATCGACCCTGACACTGCTCGGCATGGGCATCGCCGGCGCTGCTGCGCCCTACCTGACGGTAAGCCTGCGCGGCGTCGACCCGCGCCTGCCCTTCGCGCTTTCCTCGATCGCCCTGATCGTCGCGGTCAGCGCGATGCTCTGGGCCGAGAAGCATCTCGCCGGCGCGGCTGCTGCAGCGGTACCCGAAGCGATCCCTGTCAAACCCGAGAAAAAGCCCGTCGGTACGGGAGTCGTGCTGTTCTTCGGTGCCGTGGCGCTGCTCGGCCTGGGCTTCCAGGCGCATTTCGCGCTGAACTCGGCACCGCTCTACCTGCGCTTCGCCAAACCGGCGGAGCTGGATTATTTGATGCCGGTGTTCTGGGTCGGCTTCAACCTGCTGATCTTCCCTGCCTGCCGTGCCAACGAGCGCTTCGGCGGCACCGTCGTCATGGCCGCGGGCGCCGTGTTTGGTGCGCTGGCCTCGGTACTGGCCGCCGCCGCGCCTTCGCTGGAAATGCTGCTGGCACTGCAGTTCCTCGCCGGCGGTGCCTGGGCTGCGGTGCTGATGAGCGCGATGACGGCGGCCATCGCCATCGGTCATGTCGGGCGCGAAGGCGCGGCCACCGGCGGCCTGTTCGCCCTGCTGGCGATTGCCACTTTCACGCGCATGGGACTGGTCGCCGCGCAGGTGAACAAGGATCCGGCGGCCAGCGCGCTGCTGGTTTGGCTGCCCGGCCTTGCCTGGCTGGTCGCCGGCCTGTTGCTGGTTTGGCTGGCCTTGCGCTTCCGGGCACCGGCAGCGCAGTCCGGGCAGGCGCCTGGCTGAGCATCAGGGCGAAGCCGTGCCTTTGTTGATGTGCCCAAAAAGTCGGTGCTGGCGCTACGGCGACTGCGCCTTCATGGAACCCGATTCGAAGCCAGTTTGCCCTGCGTGACGGGCGGCAGGGTTTGCGAAGCCAAATCCTTCGGCCGACTGAAGCGCGTCAGGTTTTGCATCATCTCCGCGATTGCCGGACTTATGTTGCGCTTGGCCTGGGCCGGATCGGCAATCGCATGGTCATTGCCGTCGGTGGCCTCGTCGCGTTTGGCGCCGCCGGTGGCATTGACGGGGAAGGCCACCTTGACCTTCTCGCCCAGATACGCGAGCCGGTTCCAGTCCGCCGCTACCGCATAGTCGCGGTGATAGGCGGGATCCAGCAGGTTCATGCCTTGCGAATAATCTGACGGCGGATTGCGCACGCCGAGCAGCGGCATCAGGGTCGCCGGGATATCGAGATGGCTGGTAATTCCGCTCACCACGCGCGCCTTGTTGCCGGGCGCCCAGATGACCGCCGGCGTGCTGGTCTGGAAGCGGTTGAATTCGGCGCTGTGCCCCCAGCGGCTGCGCTCCATGAACTCTTCGCCGTGATCGCCGAGGACGATGACCACCGTGTTGTCGAGCAGATTCTTTTGCTTCAGGTGTTCGATGACGCGCCCGATCTGCTGGTCGACATGGCGCGAGGCGTTGAGATAGCGGTTCTTGATCAGTTGAATGTCGACCTTGAAATCTGTTGTCAGGTAGTTGAGGTCTTCGAGGTAGGGCTTGGCGATCACCGAATCCGGCGGGAAATCATAGGCGGCGTGGGTCGACTCGAAGAACATGTAAGTCATGAAGGGTTTTGTTTCATCGCGCTTGTCGATGAAACCCAACAGATTCTGGATGTTTTCCTGGTCGCGCTGCCAGGCAGGGGCGCCGCCGGACAAGGGGTGCATGTCAGCCGGGTTCATGCCGACGAAGATCGTCTTGTCGAAGGCCGGGAAGGTGAAGCGCTGGCTGGTGTGCAGGCTGAACTGGTAGCCGCGCTGTTGCATCACGTCCATCAGCACCGGGGAACGGCGCGCGGAGTGCATCGGAAACCAGTAATTGCCGTAGAGCCCGTAGAACATCGAGAAGACGCCCATCTGCGTCAGGTTGCCGCCGCTGTAGTGCTGCTCCAGGCGCAGTGCCTGCTGCGAAAAGTCCCACAACTGCGGCATGATTTTCGGATCGAGCATGTCGAAACGCAGCGACTCGGCCACCAGCCAGACGATGTTCGGCGGCCGCACGGAATTATCTACATCCAGCGGCGCCAGCGGGTAGTTGAGCGCGCTGCTCTTGACATGCATTCCGCCCGATGTCTTTTCGACTTCGCCGATGCCGATCCTGGCTGCCAGTTTGCGAAACGACATCGGCAAATACAGCGGATAGTGTTCGCCGGCAAACAGGATGGGCTGGTAATTGACCGCGGAACTGTAACCGTAGGCGACACGCTCGCCCATGCTGGCGGTCAGGATGATGAAAACAAGCCAGCGCCAGCGCAGCAGGCGCGGCAGGGGGCGCGACGAGGCGGCTTGGCGCGCCACCAGCCAGTAATAGGCAAGGCCCTGGAATGCCAGCAGGGCCGCGACGATCAGGATGGCTGTCAGTTCGGTGCTGCGGCTCGCCCCGAGTGAGGCGATGCCGCCCGGCGTAAGCACCAGATCGACCACGAAGCCGTTGATATGAAAGCCGTACATGTCGTGGATCAGGCGATCGGCAAACAGCCCGACATGGATCAGTCCGGGCAGCGCGATCAGTGTCGTCGCCAGCAGCAGGTTTCCGGAACGCCGGCTTTTCGAGCGATTCAGCAGCCAGTAGCACAGGTAGCCAAGCGCGAGCGCCGGCAGCAGGTAGAACATCGAATAGCTTGCCGTCGCGCCCAGCGTCCACAGGGCCGTGAACGGGTCGGCGTACTGCTCGCGCGAAGTGAAGCGGCTGACGTGGGCAATCACGCCCAGCCACGTGATCAAATAGTATCGGCTGATACTGGCAAGTGAAGGCAGTGCTGGCATCGCTGGGGCTCCCCAAAACGACATCTTCGACCAGCGACCTTAAACAGGGCTTAAGAGAGGGGCGCTACCTGTATACTCACAGGCTTTTACCGAGAACCGATCAGTGGCATTGACCATCCTCGGACTGTCCGGCGCAGTCTCGCATGACCCTTCCGCAGCGCTCTACATCGACGGCACGCTCGTGGCGGCCGCCGAGGAAGAGCGCTTCCTGCGCGACAAGCACGCGAAAAACCGCATGCCCTTCGAGGCGGCGAAGTTCTGCCTCGCCTTCGCCGGCATCAAGCCGGCCGAGGTCGATGCGGTGGCGATCCCCTTCGCGCCGATCAGCATTTTCGGCAAAGCCCGCTGGCACTATGCGCAGCGCTACTGGTATGCGCCGGATCGCGGCCTGGACGCCATCTTCGCCGGCAACCGTCGTTATCACCGTTACCGGAAGCGCATCGAGGGCTGCCTGGCGGAACTCGGCTTCGATCTCGGCAGGATCGAGATCGTGCCAGTCGAGCACCACCTGAGCCACGCCTCCAGCGCCTACCACTGCTCCGGCTTCGAGGAAAAGACCGCGATCCTCGGCATCGACGGCAAGGGCGAGTACGCCACCACCTTCTTCGGCTACGGCGAGAACGGGCGCATCCACAAGATCAAGGAATTCTTCGACCCGGATTCGCTCGGCGGCCTCTACGGAGCGATCACCGAATACCTCGGCTTCGAGATGCTCGACGGCGAATACAAGGTCATGGGCATGGCGCCTTACGGCGATCCGACGCGCTACGATTTCTCGCGCCTGGCGAAGTTCGAGAACGGCGAACTGGTCGTCGACACCGACTACGCCAACGTGATCGGACTGCGCCGCTACAAGGAAAAGGGCAAGGGCTACTACTTCTCGCCGAAGCTGATCGACTGGCTCGGGCCGATGCGCGCCGGCGACATTGCCGACGATCCCTACATCCACTACGCGGCGAGCATGCAGAAGCTGTTCGAGGACCTGTCGCTGCAGATGATGGATTACTACCTGGGCGACATCCTGCGCGAAACCGGCCGGCTGGCCTTCGCCGGCGGCGGCGCGCTCAACGTCAAGCTGAACCAGAAGATCATCGCCCGGCCCGAGGTCAAGGAACTTTTCGTCCAGCCCGCCTCGGGTGATTCCGGCACCGCCATCGGCGCCGCCTCGTATGTCTCGGTGCAGCGCGGCGTGCCGGTGGAGAAGATGGAGCACGTCTATCTCGGCCCGCGCTACAGCAATGAGGAAGTCATCGCCGCCTGCGAGTCGCACCCGAACAAGCCCCGCTGGGAAAAAGTCGGCGCCGGCGATACGGCGGTGCCGCAGCGCATCGCAAAGATTCTTGCCGACGGCAACCCGGTCGCCTGGTTCCAGGGCCGCATGGAGTTCGGCCCGCGCGCCCTCGGCGGCCGATCCATCCTCGGCTGCCCGAGTGTTGCCGGCGTTGCCGACCGCATCAATGCGCAAATCAAGTTCCGCGAACGCTGGCGACCCTTCTGCCCATCCATGCTCGACACGGTCGGGCCGCAGATGCTGCAGTCCGGGCATCCGGCGCCCTTCATGACCTTTACCTTCGAAGTGGCAGAGGAATGGAAGGCCCGCGTACCCGAAGTCGTTCACGAAGACGGCACCTCGCGTGCCCAGGTGCTCAGGCGCGAGTACAACCCGCGCTACTACGACCTGATGCTGGAAATGGAAAAACTCACCGGCAACGGCGTTGTCCTCAATACCTCGCTCAATCGTCGCGGCGAGCCGATGATCTGTTCGCCGGTCGATGCGCTCAATATGTTCTTCGGCTCGGACCTGGAGTATCTGGTGATGGAAGACGTGCTGGTGGTCAAGAACAATTTTGCGAAGGCGGTGTGAAGAAATGGGCTTCAAGAATCACGAACTGTTCATCAAAAAACATCAGGCCCGGTTCCACGGGCCCTTCCTCGAAATCGGTGCCAAGGACTACGGCTCGACGGTCAACCTGCGCGCCATGTTCCCGGGCGAGACCTATGTCGGCATCGACATGGCGGAGGGCAAGGGCGTTGATCGGGTGCTCGACCTGACCCGGCCCTTCGAGGAAATCGACGCGGCGCTGGCGGGGCGCCGCTTCGGCACCGTGTTCTGCCTCAGCGTGATGGAGCACTGCGCGCAACCCTTCCTCATGGCGGACAACATCTCGCGGCTGCTGGCGCCCGGCGGCACGCTGTATGTTTCCGTGCCCTATGCGTGGAAGTTCCACGGCTACCCGTCCGACTACTGGCGCTTCACCCCCGAGGGCGTGAAGAAGCTGTTTCCCGGCCTGGCCTTTGACATGGCGGATGCCCGCACCAGCACCGATGTCGTCGGGGACATCCAGCCCGTCGATGAAGACCTCGCGCGCATCAGGATTTCCGCAAGCTGGCAGCGCGAAAAGGGGCGCTTCCTGCGCGGTCTCGGCGCCGGCCTGCTGTCCCTGCTCGGTGCGCTGGGCCTTATCGCCTGGCTGACGCGGCATCGCTACCTGATGCCGCCGACCTGCATCGAGATGATCGGTTCCGCGCCCGGGACTGCGCGGCCGGACGCCTGAGGACCGGGCCGGTGCAAAAGCATCTATCGCGCGCGGCGGCCGGATTCGAGGCGCTCGGCCCGCGCGCCACGGTGTTTCTGGGCAGCCTGCTGCTTTCGCTGGTCGCCGCCCAACGGGGCACGATCAATCGCGATGGCATGTTCTATGTCGAGATTGCAAGAAATTTTCTGGAAGGAGGCTTCGCCGCCGCGTATGGCATCTTTCATTGGCCATTCCTGGGGATCCTGATGGCGGTGGTTTCCCAGGTGACCGGACTGGGACTGGAAGCCAGCGGCCATGTCCTCAACGCGCTGTTCCTGGCCGGAGCCTGCGCCCTGCTGGTGGCCTGCGCCGGCCGCCTGTTTCCCGAGGCAGTCTGGCCGATTGGACTGGTCCTGCTGGCGCTGCCGGGATTCAACGCCTATCGGGATGAGATGTTGCGCGAATACGGTACCTGGTTCTTTGTCATGCTGTCGTTCTGGCTGGCATTGCGCTGGTCGGACCGGCCGCGCTGGCTGTCGGCTCTGGCGGTCCAGTTGTCGCTCGTCGCCGCTACCTTGTTTCGCACCGAGGCTCTCGCCTTTTTCCTGGCATTGATTCTCTGGCAGGCGTTCGAGGCGCCGGCCGGCGAACGTTGGCGCCGTCTGGTCATGATCGGGGGCTTGCCGGTGATCGGATTGGCGACACTGCTAGCAATCTATGTTGCCGGCCAGTTCGGCGCCGGCCGTCTGGCAAGAGACTTCGGTCGCTTCAGCGTGGAGCGTTTCAATGCCAAGGCCCTGGCCATGGCGCCTGCCATTGCGCCCGCTGTTGTTGATTACGCCCGGGATCAGGCGCGCACCATACTGTTCTTCGGTTCACTGGCCATAGTTCCGCTCAAGTTCGTCGGCAAGGCGGGCATCTTCATTCTGCCCCTGCTGTATGCCTTTCGCGACCAAAGCCTGCGCGCGACGCTTGGCCGCTGCCGGATGTTCGCCTGGGCCTTCCTGGTGTATTTCCTGGTACTTTGTGTTCATGTCCTCGATCTGCAGTTTATTTCCGGGCGTCACACGGGCTTGCTCCTGGCATTTGCGGCGCCTTTGACGGGCTATGGATTGTGGCAGCTGATGCAGCGCTTTCCCGCCTGGAAGATCCCCATGGTGCTACTGGCCCTGCTGGTCATGGCGGCGAACGTCGTCTCGCTCGGTCCGGCAAAGCGCCAATTTGTCGAGGCCGGTGGCTGGCTGGCAAACAACGCGAGCGATTCGCCCCGGGTTTATATCGAAAGCCCGCGCGCTGCCTATTACGCCGGCTGGCGTTTCACGGAACGGCCGATGCCAGAGAACCGCTCCGGCCTGGCCCCGGGTCTGGAACAGGGCAAGTACGATCTGGTGGTCCTCGAGGTGTCGCGCAAGGAG
Source organism: Sulfuritalea sp. (assembly GCA_044360105.1). Classification (GTDB taxonomy): domain Bacteria; phylum Pseudomonadota; class Gammaproteobacteria; order Burkholderiales; family Rhodocyclaceae; genus Sulfuritalea. Next base: position 67,927 of record JBIKKY010000002.1, read on the forward strand.
CCCGCTATCGAGCCATTGCTGAGCGACCTGAAACTGGCCGAGGTCGCCCGCTTCGCCCATCCCAACGGCGATGCGGTGATCGTCGCCCGGCCGCTGTCCGCCCCCGCTCAGGACAAGGCGTCGAATACCGCGGAGATGCGCGCGAAGCCCGCTGCGAGGGAATAGTCGGCGCTGGCGCGACGCCGCCCGGCGGCGCCCATGCGCTCGCGCAAGGCCGCATCGGCGGCCAGTTGCGCGATGCGCGCGGCCCAGGCTTCATCGTCGCCGACCAGGTAACCCGTTTCCCCCGGCAGCACGATCTCAGCATTGACGCCCGCGTCCGAGGAAATGACCGGCAAACCGGCAGCCATGTATTGCAGGACCTTCAGTGCGCATTTGCCGCGACTCCAGTCGTCGTCGCGCATGGGGGCGATTCCGAGGTGCGCGGAGCCCAGTTCCAGGGTTTCGGTGTCCGCGCTCCAGGGGATGGCCAGGGTAGTCAGGCCGGCATCGGGCAAGTCGAAGTCGGCGATGATCTTCAGCCGCAGGCGTGGCACGCGGGCCGCGGCCAGGCGCAGCGCGGGCAAGGCCTCGACCAGGTATTTCCGCGTCGAACGGCTGCCGATCCAGACCAGGTCGAAGCTGTCCCGCGGCCTGGGGTAATCGCCGGCGTAGCGGGCGGTGTCGATGCAGGTCGGCACGATGGTCACCGCCCGGTTGTAGCGCGCGGCCGTGTCCGCCAGGAAGCGGTTGCCGGCGAACAGGTGGTCGCAGGCCGCTGCCATGGCGCCGAAGCGGCGCATTCGCGTCGGCGACGGCGTGCCGTCCGTGTTGCAGAAGATGGCGTCGTCGAAATCGAATACCAGTTTGCGCGACAGCCTGCGCAGCAGCCACAGCAGGGGGTCGGGAAAGGTCTTGCGCAGCACGACGACAATGTCCGCTGGCGCCGCCAGGCGCAGCGCCTGAAAATACCTGGCCGGGCTGCCCGCGGCGGTGGCATGGCTCGGCTCGTAACCGGCAGATTGCAGCAGCGGAAAAAACTGCAGCGCCCGATAGCGGGTCGAGGCCGAGTCGTCGCCCTTTGAAATGAAAAGAATTCGGCGTGTCACGGCGGAATCACGGCTTCCCGGCAAACTGCCGCTTATGCCGCCGGCTTGGTAAACGTCATCTGCATGGTGTCGCCGCGTCCCCGCCGCTCTGCCAGACGGACATAGCTGCGCGCCAGGAAGCGCCGCCAGGCGATTTTCTTCGAGGGCTTGCCGCGATTGCCGATGATGTAATCGAGGCTGTTGAGGAAGATCTTCGGTGTCGTCTCCAGCAGCAGGGCGGTCTTCTGCAAGCCGTGGCCGGTGCCGAGGCGTGCCAGGTTGTCCGGCGAAAAGAGGAAGAGGTGGCGCGGCACGTCGTTGGCATACCAGTGTGTGTTGAACCATTGCCGGCCAAGTGCGGTGCTGCAGGGCGTTTCGATCACGAGGCGGCCGCCGGGACGCAGGATGCGCACCAGTTCGGCCATGAACGGGTGCGGCTGCGGGATGTGCTCGATGACATGCCGCGCCGTGACCAAGTCGAAGCTGCCGTCCGCAAAATTTGCCGATGCGAGGTCGCCGTGATGCACCTTCAGGTTGCTGAGGCGGGCCGCCGTGACGCCGGCTTCGCTGAATTCGACGCCCTCCACAGCCCAGCCAAAAGTGCGCATGCTGTTGAGGAACCTGCCATTGCCGCAGCCGACATCCAGCATCCGGCCGCCGCCTTCCCATGCCGGGGTCGTCAGCTGCTGAAACGGCGAGATCATGGCCGCCAGAAGGCGATAGGGGAGCGCGACGGAAAGATGCTCATAGCCGCGCATGCGGCGCAACAGGGCCAGGCGCAAAGGACCGATATCCCGTGTGCGCTTCTCCTTCTCCTGGTCGAACACCATGTAGTCGTCCGGATAAAACGTGGCAATCGTCGCCATGTCCGGCATCGGATGCTGGAACACGCAGGCACAGGCCGGGCATTCAAAATAGTCGTAGCGCGCGCGCAGGTCGTACATCAGGTCGCGGCCGCTGTACTCGTAACGGGCCGCATTGCCGCACACCGGACAGGGCGGCTGTTCGCTTGCGGGCGCAGCGGGAGTGGTATCGCGTGTCATTGTGCTGGTCCGTCGGCCGCGCGGTAGGCGTCATCTAATTCCGTTGAGCCAGCGGCGCACAGCCATGCATGGTCATCGGGATTCTTGTGGAGCTGTTGCATGTTGCGGCGCCTCAGGTAGGGTGAGAGCGGACCGCTTCTTGCCCGCAGGTCGGCGATGTCTATCAGGCCCGGCTGGCCGGAGGAGGAGAGGACGATGTTGCCAAGATGAAGGGAGCGGAAATAGATGCCCGCGGCGTGGAGTCGGGCGACAAATCGTCCGAGGACAGTCCGCAGCCCGGGCGCGTCTTCCCCGCCGCGGATGATCTGGCGCAGGCTCTTGCCTTCGAGCGGCGCATACAGCACGGCATCCCGCTTGATGCCGGGAATCCGGTAGGTGGCGGTGACAACGGGGCAGAGTATGGCGCGCGCTTTCAAGATCAGCGCATTGTCGGCAAAACGCTGCGCGTACGGATACCAGGCCGCCGAAGTAATCAGCCGCTTGCGGCGGAACAGCTTGAGGTAGTTGCCGTCCGCCAGTCGCAGCACCTTCTCGCCGTGCAGGTCGTATTCGAGCACCGTGGCATCGGCGTGCAAGGCAAGGTAGGCGTCGTGGGAAAGGGTCTGCAATGGGTGGTTTCCGTGTCCGAACGGCACATTCTAGCGCGCTGGAAAAACCATGCCCATGCTAGTATTCAGGACCGTTCACGCAGTGCGGCTTATTCCGGTTCGAAATGGAACCGATACTTTGTCGACTGCGCCTTGCCGTGCTACAGCACTGTCCGCGGCTTGTCTTCGCGTCTCGTTTCCATTGCGAACCGGAATTATCAATGCCATCGCCCGATACGCACGCCACTTCCAGCCTGACCATCTATTTCCGCCTGCTGGGCTACGTCAAGCCTTATGCCGGGCTGTTTGCCACCAGCATTCTCGGTTACGTGATCTTCGCCTCGTCGCAGCCGATGCTGGCGGCGGTGCTCAAGTATTTCGTCGATGGCCTGATCGATCCGCAAGCCGCCACGCTCGGCAACATTCCCTTGCTGCGCGGGCTGCAAATGATGCATGCCGTGCCGCTGATGGTGGTGCTGATCGCCCTGTGGCAGGGCATCGGTTCCTATCTCGGCAATTTCTTCCTGGCGCGGGTGTCGATGGGGGTCGTGCATGACCTGCGCGTGGCCCTGTTCAACAGCCTGCTGACCCTGCCTGATCGCTACTTCGACCAGAACAACTCCGGCCACCTGATTTCGCGCATCACCTTCAATGTCACGATGGTGACCGGCGCTGCCACCGATGCCATCAAGGTCGTCATCCGCGAAGGGCTGACGGTGACTTTCCTCTTCGCCTACCTGCTCTGGGCAAACTGGAAACTGACGCTGGTGATGGTGGCCATCCTGCCGGTCATCGGCCTGATGGTGGTGACTGCCAGCCGCAAATTCCGCAAGCAGGCGCAGAAGATCCAGGTGGCGATGGGCGACGTGACGCACGTTGCATCGGAAACCATACACGGCCATCGCGTGGTGCGCAGTTTCGGCGGCGAGTCCTACGAGCAGCAGCGTTTCATGGCGGCCAGCCAGAACAACATGGACCGCCAACTGCGCATGACGCGCACCGGCGCGATCTACACGCCCCTGCTGCAATTGCTGATCTTCAGTGCCATGGGCGTGCTGTTCTTCCTGGTGTTGTGGCTGCGCGGCGATTCCTCGCCCGGCGACCTGGTCGCCTACATCACGGCCGCCGGGCTGCTGCCCAAGCCGATACGCCAGTTGTCGGAAGTCAGCTCGACCATACAGAAGGGCCTCGCAGCGGCGGAGAGCATCTTCCAGCAACTCGACGAAAGCCCCGAAACCGATACGGGGACGGTGAGCGCGGAGCGGGTCGCCGGGAAGATCGAAGTGCGCAACCTGTCCTTCACTTATCCGGACAGCGAGCGACAGGTGCTCGACAACGTCAGCTTCGGCATCGAGCCGGGGCAGATGCTTGCCCTGGTCGGGCGTTCCGGCAGCGGCAAGACCACTCTCGCCAACCTGATCCCGCGCTTCTACCATCACGCCGAAGGGCAGATACTCATCGATGGCATCGACGTCGAGCAGTACGCGCTGCGCAACCTGCGCCGCCATGTCGCCGTGGTGACCCAGCACGTGACCCTGTTCAACGACACGGTGGCCAACAACATCGCCTACGGCGACCTGGCCGGCGCGCCGCGTGCCGATGTCGAAAGTGCGGCGGATGCCGCCTTCGCCAGCGAATTCATCGAGCAACTGCCGCAGGGCTTCGACACCCTGGTCGGCGAAAACGGTGTGCTGCTCTCGGGCGGCCAGCGCCAGCGCCTGGCGATTGCCCGCGCGCTGCTGAAGAATGCGCCGATCCTGATCCTCGACGAAGCCACCTCGGCGCTCGACACCGAGTCGGAAAGGCACATCCAGGCGGCACTCGATCGCGTCATGAAGGGGCGCACCACGCTGGTGATCGCGCATCGGCTATCCACCATCGAAAAAGCCGATGTCATCATGGTGATGGATGCCGGAAAAATCGTCGAGCGCGGCAGCCATGCCGAACTGATTGCGCTGGGTGGCCATTACACGCGGCTGCATGCCATGCAGTTCCGCGAGCCGTCCGAGCCGGCGCCCTGAACTCAGATCTGCGGCATCACCGTTTCCAGCGTACGCCGCAGCGCGCTGCCAGGCGGCCAGTTGTCGAGGAAGCGGGCGCTGTCCTTGTGCCATGCGCGTCTGAATGAGGCGTCGCCGGCATGCTGGCGCATGGCATCGAGGTCGATCAGTTGCGGCTCGCCGCTGCACCAGAGCAGGTTGGTGGCCTTCAGGTCGCCATGGCTGATGCGTGCGGCGAAGAGCTGGCGCAGCAGTTTTCCAATCGCGTCGAGGTCCGCGGCGGGCGGCACCGTGTCCGGGTCGCGAAAGCGGGCGGCAAGGCTTTCGCCGTCGGAGTATTCGGTGATCAGCCAGGCCTTGCCGCGCAGCGGGCCGGCGCGCTGTTCGATCATTGCCAGCGGGCGCGGCGTGGCGATGCCGAGAAAGCCCAGGCGATGCCCTTCCAGCCAGGAATGCCAGGCGCGACTCGGCCGCCAGCTGCGCGACAGCGCATGGACGGTTCCCTTGATGTTGTAGCGCTTGATGACGAGCTGGCGCCCGGCCACGTCCACCCGTGCCAGCGTCGCGGTCCTGCCGCGCTTGAGGGACACGCCCTTCTCCAGCCAGGCGTCGGGGTCGTGGATCAGGGGGGCGAGTAAGGCTGTTTCCGAACGCACGATGGAAAAGAAGCGGTCGACGCGATTGGCGGACTTGAACAGGCTGCAGTCGCGCAGGGATTTGTCCAGATAGTCGGCGAGGCGAACTTCGCGGGCACGGGCACTTGCCGCGGTGAGCTGTGCCTCGTCGATAGCGACGCCGGGGTTGCTGCTGCAGTAGGCCTGCAGCAGGGCGGCCCGCATATCGGCTTCGGCCTGCGGCTGCAACTGGGCGAACAGCAAAGCCAGATTGGCCGTGTAGTCGGCCGGCGATGCCGATTCGCGGACGGCATCGCCGTCGATGACGTAAAGCCAGCCATTCTTGAGCAGGAAATTGCCGAGGTGGGCATCCTCCTGTACCAGGCCCCTGGCGTGCATGCGGCCGACCAGCGCGAAAACTCGCTCCAGCTCCTCGAGTAATCCGCTGTCGGGGTTGCGCGCGTCATCGAGGTGCTCGTAGAGGACGTAATGTCCCCCACCGGCCAGGAATCCCGAGGCCAGCAATGCCGGGGTCGGCAGGCCGTGCCTCGCGAGGGTTGCGGCGCCGCGGTACTCCCGCTGCCAGTGGCGCTCGCTGCCGCGTGCCGCGATGAACAGCTTGGCGAACACCTTGCGGCCCTTCCATTCGCCGCTGCCGGTCAGGCGCTTGCCGGGCAGGATGCGCTGCCAGCTTTCGACTGTCATCAACCGGCCGTCGTCGAGCGCGATGCGGCTTTGCGGCAAGGGGTTGCGGCCGGCGGCGCGCAGGGAGGCCGCGGTGGCGAGGACTTCGTCGCGGCCGCTGAAGAAGCCGGCGATCTTGCGGATGCGGCGCTTGTCGCCGTCATCGAGGGTTTTCTTCTGCGCGTAGTCGAGGTAGAAGCGCAGGCGCCGGGTGCGCGAGAGGTGCAGTTTGGCGAGCTTGTCGAGGCAGGCCAGATCCTTGACGATGCGGTATTCAAGAAAGGGCGGCCACCAGAAGCCGCCGCTCGGACAATCGATCAGATGCAGGGTGTCCGCCTTGTCCACCAGCAGGTTGCGCCACTTGAAGTCGCCATGCACGAAGCGGCGGCCGTGCATGCGGCGCGCAATGTCGGCCAACTGGCGGGAAACGCCGTCCAGCCAGCGCCGACTTTTCAGGCGCGGGTCGCCGTTGCGGGCCAGCCAGGCGAGGTCCGTGGTGTCGGGTATTTCCGCCGTGATCAGCGCGCCGCGCAGGAAGCGGCCGCCCCGGCTTTCCATGCCATGGCCGACCAGGCGCGCGGTGGGGATGCCCCAGTCGGCAAAATGTCCGAGGTTTTCCCACTCCAGTTGCACGCGCGGCGTGGCGAACCAGCGGCGCAGGGGCTTTTTGCCGAGGCCGGCATAGCGCTTGACGTAATAGCGGCGATCGTTGATCTCGACGCGCAGCGTGCGCGTCATCGAATCCGCCGCGACCACCTCGCCTTCGAGGGTGAAGACGCGGTCGAGGTCGGCGAAGCATTCCGCCGCGACGGGGTCGACATCGGGCAGTAGCCGCCAGCCGGTAGCCCGGCTCATGCGCCGGCTCCCGGCGCGTACTTGCGCTGGTAGCGCGCCATGAGGCGGACCGACTCGCTTTCCAGATGCCTGAGCAATGCGCTTTCGTCGTGCAATACGCTGCGCAGCGGACGGGCGAAATAGGTTTTCAGGAAACGCAGGCAGTCGCGTTTGGTCAGCCCGATGTCGAGCGCGGAAAAGTACAGCGCCGCCAGATCCTTGTCGCGCCAGCGGCGGGGTGTTTTCTCCCGCACCTGCGCGCGATGCAGGTCGATCAGCGACAGGCGCGGCGCGCCGGCATCGACCGGCAGATGCAGCAGGAAGTGGCAGATGTAGAAGTCGCGATGATTGACGCCGCCGCCGTGCATCAGCCGCGCCATGTCGGCAACACGGCGGATCAGCGCGCGCTTGAAAGTCGGCGCCGGCGGCACGGCGCGCCAGTCGCGGCAGTAATCCTCGAGGCTGACGGTGGGCGCGAGTTCTTCGGTGACGATGAAGGACTGCTGCCGGGCCGGGTTGCTGCCGCGCGCGCCGAAGGCGACGGCGCGCATCGTGTCGACGCCGAGGGCTGTGAGCCGCTCCAGTGCACGCCACTCATTGCCGGCGCCCAACACCGGCAGGCGGCCGGACAACAGGTTCTTGAGAATTTCAAGCCAGCCGATGCCGCGATGGATCTTGGCGTAATAGCCGCGACCGGCGATCTCGGTGCGCAGGGTACGGCGCCCTTCGAGCGCGCGAAGCACTTCGCCTTGCAGGGCTTCGGCGGCAGCGAAGGGATCCTGTCCGGCCCAGAGCGAGCGCAGGGGTTCTTCAAGGCAGGTGATGTTCTCTTGACGCACAATGGGGTCGTGTCGTGATCCGATAAATCAATTTAACCGCACTCTGTAAATCAGGCGTGCTTGCCTTGTCAGGCTACGGCAAGCGGGAACGGCAGCAGTTTAGTGCGCCCGGCAAACCTCATGCCTACTTGCCGCTGTTGAGCGACTTGAACAAATGCTGTGCTGTTGTCTTGTGGCCGGCGGGGGTCATGTGATCATCGAGCCGAAAGTATCCGCTGCTATCGATATCGATATTGACGAACTCGACGTTCGGCAGGCGCTTGTCCTTGCCGTTGGGAAAGGACTGAAACCGCTGACCATGCCCGTTGTTGTAGAAGATCAGGACACGCTTGTCCTTGAGGCCGGGATGCTTTTCAAGAACCGCCATGAGTGGCTGGTAGTGGGACAAAAAATCATCGGGTGCTTGTGCAACCGGAGCTTGTGCAGCCGCAGCTTGTGCAACAGAAGTTTGTGCAACAGGAGCTTGTGCTGGCATAGGTTGGTCAAGCGTAATCTTGGTTCGCTTTAATGGGAAAGAAAACGCATATCCATAGGCCTTGAGGAACATGCGCAGTAACCGCGACGTGCTCATTCTTCCCGTGGTGATCTTGTTGAATTTCTTCTGGTTCTCGGCAGCACTATTGATCCGGTTAACCCGGTTTTCTTTCAAGTCATCGGCACAGTATTGAATGATGACCGTATCGACCCGATCCAGCACGCCCGATTTTTCGAGGCGCATAAGTTCTCGCACTGTTCCATAGCTGGCAACCCCCAGGTTGAATACCGGGCGATTGCTCAAGCGTTGAAGTTCGGCGGCGTATGTCTCCTCATCCTGCACTCCCCAGCCCATGGTATGGGAGTCACCGATTACGGCAATGCCCTTGCCAGCGGGCTTGTTCCCCGTGAATCTGCCTTCCGGGGAAAAATTCAAGGTGGTGCGAAACTCCACATTGTCGAACTGACAGGCCCCCATTTTTGGCTTGTAGATCACCTCAGAGTCAAAATCGACGCAGTCGCTCTTGTTTTGCCAAAGGCTGCGGGCACCCTTCATGTAGATGTATTTCTGGATCGAGGAAACCCAGGGCAATTCCGGTGTGATGCCCTTTTGCAGCAACACAAAACTTGTGAGCAGCACGATGGCTGTCAGCATTGCGTAGAAAGCCATGACGATCAGCGCCAAGCCCAGCGCCTGCACCATGCGTTTGCGATTAGTCGAGTTCAAAAGCGGTCTCATAATTCAGTTTTAGAGCCGGATCCTGGTCTTCCTTTTTCAGGAAGCAGTTGCCCACGGCGAGCGCTTCAATCTCCGTACCCATGAAGCAGCGGAATGCATCCTCCGGCGTGCCGACGATGGGCTCGCCGCGAACGTTGAAGCTGGTGTTCACGATCACCGGACAGCCGGTCTGCTGTTTGAAGGCGGAGATCAGGGCGTGATAGCGCGGATTGGTTGCGGCGTGCACGGTCTGGATGCGCGCCGAATAGTCGACATGGGTCACGGCCGGGATGTCCGAGCGCGGCACATTCAGCTTCTCGATGCCGAACAGCTTCTGCTCGGCTTCGCTCATCTGCCGCCGGCGCCTTGCGACCACGTCGGCGACCAGCAGCATGTAGGGGCTGTCGCCATCCAGTTCGAACCAGTCGGCCACGTCTTCGCGCAGCACGGCCGGGGCGAAGGGGCGGAAGGACTCGCGGTACTTGACCTTGAGGTTGAGCACCGACTGCATGGCGGGCGAGCGGGCATCGCCGAGGATGGAGCGTCCACCCAGCGCGCGTGGCCCGAATTCCATGCGACCCTGGAACCAGCCCAGCGCCTTTTCCTGCGTCAGGGCCGTCGCCCCGGCCTGGTAGAGTTCCGCGTCGGCGAGGACCTGGAATTTTGCCCCGGCCGCGGTCAGGCGCCGTTCGATATCCGCCTGCGCGAATTCCGGACCGAGGTAGGAGCCGCGCATCTTGTCGTTGCCGGTGGCGGAACGGGATTGGTCGAGGTGGATGTGATGCACGGCCAGGGCCGCGCCCAGCGCGCCGCCCGCATCGCCGGCCGCCGGCTGGATCCAGATGTCGTCGAACTGCCCGTCGCGTAGCAGCTTGCCGTTGGCCACGCAGTTCAGCGCCACGCCGCCGGCGAGGCACAACTTGCGCATGCCGGTTTCGGCGCGGATCGAACGCCCCAGCTGCAGCACGATCCTTTCGGTCGCGGCCTGGATGGAGGCGGCCAGGTCCATGTGATGCTGCGTCAGCTGCTCGCCGGCCGCCCGCGGCGGGCCGCCGAACAGTTCATGGAACTTCGGGCCGGTCATGGTCAGGCCGGTGCAGTAATTGAAGTAGGACTGGTCGAGCCGGAATGAGCCATCCGGTTTCAGGTCGACCAGATGATCGAAAATCTTCTGCACATATTTTGGTTCGCCGTAGGGTGCCAGACCCATCAGCTTGTATTCGCCGGAATTCACCTTGAAGCCGGTGTAATAGGTGAACGCCGAATACAGCAGCCCGAGCGAATGCGGGAAGTGGATTTCCTTGAGGACTTCCAGCGTGTTGCCGCGCCCGATGGCCAGCGAGGTGGTGGCCCATTCGCCGACACCGTCCATGGTCAGCACTGCGGCCTCCTCGAAGGGCGAGGGGAAGAAGGCGCTGGCGGCATGGCTCAGGTGGTGCTCGGAGAAGCGCAGCCGGCTGTCCCAATCGGTATCCGGGGCATGGCGCCGCAATTCCTTGACCAGCAGATCCTTGAGGAAGAGCTTTTCGCGCAGCCAGACCGGAATCGCCATGCGGAAGGACTCGAAGCCGCGCGGCGCGAAACTTACATAGGTTTCCAGCAGGCGCTCGAACTTGAGGAAGGGCTTGTCGTAGAAGGCCACATGATCGACATCCTGCCAGCCGATGCCTGCTTCACCCAGGCAGTATTCAATCGCATTGCCGGGGAAAGCGGGATCGTGCTTCTTGCGCGTGAAGCGTTCCTCCTGTGCGGCGGCGGCGATCTCGCCGTCCTTCAGCAAGGCGGCGGCGCTGTCGTGATAGAAGGCGGAAATGCCAAGAATGTACATGCAGCGCGGTCAGAACAGGGTGTAGATGAAGGGCGCCACCGCGCTTCCCTGGGCGAGGACTATCAAGGCGCCGAGCAGCACCATCATGACTATGATCGGGAAAAGCCAGTATTTCTTGCGGGCGCGCATGAACGCCCAGAGTTCCTTGATGAAGGACATGAACGTTTCCTAGAACTGATTGTTGAGCGAGTCGGCTGTCGGTCCCGGCGGATCGCGCTTGATCCAGTAACTGCCGGCGGCGGGATCGAAGCGCAGGCGCAAGGGATCCTTGCCGAACAGCCGCATCAGCAGGCCGGTGGGGGTGACGACGATGAAAAAAAGGATGCCGAGGGCGATCGGGCTGACGATGTTGTGCAGGAGCAGGCCGAATTTTGTCCACAACCGATTGGCCGGGGCAAGGACTTGCGGGACAAGCGCCGCCAGCAGGAGGAACAGGCCGGAGACGACGACTGCCCATATCCTGATGCCCGCTGCATGGAGCAGCGGGTAGAGGGCAATGATCAGGAAGACTGCGGCAAAGACGAACCCAAAAGAGCGATCGGAAGAGCTTTGAAGCTGCGAGGTATGGCGCGGGGTGTGTTCGTGCATGGAGGTGTTTCGGGTGAATTGGGCTGTTTATTCAACAGATTGGGCCGCAATGATATCAGTTGCCCGCTCCGGCATGCTGTAGAGGTCGGCGTGCGCGGCAAAGGCGAGTCCGCTTGCGCCCCATTGCCGGCGTGCGGCGCTGTCGGCGAGCATGGCCGCCAGCGTGGCATCGAGCGTTGCCTGCGCAAAGGGCAGCGAAATGACATGGCCGGCCTTGGCTTCCTCGATGTAGTGGGCGTAGCCGCAGGCGGCCGTGGTCAGCACCGGCAGGCCCGCGACCACGGCTTCGAGCAGTACGGTGCCGGTGTTTTCGTTGTAGGCGGGATGGATCAGCAGGTCGGCGCCGAGCAGGAAGCGCGGGATGTCGTCGCGCCCCTTGAGTATCTCGACGCGGTCCGCGAGTCCGAGCTGCCGGATTTGAACCAGGAAAGGGCGCGGCTCGTCCTGGCCGATGGCGATCAGCCGCGTGCGTGCCTTCAATTCGGCCGGCAGGGCGGCCAGTGCCTTCAGGCTGCGGTCCAGCCCCTTGGTCTTGAAGCCGGAGCCGATCTGCACCAGCAGCAAGTCATCGTCGCCCAGCCCGAATTCGCGGCGGAACTCGCGGCGGATTTCAGCGGCATCCGGCGGCGCGCGCCGGTCGGCGGCGATGCCCGGCGGCAGCAGGTGGAAGCGCGCGGCCGGGGTGCCGTAGTGCTTTTCGAACAGCGGCTGCTGCAGGGCCGAGATCATCAGTATCTCGGCATTGCTGCGCGGCTCGAACACCGCGCGCTCGAAGGCGGCGAAATGCCGGTAGCGGCCCGACAGGCGATAGATTTTGCTCCTCAGTGTCTGCGCCTTGTCCTCGTAGCAGGGGTCGGCGCAGTAGTACACATCCAGCCCCGGCATCTTGTTGAAACCGACGACGCGGTCGGCGGGACGCCGCGCCAGGTCCTGGTGCACCCAGGCGGCAAACTTTTCGTAGCGGCGGGGATTGGTCAGCGCCTTCACCGGCACCTGCACGACGTCGAAACCTGCCGGGATTTCGCCCTGCCAGGAAAGCACATAGACGCGAATGGCATGGCCGCGCGCCTGGCAGGCCAGGGCGATGCGCAGGAAGTCGCGCTGCAGGCCGCCGTAGGGGAAATACTTGAAGAGGGTGAAGGCCAGTTGCATTCGGCAGCGGGCGGACCGCTATCCCTTCTTCGCGACGATGCGGCCGCGGGGCCGGTTGATGCGGTTCTTGCGCCGCGAGCGCCGCTCGATGAGGCGCCAGAGCCACTTTGCGTAGGGCGTCAGATGGGCGATCTGCAGGTAGGACTTGAAGAACCACAGGCGGTCGCTGGTACTCCAGCACAGCGAGTGGTGGTTCAGCGTGTAGAGGTCGCGGATCGCGCAGATCGTGCGCGACGGGCGCCAGCGCGATTTTTCCAGGTCGATGACGCGCGCTTCGACGCGGCCATCGGCGTCGACGCGAGTGAATACGTGCTTGGGAAAGTAGCAGTTGTGCTGGATGCCGTGGTCGTGCATCGTGCGCAGCAGGGTGGCGACGGCCTCGAGATGGGGCAGGCGCTCCTTGCGTGGCGGCGCGCCGTGCTTGAGCCAGTCCTGCACGCGGTCTTCCATTGCGACGAAGCCGCTGAGTTCCTCCGTGACGAGGATGGCGCGGTAATCCTTGCCTGCCTTGTGCATGCCGAAATACACCGGTTCCAGGGTCGCCACGCCACACTCGCGGTAATGCATGATGTGCTTGAACTCGCGCAGGAAGGTGGGTGCTCCGTGCACCGGGTGCGACCAGATGCGCGCCTTGTGGTTTTCCTGGCGCTTGAGGAAGATCGCGGTCTTGCCGCCTTCGGGCCGGTCGAGTTCGCAGCGCGACACGCCGCTCCAGCCGCCGCGGCGGTGGTTGGGCTCCTCGAACCAGTCGGCCTTGAGGTCCCAGAGCGCTTTGAAGTCCGTGAGGCCGTTGTGGGCGAGGATGGGGCGCCAGCGTTCGTTGACGAAATCCTTCATCATTGCCCGCTTACTTGTCGACCTGCAGCACGTAGGCGCGCCACTTTTCCCAATACTTGACGAAGTCGACGTGGCCGACAACCTTCAGGCCGGCGGCGGCGATGTCGGCCTCGATTTCGCGCTGCGAGAAGACGAAGCGATCACGCGGGAAATCCTTGCCGCGGGTTTTCTCCTTGCGCGCCTCGTTGATCCGGTGGCGCCAGGCCTTGAAGTTGCCGTCCACCCACAGGGAGACGATTACGGTATCCGCAGCGATGCGGCGGAATTCCTTGAGCATCGTCACGCGGTCGGCGCTCTTCTCGATGTGGTGCATCAGGCGGATGCTGAACACGCACTCGACGAAGTTGTCCGCCAGGCCGGTGGCGAAGGCCGAACACTGGAAGGATTTCTCGACGCGCGCGACGACTTCCTTCGGCCGCATGTGCAGGCCGGTATCGATCATCGACTGGCTGTTGTCGGCAACGTATATCTTGCGCTCCTGCTGTTCGGCGAGCATGGGCCAGAAGCGGCCGGTACCGCAGGGCAGGTCGAGCACCGACTTGGGATTGCCGGCAAGTTGCAGCGCCCTGCGCGCCATGCCGACCTCGCGCCATGTGGACAGGCGCCGCCAGAAGCCGCTGCCATGCTTCTCGAAATACATGCGGGCGTGTTCGGGGTCGTATTTTTCGGCGAACTCGTACTTGGGCTGCGATGAGGTGTCGGGGTTTGTCATGGATTTCGTAGGGAAACGTGGAAAAGTCGGCGCTGGCGGAACGGCGGGACGTCTGATTGAGCCGACATTATAGGGAACTGTCCTGCCACCTGCCGCCTCTGCGCTGCCACGCCCGCCACGGCGGGCACGCGAATCAAACGGGAGTACGGTGGTTCAAGGGCAGGCCGGTCAGGCTGGCGACAAAGCCGCCCGTGGCGGCATTCGCGACTTCGAAGCGTGCGCCGTGGAGTTCGGCCACGCGGGCGACAATGGCGAGGCCAAGGCCGTTGCCTTCGGCGGTGCTTTCGCGGCCGCGATAAAAGCGCTCGCCCAGCCTGGGCAACGTGGCCGGCGGTACGCCGGGGCCGTTGTCGCGCACGGAGAGCGTGTAGCCGTCCGCCCGGGCGCTGACTTCAAGCCAGACCGTATGTTCAGGCTGCGTGTAGCGGATCGCGTTGTCGAGCAGGTTGCGCACGGCGATGCCGATCAGGTCGGCATCGCCATGGCTGATCAGATCCCCCGGGGGGTAGGTCTCGATGATTTTTTGCGGCACCGGCGGATTGGCGTTGCGCGCCGGCGCGGCAGCCTCGGCGAGGATGGCGCGCAGGTCGATCGGGGCTGCACTTTCGACGCTTTTCAGCGGGTCAAGCCGGGCCAGGCGCAGCAACTGCTCGACCAGGTGGGTGGCGCGGTCAACGCCGTTCTCGATCTGGCCGAGGGCATGGTCTCGGCCGGTGGCGTCGCGACTGCGCCGCGCAACCTGGGTCTGCACTTTCAGCGCCGCCAGCGGCGTGCGCAGTTCATGGGCGGCGTCGGCCGTGAAGCGCCGCTCGTTTTCGAGCGTACGGCCCAATCGCGCCAGCAGGCGGTTGAGCGCGGTGACCAGCGGCCTGGCTTCCGTCGGTACCGGCTTTTTGTCGAGCGGCGCGAGGTTCTCCGGGTTGCGCATCGAGACATCGTTGGCCAGCGTGTCGAGCGGACGCAGGCCGCGCCGGATCGAGAAGTAGATCAGCAGGATCAGGATCGGCGAGATCAGGGCCAGCGGCAGGATGGTCCGTTCCGCGACTTCGAGTGCGGCAATGTCGCGCAGGGCGATCGACTGCGACACCTGAACGCGATAGCGGCCGTCTGCCGAGGCGACGTTCAGCACTCGCCAGGAGCCGGTCGGCCGGATGATGTCGCTGTAATCGGGAACGCCGAGCACCGGCAGGTTCGGAGCGTTGGCCGAGCGGGCGAGGATGGTGCCGTCACCGCGACCAATCTGGAATTCGAGCGGGGGTTCGTAGACGTTGTTTTCGGCGCCGCGCACCGTCGCCAGGCGCTCCGCCAATGGGCCAAGTTGGGCTTCGTTGTTTTCGACGATGGCCATCAGCAGCCGGCCCGTTTGCGCCAGGCTGCCATCCATCAGTTCTTCGGCTTCGTGGGCGGCCTGCTGGTAGCTGAACCAGCCGGTAAAAAGCCACAACAGCAGCACCGCGATGCCGACCGCGGTCAGCAGGCGCCAGCGCAGGGAGCGGACCCGGCCGGCGGCCGACCAGCGCTTCATTTTTCCTTGCTCCGCAGGCGGTAGCCGAGGCCGCGCACGGTCTGGATGAAATCGGCGCCGAGTTTCTTGCGCAAATGGTGGATATAAACTTCGAGCGCGTTGCTTTCGACCTCCTCGCCCCAGGCGTAGAGGCTTTCCTCGAGCTGGGCACGGCTGCGCAGATGCTCGGGGTGGCTCATGAAGTCGAGCAGCAGGGCGTATTCCCGCCCGGAAAGCGGCACGGGTTTGCCGTCGATGCTGGCCTGTTTGCTGGCGGGATCGAGGGTGACCCCGCGGTGGACCAGGACGGGTTGCGCCACATCGCCGGCGCGGCGCACCACGGCGCGGATATGGGCTTCGAGTTCGCCGAGGTCGAAGGGTTTGGTCAGGTAGTGGTCGGCGCCGCTGTCGAGGCCGATGATCTTGTCGGTCTTGGTGTCGCGGGCAGTGAGGACGATCACCGGGGTCCGGTTGTTGCGCCGGCGCAGTTCGCGCAGGACGGCAATGCCGTCCTTTTTTGGCAAACCCAGGTCGAGGACGCAGGCATCGTAGTTGTGATCGGTCAGCGCGCGCAGCGCCATTTCGCCGTCACGGACCCAGTCGACGGCGTAGCTGGCCAGCATCAGGCCGGCGCGTATGCCGTCGCCGAGGAGCGCATCGTCTTCAACCAGCAGGATTCTCAATTATCTGGATGCCACGGCAATTTTATTCAACAAGACCTGGATCTCCTGGCGCCGTCCCTGGTCCGCCAGTTCGCGTCCCGGACGGGGCGCCGCCTTGAGCGCCTTTTCCAGGTAGCTGCGGCCTTCGGCAACACGATCCTGATCGATCAGATACTCGCCATAAAAGAAGTTCGGGTCGATGCCGTCCGGATTGGCATTCAGGGACTTGAGGAAGAGCTCTTCGGCTTTCTTCTTGTCGCCAAAGCCGAGCGGCCAGCCGGGAACCTTGGCGTACAGCGCGGCGAGGCTCGTGTAAGCCGAGCCGTTGAGGGCTTTTTCGTCGAGCTTCAGACTTTCTTCGAGCACTTTTTTGGCATCCTTGGCCAGTGACAGGCCACCCAGACCACCCCGCGCACCGGCTTCGCTTGAGACCACGATGCCTTCCCAGATCAATGCCGGGGGGAAGTTGGGATTGGCGGCGCTGATCTGGCGGACCTTTTCCGAAAGCTCATTATAGAGGTCGGCCTGTTGCTTGGCGGGCGAGCGGTATTTGATCTCCGCCCAGCGATCCTGGATCGGGCGGATCAGGTCATCGGCGGGCGCGGCCTGGGCGGCCGATGCAAACAGGAGAGAGACGGAGAGCAGGAGCGGTTTCAGGTATGACATGGGATTTCCTTTCCGGGGATTACTGGTTGATGGCATGGTGTTTGATGGTGGCGAGCTTTTCGCTCAGGCCGCGATCGATCAGCGACGGCGCTGCGCCGTTGATCCATGCGAACAGGCGCTCCGGAAAACCGAGATGGCTCTCCGCGGCGCTGTTCCGCAGTCTTTCGACGATTTGCGCCGCCACGCTGGCCGGCGAATCGCTGGTGTTCTTGAGTGCCGCATTCAGGCGGTTGACCGCGGCGGAGTTGAGCGGGGTATCGATCGCGCGCGGCGCGATGTGGATCACGCTGACCGGCGAGTCGGCCAGTTCGCGCCGCAGGGCCTGCGAAAAGCCGCGCAGGCCGGCCTTGGCCGATGAGTAGGCGGCAAAGCCGGCGAAGGGAATGCTGCCGAAGGTGGAGCCGATGTTGACCACGGCCGCTTCGGGCAGCGTCTTGAGCCAGGGCAGCAGCGCATGGGTGAGCCGGATCGGCATCACGAGGTTGGTCGCCAGGATCTGTTCGACCTCTGTCCATTCCTGGCTTTCCAGCAGGCCGAAGCCGCCCACGCCGGCGTTGTTGATCAGCATGTTTGCATTGAAGCGGCGAGCCGCCGCTGCGGTTTCGGCAATCCCGCTCGCAGTAGTGAGGTCGGCCTGCAGCCGGACGCATTCGGTTCCGGCGGCGAGCGGAATCGCGGCCAGCTTGTCCGCATTGCGGCCGGTCAGCAGAAGCGCCGCGCCGGCAACTGACAGGTGGGTAGCCAGGGCTTCGCCGAGGCCTCCGGTAGCGCCGGTGAGCAGGATGCGGGCCTTGTTCAGTTGCATGGTGAGTTTCCCGTTGGTATTCCCGTTGGCAGCGCGCGAAACACGTCGCCGTAGAGTTTGAAAAAGATCCGTGCGCAATGGATGACCTCGGCCTGATCGTCGGGCGTCATCTTTTCCAGCAGGCGGGCGAGGTGCTGGGTGTGCTCCTGGTCCAGCGTGCCGTGCGAGCGAAGGTAGGAGAAAGCCTGATCTGGCAGTTGCAGCGCCTGCTGGATCTTGTCGGCCGCGGTCAGGGCCAGCGCGACGCTGGTGCCTTCAAGGACGAAGACCATGCCGAAGAAGCCGGCCGGATTGCGCCGGTTGATCAGGTCGTAGGCATAGGCGACCATGACCTCGGCCGGCAGGTCGGGCTGGCTTGCCCGTACCGCGCCGGCATTGCCGCCTGCCGCATCGATATCGTTGAGGATCCATTCTTCGTGGCCTATTTCCTCGTCGATGTACTCGGCTACCGCGCGGCGCAACCAGGCCAGGCGTTCCGGCAGTCGGCCGCCCAGGCTCATCAAGAGGGGCGTGGTGTGGCGCACGTGGTGGTAGGCCTGGCCGAGGAAGGCCAGGTAGCTGTCGCGCGTGACGCGGCCCTGCAGGCAATCGGCGATGATCGGTGCGGCCAGCAGTTCGCCCCGCGACTTTTCGGTGGCGCTTGTCAGTTGTTCATAAAACGACATCGGGACATTCCTTGTTGGCGTGAAGTGCGTTGATTGCGGCGGAATAACGTTCGGCAATGAGATTGCGGATCGGCCGTCCGTTGCCGGTGGCCAGGCCGTTGGCGGCGGTAAAGGCCTCGCCGGGAATCCAGCCGGCGACGCGGGCGTAGTCGGGCAGGCTTGCGTTGGCACCCCTGACGGCCAGATCGATCGCGGTCGGGGACGCGCCGGGCATCGGCACCAGGATCGCGCTCAATGCCGCTTGCCCGTCGCCGACCACGACCGCCTGAAGGATGCGCGGATCGGCCAGCAGCGCCGCTTCCGGCCATTCCGGCGAGATGTTGCGGCCGTAGGAGGTGATCAGCAGGTTCTTGCGCCGTCCGGCCAGACGCAGGTGTCCCCGCGCATCAACCTCGCCGAGGTCGCCGGTGGCGAATTGCCGGCCGGAGGGGGTTTCGGAACCCAGATAACCGAGGAAGGCGCGGGTCTCGACGATGACCTCGCCGGCCGCAATCGAAATCTGCGCATGCCGCAACGGCCGCCCGGCGTCGTCGGCATCGTCGCCCGGGCGGTTGAGGGTCAGCACCGAACCGCCTTCGGTCAGACCGTAGCCCTGATAGGCCGGGATGCCGATCTGGCGCGCCTCCGCGATCAGTTCCGGGGCGACGCGGGCGCCGCCGACCGCAACAAAAGTCAGCGCAGGCGGGGGGCGACGCCCGAAGGCATTCAGGTAAGCGGTCCAGGCCTTGAGCAGTTCGGGAACCAGGATCATGCTGTTCGCATCGGCGCGGCGGACCGCGGCCTCGAGCGCGCCGGGGTCGAAACCCGCCATGCCGCGCCAGCCCAGATCCTGCAGCGGCGGCAGGTGGACCGCCATGCCGCGCAGCAGCGGGGCATACACGCCAGCCACGTTTTCGAGCAGCAACGACAGCGGGAGCGCGGCCAGATGGCGGCGTAGCGGCAGGTCGGACAGCCGCTCGCGGACCGCCTGCGCGGTGTCGATCAGGCCCTCGCCGCCGAGGCAGACCCCCTTGGGCGCGCCGGTGCTGCCGGACGTGAAGGAAATCTTGGCGGTTCCCGCCGGCAGTGGCACCGCTTCGACGACGCGCTGCATCCAGGTCAGCCCCTGCCAGTCGCCGATGATGGAAAACCCGAGGTCGAGCGCACCGATCCGTTCCGGCTGATCCGTCAGCACCACATCGGCGGCGGTTTCTTCAAGCGCATGCCGCAGTTGCCCGGCGCCGAAAAAACCCGGGAGCGGAAGATGGACGACGCCGGCTTCGCGGGCGGCGAAATCGGCCAGCACCCAGGCCGGCGAGTTGTCGGCGAGGACACCGAGCACACGGCACGCGGCGAGGCGCTTGGTGAGGGCGAGCATTTCGCCGCAGATCTCCGCGGCGCGCCATTGGCGCGTGCCGGAAACCAATAGCGGCTGCTCCGGGTCGGCTGCCGAAAGCTCGGCCAGCCAGGAAAATCGAGTCATGGAGCCTTCCCGGTCAAGACCCGATTGCGCTGCGCGCGTCCGGGATCCGGATCGCCGTCAGCGCCGCACCGACTGTTGACGGTTCGGCCGGACCGTAGCGATCGCTCATGGTGCAGGAGTCGCAAAGCTCGACAATCGCCGGCATGCCGGCGCGGCGAACCTGGTCCCGTAGCGACCCGGTTTGCCAGCGCTGCCGGAGGGCCGTTTCACCGGGATTGAACGATGCCGGATTTCCGGTTTCAGGCAGCGAAAACTCAGCCACGGGGCTTGGCTTTTTCCAGCGCCAGGCGAATCCGGCCGGCGACCACCACCGGGTGGGTCGCGTAGTAGCTGCCCCACAGGCGGGCTTCTTCGCCGAGCCGCTCGGGGTCGGCCGACGCCAGCGCCAGCGGCGGCAGGCCGAGCCGGCGGAGCATGCCGATCAGTTCGCTGGTGGCGGTGAACACCACCCATTCGAAACCGAGCCGGTCGAGGTGCGCGGCAAGGGTGAGCATGACCTCGACGCTGCCGCCGCGAACTTCGGCGGCGAGGTTGCCGACTTCGACGATGCGCTGGCGATCGACCAGCTTGCCGGCCAGCCTGGACACCGCCGTCTCGATCGGCACATCGAGGTAGTTTTCGAGGAAAAGCCGCTCCGTTCCGGCGCAGCGCCAGCCGGCTACCGCGGCGATGCGTTCGTTCTTTTCAAGCAGCATCAGGTTCGGCGCAAAGCTGCTGAGCTCGGCGTCATAGTGACACCGGAAAATATCGGAAATGAAGGTCTCGGCGCGGGCGCGATGGGGCGAGCCGACGACCGTGTGCCTGACCGTCATCCCGCGATTACGGACCTGCAAATTGCTCCTGATGGCGCTCAACATGGCTGATCCCTGAAAACACGATGGTTCGCAGCTTAGTGAGCGTGGATTAATCGAATCTTAAAGGGCTCAAGCCGCGCCTGTTCCGGAAAACCGCGCAGCAGGGATGATGCAAAGCCCGTAGGACGGTTCTACGCCGCCAATATCAGCCCCCACACCACCACCACATTGATCAGGCTGACCAGCACGGCGGCGCTGCCGATGTCCTTGGCGCGCTTGGCCAGGTCGTGGTTGTCCAGCGAGATGCGATCCACGGTGGCCTCGATGGCGGAATTGAGCAACTCGACCATGAGCACCAATAACACGCTGCCGACCATCAGCGCCTTGCCCAGATTGCCGGCCGGCAACCAGAAGGCCAGCGGGATCAGGATGGCGGCCAGCAGCACCTCCTGGCGGAACGCATCTTCGTGCTTGTAGGCGGCGCGGAAACCCGCCAGCGAATAGCCGAGTGCGTTCTTCAGCCGTGTCAGGCCGGTCTTGCCTTTGTGCGGGCTTTCCATTGCGTCACCAGGGGGTCGGGTTTCCGGTCGTGGGGCCGGAGTATCCCCGCCGATCGGCTCGCGGTCAATCCCGTTGCGCCGTGGCACCGGCGCCGGCGCGGTGCGGCCCTTCGGGAACTTTTTCGCGGCATAACCGGGCGGGCGGTGTTGGAGTAGAGTGTGCGCAAGCGTCCGGCAGAGGCCGGCGCCGTCAAGGGAGGCAATATGAAGGACATCGCGTGGAGCAAGATCCTCAGCGTCGGCGTGGCCGAGATCGACGACGACCACCGCCTCCTGATCGCGCTGTTCAATGAACTCAACCGCGCCGTCGCCGCCGGCGAATCCGCCGAGTACCTGGCGGCGACGCTGGAGGAGCTGATCAACTGCACGGTCTGGCATTTCAGCCACGAGGAGCGGCTGATGCTCAAACACGGCTTTCCCGGGATCGAGCCGCACAAGGCGGCGCACCGCGAGCTGATCGACGCGGCGCGGGAATGGCAGGCGAAGCTGGCGCAGACCGGCTATGCCGTGACGGAAGACGAAATCCTGTACCTGGATCGCTGGCTCACCGAGCACATCCTTACCGTCGACCAAGGTTTGGGCGCTTTTCTGGCTCGGGTGGCGTAAGCGGCGGGAGTACCCAGCCGCGGCGACCGAAGTCGGGCAGGCCGGCCACGTGCTTTGCTGTTAGCAGAAGTTCTTTGTTTGGCCCCTGCACCGCGTCCGGCCGCACCGGCATGGACGCCTGTCCGGCAGCCCACCGGCCCGGGTCTGCGAACGCCTGAACCGGATGACCGCCTGGCGTGATGATTCGCCGTGTCATCGGCGCCGTCCGCAAGGGATACCGTCTGCGGCTTTGCCGTAGACATAACTTTTTGCGGTAGGTGCGGTGCCGGCGAACCAGGGGCGCCGATGCGTCCGGCTCGGCGGCGCGTGGGCCATTCGCGAGTCGAGTAGGGCGGCATAAGTGCCCGTTGCCGTCACTCCCGCGAACGCGGGAATCCAGTGACGTTTGAGCCAGGACACTGGATTCCGGGTTCCGCTGCGCGGCCCCGGAATGACGGCATAGTGGCCGACAACAGCCCATCGCAGCAACGCTCAAGTCGCTACGCGCGGCTCTGCGATCACGCCTTCGCGCGCCAGGATGGCATTGACCTCCGGCCCGCGGCGCGCTTCGCGCACGGCGCGGAACAGGTGTTCGGCCTGCGGATAACTGCGCTGCATCATGCCCAGCCACTGCTTGAGGCGGCCGGGCGACTGCGTTGGCGTGAGCTTCGCCTGAACGCGTGTCCAGAACTCGGCGATCATTTGCCTGATCTCGTTCCAGTCTGCGTCCGTCGGAGCTTCCTCGCCTCTGTCACGGATGCGCCGCGCCAGCAGCGGATCGGCCACCGCGCCGCGGCCGAGCATGACGTCGTCACAGCCGGTGGCGGCGCGGATGCGGCGGTAGTCGGCGACGGTCCACACCTCGCCGTTGGCGATCAGCGGCAGCCTGACCACTTCGCGGATGCGCGCGATCCATTCCCAGCGCACCAGCGGCCGGTAGCCGTCGGCCTTGGTGCGGGCGTGCACCACCAGTTCCTGCACGCCGCCGGCTTCCAGCGCCAGCGCGCAATCCAGCGCGCGGCCGGTGTCTTCGATGCCCAGCCGCATTTTGGCGGTGACCGGAATCGATGGCGGCACGGCGGCGCGCACCGCCGCGGCGATGCGCTGCAGCAGTTCCGGTTCGTCGAGCAGCGCCGCGCCGCCGCGATTGCGATTCACCAGCGGCGTCGGGCAGCCGAAATTCAGGTCGATGCCATGGGGCTTGAGCAGCGCCAGGTGGGCGGCGTTGGCGGCCAGCCGTTGCGGGTCGGAGCCCAGCAGCTGGATGCGCACCGGCGTGCCGCTGGCGGTACGCGAGCCGGTTTTGAGCTCGGGCGAGAGGCGCGTGAAGCAGGAATGCGGCAGCAGCGTGGTGGTGACGCGGACGAACTCGGTGACGCACCAGTCATAGCCGCCGGCGGAGGTCAGCACCGCGCGCAGCACGTCGTCGGCGAGGCCCTCCATGGGGGCGAGGATGAGTTTCATCGCCGTATCGCCAGCGCCGACTTTTTACATTCGGCAAGTAATGAACAAGCCGTCATTCCGGGGAACGCCGGAATCCGGAAGAATCGTGGCACTGGACACCGGCCTTCGCCGGTGTGACGAAGCGTGACTTGATCAGCGGTTCCCTTTCTCAATGCGCAACCGGCAGGATGCTGATCGTGCGGCCCTTCTTCATCTTGCCGACGACATGCATTTCGCAGGCCTTGCAGTCGAAGCGCAGGGTCAGGCGCTCCTTGCCATTCACCAGCACCATCGGTTCGGCATTGACGCCCGTGACCCAGCCCCTGGCCTCTTTCGGGCAGAGGCTGTGGCTGTAGCGCAGGCAGTGCTTGGTGATCATCAGCGAGACTTCGCCGGGCGTGGTGTCGGCCTCGTAGGCGTCGGCGATCAGTTGTACGCCGTGGCGTTGGTAGAAGGCCCGCGCCTTGCTGTTGAGGACGTTGGCGAGATAACTCAGTTCGCGTTCGGGATAGATGGCCGGCGGATCGAGCGGCAGCGTGCGGCGCGGGCGCGGCCGGGCGGCTTCGCGCGCGGCGACGAGGTGGTCGACAGCTTCGCGCCGCAGCGCATTGAGCGCCGAGGCGGGCAGGAACCAGGGTTCGCCGAGGACGATCTTCACCGCGCCGGCCTTGAAGTCGGTGGCGCCGAACTTGCCCAGGCTTTCGGCTATGGCGACCAGCGCGCGCTCGGGGTTCTTCGCCGGTTCCTTGGCGTGGGCGATGGCGGCGCGGCCCTCGATGCCGTCCTCGTCCTTCAGCGTCAGGGCGAAGCCGTCGGCGGTTTCCGCCAGTTCCACATTGATTCCGATGCGGCGCTCGGCGGATTCCTTTTCCAGCAGGCGCTCGAAGGCCTGGTCGCGGTTGCGGTGGATCTCGATGCCGGGCTTGAAGCCTTCCGGGTCGTCGGGCATCTCGTTGGGGAACAGGCGTTTTCCCGTCGCGACATTGATGCGCAGGCCGGCAAGCTTCCTGCCGCGCGACATGTAGGAAATGCCGTCGCCATTGGCGAAGTGTTCCTCGCTGTCGACCTCGAACCAGTCGGGGCCGATGCGCGTTACCGTGCCGCTGGCCGCGCCGGCGAAACTCGGCGTATCGAAGGCGGCGATGTCGGCGTGGCGGCCGTTGACGAAGTAGTCGGTGGCGCCGCGGTTGAAGGTCTTCTCCGGGCGCGGATCGAAGGTGTAGCTGCAGCGGCCGGAAGAGGCCCGCGAGTAAAGCTCGGGCGCATCCTCGATGATGCGGTCGATGAGTTGCCGGTAATGCGCGGTTGAGTTCTTCACGTAAGCCATGTCCTTCAGTCGGCCCTCGATCTTGAAAGAGCGGATACCGGCATCGGCCAGCGCGCGCAGGTTGGCGCTCTGGTCGTTGTCCTTCATCGACAGCAGGTGCTTGTCGAAGGCCACGATGCGGCCCTGCTTGTCTTCGAGCTTGTAGGGCAGGCGGCAGGCCTGGGAGCATTCGCCGCGATTGGCGCTGCGTTCGGTGTGGGCGTGGCTGATGTAGCACTGCCCGGAAAACGCCACGCAGAGCGCGCCGTGGATGAAGAATTCGAGGACGGGTGCCGCACTTCTTCCCTCGCCCTCAGGAAGAGGGACCGAGGGAGAGGGTGGGGTAATTCCCGCCTGGATGGCGCGGATCTCCGGCAGCGACAGTTCGCGCGCCAGCACGATCTGCGAAAAGCCGGCGTCGGCGAGAAAACGCGCCTTCTCCGGCGTGCGGATGTCGCACTGGGTCGAGGCATGGAGTTCGACGGGCGGCAGGTCGGTTTCCAGCAGGCCCATGTCCTGCAGGATCAGTGCATCGGCCCCGGCTTCGTACATCCGCCAGGCCAGGCGGCGGGCTTCTTCTATTTCCTCGTCGCGGAAAATCGTGTTGAGGGTGATGAAGATCTTCGCGTGGAAGCGGTGCGCATGGGCCGTCAGCCGTTCGATGTCCTGCACCGTATTGCCGGCGCCGACCCGGGCGCCGAAGGCCGGCCCGCCGATATACACCGCATCGGCGCCGTGCCGGATCGCCTCGATGCCGATGTCGGCATTTCTGGCGGGGGCGAGCAGTTCAAGGGCGGAGGCGGATGTGGTCACGGACGGGCGGCGTGGCGAGGGGGAGGCGGTGAATTGTAGACGGTTCAGCGGGGAGGCGCGCTGCGGGGCAGGCGGGCGCCCTTCGCGCCGGCGCCGGTCAGGCGACCATGCGAGGCCGGCCGCCGGCCCCGATCGGGGGCCGAAGCGGGCGCTTCGCCGGATGTTTCCGAAAGCGGTATGCTTGATCGCAAGTCCATGTCTTCGGATCCCGCTCCATGAGCAAAGATCGCATTGCCGGCATAGAGCGCCGGCGCCTGTACCTGGTGGGGGGCCTCTGCGCTCTGGGGGTCGGGTTGGGCGTGGCGCGCTACGTGGTGACGCGGCCGCAGCCGCCGGCCGGGCATCCGCTGCCGGTCGAGTTCGGCAATCTGGCGCCGGGGAAATTGATGACCGTGGATTGGCACGGCCGCACGGTGTGGATCCTGCGTCGCAGCGCCGACGAGATCGCGGCACTTGCGGGTTACGAGAGCGAGCTGCTCGACCCCGCTTCCGAACACTCGCTGCAGCCGGAAGCCTGCCGCAACCCGCACCGGTCCTTGCGTCCCGAGATTTTCGTCGCCGTCGGCCAGTGCACGCACCAGGGCTGTCCGCCGGTTTTGCGCAGCGGCGCCGGCAATCGAAGCGAATTCCTCTGCCCCTGCCATACCTCGAAGTTCGACCTGGCCGGGCGGGTGTTCCGCATGGGGCCGGCGCCGGCCAACCTGGTCATTCCCGAGTACCGGTTCGAAGGCGACAGCCGCGTGGTGATCGGCGAGAGCTGAGGTCGAGGCTGTTCGGCACCCGTTGTCGCCGTCCCGCCAGCGCCGACTTTTACCCGGCACTCAGCGCGTGATCGGCTTGTAGCGTATGCGCTTGGGCTTGGCGCCTTCTTCGCCGAGGCGCTTCTTCTTGTCTTCCTCGTACTCGTGGTAGTTGCCGGCGAAGAAGCTCCACTGCGAATCGCCTTCGCAGGCGAGGATGTGGGTGCAGATGCGGTCGAGGAACCAGCGGTCGTGGCTGATGATCATGGCGCAGCCGGCGAATTCGAGCAGGGCGTCTTCCAGTGCGCGCAGGGTTTCGACGTCGAGGTCGTTCGAGGGTTCGTCGAGCAGCAGCAGGTTGCCGCCGGTCATCAGGGTCTTCGCCAGATGCAGCCGCCCGCGCTCGCCGCCGGACAGGTTGCCGACATTCTTCTGCTGGTCGCCGCCCTTGAAGTTGAAGCGGCCGATGTAGGCGCGGCTGCCGATTTCGAGCTTGCCGATGGTGATGATGTCGGCGCCGTCGGCGAGTTCCTCGAACACCGTCTTGCTGCCGTCGAGGCAGTCGCGGCTCTGGTCGACGTAGGAGATCTTCACCGTGGGGCCGACCACGACTTCACCGCTGTCGGCTTTGTCCTGTCCGGTAAGCATCTTGAATAGTGTCGACTTGCCGGCGCCGTTGGGGCCGATGATGCCGACGATCGCGCCGGGCGGCACGGTGAAGCTGAGTTTGTCGATCAGCAGGCGGTCGCCGAAGCCCTTGCTGACGTCATGGAACTCGACCACCTTGTCGCCGAGGCGCTCGGCAACGGGGATGAAGAGTTCGTGCGTCTCGTTGCGCTTCTGGTAATCGGTTTCCGACATTTCGTTGAAGCGCGCGAGGCGGGCCTTGCTCTTGGCCTGGCGCGCCTTGGGGTTGCTGCGCACCCAGGCCAGTTCCTGCTTCATGGCCTTCATGTGCGCGTCTTCCTGCTTGGCTTCGGTTTCGAGGCGCGCTTCCTTCTGTTCCAGCCAATTGGAATAATTGCCCTTCCACGGGATGCCGTGGCCGCGGTCGAGTTCGAGGATCCATTCGGCGGCGTTGTCGAGGAAGTAGCGGTCGTGGGTGACGGCGACCACGGTGCCGGGGAAGCGGGTGAGGAACTGCTCCAGCCACTCCACCGACTCGGCATCGAGGTGGTTGGTCGGCTCGTCCAGCAGCAGCATGTCGGGACGCGACAGCAGCAGCTTGCACAGCGCGACGCGGCGCTTCTCGCCGCCGGAGAGAGTCTTGATCGAGGCATCCCAAGGGGGCAGGCGCAGGGCGTCGGCGGCGAGGTCGAGCTGGTGCTCGGTGTCGGCGCCCGAGGCGGCGATGATGGATTCCAGCCGTGCCTGTTCCTCGGCCAGCTTGTCGAAGTCGGCATTCTCTTCGGCATAGGCGGCATACACGGCTTCGAGCTTGGCCTGGGCTTCCATGACTTCGCCCATGCCGGATTCGACTTCCTGGCGCACGGTCTTGTCCGGGTCCAGTTGCGGCTCCTGCGGCAGGTAGCCGATGGAAAGATTCGGCATCGGCGTCGCTTCGCCGATGATGTCCTTGTCGATGCCGGCCATGATGCGCAGCACGGTCGATTTGCCGGAGCCGTTCAGGCCGAGCAGGCCGATCTTGGCGCCGGGGAAGAAGCTGAGGGAGATGTCCTTGAGAATCTGGCGCTTCGGCGGCACGATCTTGCCGACGCGGTTCATGGTGAAGACGTATTGGGCCATGGTGCTTTTCTTTAGTGGGTGGATTAGAAGCCGGTGAACAGGAAATCCAGCGCGGCGAGGATCTCGTCGCGCTGGGGGGAAAGGTTGGCGACAGGCTCTTTCAGCGTCCGTCGCTTGATGGCGGCGAGCTCCTGCGTCATCACCAGCAGGCGGCGCCCGGCGACCTTGACCGGCGGATTCAGCCGTGCCACCGGAATATGGTCGATCACCGCCGGCAGCCCGAGCGGAATGACGACAGTGGTCGGAATGTCGCCGAGCAGGGCGGTCTGCACTTCAAGCAGGTAGGGAAATCCCGGCGCCTGGATTGCGTTGGGATTCCGATAGACATCCAGATGGGCCATCAGAACAGGCGCAGCCCGTCGCTCCAGAGTCCGTCGCGTTCGATGTGGCGGTTGTAAGCCTCGATCGCCGCCTTGTTCTGCTCCAGCCACTCGACTTCGCGCTGCCGCTTCAGTTCGGCGGCAAGCGCCACTTCGAGCGTATGCGAAAGGTTGATCTTGCGTGCGCGGGCCTCTTCGAGCAGGTCGGCGCGGACGGTCAGGTTGGCGGCTTTCTTGGGCTGGGCGCTCATGGTTGTGCTCGATGGGTTTGACGCGTATAGGCTACGCGCATCGTTAATGCGCGTCAAGTCGTGTGTGGTTCTACGCCGATCAGACAAAGCGCGCGACAAAGGCGCCTTCGCAACCCGGCGGCAGGGCGATGCGCATCAGGTGGCCGCTGCCGGGGGCGACCGTGGCCGGTTCTCCCTCGCGGTTCTGCATGGCCTCGATGACGAGTTCGAGGTTGCCGGCCGGGCGCACGATTTCGATCCGGTCGCCGACCTCGAAATGGTTCTTGACTGCGATTTCGGCCAGGCCCGCCGCATCGTAGCCGGTGACGTCGCCGACATACAGGCTGCGGCTGGATGCGGAACTGCCGGAAAGGTAGTTCTGATAGTCGCGGTCCGGGTGGCGGTCGTAGAAGCCGGCCGTGTAGCCACGATTGGCGAGGCCATCGAGTTGGCCGATCAGTTGCGCGTCGAAGGCTCGTCCGGCGACGGCGTCGTCGATGGCCTGGCGGTAGCTCTGGCAGGTGCGCGCGACGTAGTAGGGCGACTTGGTGCGGCCCTCGATCTTCAACGAATCGACGCCGATTTCGGCCAGCTTGGCCACATATTCGATGGCGCGCAGGTCTTTGGAATTGAGGATGTAGCTGCCGTGTTCGTCCTCTTCGATCGGCATGTATTCGCCGGGGCGTTCCTTCTCTTCCAGCAGCCACGTGGCGCCGGGGCGGCGCAGCGTGCTCTGCTTCGCGGCACCTTGAAAAGTCGGCGCCGGCGCTACGGCGATCGGCCGCGGCGTGGCGAGATCGACGTCGCCGGCGGCGTCCTCCTTGCCTTCATGGACCTTGTAATCCCAGCGGCATGAATTGGTGCAGCTGCCCTGGTTGGGGTCGCGGTGGTTGAAATAGCCGGAGAGCAGGCAACGCCCCGAATAGGCGATGCATAGCGCGCCATGGACGAAGACTTCGAGTTCCGTGTCCGGGCATTCCTGGCGGATCTCGGCGACTTCGTCGAGCGAAAGTTCGCGCGACAGGATCACGCGCGTGACGCCGACGCTGCGCCAGAACTTCACGGCGGCGTGGTTCACCGTGTTGGCTTGCACCGAGAGATGGATGGGCATGTCCGGCCAGCGCTCGCGAATCATCAGCATCAGGCCCGGGTCGGCCATGATCAGCGCATCGGGCTTGAGATCCATGACCGGCGCCATGTCCTCCAGGTAAGTTTTCAGCTTGGCGTTGTGCGGCAGGATGTTGCTGACCAGATAGAACTTGCCGCCGCGCGCCTGGGTTTCGCGGATGCCGGTGGCAAGGTTCTCAAGCGTGCCGAAATCGTTGTTGCGCACGCGCAGGCTGTAGCGCGGCTGGCCGGCGTAGATGGCGGTGGCGCCGAAATCCAGCGCGGTGCGCGCCATCAGGAGCGACCCGGCCGGGGCCAGCAGTTCCGGAGTCCTCACGTGGCCGGCGTGCGCAGGTCTGCCGTCACGGTGCCGATCTGCGCCAGTTCGGCTTCGTGTGCCGGATCGCGGAAATCCTCGTCCAGGGCCGCGAGTTCCCATTCGCGCAGCGCAGGGTGGCCAAGCATGGCGTCCATGTAGTCTGCGGCGGCGCCCGTCATGCTGACGCCGTACGTGCGGAAGCGGTAGACCACGGGTGCGAAAAAGGCGTCGACGGCACTGAATTCCGCACCGGCCAGCCAGGGGCCGCCGAAGCGGTCCAGCCCTTCGTTCCACAGGCCTTCGATGCGTGCGATATCCGCCAGCAGGCCCGGCGAGCGCCCGCTGACGGCGACGCGGACGCCGACATTCATGCCGTGTTCGTTGCGCAGGCAGGCAAACCCGGAATGCATCTCGGCGGCGGCACAACGCGCCCAGGCGCGGGCCTTGCTGTCGGCCGGCCAGACCTGCGGATGCCGCTCCGCAAGGTATTCGGTGATGGCCAGCGAATCCCAGACGCCGCCGTCGCCGTCCTCCAGCCAGGGCACCCGCCCGGAGGGCGAAACAAGACGGAAGTCAGTCGGGCTACCGGGCGTGAAACGGTGCAGCACCTCCTCGAATTCAATGCCGCAGGCACGCATCAGTACCCAGGGCCGCAGCGACCACGACGAGTAGTTCTTGTTGGTGATGTGGAGTGTGTACATGGACGTCATGCCTTTATGGTTTGGTCGAGCGTGATGTCGACCATCAGATCGTTGGAGATGCGTTCCAGCTCGGCGGTCAGAGCGCCGACGTCGAGGTCCGGCGCGGCCGTGAGTTCGGCCACGGCATGGAACAGCACGGCGGCCGACATCGGTGCGCTCGAGGTGTGGGTATCGAGGCTTTCGACATTGACGGCGTGGTTGGCCAGGACGTGCGACACTTCGCGCACGATGCCGATGCGGTCGTGGCCGACCAAGGCCAGCTTTAATCGCCGTCCCGTGGGCGCCGACTTTTGGGCGGCAGCCGATTCCACGGTGACCTTGAGGCCCTTGAGGTGACCAAGCGCGGCGCTCAGCGCGGCGGCGTTGCCGCTGTCTACGCCAACCTCGACGATGCCGGCGAACTTGCCGGCAAGTTGCGCCATCGAAGATTCCAGCCAGTTGCCCTGATGGGCGCTGATCACGGCCGAGAGTTCGCCGACCAGGCCGGGGCGGTCGTCGCCGATGACGGTGAGGATCAGGGAAATCGTGGATTGGCTCATGAATAATTCTCCATCGGCACGCAGCCGCAGAAGAGGTTGCGGTCGCCGTGCACGTCGTCGATGCGATTGACGTAGGGCCAGAACTTGTTCTCGGCCACCCAGGGCAACGGGAACACGGCCTGCTGCCGCGTGTAGGGCCGCGTCCAGTCGCCGATCATGTCCGCTTCGGTGTGCGGCGCATGCTTGAGCGGGCTGGCCTCGAACGTCCATTCGCCGGTTTCGATCCTGCGGATCTCGTCGCGGATGCTGCACATCGCGGCGCAGAAGCGGTCGAGTTCGGCCTTGTCCTCGGACTCGGTGGGTTCCACCATCAGCGTGCCGGCCACCGGGAAGCTCACCGTCGGCGCGTGGAAGCCGTAGTCCATCAGGCGCTTGGCGATGTCGATCTCGGCCACGCCGGTGGCGGCCTTGATCGCGCGCACGTCGAGGATGCACTCGTGGGCGACGCGGCCCTGGCTGCCGGTGTAGAGCACCGGGTAGTGGTCCTTGAGTTTGGCCGCGACGTAGTTGGCATTCAGGATCGCGATCTCGGTGGCGCGCGTGAGGCCTGCGCCGCCCATCATGGTGATGTACATCCAGGAGATGGTCAGGATCGAGGCCGAGCCCCAGGGTGCGGCGGATACCGACCCCATCCCCTCCCCAGCCCTCCCCTTCAAGGGGAGGGAGCCAAGTTCGTCCCCCTTCAAGGGGAGGGAGCCAAGTTCGTCCCCCTTCAAGGGGAGGGAGCCAAGTTCCTCCCCCTTCAAGGGGAGGGAGCCAAGTTCCTCCCCCTTCAAGGGGGAGGTTAGGAGGGGGATGGGGTGCGGGATGGGGAGGGAGAAATGCCCCGGCATAAAGGGCGCGAGGTGCGCCTTGAGGCCGATCGGCCCCATGCCCGGCCCGCCGCCGCCGTGGGGAATGGCGAAGGTCTTGTGCAGGTTGATGTGCGAGACGTCGGCGCCGATGTCGGCCGGGCGGCAAAGGCCGACCTGCGCGTTCAGGTTGGCGCCGTCCATGTACACCTGGCCGCCGTGGGCGTGGACGATGGCGCAGATGTCTTTCACCGACTCCTCGAACACGCCGTGGGTGGACGGATAGGTGAGCATCAGGCAGGACAGTTGCGCCGCGTGCTGCGCAGCCTTGGCCTGCAGGTCGGCGAGATCGACGTTGCCGCTGTCGTCGCAGGCCACGGCCACGACTTCGAGGCCGCACATCTGCGCCGTCGCCGGGTTGGTGCCGTGGGCGGACTTGGGGATCAGGCAGATGTTGCGCGCGCCCTGGCCGTTGGCTTCCTGGTAGCGGCGGATGGCGACGAGTCCGGCGTACTCGCCCTGGGCGCCGGAGTTCGGCTGCATGCAGACGGCATCGAAGCCGGTGATGGCCTTGAGCTGGTCCTCCAGCCCGGTAATCAGTTCGAGATAGCCCTGCGCCTGGTCGATTGGGACGAAAGGATGCATTTGCGAAAACTCGGGCCAGGACACCGGGATCATCTCGGCGGCGGCATTGAGCTTCATGGTGCAGGAGCCGAGCGGGATCATGGCGTGATCGAGCGCGAGGTCGCGGTTCTGCAGGCGCTTCAGGTAGCGCAGCATGCCGTGCTCGGTGTGGTGGCTGTTGAACACCGGATGCGCGAGTATCGGCTCGCGCCGCTGCAGCGTGACGGGGATCGCGCAGGGGCGCGCGGCGTCGAGTGCCTCGACCGGCGCTCCGCGCATTTCAGACCCGCCGAATATCTTCAGCAGCGCGGCGACGTCTTCGCGCGTGGTGGTTTCGTCGAGGCTGATGGCGATCGTCGAGTCGTCGACGCGACGCAGGTTGTAGCCGGCGGCGACCGCCGCCTGCATGATTCTCGCCGTGTCGCCGGCGCCGACTTTTGTTTCAAACGTATCGAAGAAGTCGCGCCCGGTAACACCAAGGGCGCCGGCCAGCAGCGCGGCGAGGCGGTGGATGCGCGAGGCGATGGCGCGCAGGCCCTTGGGCCCGTGCCACACCGCGTACATGCCGGCGATGTTGGCCAGCAGGACTTGGGACGTGCAGATGTTGGAATTGGCCTTCTCGCGGCGGATGTGTTGCTCGCGCGTCTGCAGCGCCATGCGGTAGGCGGTCTTGCCGCGCGCGTCCTTCGAGACGCCGATGATGCGACCCGGCATCGAGCGCACGTGGGTCTCGCGCGTGGCGAAGAAGGCCGCGTGCGGGCCGCCGAAGCCCAGCGGCACGCCGAAGCGCTGCGAGGAGCCGAGCGCGATGTCGGCGCCCATTTCGCCGGGCGGTTTGAGCAGCACCAGCGCCATCAGATCCGAGGCGACGGCAACCACGCCACCCTTGCCCTTGATGGTGGCGATCACGGAGGTGAGGTCGGCGATCTCGCCGCGCGCGTTGGGGTATTGCAGCAGGGCACCGAACACGTCGTCACGCCGCGAGGCCTCTTCCGGCTTGCCGAGCACCAGTTCGAAGCCGAAATACGCGGCGCGCGTGCGGATCACGTCGATGGTCTGCGGGAAGGCATCCGCGTCGACAAAGAAGACATTGCCTTTGCTCTTCGAAATGCGCCGCGCCATGGTCATCGCCTCGGCGGCGGCGGTGGCTTCGTCGAGCAGCGAGGCGTTGGCGATTTCCATGCCGGTCAGGTCGCACACCATCTGCTGGTAGTTGAGCAGGGCTTCCAGGCGACCCTGGGCGATCTCGGCCTGGTAGGGCGTGTAGGCCGTGTACCAGCCGGGGTTTTCGAACAGGTTGCGCAGGATCACGGGCGGCGTCAGCGTGCCGTAGTAGCCCTGGCCGATCAGCGACTTTTTCAGCACATTCTTCACCGCGACGGCCTTCAATGCCGCCAGCGCCGCGTGCTCGGGCATCGCCGCCGGCAGGGCCAGCGGCCGCTGCAGCCGTATGGTGGCCGGCACCGTTTCGCTGATCAGCGTGCTGAGCGAAGCGGTGCCGATCGAGGCCAGCATGCCGGCGATGGCATGTTCGTCGGGGCCGATGTGGCGGCCGATGAATTCGTCGCGGTTTTCGAGTTGGCTAAGCGGTATTGTCAGATTCTCGGCGTGCATGGGATTGGGCAAAAGTCAAAAGATTGAACCACAGAGGCACAGAGGCACAGAGGAAGCGCAGAGAACTTCAAAAGCAGGGAATTGTTTTTCTCCGTGCCTCTGTGTCTTTGTGGTGAAGGTTTTCTCTTAAAGCGTGGCCGCGTAGGCGTCGGCACCGAGCAGGCCGCCGAGTTCGGTTGCGCACTGGGCGGCTGCGGCGGGCTTGATGCGGAACAGCCAGGCGGCATAGGCATCGGCATTGACCGATTCCGGCGCGTCGGCGGCGGCCTGGTTGGTTTCCACCACTTCACCCGATACCGGCGCGTAGATGTCGGAGGCGGCCTTCACCGACTCGACCACCGCGCATTCCTCGCCGGCCTTGAGCACGCGGCCGACGGCCGGCAGTTCGAGAAAAACGATGTCGCCCAGTGCTTCCTGGGCGTGGTCGCTGATGCCGATGGTGACGGTACCGTCGGCTTCGAGCCGTGCCCATTCATGGGAAGCGGCATATTTCAGGTTGGCGGGGGTGTTCATTTATTACCTCCAGGAATCATGGCTAAATCAGGTTCTTGCCGTTGCGAACAAAGGAAGGCTTTACCACGCGCGCCTTGAGGCGCTTGTCACGGATCTCGACCTCGACTTCGCTGCCGATGGCGACAGCGGGCGGCAGGCGTGCCAGGGCGATGGACTGGTTCAGGCTGGGCGAGAACGTGCCGCTGGTGGTTTCACCTTCGCCCTGCGGCGTGATGACTTTCTGGTGGGCGCGCAGCACACCGCGGTCGAGCAAGAGCAGGCCCTGGAACTGGTTGCGCGCTTGCCGTGCATTTTTACCCTCGAGCGCAGACTTTCCGATGAAGTCTCTTGCCGGGTCCTTGAGATCCACGGTCCAGCGCAGGCCGGCTTCGTAGGGCGTGATGTCCTCGTCCATGTCCTGGCCGTAGAGATTCATGCCGGCTTCGAGGCGCAAGGTGTCCCTCGCGCCGAGACCGCAGGGCCGCACGCCGACGGCGAGCAGCGCCTGCCAGATTCCAGCCGCGGCGTCGGCCGGAACGGTGATCTCGAAGCCGTCCTCGCCGGTGTAGCCGGTGCGGGCGATCAGCCAATTTTCCCCTCTCTCCGTCGTGGGAGAGTGGGCAGGGGAGAGGGGGGAGCGCAGCTCGGCGGCCTGGAAAACACCCAGGGCTTCGCTCGCGGCGCGGTGTTCGGGGAAGGCCGCCCAGAAGCGCTCGCGTGCCCTGGGACCCTGCACGGCGATCATGGCCACGGCATCGATGCCGGTGTGGCGGCGCTCGTGCGCATCGGGGCCCTGCAGGGCGATCAGCGCCACCGCGTCGTCATTGTTGCGGCGTCGCACCTTCAGGGTGGCGTCGAAACCGCCGGGCACCCCGGCCAGGCAGGCGCGCATCCAGGCGATGTCCTTCGCCGTGGTACCGGCGTTCACCACGATGCGGTAGCGCTCGGGTGTGAAGAAGTACACGATCAAGTCGTCGATGATGCCGCCGGTTTCATCCAGCATGCAGGAATACAGAGCCTTGCCCGGCACGGTCAGTTTCGCCACGTCGTTGGCCAGCAGGCGTCTCAGGTAGTCGCGGGCGCCGGGCCCGGCGAGATCCAGCGCGCACATGTGGGAGACGTCGAACATGCCCGCATCGCGTCGCACGGCATGGTGTTCCTCGACCTGCGAGCCGTAATGGATGGGCATTTCCCAGCCGGAGAAATCGACCATCTTCGCGCCGGCGGCGAGGTGCGATTCGAAGAGCGGGGTGCGTAAGGGCATGGTGGTCCTCGGACTGATGGCGGCAAGAAGCGCGACGGAACTCCGTCATTTCCCCATCTGTCCTTGGCGCCTGAGAGATTTACTCCGTCGGCGGGCAGGCTTCACGCTGTTGCCGTGAGCTGCCGCTCTCCAGATTTGTGCTGCATCGTCGGCCCTTTTTGCCTGAGCGGTTCCTGGGGGTTGCGCCTTCGGCGGTGACGGTGGGAGTCACTCTCTCCCGACGACCGGTGGCAATTATCCTATAAACGAACGCCACGCAGTTGGACCACGCCAAACTCAGCGCTTGTGAATAAATCTACTGCGCGCGCCGGATCGGGGCTTGGGCGGTGCTCTTCCACGGCCCGCTTTGCACAGCGGGCCGGCTGCGGCGGCGCAAAGCATGCTTTGCAAAACCCGCCTCGCCCTCACATATAACGACATATGTTCCGGTAGCTGCGCTCCGGCCGCACCCCGCTGCGGCCCGCTCGCTACGATTTCTTCACAAGTGCTCAGCCGTCGTCGCCCGGCGCGACTCCGGGCGACGGGAAAGCGTGGTGCGCTTCCACCATTTCGGCGAGGCGCTTGCCGAGGATGCCGCTGATGTTGAAATTGAGCTTGGCCATGATGTGGGGGAAAAGGGCCAGGTCCTTCTGCAGCCTGTCGTGGTCGAAGCGCAGCACCGAGACCGCGCCCAGGGCGCGCACGTCGGCGGTCCGGTAGGCCTCGTGCACGAAGCCTATTTCGCCGAACACCTCGCCGGGCCCGAGCAGGGCGCGGCGCACCGTGACCGCGCCGTCACGGCGCAGCACCTCGATCTGCCCTTCGACGACGAGGTACATGCTGCGGCCCATGGTCCCCTGTTCGATCAGGCGCTCGCCTTCGCGGTATTCGCGCAGTTCGGAAAGCAGGATTGTCTTGCGGATCTGGTAGGCGCTCATGCCGTGGAACAGCAGGCTGCCCTCCAGTGCCTCGCGCGGCATCGACATGGCGAGGATCTCGTAGAGGCCTACCAGGCGGATGCGGGACATCAGCGGCGTGATCAGCAGGTTGGCAAAGACCGAGAACAGCATGGCGCCTGCAGCCAGCGCGCCGAACTGGGCGACCGGCGCAAATTCGGAGAACAGCAGAACGCCGAAACCCGCGGCCAGCATGAGGCTGACCGCGATCATCGGCGCCGACTCCTGCTTCACGGTTTCTATCACCGCCGCGTCATAGTTGGCGGCGCCGCGGCACAGTTCGGTGTAGCGCGAAAAAAGGTGCATGGTGCCCTCGACGGCGATGCCGATGACGACCACGGCCACCATCATGGTGCCTGCGCCGAGCGGAATCTCCATGATCGCCATGATGCCGAGAACCACCAGGATGGTCAGCGCGCCCGGCAGCAGGGCGATCAAGCCGCCCTTGGCCGAGGTGAACAGCAGCGACACGGCGATGAAGCCGAAGACCAGCAGTGCGGCGAGCACTGCGGCCTGGCCCCGCAGCAGCGGTGTGGCGGCGGCGTTGATCAGCAGATTCTCGCCGACGACCGCGGTGGCCATGGCGGGGCCGGCATAGTGCGCGACGGCCTTGCGCAATTCGCGGATGTGCCGGTTCAGGGCCGACGAGTCTTGCACGTTGTGCCGCACCACGATATTGGCCCGCCGGAAATCGTGGCTGACATAGGGATCGAGATACCGGGCAGGCTGCAGCAGGAGATACTGGCTGACCAGCTTGCGCGATGGCGGAATCCGGTAGGCCTCGAGTCGCCCTCCGGCGGCTTGCTGGTTGGTTTGCGAAACGATGTCGGCGAGCGAGAGGCTGCGGTCGAAAACCTGCTGCTTGGCAATGAAGGCCTGGATGTCGGCCAGCCGTTGCAGGTTTC
Organism: Sulfuritalea sp.; assembly: GCA_044360105.1. Taxonomy (GTDB): domain Bacteria; phylum Pseudomonadota; class Gammaproteobacteria; order Burkholderiales; family Rhodocyclaceae; genus Sulfuritalea. Next base: position 105,496 of record JBIKKY010000002.1, read on the forward strand.
CGGGGTCGCGAAAGCTGCCTTCGGCACGGGCGTCCAGCGTGATGTAGAAAACCTTGGCGCCGGCGACATCCCCCTGCATGCGCTGCGACTCCTGAACCAGGGGGCGGTCGGCGTGAAAGAAGCTCAGGGGGTCGTTGCCGGTGCGCAGGCCCGCGGACTGCTGCACCAGGGCCGCGAACAGCACCGCGCCGAGGGCCAGCACCCATTGCGCCGGCCGCAGGTGCAGCATGCCGCTGAAGTGCGTCATGCGGCCGGAGAACCAGCCGGCGGCGGAAAACGGCCGCTGCCGGCCATGGCGGGGGCCGAGTGCAGCGTAGAGCAGCGGCACCAGTAACACGGTGATCAGCGCGTTGGCGAGAATGGCGAAGGCGGCGACGAGGCCGAAATCGCGGACCAGCGGAATGCCCGAAAAGGCGGTGCAGGCAAAGCCGAGCGCCGTTGTCAGCACCAGAAGGAGCGTTGGCGTGCCCAGTTCGCGCACCATGATTTCGGTGGCGCGCGCGCGCCTTTCCTGCGGGTTCGCGTCCGTGTCCGGGTTCAGGCCATGGTGGTAGCCGGAAATCATCTGCATGGTCACGGCGGCGCCGAGCACCGCAAGCAGCGACGGCAGCATCGCGAACAGGAAGTTCATCGGGATACCCGCATGGCCGGCCATGCCGAATGCCCACAGCAGGCCGAGCGCGGCAACGACGAGCGCCGTGGCGGCGGCGAATGCGCTGCGGAAAAAGCCGAACACGGTAAGGAGCAGGACCAGCGCCGATACCGGCGCCAGCACGCCAAGGTCGCGCATCAGGCCCTGCCGCAGTTCCGCTTCGATGCGCGAGGGCCCGACCTGTACCAGGGAGGGGAAGTGCGCGCGTGCCGGCGCCAGCACCCCTTCCAGCGCGGCGCTGACTTCCAGGCCGCTGCCGCTTCGCTCGCGCACCGAAACGCCGATGGCCAGTACCTTGCCGTCGGCGCTGATGATGTTGCGCACGGCAAGCGGATGCTCCTGGGCGGCGAGCCGTGCGCGTTCGGCGTCCGCTGCGCTGCCTGGCGCGGCAACCAGTAGCGGCTGCGACTGCAAGCGGCCTTCGACGCTCTGCACGCTGCGCGTCGTGAACAGGTCGTCGATGCGCTCGACGAAGGGCAACTGCTGCAGTTCGTGGTGCAGGTGCTCCAGCGCCTGCAGCTTGGCCGGCGTCCACAACTGCTCGTCACGCAACAGGATGAAGCTGCGGTTGTCGGAGCCGAACTCGCGCGCGACCTGCAGGTAAGCCTGGCGCTCGTGGCCTTCCCGCGGCAGCATCCGGTCAGGTCCGGTGTCGATGGTGAGGCGCGAAACTCCCGAGGCGGCAAGCAGGCTCACCAGCAGCAGGAAGACCAGGCTCGCCAGCGGATAATCGATGCCGGTGCGCAGGAAACGCCGCAGCAGTCTGTTGGGTTCCTGAATCATGGCCTTCCCGGAATGCCGGCAAACACGGAGGCCGGAACGTAGTCCGGCGAATGCACCCTGCGCTCGACCTTGAGCAGGCTGCGCCGGCCGTCGCGCAGATCCTCCATGAGTATCATGTCCGCGCGCCAGACGCCGGATTCGTCGGCTCGCGGATCGCGGAAGGTCTGGCGCCTGGCCAGACGCCCTTCGCTGTCCTTGTAGTCGATCCGGCTGATGAACAGGTTGTCCTTGCGCAGGTAGATCCGCCGCTGGCGATATTCCGTGGCACGCGCGACGGATTCGTCGGCCGGCAGCACGCGCAGGACAAAGTGCGGCACCCGGTCAAGATCATGGTCGTCATCACGTTCGTAGCTGAAATTCCGCGCCTGTTCCGCTTCCAGGTCGGACACCGAAAAGTTGGAACCGAACACCGGGCTGGAGGCCGCCGTGCCGCGGCGTACGCCGCCGGCCGCTTCGAGGTCGACGTAGATGGCCGTTCCCTTCGATTCCGCGGGTGTTTCCATCACCAGCAGGTCGGTGCTGCCGTTTGCGTCATGCCGCGCGTAGCGGCGTGCGGTACGCACGGTGTAGTGGCCCTGGGGATCGGTCAGGATCAGGGTCTGTTCCTCATAGACCGAGGCGGGCGGCGCATGCCGCCGCAGCGATTCCTCGATCAGTTCGCGGCCGCTTTGCCCGCTGGCTGCCGTGGCGAGGCAAGCCGTCAGCAGCAGCAGGGCCTGCGCTGCGGGTTTCATGAGCCGATTCATGAGCCGCTTCATGAGCCACCCGCCGCGCGCGCGCGGATGCTGTCGGCGATGGCCCGGGCGAGATCGCCGAAAACGGCGCTCATGGCGCCGGCCAGCGCCTCGTAGTCGTCCTCGGCGACCGGCGGACCGGTGAATGACGCCCCGGGGCCGGCCAGCAGCACGCCGTCAGGGCCGCGCGTGAGCCACCAGCGCGCGACGAGTCGGACCGAGCCGTCGGCTTCGCGCTCGAAACGCTGCACGTCGACCTCGATGCGGTAATCCGGCTGCAATGCCATGTGGGTGGGCGCGGCCAGGACGCGGTCGCCCGGCAGTTGCCGTCCCAGGTTTTCCGCGAGGACACGCGTCATCTCGTCGCGCAGGTTGCCGCCCCATTGCTGGTGTTCAGCCATGCGCAGGCGGTGGTCGCTGCCGCGGGTGACGATCTGGGGCCGGTCCAGGTACTGTGGCAGCCGCAGGTCGGTAATGACCAGCGTGAGGGGCCTGGCAGCCTGCGCTGCGGCGTCTTTCGCCGCGGCCGGAGGCGCCCCGGCGACGGCCGCCAGCGTGTAGAAGCGTGTCGCCGGGCCGGAAGAGCATCCGGCGAGCAGGACGAGGGCGGCCAAGGCTGTGATCAGGTGCGGGCGCAGGGTCATCACGGTTCTTTCGCTGGCGGTTTGCCAAGCAGCAGGGCTTGCGGATTGCGTTCCAGCATGTCGACCAGGTTGCGCAGCGAGCGCGAGGTCTGCGCCAGTTCCTGGGCCAGGCGCACGGCGTGGAAATACAGCGGCGACTCCGGGGCGATGGCGCCATCCACCAGGGCCATGGTCGTCTTCGATTTTTCCAGCGCCGCCCGTGCGGCGACCAAGGCCTGTTCGAGGTTCGCGGCGATCGGCTCGGCGCGGCTGTCGACCGCGCGCAGGATGCTGCGCAGGCTGGCGAGCGACACGGACAGGTCGGCCAGCGCGCTCTGCAACTGCGGCCCGTTGAGCAGGGTATTGGCGCCCTTCAGCGTTTCGTGGAGTTCGGCGCCCATGGTCACCAGGTCCATGCTGTCGATCTTCGCCATCACGCTTGCCGCCGAAACCATGGCCTGGTCGATGTTTGCGCCGCGGACGGTCGGCAGCTCCGGCTCCGGGCGTCCGGCGCCGGCAAGCCGCAGCGGCGCCTTCGGCTGCAGCACGAGGTCCACGAACAACTGCCCGGTCAGCAGGTTGCCGGTCTGCAGGCGCGCGCGCAGGCCGCGCTTGACCATGCCCTGGAAGGCCTCGCCGGGAGCGCGCTTCATCAGGGCGCCGCGCTCGAGGATGCGTTCGGGCTCGAGCTCGACCAGCACCGGGATGCGGAATGCGCCGCTGCGCTCCTCGTATTCGAGGCGCACGTCGACCACCGAGCCGACCTTGATGCCCTTGAATTCGACCGGGGCGCCGACGCTCAGCCCGCGCAGGGAATCCTCGAAAAAGAGCACGAAGCGCAGCTTGCTCGTGTAGGACTGCTCCTTGATCGACTTGAAGTCGTCGTGCAGGGTGAACACCAGCCCCTCGGTGTTCTCGTCGCCGGCCTCCTGCGGATCGAGGGTGTCGAAGGCGATCCCGCCGAACAGCACCGACTGCACCGACTCCGTCTTCAGCCGCATGCCGTCGGGACCCATGGAAAGATCGATGCCGCTGCTGTTCCAGAAGCGGGTATTGCTGCGCACCAGACTGTCGAACGGCTCCCTGACGAAGGCATGGATCAGCACGTTGCGGTAGTCGTTGGCCATCTCGTGGCCGAGTACCTCGCCGGCGATGATGCCCTGGTAATGCAGCGGCGAGCCGCGGTCGATCGAACCGAGCTGGCGCGCGATCAGCGTGATCCGCTTGCCGGCCATGTCGGAGTGCACCACCGGCGGCGACTCGAGGCCGACGAACAGCGACTGGGCGGCTCCCTGGCCGGGTTCGATCTCGATGTAGGACCCCGACAGCAGCGTGCCGAGGCCGGAAATCCCGCGGGCGCTGAGCGTCGGCCGCACCACCCAGAAACGCGTGTCGCGGCGCAGGAACTGGGCGGCGTCCTTGCTCAGCCTGGCGCGCACTTCCACCCGCGAAAAATCCTGGCTGAAGCTCACGCTTTCGACGATGCCGATGCTGAGGTTCTTGTACTTGACGCGGGTCTTGTCGATTTCGATGCCATCCGCGGTGCGGAAGGTGATGGTGACCAGCGGGCCCTGGTCGGTCAGGGTGTGCACGATCAGCCAGGCACCGATCAGCGCGGTCAGGAGCGGGATCAGCCAGATCAGCGACGGTCCGCCGCGCTCGGTCACCACGGGTTCTTTCACCGCGTTTCCCCCGTGCCGGTTCCGGTCGCGCGATCCCAGACCAGGCGGGGGTCAAAACTGTGCGCCGCCATCAGGGTCATCACCACGGCGGCGCCGAAGAAGCTGGCGCCGATGCCGGGATACACCGTCGCCAGCCCGTCCATCCGCACCAGGCAGACCAGGATCCCGACCAGGAAAATGTCCACCATCGACCAGGCGCCGACCACTTCCGTCACGCGGTAAATCCGTGTGCGGTCGCGCAGGCGCCAGGCCGAGCCGCGCTGCGCGGTGACCAGCAGGAAGGCCAGCGCCGCGATCTTGCTGAGCGGGACGATGAAACTGGCGAAGAACACCAGCAGCCCGAGGGGCCAGGCGCCGTCTTCGACCAGATGCACCACGCCCGACAGGATGGTGTTCGGTTCGCCCATGCCGAAGCGGGTCACGGTCATCACCGGATACAGGTTTGCCGGGATCAGCAGCAGGGTTGCCGCGGCGAGATAGGCCCAAGTGCGGGAGATGCTGTTGGCGGCGCGCATGCCATGCACGTTGCTGCCGCAGCGCGGGCAGACCCAGGGCGCTCCGCTGCCGGGACGGCGCACCAGCAGGTCGCAGGTATGGCAGCTCGCATAACCCATCGCCGCGGCACTGTCCGCCTCGGCCGCGGCGCCGTCAGGGATTGGTCCCAGCCGCGGCCAGAGGACGGCCGGGTCGAAGCTCGCCGCTGCCGCGGCCGAGACGACCAGCAGGCCGATGAAGGCGTAGAAGGCCACGCCGGGAACAATCGTCGCCAGGTCCTGCAGCTTCACCACCGAGACCAGCAGGCCGAGCATGAACACGCCGATCAGGCTCCAGGGGCTGAGGGCCCGCACCAGGCGCCACACCGGCGTCATCCACGGCGGGCGTACGCCGAAGCGCAGCGGCAGCAGAAGGTAAAGCATGCCGCAGATCGTCAGCAGGGGAAACACCACGCTGGTCAGCAGCACGAGGAGCCCGATTTCCCCCATGCCGGCGCGTTGCAGGGCGAAGCCGCCGGATATGAGCAGGCTTTGCTCGATGCGGTCGCCATACTGCAGGGCGACGAAGGGAAAGGTGTTCGCCAGCAGGAAGAGGATGATCGCCGCGACGTAGAGCGCGGCAGAGTGGTCGAGGCTGCGCGGCATGTTGCGGTACAGGAGCGTGCCGCAACGCCGGCACAGGGCGCGGCCGCGCGGCGGAACGCTGACGATGCGGTGCACGCCGTCGCAGGCATGGCAGGCGATCAGCCCGTCGGCCGTGTATCCCGGCATTGCGTCTTGCCAACTTTTTATGGTCACCGGAGTATCAGTCCTTCGTGTCGAGTGCCGCGCGTGTTGTTGCCGGTAACCGGCAACAACACGATGATAAAGGCTCTCCGTGCGTCAAGGGCGGAAGTCTATCCTGAATCTCGGTCGCATACAGCTTCACGGCAGGGCACCGCGGGACCTGGGCAGGCCGCCAGGTGGTTTTTTTTGGCAAACCTGTAGTAACATCTGTACATCCATCCAGTGAAGCTGTTCAAGTCATGCGGATGGAAGCCCGACATGGAAAGACCACCACAGGAGCAGCCCATGGCCCACGATCTGACGCCCCGCCAGCAGGAGATCCTCGATTTCATCCGCAACAGCATGGAAGTCTTCAGCGTGCCGCCGACGCGCGCCGAAATCGCCGGCGCCTTTGGCTTCGCCTCGCCCAATGCCGCCGAGGATCACCTGCGGGCACTGGCGAAAAAAGGCGCGATCACCCTGGAGCCCGGCTCCGCGCGCGGCATCCGCCTGGTCGAGCAGCTCGGCCTGCCGCTGATCGGCACGGTGGCCGCCGGCAGCCCGCTGCTGGCGATCGAGAACCGCCTCGGCAACATCCGCATCGATCCCGCGCTGTTCACGCCGCGCGCCGATTTCCTGCTGCGCGTGCGCGGCCTGTCGATGATCGAGGCGGGGATACTGGACGGCGACCTGCTCGCCGTGCATCGCACCACCGAGGCCAGCAACGGCCAGATCGTCATCGCCCGGCTTGGCGACGAAGTCACCGTCAAGCGCTTCAAGCGGCGCGGCAACATGGTCGAGCTGATCGCCGCCAACCGCGATTTCGCGCCCATCCTGGTCAATACGCGCAAGGAGCCGCTGACCATCGAGGGCATAGCGGTCGGCCTGATCCGCGACGGCCGGACACTGTGAAAAAGCTTCACCACAGAGACACAGAGACACAGAGAACTTCAAAAGCACAGAATTGTTTTTCTCGCTTGGCTTTTCCTCTGTGCCTCTGTGTCTCTGTGGTTCAACCGTATTTTCCAGCATGAATCCTTCGCTTGCCCAAGTCCTGGAGCGCTCCGACATCCGCCGCGGCGATGCTTTCGCCGTGGCGCCGGCGCCAGCGCGGTGCGTCCCTTCGGGAACTTTTTCCAGCGGCTTTCCCGTCCTCGATGCCGAACTGCCCGGTGGCGGCTGGCCGCGCGGGGCCTTGACCGAACTGCTGGCCGAGCATGAAGGCATCGGCGAACTCGGCCTGCTGCTGCCGGCGCTGGCGGCGCTGACCGCGGCCGGCGGCGAGGTGGTGCTGGTGGCGCCGCCGCACTGCGCCCATGCGCCGGCCTGGGCCGCCGCCGGGATCCGGCTCGACGGCCTGCATCGGGTGTTTCCGCGTCGTCCGCGCGATGCGCTGTGGGCCGGAGTCGAGGCCCTGCGCTGCGGCGGCGTGGCGGCGACGCTGCTGTGGCTCGACGGGATGTTTCGCGGCAATCTCCCGGCCAACAGCCTGCGCCGCCTGCAGGTGGCGGCGGGCGAGGGCGGCGGCGGGGCGTTTTGCTTGCGTCCGGCGCAACTTGCCGCTGCGGCTTCGCCAGCGCCCTTGCGCCTGCAGTTGCAACCGGCGCCGGGTAACAGCGGGCAATTGCGCGTGACCCTGCTCAAGCGGCGCGGGCCGCCGGCACGGCAGGCGATCCTGCTCGACGTCCGGCGTGCCGCGGGTTTGGCCCAGGGTTTTTCCCATGTTGTGGCTGGCGCTGCATTGCCCGACGCGACCGACGTCCGGCAGGGCCGACGCGTCGCTGCCTGACGCGTCGGCCCTGCCGGTCGCCGTCTTTCCCACCCCGACCCTCGCCTGCTGGGCCGGTCGTTACACATCGCACGTCAATCTCGCACCGGCGGCGCTGCGCCTCGAAATCAGCGGCAGCCTGCGCCTCTTCGGCGGCCTGCCGGCGCTGCTGGATCGGGTGCGCGCCGACCTTGCCGCGCTGGACATTCCAGCACAACTGGCCGTCGCGGCGACGCCCCTGGCGGCCCTGTGGCTGGCGCGGGCGAGTGACAATGTCATCTGCCCCGACCTGCCGGCCACGCGCGAGCGGCTTGCCGCCGTGCCAATGGCCGCGCTGCAACTGGCGCCGCCGCTGGCGCGGCGTGTCGAAAGCTGCGGCCTGCGCCGCGTCGGCGACCTGCTGGAGCTGCCGCGCGCCGCCCTCGGCGCCCGCCTCGGCAAACCCCTGCTGCTCGACCTTGCGCGCGCCCTCGGCGAAATTCCCGATCCGCAAACCTGCTTCGTCTTCCCCGAGCACTTCGAGCAGGGCCTGGAACTGCCCGCGCCGGTGGAGGCCGCGCCGGTGCTGCTGTTCGCTGCGCACCGCCTGATCGCGGCGCTGTGCGGCTGGCTTGCGGCGAGGAACGGCGCGGTGCGCGAAATCGACTGCCTGATCGACCACGGCCATGGCGTGGGCACGGCGCTGCCGCTGGCCTTCAGCGCGCCGGTGCATGCCGTCGCCCGCATCGAGCGCGTGTTGAAGGAAGGGCTCGACGCCTTGAGCCTCCCGGCGCCCGCGCTGGCGCTGCGCCTGAATGCGCGCGATGTGGTGCCGCGCGAGCATTGCAGTCTGCGCCTCTTCAACGGCGCCGGGCAGCGCGACGAGGCGCTGGCCGATCTCATGGACCGCCTCGTCGCACGCCTGGGGCCGCAGGCGGTGCAGGGCCTGGCCTGCCATGCCGACCATCGCCCGGAACTGGCGAGCCGTCCGGTTTCCGGCAGGCCGGCATCCTCGCCGGTGGTGCCGCCGCCGCGCCCCTTGTGGCTGGTCGATCCGCCCGAAGCCCTGCGTGAACTCCATGGCCGTCCGCAGCGCGGCGGCGCGCTGACTTTGGCGGCCGGCCCGGAACGCATCGAATCCGGCTGGTGGGACGGCGCCGATGCGCGCCGCGACTACTTCATCGCCATCGACGGCGCCGGGTGCCGGCTGTGGATCTTCCGCGATCCGCGCCCGCCCGGCGGGTGGTTCCTCCACGGCTGGTTTGCCTGAGAGCTTGTGAACAAATCTACTGCGCGTGCCGGATCGGGGATTGGGCGGTGCTCTTCCACGGCCGGCTTTGCACAGCCGGCCGGCTGCGGCGGCGCAAAGCATGCTTTGCAAAACCCCGCCTCGCCCTCACATATAAGGACATATGTTCCGGTAGCTGCCACCGCAACGCACGCAGTGCGCTTGCGCGCCTGCTTGGGGCCGCTCCCCGCTGCGGCCCGCTCGCTACGATTTCTTCACAAGCTCTGACCGCGCCAGCCGGCCGGCAGCAGTTTGACGCGACACCTCGATAGTGTGGATACTTGCGGCTGTGTCACGCCCGGGCCGCGGTGCATGGGGCGGATTTGCCGGTAGCCACAAAACAGCGCATGACGGCGCATGACAGCGCAAAAAGGAAGAATGATGAACAAGTTGTCCCTGCTCGACCTGGGATTTTTCATTGCCGAATCGCATGAGAGTCCCAAGCATGTCGGCGCTTTGCTGATCTGCAAGCGGCCGCCCAGGGCTGCGGCCGGCTTCGTCAGGAGCCTGTACAAGGAATTTCTGGGTTTTACCGGGATCGAGGCGCCGTTCAACCGCGTGATCAATTTCTCGCTGACCGCGATGCCGAGCTGGCAGACCTGCGAATCGATCGACCTCAACCAGCACATTTTCTATCACAAGCTGGCAGCCGGGAAGAACGGCCGCGCCGAGCTGTACCGGCTGGTATCCGATTTGCATGCGCCGATGCTCGACCGTTCGCGGCCCTTGTGGGAGGTCCATGTCATCGACGGCATCAGCGAAGGGCGTTTCGCCATTTACCAGAAGATGCACCACGCCTGCGCCGACGGGGTGACCATGGCGCGCTGGACCGAGCAAGGACTTGCCGGATCCGCCGCCGACACCGAGCTGCGCCCGGTGTGGACCCTCAAACACGTTCGCGGCGCCGGCCATCGTGCGCGCATGAAGCAGGACATGCTGGAGGCGGCCTGGAAAGCGGCGACGGTGACCGGCAGGCACGTGCTGGGCATCGGCCGCCTAGCCGCCATGCTCCTGCTGGAAAGCGTGACGCTCACCAGGAACGCCATCGCCCTGCCCTTCATCCACAGCGCGCACACGCCGCTGACCGGGCAGGTCACCGCCGGCCGTCAGTTCGCCTCTGCCGCGGTTTCGATGGAGCGCGTCAACCGGATCCGCGCCAGCACCCGGTCGACGCTCAACCACGTCGCCCTGACCTGCCTCGACGGCGCCCTGCATCGCTACCTGCAGGACCAGGGCGTGCGGCTGCGGCGGCCGATCACGATACAGATGCCGGTCAATCTGCGGCAGGAAGGCGAGAAGGGCGGGGGCAACAAGATCGGCATCATCCAGGTCGACCTTTCGCCGCCGACCGACGATCCCTACATCCGCCTGCGCAACATCGGTTTTTCGCTGCGCAATGTCAGGACCATGATCGACAGCGTGGCGCCGGAAGCCATCGAGTCCTACACCATCATCACCGGCCTGGTCGGGCAGGTCGCCGAGATGCTCGGCCTGAGCAATCGCACGCCGCCGATGGGCAATACCCTGGTCTCCAACGTGCCCGGGCCGAAGGACTACCTCTACCTCAAGGGCGCGCGCATGGAGGAGATGCATCCGATCAGCACCCTGCCGCCGAGCAACCTGCTCAACATCACGCTGTTCAGCTATGCCGGGCAGCTTTTCTTCGGCCTGATCGCGACCGACGAGTTGCCCGACCTGGACAAACTGAGTGTCTATGTCGCCGAGGCATTCACCGAGTTGGAGCAGTCGGTGCACGAGGCGCACGGCTAGCCCGATCGAGGGTTGCCGGGGCGTTCCGGGGAGGCAGTTTCCTGCCGGGGTTTGCGCGCGATCAGCGTGAGGAAGGACTTGATGGTCTGCCCCGGCGCTTCGAAATCGCGAAATTCCGAATGCAGGAATTCCCATCCGGCAAAGCGGCCGGGCAGTTCGTCGCGAGCAAACAGGCAGCGCCCGGCCGTGCCGAACATGTCGGCATAGCTGGTGCCTTCGATCAGCGTATTGATCGCGACGATGCCGCCCCGGCGCACGCGGTCCTGCAGCATGGCCAGCACGCGCAAGGCCGTCGCGCAGTCGAAGAATGCCAGCAGCCCGATCGACACCACGCAGTCGAAATCGTCGTCGATGCGGTAATCCCGCAGGTCGGCCTCAATGGCCTCGACCGGCAGTGCGGCGGCTTGCGCGCGCAGGCGCAGCGCCGCGATTGCCGCCGGGCTGGCATCCAGCGCCAGCACCGAACAGCCCTGCGCGGCGGCGGCCAGGGCGAGGTTGCCGAGGCCGCAGCCGAAGTCGAGCACGCGTCCGTGCAGATGCGGCAGGACTTCCAGCTCGAAGGGGTTGAGCTGGAAGTCCTGTTGCTCGACCTGCTGCCGGAACTGCCGGTCGAAGAAGTCGACGCTGGTGTTTGTGTTCATGGCGGGATCTGCGCTCCAGGACGGGTTGAACAATTGCCAGTATGCCTGCTGCCCGCAAGCCGGGCGAGTTTGCGCTAGACTGTATAAAAAAACAGTTAACGCCCCAGCCATGACATCCCTGCCGGCCTACGCCGAACTCCACTGCCTGTCGAACTTCAGCTTCCTGCGCGGGGCCTCCCACGCTGCGGAACTGGTGGCACGCGCCGTGCGGCTGGGCTATGCGGCGCTGGCGATCACCGACGAATGCAGCTTCGCCGGCAGCGTGCGGGCGCATCTGGCGGCGCGGGATGCCGGCCTGCAACTGATCCACGGCACCGAGCTGCATCTGGCCTGCGGCATGAAACTGGTGCTGTTGGCCTGCAACCGCGCCGGCTACGGCAATCTTTCGGCCCTTGTTAGCTTGGGTCGGCGCCGCGCGGACAAGGGCAGCTACCACCTGACGCGCAAGGACCTCGCCGGCTGGGATGGCGGCGGCGTGCCGGATTGCCTGGCGCTGTGGGTGCCTGTTGCCGGCAGAGAAGTCGGCGCTGGCGACACGGCGAATTGGGAGGGCGATGCGCGCTGGCTGGGCGAACACTTCGCCGGCCGCGCCTGGATAGCCTTCGAGCGTCACCTGCGGCCCGACGACGGCGAACGCCTCGCCGCCTTGCGCGAATTGGCGGGCGTCGTGCATTTGCCGCTGGTCGCCGCCGGCGACGTGCACATGCATGCACGCTCGCGCCGCCCCCTGCAGGACGTGCTGGCCGCGCTGCGTCTCAACACCACGGTGGCAGCGGCAGGTGGTGCATTGTTCCCCAACGGCGAGCGCCACTTGCGTTCGCGCCTGGCGCTGGCGCGTCTGTATCCGCCCGAGTTGCTGGCCGAGACCCTGAAGATCGCCGCGCGCTGCGATTTTTCCCTGGACGAATTGCGCTACGAATATCCCGAGGAAGTCGTTCCCGCCAATGAGACGCCGGATTCCTGGCTGCGCCAACTGACCGAAGTCGGCCTCGCACGGCGCTATCCGGGCGGCGTGCCGGACAAGGTGCTGGCGCAGGTCGAACACGAATTGCGGCTGATCGCCGAAATGGCCTACGCACCGTATTTCCTGACCGTGCATGACATCGTCGCCTGGGCGCGCGGGCAGGGCATCCTCTGCCAGGGGCGCGGCTCGGCGGCCAACTCGGCGGTCTGCTATGCGCTTTACATCACCGAGGTCGACCCGGCGCGGGCCAGCATGCTGTTCGAGCGCTTCGTCTCGAAAGAGCGCAACGAACCGCCGGACATCGACGTCGATTTCGAACACCAGCGGCGCGAGGAAGTGATCCAGTACATCTACGCCAAATACGGCCGCGAACGCGCGGCGCTGGCCGCCGCCGTGATCTGCTACCGCACCCGCGGCGCGCTGCGCGACGCCGGCCGCGCGCTGGGCTTTCCGCTCGCCGCGATCGAGCGTCTGGCCGGCAACCTGGCCTGGTGGGAAAAGCGCGAGGAACTGCCGCAGCGCTTTGCCGAAGTCGGCCTCGACCCGGCGGGTCCGGCCGTACAGCGCTGGCTGGGCGTGGCGAAGATGCTGATCGGCATGCCGCGCCATCTGACCCAGCATGTCGGCGGTTTCGTCATCGCTCGCGGCCGGCTCGATCGCATGGTGCCGGTGGAGAACGCGGCCATGCCGGAACGCACGGTGATCCAGTGGGACAAGGACGACATCGACGCGCTGGGCCTGATGAAGGTCGATGTGCTGGCGTTGGGCATGTTGAGCGCGATACGCCGCATGCTGGCGGCCGTGGCGCGCCGTCACGACCAGCCCTTTCGGCTTTGCGACGTGCCGGCCGAGGACGCCGCCACCTACGAAATGGTCTCGCGCGCCGATACCGTCGGCGTGTTCCAGATTGAATCGCGCGCCCAGATGGCCATGTTGCCGCGCCTGCGGCCGGCCTGCTTCTACGACCTCGTCATCGAAGTGGCGCTGGTCCGCCCGGGGCCGATTCAGGGCAACATGGTTCATCCCTACCTGCGGCGGCGGCAGGGGCTGGAGCCGGTGGATTACCCGAGCGAGGCGGTGCGCGAGGTGCTCTCGCGCACCCTGGGCGTGCCCATCTTCCAGGAGCAGGCGATGCAGATCGCCATCGTCGCGGCCGGTTTCACGCCCGGCGAGGCCGACCAGTTGCGCCGCGCCATGGCGGCCTGGAGGAGAAAAAGCCTACCCCCCGCCCCCCTTCCCGAGGAAGGGGGTGACACTTGCTCGCTGCGCTCGGAGGAAGCTGGCTTGTTCCCGCCTTGGGGCGGCCCGGCGGCGGGAACCGTCGGCCTCGAACCCTTCCGCGACAGATTGCTCGACGGCATGAAAAGCCGCGGCTATGCCGACGAATTCGCCGGGGCGCTATACCGGCAGATCCAGGGTTTCGGCGAGTACGGCTTTCCCGAATCGCACGCGGCGAGCTTCGCCCTGCTGGTCTATGTCTCGGCCTGGTTGAAGCGCCACGAACCGGCGGCCTTCCTGCTCGGCCTGCTCAACTCGCAGCCCATGGGTTTCTATTCGCCAGCGCAACTGGTGCAGGACGCGCGCCGCCACGGCGTCGAGGTGCGGCCGGTGGATGTCACGGCCAGCGACTGGGAGAGCACGCTGGAAGATGAAGCGGGTTCCGGCAACAAACCCCCTCTCCCCCTGCGGGAGAGGGCCGGGGAGAGGGGAGAGGCTGCCCAGGACCAACGCCATTTGCATTCCCGGACTTCCCCTGAAAGGCCCGCCGCCGTGCGGCTGGGCCTGCATCAGGTGCGCGGCTTTTCCGGCGAGGCGGCCCAGCGCATCGTCGCCGCACGCGGACAGGCGCCGTTTGCCGATCTCGCCGACCTCGCGCATCGTGCCGGACTCGGCCGGGGCGACCTCGACGCGCTGGCCGCGGCGGGTGCCTTGTCGCAGCTTGCCGGCCATCGCCGCCAAGCGGCCTGGGCCGCGGCTGCCGTGCCGCTGCAGCGCGACCTCTTCGCCGGCATCGCGCCGCGCGAAGAGGTCGTCGAATTCGTCGCGCCGCGCGAGGGCGAAGACATCGTCGCCGACTACCGCAGCCTCGGCCTCACGCTGGGCCGCCATCCGCTGGCGCTGCTGCGCGCGCGACTGGCGGCGAAGCGTTACCTCCCGGCCATGGAACTGCGCGGGCGCGGCGACCGCGCCGTGGTGCGTTGCGCCGGCATCGTCACCTGCCGCCAGCGGCCGGGCACCGCCGCCGGCGTCATCTTCCTCACCCTGGAGGACGAAACCGGCAGCGCCAACATCGTGGTCTTCAAGGATTTGGCGTGTCGCCAGCGCCGACTTTTACTCGGCAGCCGGTTGTTGGGCGTGGCCGGGCAACTGCAGGTGCAAGGCGAGGGCGAGCATGCCGTAGTGCACCTCGTTGCCAAGCGACTGTTCGACCACAGCGAACTGCTCGGCAGCCTGGTCACGGCGAGCCGGGATTTTTGCTGAGCCGCTGCGGCGGTCTATCTGGCGAACACCTCTTCGGCCCGCGTGAAGGCCTTGAACTCGAGCGCGTTGCCGTCGGGGTCGAGGAAGAACATCGTCGCCTGTTCGCCGGGCTTGCCGGCAAAGCGCAGCGCCGGTTCCATGACAAAGTCGATGCCGGCCGCGCGCAGGCGTCCGGCAAAGTCCCAGAAACGGTCGGGAGGCAGAATCGCGCCGAAGTGCGGAATCGGCACCGCATGTCCATCGACCTGTCCCTCGCAGGCGGCGCCGGCGGGCCTGCCCAGGTGCGCGGAAAGCTGGTGGCCGAAGAGTTCGAAGTCGATCCAGTGCCCGGTGCTGCGTCCTTCGCCGCAGCCCAGGCGGCCGACATAAAACTCCCGCGCGCGGTCGATGTCGGAAATCGCAAAGGCGTAGTGGAAAAGCGGCGTGACGTGTTCCATCCCGAAATCCTCCGATAGCCAAGCCGGCATGCTACTCCCGGGCGCCGCAGCGGACATGTGCATTGCGCACAGGGTCATCGCCTGCCGGCGGCAGTTCAGGCGCCAAAGCGCGCCATGAAGCGCCGGTCGATCCTGTCCTTCCAGCGCCAGACCCAGTCGCCGGAAGTACTGAAGTCGCCCCATGCCGCCAGCGCATGCCTGGGGCCGGTGCTGAGCAGGTACAGCGCGCGTTTTTGCGGCCGCCAGGCTTGCAGGGTTTGCCCCGCGCAGATGGCGCGCAGGTTTGCTGCCAGCGGCGGACCGGCGCGCACGGCGAACACCCCGGACTTGGGCCGGGCGTCGGCATAGGCGGCAACGTCGCCGGCGGCGAATACGAAAGGGTGGGAAAGGCTTTGCAGCATGGCGTTCACCCGTATGAAACCCGCTTCATCGGTAGCCAGCCCGGCGGCGGCCGGCCATGCCGGCGCGGCGGCGCCGGTGGCAAGCAGCACGGCATCGGCGGCAAGTGCCGCTCCGTCGTCGAGTTGCACGCGCCCCGGCAGCAGGGCGAGCGCGCGCCTGCTGCCCAGATGGGCGATGCCTTGCGCGGCAAGCAGCTGCATCGCCTTGCGGCGCAGCAGGAAGGGAAAGCCGGCCAGGGGTTGCGGGTTGCCGCCGATCAGCGTGACGCCGCCGTGCTTGAGCCCTTCGGCGGCAAAGCGTGTCTGCATGGCGAAGGCCAGTTCGACCGCCGCCGCGCCATCGCCGACTATTGCCAGCCTGAAGCCGTCCTGCCGGGCTTTTTCCAGCAGGACGGGCCAGGCGGCGACGAACCCTTCGATGGGCCGCACCGGCAGTCCGTGTTGTTCCGCTCCGGCCAGTTGGCCGGAGTTGGCGACGGGGCCGGTATCGATCGAGAGATAGTCGAAGGCGATGGTTTCGCCGCTGGCGCAGTGCAGTTGTTTGACAGCGAGATCGAGTCCGGTACAGGCGGTCTGTACAAACCTGATGCCGGCGCGGCGGCTTAGCGACTCGAGCGACAGGGCGCAGTCTTCAAGCGCGTAATGGCCGGCGATCCAGCCCGGCAGCATGCCCGAATAGATCTGGCGCGAATACGGCGACACCAGCGTCACCTGCGTGCCGGCGAAGGGCGCGGAAGCCAGCGCCGCCAGCACATGCACATGGGCATGACCGCCGCCCGCCAGCACCAGTTGCTTCATCCGCTCCGCTCCGCCGGCCGGCTACTTGACCGGACCGAAGTTCTCGTCGCAGAAGCGGTTTATTTCGTGCTCGATGCGCGGCCCGAGGGCCATGAGCAGGAAGCCGAGCTTGACGTAGACCTCGACGTCCTTTTTGCCCACTTCGATGTGACCCGCCACGCCCATGCGCTGAAAGCGCAGGGTGTCGCCCTCCCACTCGTGGTCGAGGCCGAACTCTTCGCCCAGTTCCTCGGCGATGTGCTCGGCGCCCTTGCGGGCTTTTTTCAGAGTCGTGTAATGCGGACGGCAGACCCGTATTTCGCTCATCGTATGCGGACCGGCTCAGGCCTTGGCGTCGCGCAACTCGCGGCGCAGGATCTTGCCGACGTTGGTCTTCGGCAGTTCGGTGCGGAAGGCGATCTGGCGGGGGATCTTGTAGCCGGTGAGGTTGGCGCGGCAATGCTCGAGGATCGAGGCTTCGGTCAGGTTCGGGTCCTTCTTGACGACGAAGATCTTGATCGCTTCCCCGGTCTTTTCATCCGGCACGCCGACCGCCGCCGATTCCAGCACGCCCGGATGCATGGCGAGCACGTCCTCGATTTCGTTCGGATAGACGTTGAAGCCGGAGACCAGGATCATGTCCTTCTTGCGGTCGACGATCTTGACGTAGCCATCGCTGTTCATCACGGCCACGTCGCCGGTGCGCAGGAAGCCGTCGGCCATGATGACCTTGGCGGTTTCGTCGGGCCGGTTCCAGTAACCCTTCATTACCTGCGGACCGCGGATGCACAGTTCGCCGGCTTGGCCCAGGGGCAGATCCTTGCCGTCATCGTCCCGAATCGCCACTTCGGTCGAGGAGATCGGCAGGCCGATGCAGCCGTTGTACTCGGGCATGTCGAGCGGATTCATGGTCGCCGCCGGCGAGGTTTCGGTCAGGCCGTAGGCCTCGATCAGCGTCACGCCGGTGATCTGCTTCCAGCGCTCGGCCACGGCGCGCTGCACCGCCATGCCGCCGCCCAGGGTCAGGCGCAGCTTGCTCAAATCGATCTTGGCGAAGTCCGGGTTGTTGATCATGGCATTGAACAGCGTATTGACCCCGGTGATGGTCGTGAACGGATACTTGCCTATCTCCTTGATGAAGCCGGGAATGTCGCGCGGGTTGGTGATCAGCAGATTCGTCGCGCCGATCTTGAAGAAGGTCAGGCAGTTCGCCGTCAGCGCGAAGATGTGATACAGCGGCAGCGCCGTGACGATGAATTCATTGTCTTGCACGCCGGCGGCGACCCAGGCATGGGCCTGCTGCAGGTTGGCGATGATGTTGCGGTGGGTCAGCATCGCGCCTTTCGACACACCCGTGGTGCCGCCGGTGTATTGCAGGAAGGCGATATCCTCGTGGCCGACCTCGACCGGCTTCAACGGATGGCGGCCGCCTTCGATCAGCGCGTCGCGCAGCTCGACGGCATTCGGCAGGTTCCACGCCGGCACCATCTTCTTGACGTGCTTGACGACGACATTGACGATCATGCGCTTGGGGAAATCCAGCATGTCGCCCAGTTGCGTCACCAGTACGTGCTTGACCGGGGTGCGGGCGATGACCTTGTCCAGCACGCTGGCGAAGTTCTCGACGATGACGATGGCTTCGGCGCCGGAATCCTTGAGCTGGTGTTCGAGTTCGCGCTCGGTGTACAACGGGTTGCAGTTCACCACCGTGTAACCGGCGCGCAGGGCGCCATACAGGCAGATCGGGTACTGCAACAGGTTGGGCATCATCAGGGCGATGCGGGCGCCTTTCTGCAGCTTCAGCACCGACTGGCAATAGGCGCCGAAGGCGGCCGAGAGCTTGTCCAGCTCGGCGTAGGTGATCGCCTTGTCCATGTTGATGTAGGCCTTGCGCGGCCCGTACTGCTTGACGCTTTTCTCGAACAGGTCGCCGATCGAGCGGAACTCGGTCAAATCGACTTCAGCCGGTACGCCTGCCTGGTAGCTCTTGAGCCAGATCTTATCCATAGCATCTTCTCCTGATGTTTTTACATTGTAAACATAATGCGAAGCGCGATTTCGACCCGGACCTGCCTGCAGAACTCAGCACAGCCATTTTCGCAGTTGTTCACATACCCTGGCGTCATCCAGCAGGTCCATGTGATTCATGCCGTAGCCGACCCATTGTTGCGAATCGGGAAAATCCGGATTGCGGGTGCCGTCCTTTTGCCGGCCGAGTGCGCTCGGCAAAGGTACCAGACCATCACCCAGCAGCGATTTCTCCGGATCGCTGCCTTCCTTTGAAAGGGTAACGCCGATGGCAAAGCATTGCACCCCCTGCGGCAGGGCGATTGTGCCTTTTTTTGAATTGGTGTGGGCAAAGCGGTCGCCGTGCCGCCAGTCCTCGTCGAGGAAGCTGCCGTGGCGCAGGTCGGTAATGCCGGCGCTGCGAATCTTCGCCAGGCGGGCCAGCGCGGCGGTGTAGGGGCTGAGTTCGAGAATCACCGTGACCCAGTTTCCGCCGCGTTCCAGCGGCGCACCTTGGTGGGGGGTGCCGAGAAAAACCATCTGCCGCAGATGTTTCAGCCAGCCATGCCCGGCGAGTTTGCCGTAGTGACAGGCGCTGCGCGCCAGCAGGCCGCCCATGCTGTGGCCGACGATCACCAGTTGCTCGACCGGTACCGGCCAGGCCTTTACCAGGGTTTCCAAGATGTCGGCGAAGGCGTGACCGTTCCGCGAAACATGCTCGCCGCTGTTGTAATGCAGATACAGCGGTGTATAGCCTCCCGCAGTGGCCAGCGCCTCGCCATGGTCGTGGTCGTTGCGCCGCCACTGCAGATCGTTCATGCAAAGCCCGTGCACCAGCAGCAGGATTTTTCCTGTCGGAGCCGGCATGCCGGCCGCGAGTCCCGCGCTTGTCAGCTCCAGCGGATGCCCGTCACGGCGCAGTTGCATCGGTATGGCCAGGGAATTGGCACTCGCGGCGAGATGATCGCCCAGCACGCCGTTGAGCGCGGCCAGGACCGCTTCGCGCTTGCCCGACGACGCGGCCGGTTCCTGGTCGAGGAGCGGATTGAGCTGGCCCAGCAGCAGATCGATGCCGCTGCCGACCAGCCGTGTCGTGCCCTGTATGCTGCGATAGACCAGCCCGGTGATGCCGCGGGTCGGTTCCTGGCTGAACTTGCCCAGCGGCCCGGGGGTGCGCGCGATGTTGTGATGCATGGTTTCGACCAGGCGCGTCAGTCCGAGCGTGGCGTCGATGGCCAGGCGGCTGTAGCCGCGGACGTCGGCGGGGCGGAGATGGGCTTTTTTTGGCATCGCAGCTTTATCTGGTCAAGAGTGCAGGCCGCTGATTAATCAGTCCGGCTGTCGTTAGAATGCTGCGTGTTTCGTCGAGTGATTATCCCATGGACCCTGTTGAGCGACCGCTGCCGATTGCAGTGACCGCGCCGGCTCGCGGCCGGCGGCAAAAAGTCGGCGCCGGCGACACGGCGGCGGAATGAAGCGGCTCTGCCTGTCGCTGCTCTGCGCGCTGGCCTGCCTGCCGGCGCGCGGCGAAGTTGTCGTCACCGACATCAGTGGCGTCAGCATCAGGCTGGCGGCGCCGGCCGGGCGCATCGTCAGCCTGACGCCGCACATCACGGAACTCCTGTTCGCCGCCGGGGCCGGTGACCGGCTGGTCGGCACCGCCGAGTACAGCGACTATCCTCCCGCGGCCAGAGCCCTGCCGCGGGTGGGCGGCCATTCGCTCGACCTGGAAGCCATCGTCGCGCTCAAGCCCGATCTGGTCCTGGGCTGGCAAAGCGGCAACGCGGCGGCAGCGGTGGCCCGGCTGCGCGCGCTGGGCCTGACCGTGCATCTGTCGGAACCCGGTCGCATCGAGGACATTGCCGGCGAACTGGAACGCATCGGCCTGCTCGCCGGCACGGGGGCTGCGGCCAATGCAGCGGCGAAGGCGTTTCGCGAGCGCTATGCGGCGCTGGCCGCGCGCTACAGCCGGCAGCCGCCGGTCACCGTGTTCTACCAGATATGGAAGCAGCCCCTGATGACCGTGAACGGCAAGCAGATCATCAGCGATGCCATACGCCTTTGCGGCGGGCGCAATGTGTTCGCCGACCTGCCCATCCTGGCACCGACCGTAACGGTGGAGGCGGTCATCGCCGTCAATCCGGAGGTGATCGTCGCCAGCGGCATGGGCGATGCGCGGCCGGAATGGGTGGACGACTGGAGGCGCTGGACGACAATGACAGCGGTGGCCAGGGACAACATCTACTTCGTCCCGCCCGACCTGCTGCAGCGCCACACGCCGCGCATTCTCGACGGCGCCGGGAAGCTCTGCGCGCATCTCGAAACGGCGCGCTCCAGGCGCGGGAAATAGGTTTCGTCGCCGGAAGTTCCGCCTCGGGTCAAGGCTTGATTTTTCGGCAGATGCGATCAGGAAACGCAGCGCGGGATCGCGTGCCGCGGCATCAACGTGCCGTCGGCTTGCAAATTCTCGTTTGTTGCGCTTCGCGTCCGCGAAACGCCATGGCCATTTCGAATGCGGCACGGGTGAAGGTCAGCACCTCAGCGAATTCCCGGTCGTTCAACTGGCGCGCTTCGTCGTCACCGCGGTAGATATTGGCGAACTCGCGTTCGCGCGCCGACTGGATCAACAGCTTGCCGACGCCGAGCGCCTCGAGGCTGTGCCACAGGTCCGGGTTTGAGCTGCGGGTGAACTTCATGACGAAGCCGATCGGATCGTTGCGGCCGAGCACGGCCGCCAGGCGCAGGATCAGCTCGAAGGGAACCGCGATGCGGCCGTTTTCCCAGGCTTCGATCAGCGACGGATCCCTGAGGTTGATCGCCGTGCCGACTTCGGTGATGGTGAGGCCGGCGGCCTTGCGCATGCGGCGCAGCGTCGCGCCGGTCCGGACCCAGACGCCGGGTTCGGACAATCCCGGCATGATGGCCTTGAGCATATCGGCTGCGGCTTCCATCGGCCTGCCCTTGCGCAGCGCCTTGGCCACCTCGGTGGCCGTGTGCAGGGTCTTGGCGGCGCCGACCGTGGCCGCTCCCATGTCGAGCACCTTGCCGGCCATGGTGCGCATCTGGTCCACCAGCCCGGACTCGACCGGATCGGGCGCGGCCGGCGGCAACATCCGCTGCGCTGGCGTGCGTGTCCTTGCGGGCGTCTTGCGTTTGCCAATCGCGACGTCGGCCATGCATGTTCTCCCGTTGCGTGGCAATCCGTGTCCGGTTACTTCCCCAGGATCCTCTGCCGCGATTCGTGGCGTTCCTGCGCCTCGATCGAATACATCGTGGTCGGGCGCGCCAGCAGGCGACGCAGGCCGATCGGCTCGCCGGAGTCTTCGCAGTAGCCGTAGCGGCCGTCGTCGATGCGCTTGAGGGCGGCATCCACCCGCGGCAGCATCTTGCGCTCCCGGTCGCGGATGCGCAGTTCGAGGGAGTTCTCCTCCTCGATGGTGGCGCGGTCATTGGGGTCGGCTTCGGCCTCGCCGTCGCGCAGGTGGTCGATGGTCATGGTCGCGTTGTCGAGCAGGTCCTGGCGCTGTTTGTTCAGCAGGTCGCGGAAGAAGCGCAGCTGCGCGGCGTTCATGTAGGACTTGGCGGGCATGGCCAGCAGGTCTTTTTCGCTGATTGGTTTGGTCGTGGTTGGCATGGCATGTGTCCCCGTGTTTCTGTTCATTGGCCGGAAGCCGATACTCGCTACTCTATCGAAAGACGAGGCGCGCGTCAGGGGAATTTGTCGAGCGGGGTATCGGTGCGGAAGTTGGCGGCCGTCCCCGGGCATCATTGCCCGGGCCGGCTTGCCGCGGTATCCGCCGTTAGCGGGGCACGAACCAGCGGTGGCCGTCGGCCGTTAATTCGCGCAGGGGGTGGCCGTAAAGCCGCGTCAGGTTCGTCGCGGTGATCACGTCGGCGGCCGGCCCGGCCAGCCATTCGCCGTTGCCGAAAAGCAGCAGGGCCCGGCCGCAGTAGCGGGCGGCGAAACCCGGGTCGTGCAGGACGGCGACAAAGGCGGCGCCTTGCGTGGCGCGACGGACGAACATTTCCATCACTGCCACCTGATGCGACAGGTCGAGATGGGTCAGCGGTTCGTCGAGCAGGAACAGCTGCGGTTCCTGCGTCAGCAACTGCGCCACGGCCAGGCGCTGGCGTTCGCCGCCCGACAGCGTTTGCACTTCGCGTTCGGCGAAGCCATCCAGGTCGAGTTCCGTCAGCGCGGCTTCGGCGATGCGCCGGTCGGCGGCCGATTCCCAGTCCCAGCGGCCGAGGTGGGGATGGCGCCCGACCAGCACGGTCTCCAGCACGGTGGAGGCGAAGGGGTCGAACTGGTGCTGCGACAGGTAGCCGCGGACGCGGGCCATTGACCGTAAAGCGGCGCCATGGCCGGCCTCCGGCAACGCCTGTCCGGCGATGCTCAGAAAGCCGCCCTGCTGTGCCCGAAACCCGGCCAGCGTGGCGAGCAGGGTTGATTTGCCGACGCCGTTGCGGCCGAGGATGGCCCAGGATTCCCCGGCGTCGACGCGCCAGTCCAGGGCGCGGCAGACCCGATGGCCGCCGATGTCGACTTCCAGCCGCCGCGCCTCCAGCAGGGGTGCATTCATGGCGGGCTCACCGCTGTTCATCCGGCTGGCGCCCGAGCAGGAACAGGAACACCGGCACGCCGAGCAGCGCGGTCAGCACGCCGACCGGCAACTGTTGCGGGGCAATCACGGTGCGCGCCAGCGTGTCGGCCAGCAGCAGCAGGCTGCCGCCGAAGAGCGCGGCGGCCGGCAGCAGCAGGCGCTGGTCGTTGCCCCAGCCCAGCCGGATCATTGCCAGGCGAACCAGGTGCGGCACCACGAGGCCGATGAAGCCGATGCTTCCCGCCGTGGTGACTGCGACGGCGGTAAGCAGGGACGCCAGCACATAGATGCCAAGCTTGACGCGGTCGACCGACACGCCGAGGGCCCGGGCGAGCGTATCGCCGCGCGACAGCAGGTTCAGCTCGCGGCTGAAAGGCAGCATGACAAGCAGTCCCAGTGCCAGCACTGCCAACGCCGGCCCGGGGCTGCTGGAATGTCCCAGGTCGCCCATGAGCCAGAACAGCATGCCGCGCAATTCCTCCTCGGGTGCGATCGTCATGATCAGGGCCACCACCGCGCCGCAGCCGGAGGCGACGATGA
>JBIKKY010000019.1:0-52725 GCA_044360105.1 Sulfuritalea sp.
TCGCATGCGACGTTTGCGATTGGGGGGTTGGGGTGGGGATGGTGGATTTTCATGCCGACGGATAACCCCATCCCCCTCCGGGCCTCCCCCTTGGAAGGGGGAGGAGCGTGGATCCCAGCCGACCTCCCCCTTGGAAGGGGGGAGGAGCGTGGATCCCAGCCGACCTGAGTAGATACGAATGAACAGGATCATCGGACTTCTGTTCACTGCGTTTGTCGTGCTTGCGGCGGGCTTTGCCTTTTCGGCACGTCCGCTGCCGCCGATGCCGGCTACGGAAACCCATATCCGGAATGCCTTGCTGCTCGACGCGCAGCGTGGCGGGCAGCGCCTCGTCACGGTGGGCGAGCATGGTTACATTTTTGTTTCCGACGATGCCGGCGGCAACTGGCGGAAGGTTTCGACGGGCACCGATGTCACCCTGACCGGCGTCGCCTTCGCCGATGCGCAGATCGGGCTTGCGGTCGGACACGATGCGGTGATCCTGCGCAGCGAGGACGGCGGCAACTCGTGGAAGGAAGTTTTTCGGGATTCGAAACAGCTGCGGCCGCTGCTTCGCGTCATGTTCGCCGATAAACAGCGGGCCATCGCGATCGGCGCCTATGGCGCCTTTTACGAGAGCATGGATGGCGGCCTGACCTGGGCCGAGCGCCAGATCACCACGGAAGACCGCCACTTCAACGCGCTCGCGCGCCTTGCCGATGGCACGCTGCTGCTGGCCGGCGAGGCCGGTACGTTGCTGCGCTCGGTTGACGGCGGCACGCACTGGGAAAAGCTGGCATCGCCTTATGCGGGTTCATTTTTCGGACTTCTGCCGCTGGCCCAGGGCGGCGTCCTGGCCTTCGGCATGCGCGGCAATATCTTCCGCAGCGAAGATCGCGGGGCGACCTGGCAGGCGGTGGTCGCGGGCAGCGACAGTGCGCTGTTCGGCGGCCTGGCCAGCGATGGCCTGGTCGTGCTGGTCGGCCAGAACGGTATCGTCCTCGTCAGCCGGGATGATGGACGCACTTTCAAGCGCGTATCGACCAAGGCCAGTCGCATCCTGAGCGCGGTTCAGCGCCCGCAGCAGCAAGGTGGGGAAGACGGAGTTCTGGTATTCGGCGAGGGCGGTGTGGCGCGCATCGCGCTGCCGCCGGAGGGGCGGCAATGAAAACGAACGAGGCGAACGCGGTCGTTCGCTCCATCGGCAACCTGCTGTTTTCCTGGCGCCGCAGCTTTCTGACCCTGTTTGTGCTGATCACCGTCGGGCTGATCTGGTCGGCGACGCATCTTCGGGTCGATGCGGGATTCGAGAAGATGATCCCGCTCAAGCATGAGTACATGCAGACATTCACCGCCTACCAGAAGACCTTCGGCGGCGCCAACCGCGTGCTGGTGGCCCTGCGGCAAAACGAAGGCGACATCTACAACCCCGAGTTTTTCCGCACGCTCAAGGCGGTGACGGACGCGGTGTTCTTCATCCCCGGGGTCGATCGCGCCACCGTGACCTCGCTGTTTACGCCGAATGCGCGCTTCATCGAGGTGGTCGAGGACGGCTTTGCCGGCGGCAACATCATTCCGGCGAATTTCAGCGGTACCGAAGCAGACCTGGCGACGGTGCGCGCCAATGTGCTCAAGTCGGGGCGGGTCGGCCGCCTGGTGTCCAACGATTTCAAGGGGGCGCTGGTCAGCGCCGAACTGCTGGAGATCGACCCGACGACCGGCGTCAGGTTGAACTATGTTGCAGTGGCGGACCAACTGGAGAAAATCCGCACCACCTATCAAAAGGCCGGACTCGACGTAAACGTCAAAGAGGCCGGCCTCGACGTAAACATCATCGGCTTCGCCAAGGCGGTCGGCGACATCACCGAGGGCGCCCGCGCCGTGCTGCAGTTCTTCGTGGTCGCCTTCGCGATCACCGCGGGGCTGCTGTACTGGTATTCCGGATCGGCCAAGCTTTCCGCGGTCGCCCTGGTCTGCGCGATGATCCCGGTGGTCTGGCTGCTCGGCGTGCTGCCGCTGATCGGTTTCGGCATCGATCCGCTGTCGATCCTGGTGCCCTTCCTGATCTTCTCGATCGGCGTCAGTCATGCCGTGCAGATGACCAATGCATGGCAGATCGAGGTCTTGAACGGGCAGGACGGCCTGGCCGCCGCGCACAGCGCCTTCCTCAAGCTGTTCATGCCGGGCGCGATGGCGCTGCTGGCGAATGCGCTGGGCTTTCTGGTGATCCTCTACATCGAGATCGACATCGTGCGCGAACTGGCGATTACGGCCAGCCTCGGCGTCGCGCTGATGATCGTCACCAACAAGATGCTGCTGACGATCCTGCTCTCGTGGATGAGCCTCTCTGCGGCGGAAGTCAAGCGTGCCGGCGGCAAGAAGCTCGGCGCCGACGGGCTGTGGATGGCGCTCAAGGGCTTTGCCGAGCCGCGTCTGGCGCTGCGGGTGCTGCTGGTGGCGGGTTTGCTGTTGGCGACCGCCACCTGGATGGCGCGCGACCTGCGCACCGGCGATCTGGGCAGGGGGATTCCGGAACTGCATGACGACTCCCGCTACAACCTCGATACCGCGGCGATCGTCGATTCGTTCTCGATCGGCGTCGACGTGCTGTCGATAATCGCCCAGTCGCGCAACGTCGATGGCGCCTGCACCGATCACGAGGTCATGGGCCTGATCGACCGCTTCGAAACGACGATGAAAAACGTGCACGGGGTACAGGGCGTGCTGTCGTTGCCCGGCATGGCGAAGATCGTCAATGCGGGATGGAACGAGGGCAATCCGCGCTGGCGCGTGCTTGCGCACGACCCGTCCATCCTCGCCCAGTCGGTGACGCCGATCGACACCAGCACCGGGCTGCTCAACACCGACTGCAACGCGATGCAGGTGATGATCTTCACCAACGACCATCAGGGCACGACGATCGCGCACATCATTCGCGAGGTCAAGAAGTTCATCGCGGCAAATCCATCCGAAAAACTCGAATTCAAGCTGGCCTCGGGCAACGTGGGCGTGATGGCGGCGACCAACGAGGCGGTCGATGCCGCCGAAGTCACCATGCTGCTGCTGCTCTTCGGTTCGATCAGCCTCTTGTGCCTGATCGAGTTCCGCTCGTGGCGGGCGACACTCTGCATCATCCTGCCGCTGACCATCGTCGCCGTGTTCTGCAATGCCCTGATGGCCTTGCTCGGGATCGGCCTCAAGGTGTCGACGTTGCCGGTGATTGCTCTCGGGGTGGGGGTCGGGGTCGATTACGGGATCTATCTCTACGAACGGATGGCGAACGCGCTGGCGGAAGGCCGCAGTCTGCCCGATGCCTTTTACCAGGCGCTCCGGCAACGCGGTACGTCGATCGCGTTTACTGCCGCGACCATGGCCATCGGCGTGGGTACCTGGGCCTTCTCGGCGCTCAAGTTCCAGGCCGACATGGGCATCCTGCTGGCCTTCATGTTCCTCGTCAATATGCTCGGCGCCTTGCTCCTGCTGCCGGCGCTGGCCGCCGTGCTGCTGCGGAATTCACCCCAGGAAGCGGCAGCGGCGGCCCGGACAGAAGGCTGATCGAGACTTTTCGCGATAGTTCGGCGGTCCCTTGGTGAAGGGCGCAAAGCCGGTGTTGGCCCCCGGCGGGGCCGGTTTCAGCCGGCCATGAGTGACTTTTCAGGCCTGCGCGGCAAAGCGCTTGTGCGCCAGCTTGTTTGAAACCCGACCTGATTAGCAATGAACGTCAGCCAAGCGCGATCTCCTTCCCCTTCAAGGGGAAGGCCGGGATGGGGATGGGGCGCAGTAAGACGCCCACAATGATCCCATCCCCCCTCCAACTCCCCCCTTGAAAGGGGGAGAGCGTCATTCGTGCCTCCCGTAGTCGGTCGGCTGACGTTCATTGCCAATCAGGTAAAGGCTTGATTTCAGATCGGCCAGGGTCATCATCAGCATCATGGGATCCAGCGGCGACGGGTCAAACCCCTGCGTTTGCATTTATCTCGCGGTGTCTTGAATCATCCTGCGGACAGTGCCCGAAAAGTCGGCGCCGGCGACACGGCGATCCGGCACGGGCGTACACACTTCGCACCACAGCCCTCAGGGATGACTACTGATACCAGGCCGCCGGGCTTTGCCTGGGGCGGTCCTCATCTGGAATTCTCCATGGCAAGTGCCGGCCGGGGGTGCAGCGCAGGAACGGGGCTGTCCGCATCGTGCTGGGTGCAGGGCGATGGCCAGCCGAGCAGCGCACTGGCAGCCGCACAGCGCGCGGCAAGGTCGGCCACATCGCGCCCGCCAAGGTGCAGGATGCCGTAGCGATAACTGCCCAGCCATTTGAAATCGCGGGCGATCTGGCCGGCGCTCTTGGGAAAGCAGAACAGCATGGCATCGGGGAACCGGCGCGCGAGTTCGCGCTGTTGCGTCGTCGAGGGCACGGGCGGGCGCGCGGCGGGATCGAAGCTGCGATAGACGAAGCTCGCCGCGACGCCGGCGGTGGCCTCGACGCGCGGCAGCAGCGCCGGATCGCGACCATGCGCCAGTTCCAGCGCGACGCGATGCAGGTCGATGCCATCGACGCGCAGGTAAAGGTCGGAAAACTGCGATGCCATGCGCGGGTTGAATTCGATGACCGTGACCTTGTCTGTCGCGGCGTCATGGAAGAACTCCATGTTGAACAGGCCGTGGGTGAAGCCGGCCGCGGCGAGGAAGCGTCGTGCCACATCAAGCGCCTGCGCACGCCCCGACTCCGGCAAACCGCAGGGATGGACGAAGCGCATGAAGGCTTGCGTGCCGGGATACATCACCGATTCGACGCTGCCGAGCTCGCGCAACTCGCCGCCGAAGACATAGCCGTCGAGGTTGTACTGGCGCGCGTTGACCGGTTGCTCCAGCAGCATGCGGTGGGCGCTGCCGGCTTCGGGCAGGCGCGCCCGCGCGATGCGCTCGAAGGGCTCGACCAGGTGCCGGATCACCCATAGTTCCCAGGCGCCGAAGCTCGCCAGCGCCGCCAGTTCGTCGCGGTTGTGCACCTTGCGCGCCAGCACCGAGAACGCCGCCTTTACCGGCTTGACGAAGACCGGATAGGCGATGTCGTCCGGGATCGGCTCACCGTAGCGTGCGGCCATGAGTTCGAAGCCGGTATTGGCCTCGGGGGCGACCTGCTGCAGCACGCGGCGCGCGTGCAGCTTGTGCTGGCAGGCCAGCACCGCATCCACCGACGTGCCCGGCCAGCCCATGCGCTCGGCCAGCATTGCCGCGGCCAGGGCACCGAATTGTTCGTGGTTCGAGGTCACGGCCTGCCAGCCGTTGCGCGCCGCGCGGCGGGCGAGGCGGTCGACGAAGCGCGTCAGGTCGAAGCCGGGCAGGCGTGCGTTGCTGGGGAAGCTGAACAGGTCGAAGCCGGCATGGTCGTGGGGGAACTCGGCAGTCCAGCGGCCGAAACCGAGCCGGTCCCAGTCGTAGTTGAACAGCACCAGGGTGCGCGGCAAATTCCGATTCATGCGCCGGCGTCCGGCTGCAGCCGGCGCACGATGGGCTTCATCAGCCAGGGCAGCAGGGCCAGTGCGGCCAGCGATGCCAGCACGCGCGGCGACCAGACGTCGGCCAGTTCGCGGACATGGGCCAGTTCGGTGCCGGCATTGACATAGACGAAGGTGCTGGCGGCCATGCCGACGAGGCTGATCCAGACGAAAGTCCAGGTCCTCATGGCGGAGAGGCCGGCGGCGACATTGACCACGGCAAAGGGCAGCACCGGCAGCAGGCGCAGGCTGAACAGGTAGGCACGGCCGTCGGCGGCGATGCGTGCATCGAAGTCCGCCAGTTGTGCGCCGTAACGGCGGCGCACGAAAGGCTGCAGCCAGTGGCGCGCAGCCAGCATGGAAAGCGTGGCGCCGGCGGTGCAGCCCGAAAGGCAGAGCAGCGTGCCGCCCAGCGCGCCGAAGCCTGATCCGGCGGCCAGCATCAACACGGAAGCCCCGGGCAGGGCCAGCGCCGCGAGCAGGGCATGCATGACGAAGACGGCCAGCATGGCGGTGGCCGGGTATTCCCGGATCAGGGCGAGGAAGTCGGCATGATGGGCGAGCCAGCGTTCGAGGCCGGGATCGCCGAATGCCGCCGCCGACTGCAGCAAGTACAGGCTGCCGGCCAGCAGGGCGGCCAGCAGCAGCCATGTCCATGCCGGCAAACGGCGGCGCTGCTGCCTTGCCTTCTCGTCCGTTGAAGCGGGTAACACTATCTGCATATCCTTTGCTGTACGCGGGGCCGCCGCTCGCAAGCGCAAAACACCGCCGGAAAATCAATATGACCGAAGTCGGGCCGGCCGGCGAAAACTTACACGGGCTATACTTTGCCGAATCGTACCGGAAACATCCAATTTCACCAGAGGAAACCTGCCATGAGCGACTTCGACTATGTCCAGCTGCGCTGGATCAAGCAATTCGAGCAACTCGACAATCAGATATTGGAGGAAGCGGCCTTGTGCCAGGTGCGGTTACTCGACCCCGGCGTGATCGATCGCGTGCTGGAGAACGACACGCTGGTTTGCGGCGCGGAAAATCCCGCCGCCTTCGCCAAGATGCGCTCTCTGGCCATGATTCATTACACGCTGTGGGACAAGGCCGTGGTTGCGGTCGGCCAGCAGGGCGCGGTCACCATCATGACCGAGGTCCGCAATCGCCTGCGCGCGCGCTACGGCGACAGCATGGGCGGCCCGCCCGCCTGAGCGCGGCCCGCGATCACACGCCGGGTCCGCCTGGCCCGGGCTCCGAAGTCGATGCCGGGAACTGTTGGCGGAAGGCCTCGGCTGCCTTCTTGACCGAAACGAAGAAGTCGCGGCGCCCCATTTCCTCCGACAGTCCCACTCGCGCGAGTTCCTCGAGGAATGGTCGCGGCGCGTCGGCGATCTTCAGCTCGATTCCGTTTTCTGCAAGCTCCCGGTCGAGTTCCGCAAAACGCTGCGCCGCGGTCACGTCCATGTCAAAGATGGCCTGGGCGTCGATGACCAGCCACTTGACGGGCGGATCCGCCGCGGCGACCAGCGTGCGGACCCGGGTCATCACATAGCGCACGTTGGCAAAAATCAGCGGCGCGTAGGGCCGGTAGACCAGCAGGCCCGGAATCGTATCCGTTCCTTCTTCATCCTCGCGACAGTCGTGGAACTTTGCATCGCTGCGGCGGATGCGCAGGACCGCATCATGCGGACGCGAGATATCGATCAGCACCATGGTCAGCGACAGCAGCAAGCCGAGGATGATCCCGGGTACCACGCCGGCGATCAGGATCACCAGGGTCACCCCCGCGGCAATGCCGAACTCGACGCGATCGATCCTGTAGAGGCGCTTGAGGGACGCCACTTCCAGCATGCCGACCGCGGTAACGATCAGTATCGCGCCCAGCGCGACCTTCGGCAGCAGCGCGATCAGGCCCGTCAGGAAGAACAGGAAAACCAGCAGGCCCAGTGCGAGTACGAGTTGTGCCACTTGCGTCAGTCCGCCCGACGAATCGACGATCGAGGTGCGCGACTGGCTGGCGGAGACCGGAAAACCCTGCCAGACCCCGGCCAGTATGTTGGCTGAGCCCAGGGCCACGAGTTCGCGGTTGGGGCTTACCTCGTAGCCGTTCTTTTCGGCAAAGGTCTGCGCCAGGAGGATGCCGTCCGAAAACGCGAGGAAGGCGATCGCTACCGCTGCCGGCGCCAGCGCCGCGACGTCGGCCCAGCTGAACGCCGGAATGCTCAGATGCGGCACGCCGGAAGGAACTGCGCCGACCAGCGCAATGCCGTGATCACCGAGGTCGAAGGCAAAGGTCGCGGCAATCGCCGCGACGCAGACGGCCAGCGCCCCCGGGATGCGCGGCAACCAGCGCGCCAACCCGATCAACAGGGCGACCAGCAAGACGCCGAGGACGAAGGTCGGCACCTGGGTCTGCTCCAGCTTGCCAATTACCGTGAATACGACCTGGAAGAACTCCTCGCCTTCGGTCTTGATGCCGAACATCTTGCCCAGTTGCGTGGCGATCAGAACCAGCGATGCGCCGTTCAGGTAGCCGATCAGTACCGGGCGCGACAGCAGGTCGGCGATGACGCCGAGTTTCAGCCATGCCGCGAGCAACAACACGATGCCGGACAGGATGCCGAGCGCGGCCGCCAGTGCCACGAGGCGCGCCGGATCGCCGCCCGACAGCGGCAGGATCGCCGAACCGGCCAGCAGGCCGATCGCGGCATCGGGCCCGGCGATGACGTGCCGCGAACTCGAAAACAGGGCATAGCCGATCGCCGCCGCCAGTGCCGCATAGAGCCCCGCGATCGGCGGCAGATGCACCAGTTCGGCATAGGCGATCACCGACGGAATGGAAACGATGCAGGCGGAAAGGCCGGCAATCGAGTCCTTGCCCAGCCATGCCAGCCGGTAAGTCCGAAGCGTCGCCAGCAGCGGCAACGAGAATTGCAGGTATCTGAACAAGGCGGAAGGATTCATGGCCGTGATCTTGGACAAAGCGGAAGGAAATGGCAACAAGTTCTGGCCATGGGTGATAGGATTTAACAGGCGTTTTTCAATTGAAGGATAATGACATGGGTATTCTCGACTGGTTCAAGAACCGGCAGGGACAATTCGATCCGGATCGGGTTTCCGGCGAGATCGTGGATTGGGCCATGGACAAGGCCATTGCGCTGACCAATCCCAAGCTCAAGCTGCTGCCGGACTGCCGCAAGCGCCTGGCACCGGCCATCGAGACCACGATCAGGTTCCTGCGCGCGCAGATCGTCACGCTGCCGGCCGTGCATATCCTTTCGTCGAAGGCCTGGCCTGACGATCCGGTTTTGCGGACGTTTTTTGTCGAGACGGCGGACATCCAGGCTGTGCTCGGCGGTTCGGACAACCTGCGCGCCCTGTTCGACCAGAACCCCGGCCTCGACGAGGCGTATGCGGTGCTCGGCATGGCGTTCAAATTGCAGCCGGTCTTCGGCATGGCGCTGCACGGGACCACGGTCCAGCGCGATGTGGCCCAGACGAACGCGAGTTTTTCGGATCATCGCGCGCGCCTCTGCGACAGCGATGAGTTGCGCTTGCGCCGCGTCATCGGCGTCCAGGTTTTCGAATACCTGCTTGGCCAGGCGATGACGGAGATCGGCGAGGATCGCCTCGAACGGCAGGACCTGCAGACCAGCCGTTCGCTGATGCGGACGCGTTTGAGGCTGTTGCAGCAACATGGCCCCGGCCTGGGGTCGATGTTCGGTGAGGGGCCTGCGGCGCAAAGCGAGCAGGCCAGACTGGAGGCCGAACTGCTGGAGAACGAGAAGCAACTGGAAGCCCTGGGGGGCGGTGATTCAATTCTCGAAGCCGAACTCGAGTGCCTGGTCGACGTGCTCGGCAACCCGCAACGCTATATTCACTTCGACTCGAAGCACTTGCGGCTCAACCGGATGAACCTGGTGCTTGATGAAGGCAGCACCGAAGCAGGGGCCGACGTCAATTTTTCCGTCGCGGAATTGACCGGATCAATCCCGATGACCAGGGCCTTCATCCTCGCCCGCGTTCCCCGCGCGGAACTGCCCCCCGCGAAAAAGATGAATTTCGACGACGCGTCGCGCTATCTCTGAGGCGTCGTTAAAACGCAGAAAATGCCGTTCTCCTTGCGGGTCAATCGCCGTGTCGCCAGCGCCGACTTTTCGTGGGGCGGACGCCGCTTCAGGCCATGATGTTGATGCCGCCATCGACATAGACGGTGGCACCGGTCATGCGGCGGGCGTACGGGGTGGCCAGATAGGCGCAGGTAAATCCTACGTCCATGATGTCCACCAGTTCGCCGACGGGTGCCCGTTCCATGGCCTGGTTCAGGAGCATGTCGAAGTCCTTGAGGCCGGAGGCGGCGCGGGTCTTGAGCGGCCCCGGGGAAATTGCATGAACCCGGATCTTCTGCGAACCGAGTTCGTAGGCCAGATAGCGGCACGATGCCTCGAGCGCCGCCTTCACCGGACCCATCACGTTGTAGTTGGGGACCACTTTCGCCGCACCGTGATAGCTCATGGCGAACATGGTTCCGCCGTCCTTCATCAGGGGCGCGGCCAGCTTGGCCATGCGGATGAAGGAATGCACGGAGATATCCATCGCCATGGCGAAGCCGTCGGCGGAACAGTCGATCAATCCGCCCTTGATGTCTTCCTTTTTCGCCGAAGCGATCGAATGCACCAGGATGTCGAGTTGTCCCCACTCCTTCTTTATCCGCTTGAACAGGGCTTCCATGTCGCCGGGTTGCGACACGTCGAGCGGCAGAAACAGGGGTGAGTCGACTGCCCGGGCCAGCGGCTCGACGTGCGGCCTGGCCTTCTCGTTCAGGTAGGTGATCGCGACATCGGCGCCAAGCTCGTGGAATGCCCTGGCGCAACCATAGGCGATCGAATATTCGTTGGCGATGCCGACCACCAGCGCTTTTTTGCCCTCAAGCGCGGGGCGACGCAGCTTCTTGCTCATGGGATGATCCTTTCTGGATATGCGGCCGCGGCGCTAAAGCCGGCGACAAGGCCGGCCTGCATTGCGCGCTCCCGGCAGCAATCGGGTGGTGATGCGTCCGGGATGGTCAATATCGATTGCACCGGTGCCGGCATGAGTTAAACGGATTTGAGAGAGGGTTTGGCCGGCGCCTTGGCCTTCGCCGTCGCCTTGGGCTTCGCGGGAGCCTTGGGCTTCGCCGGCGCTTTGGTTTTCGCGGCCGCTTTGGCCTTCTCGGGCGCCTTCAGCTTCGCCGGCGTTTCGGCCTTTTTCGCGCCGCCAAACATCTTCTCGACGACAGCCAGGCGTTCGGCCCGTTCGCCGGTGGGCTTGCCGGTGGCTTGCACGGTGCGGCGGATGGCGTCCAGAGTTTGGGTGCGTTTTGCGGAATCGGCCGGCAACATCTTCGGTATGGCGGCAAGCGCCGCATTCTGATCAAGCAGGAGGCTGAAGAACTGCTCGCGCAGGGTTTGCTTGAACTCCGCCAGCGTCATGCCCTTGTTTTCGGCACGAATCTTCCGCAGTTCGTTGAAGGCGCGCTCATCGACGCCTTCCCCGGCCATGCCGATATACACCAGGCTGCGAATCACGGCCTCGCGCAGTCCGCCTTGGGCGATGCGGGATTTCAGTTCGGCAATCCGCTTCTCGATGAAAGCAATGCGTTCCGGGTCTGCTTCGGGCCGTTTGCGCGGTGCTTCATCTGCAGCCGGCACTCCGACCAGGGCCTGCAGCAGCGGCGAACTGTAGGTCGCCAGGAAAATCTGTTCCATGCTCTTGTCGCGCATGTCGCGGTAGCCGTCCAGCGCCGCGACAATCGCGTCCGATATCTTCGCTTGCCATTCCAGGAGCGGGTTGTCCGCGGACACGGGCCGGCGTTGCTGGCGAACTTGTTCGGCTAGCAGGGCCACCTGGTGCATCAGCGGGTTGCGGTCCGAGAAGAGTTCAAGCGGCAGCTCCGACGTATTGAGTTTTTTCATCAATTCGCTGGTCTGCTCGTTCATGGAGGCCTTGACCAGGGGCTGGAGCAGGGAGCGGTACAGGCCGAGGTTGATTTCAGAAACCTTTTGCACTGCGGCAAAGCGGCGCTCGTTCTCGGGATCGGGCTGGACGATGGCATGGATATCGTCCATGGTGCGCGGCTCGAAGCGCACGATCCAGTCGCCGACCACCAGATCAGGATTGGCGTCGGAGTCAGTTTTCGGCGTCATCACCGCCTCGTAGAGGCCGGGCGGCAGGACATCGATCAGGTCGATGTTGGAGGCGAATTCGTTGTGCTCCTTCTTGGCGATACCGCCGGAGACAAAGATGCCCAGGTGGCCAATGCTTTCGTGGATGGCGTAGATGATGGTCTGGCCGCAGGCGCGGATATCGTCGTCCTTCGCGTAAAGATCGGCGATCCAGCCCAGTGCCTGCTGCGGTGGCGTGATGTTGTCGCCCTTCGAACAGAAACAGATGATCGGCGAACGGATGTTGCGCAGGTCGATGCGCTCGCCGTCGCTGGTCACAATCTCGCCCGTGGCCAGTTTGTTGCCGATGAACAGCTGATCGACGATCCACTGGATTTCCTCGGCATTGAGATTGACGTGGCCGCCCCACCATTTTTCGAATTCGAGGAAGCGTTCGGCGCCTTTATCGACATTCGCCCAGATGTCGTAATTTTTGCTCCACAGCGTGTTGGCCGGGTTGAGGTTCTCGAAGTTCTTGACCAGATGGGCACCGTCGAATTTGCCGTTGCCGAGGTCGCTGGTGAGTGCCGTTATCCAGCTGCCGCCGGCCAGTCCGCCGGTGTAGCGCATCGGGTTCTCGCCTTCCACTCCGGCCCAGTAGGACAGGGGCGAGCCGGGAACGATGATCGGCCCGAACAGTTCCGGCCGGGTCGCGGCCACCAGCAAGACGGCCCAGCCGGCCTGACAGTTGCCGATGACGCAAGGCTTGCCTTCGGCTTTCGGGTGCAGTGCGATGACCTTTTCGAGGAACACCGCCTCGGCGCGCATGATGTCCTCGATGGTCTGGCCCGGCATCGGCTCGGGGGTGAAACCGACGAAGTAGCAGGGGTGTCCGGCGCGCAGCGCGACGCCTATCTCGCTGTCGGCCTTGAAGCCGCCGATGCCCGGACCGTGGCCGGCGCGCGGGTCGACCACCACGAACGGACGTCGCAATGGATCGATCGTGACGCCTTGCGGCGGTTTGACGCGCACCAGCAGGTAATTGGCCGGCCGCTCGAAGCTACGGGCGTCCAGTACCAGTTCGGCATCGAAGCTCAGCACGTGCGGAACCGCCTTCTGCTTCTGCGCATAGTACTGGTCGCTGCGTTGCCGCAGCAGGTCCCAGAACAGGATGGTGCGCTGTGTGGCATCGACCACATACTCGCCCACGGGGCCCCAGGCCTGCAGGAAGGGATTCATGGCGAACAGCGTGTTCGGCATCGGTTTGGCCGCTGCGGCGGTTTTGGCTTTGCTTGTTGTGCTGGACATTTTTGATGCTCCTGAATTGCGGATTGTTTATGTAAGGTGCTGACCTGGGGATGAATGAAATCGCTGATGGCCTAAACCGTCTTTGCCGCATTCCCACGTCGTGCACTGGCTACCAGCACGGCAACGGCGCAGGAGGCCAGTCGCGTCATCACCGAATCGGCGCGGCTGGTCAGGATGATTGGCACCCTGGCGCCGAGCACGATGCCCGCCGCGTCGGCGCCGGCAAGGAAGGACAGGCTCTTGGCCAGCATGTTGCCCGATTCGAGGTCGGGCACGACCAGGACGTTGGCGCGGCCGGCCACCGGCGAGTTGATCTTCTTGATCGCTACCGATTCCAGGCTGATCGCATTGTCGAGCGCCAGCGGGCCGTCGAGGATGGCGCCGGTGATCTGGCCGCGATCCGCCATCTTGCACAGGGCGCCGGCCTCGATGGTCGACGGCACGTCGGTGTTGATGGTCTCCATCGCCGAGAGCAGCGCGACGCGAACCTCGGGGAAGCGCAAGGCATGGGCGAGGTCGATGGCATTCTGGATGATGTCGACCTTGTCCTTGAGCGTCGGCGCGATATTGACGGCGGCATCGGTGACGATCAGGGTTTCGCTGTAGCTCGGCACGTCCATCACGAAGCAGTGGCTGACGCGCCGCGCGGTACGCAGCCCGGTGTCGCGGCGGACGACGGCGCCCATCAGTTCGTCGGTATGCAGGCTGCCCTTCATCAGCGCCTCGGCCCGACCTTCGCGCACCAGTTCGACGGCCCGCGCGGCCGAGGCCTGGCTGTAGGGGGCATCGACGATCTCGGTGCTGCCGAGATCGATGCCGAATTTCTTCGCGGTGGCTTCGATTTTCTGCTTCGGGCCGACCAGGATGGGCACGATCAGTCCCATTTTCGCCGCATCCATGGCGCCGGAGAGCGAACTCTCGTCGCAGGGATGGGCGACCGCCACCGTGGTGGGCGGCATGGCCTTGCAGGTGTCGATCAGGCGCTGGTATTTCTCATGCGTGTGGGCGATGGCTGCCATGGCTATTGCTCCGCTGGAGTGAGATCAAGGGTGATATGGATGACGCCGTCGGCGCTGTGCGTGGTCATCGGCCAGCCGCAATGGCCGAAAACGCCGAGCATGGCCGTGTTGTGCGGCAGAACTTCTGCGATGAACGTCCGGATGCCGGCAGCCGTGGCGATTTTCCCGAGATGGGTCAGCAGGCGGCGGGCGATGCCGAGCCGGTAGTAATCCTCTTCGACGATGAAGGCGACCTCCGCGGTGGCGTCTCCGGCGCTCGCATAGGTGCCGGATGCAATGGCAATTTCGCGGCCATGCTCCTGCACGGTGCACAGCAGGATGACGCGGTTGATGAAGTCGGCTTCGCGGAAGCGCTTCAATTCTGCCGGCGAGATCTCCTTCTTCGGCCCGAAAAAGCGCAGATAGACGGACTCCGGATCGAGCTTGTGGAAGGCATCGATCAGCAGGTCGCTGTCATCCGGGCGTGCGGAGCGGATGCAGACTTCGAGTCCGTTGCGCAGCGTTTCCGTGACTGAATATGTGCGCGCGTCGATCATGCGCTTTTTCCCTGATGTATCGATGCCGGAAGGTACGGTTTATTGCACGTACTTTCTGCTTTCGGTGCTATGCAACATTGATAAATGTCAATGCAGACGCAGATAAAGCGTGCCAACCGGAGTCAGTGGATCTTTATGCTGTGAGCGCGCCAAGTGCTGGTTTATTTCGGTCAGCTTCGAAAGCGCGGTGGTCGATGCGAAGGCCCGTCCTCCGGCATTACATGGCCTTGAGATAGGACTCCGCAGCGGCAAATCGCAGCAGCGAGCCGATCACCAGATCAAGGAAGCCAAGCAGATGGATCGGCTTTTCGGCGGCGACCCAGGCTTTGCCCGTCGCCCCGATCGGGATATGCACGCCCTCCGGCTCCTCGAATTCCAGGATCAGCGTGCGGCCGATCTCGTTGCTGTTCTTCATCACGTGCTGAGTCACGCTCTGCGGAGTGCCGAACAAGGACCCCTGCGCTTCACCGGTGGATTCCGTGATGCTGTGCACCCGGGCGCGGAAGATCTTGCCCGGATAGGCATCGACATAAAATTCGGCAAATGCCTTCGGCTTGATGTACTCGTACACCTGATCCGGAATGCGCAGTTCGATGAACTTCTTGTTGGTGAACATGTGGATCGCCGCCGGCCGCGACTCGCCAAAATACTGCCCTTCCGACGAATACTGCACCGCCACCTGTCCATCCACCGGAGCAACAACTATGGCCTTGTCGATTTTCCACTGCAGGTCCGCCATGTCCTGTTCGGCCTTGATGACCAGTTCGCGCTGGTTTTCGACTTCGGCTACCTTGGCATCGTATTCAGCCTGCGGCACCACTTCGCCGACCAGCTTGGCCAGGCGCTTGAGATCGTTTTGGAGCTTGCCGAGCTGCGTCTGCAGACGTGACTTCTCGGCTTTCTTCGCCGCCATCTGAATTTCGTAGCGGTCGGTCTTGAAGCTGTATACCGGATCGCCAGCCTTCAGCTTCTGGTTGTGGGTGACGTAGAGTTTGTCGATCTCGCCGCCCGCGGGGCTGTTGAGCACGATGTGCGGGGCCTTGACGGTGGTTGTCGCGGTCAGGTCGATGAAGGCGTAGAAGCGGGTGAAGGTCAGCAGCATGAAGAGCACGAACACGGCACCGAGGCCCATGGCGACGAAATTGCCGGCGGTTTTCTTGACGATGCCGAACTTGACCAGCAGCCAGCAGATTAGTATGTAGGGGACGAGGGTGAGTTTCATGCTTTGGCCTCCCCGGCAATGCTGGCGGGCGCAGCGGGTGTGGGTTCGGCGAGGCGTGGAATTGCCGGCGCCGCGACGGGCGGAATGTCCGGCGCGGTGGCGGAAGAGGCTTGTTCGACCTCCTCCGGAGTGCGCGACCGGCGCAGGATGCGAACCACGAATTCTTCGAACTCGTTCCAGTCGACATAGGCGAGGAACAGGGCAACCGCCCAGACCCAGTGCTGGAACAGGCCAAGCAGCGTCAGTGCGCTGACCAGTTCGGCCTGCCGCATCTTCTTGTGGTCGGCCTTGTGCGCGGGAATTTCGTGCACCCGCCAGGCCAGCATCAGCAGTGCCACGACGATCAGCAGCAAGAAGGGCAGTAGGATGTAGAGCAGCCAGTCGGCATCGAGGATGGTGCGGTAGATGCCGAAGGGCTCATTGACGTAATAACCCTCGGGCTTCGGCTCGCTATAGACATGGAATAACATCAGAAACCTCCTCCCAGGGCCTTGTAATACTGGCTGCGGGCAGCTAGTTGGTTGAACCGTGCGTCGGCCAGCAGCAACGCCGAATTCAGCGCCTTGACGGTCTCCGACAACACCTCGAATTTGCTGGTGCGCCCGGCGTCGTAGCTCTTTTCGGCGAGCACAATGGATCTTTTGCGTACCGTGAGCTCTTCCTGGATCGACTTGAACTGGCGATCGCTGGCATCGAGCTGTACCAACGCTTGGTAGGCGTCGCGGAAGGCCAGCGAAACCGTGTATTGATAGTGGGCAAGCGCCTTCTGCCGCCGCGCCTCGGCGCTATCGACTTTCGACTGCACCAACCCGCCATCGAATATCGGCCCAATCAGGCCGGCGCCGGCCTCCCAGAACAGCGGCATGCCCGAAATCGCGCCGGATGTCGAAGCGACGAACCCGGCCACCAGCGAAAGCGTCAGGCGCGGATAGAACTCGGCGCGGGCGCTGTTGACGTCGGCATGGGCGGCAACCAGCAGCAATTCTGCCGAAGCCACATCCGGGCGGCGCAGCAGCAGGATCGAATCAACTTCGCGTGGCGTTTTCGGCACCGTCGGCATTGACCCCTGCGGCAAGTCTTCGCCCGGACGTCTCTGCAGGGATGGACGCGGCACGGGTTCGCCCAGGGCGCGCGGACTGCGGCCGACGAGCAGCTTTAGCGCCAGTTCCGTCTGGGAAACGGCCTCTTCATACACCGGCACGCGGGCGTCGGTGGCTTTGTATTCGGCAAGACTCTGGATGTAGGCGAGTTCCGTGCCTACTTGCGCCTTCCAGCGCCGGAATTCAAGGTCTGTCACCGATTTCGAGTTGGCTGCAGCGGCGCGGGTAACCAGCAGCTTGGCGTCCAGTACGCGCAGTTGAAACCATGTTTCCGCAACCAGCGTGGAAATAGACAGCGTCGTCGCGTTGCGCGCGTGCTCGGAAGCGGCAAAGCGTGCCAGCGCGGCATCGTTCAGCTGGCGGATGCGATCCCACAGATCGATTTCCCAATTTACGGCCGCACCGACCGCGCCGGTGGAAACGACATCGTCGAATTCCTTTGAGCCCAGCGTCAACTGCCGCTGCGAGGAACTCGCATTGATCACGCCATCGACGCGCGGCGAGAGCAGGGACTTTGCCGAAGCGACAGCCGCCCTGGCTTCGGCGACATTGGCCGCCGCCTTGGCGAGATCCCAGTTGTGCAGCAGGGCCTCTTCAACCAGCGTATTGAGGGCCGGATCCTCGAAGGTCTTCCACCACTGGCGGTCGATCGAAAGCGGCTTGCCCGGCTCGGCCGGGGCGGCCGGCAGATCAAGCGGCGGCCGCTCGTACTCCGGCCACGTCGTCGAGCACGAAGCCGTGGCCAGCGAGAGCAGCACCAATAGATAACGGAATCTGGAATGTCGTTGCATCAAAAACCGGCAGGGGTTGCCCAAGACTATCCCGAGGAATCAGGGATGATATTGTAGCGGAGTCAGGGCTTGCAACTGATCCAGGCTATGTTTCGGGAAGCGCGTTCCGGCCCGTAATGCCAATTGCCGGATAGATGCCGGATCAGAACTGCGGCGACTACTTCGCCTCACCGGCAGCTTTATTCGCTTCGACGCCATCGACCCAGCCGCCGCCGAGGGCTCGATAGGCGCCGACCAGCTGGATCAGCCGATCGGCCGCCGTGCTCATGGCGGTCAGCTCGGCAGCGAACAATTCGTTCTCGGCATAGAGGACGTCGACATAGCTTGCCGCTCCGTTTTCGAACTTCAGCCGCGACAGCCGCGCGTATTCGCGCAGGGCGGCGACCCGCGCCCGCTGCGCGGCGTAGGATTCGGCGGTCTTCTGGGCGCCGGTCAGGGCGTCATTGGTTTCGCGCAAGGCGTTGAGGATCGCCAGCTGGTAGCCGGCCAGCGCCTCGCGTTCCATCGCCTCGGCCGAACGCACCTGTCCCTCGATGTTGCCGAAGGTGAACACCGGCCCGCCGATGCCGGCGGCGATGGCGGCAATACTCGCCGGCCCCGTCATGAAGTTGCTTGCGGCGGCACTCAGCGAACCGAGCATGCCGGTCAGGGAGATGGTCGGGAAATAGAGCGAACGGGCGACTCCTATGTCGGCATTGGCGGCGACGAGGTTCTGCTCCGCCTGCAGCACGTCGGGACGGCGTTCCAGCAGCGCCGAGGGCAAGCCCGGCGGAATCGCCGGCACCACCAGTTCCTCGATGCCGCGACCGCGCGGGATCGGGCCGGGGGCGCGGCCGAGCAGCACCGAGAGCAGGTTTTCCTGCGCGGCGATCTGCTGTTCGATCAGCGGGATGGCCTGCATCGCCTGCTGGTACTGCGACTCCACCTGCGACACTTCGACCTGCGATACCACGCCACCGGCGAAACGCAGCCTGAAGATGCGCAGCGAATCGGCGTGGTTGGCCGCGGTTGCACGCGAAATCTCAAGCTTGCGGTCGAGCGAGCGCAATGTGATGTAGCTCGACGCCACCCCCGAAACCACTGTCAGCAAGGTGCCGCGGCGGCCCTGTTCGCTGGCATAGACACGGGCCTGCGCCGCCTCGCTCTGCCGGCGCACGCGGCCGAACAGGTCGATCTGCCACGCGGCGCTGATGGTACCTTGATACAAGTTGTACCAGGGATCGACGCCGGCCGGGAGCGGGCTCACGCCGACTTCCGAACCTCGGTTGCGGCTGGCGTCGAGG
This sequence comes from Sulfuritalea sp., assembly GCA_044360105.1. Classification (GTDB taxonomy): domain Bacteria; phylum Pseudomonadota; class Gammaproteobacteria; order Burkholderiales; family Rhodocyclaceae; genus Sulfuritalea. Next base: position 18,868 of record JBIKKY010000019.1, read on the forward strand.
CCGTAGCCGATCTGAGGAAAGAACTGCGAGCGGGTGGCGGAAAGCTGCCCGAGGTATTGTTCGACGCGGGCCGCGGCGATGCGGATGTCGTAGTTCTCGCGCAGCGCGGTTTCGATCAGTTCGTCGAGCACGGGATCCTGGAACTGCTGCCACCAGCGCTGGTTGGCCAATTCGGCGGCCTGCGGGTAGTCGACGCGCCATCCGGCCGGCAGGTCGATCGCCGGTCGCAAATAGTCGGGGCCCACGGTACAGGCGCCGAGCACGCCTGCCAGGGCGATGGCCAGCAACTGGGTGCGCAGGGCTTTCTTCAGCGCGCGCATGTCAATGCTCCTCCCCGCCGGCGGGTGGCACGGACTTTGCCGAACCGCGCGCACTCCAGGTTTCCAGCAGCGTGAAGAACAGCGGCACGAAGAAGGTGGCGATCAGGGTGGACACCAGCATGCCGCCGATGACGCCGGTGCCGATCGCGCGCAGGCTGTTGGCGCCGGGACCGCTGGCAAGGGCCAGCGGCACGCAGCCGAGGATGAAGGCGAAGGAAGTCATCAGGATCGCGCGCAGGCGCAGGCCGGCCGCCTCGATCGCCGCCTCGCGGATCGCCATGCCCTGGTGCACGCGCTCGATGGCGAATTCGACGATCAGGATCGCGTTTTTCGCCGAGAGGCCGACCAGCGTCACCAGGCCGACCTGGAAGTACACGTCGTTTTCCAGGCCGCGCGCCCAGGTCAGCAGTAGCGCGCCAAAGATGGCGAAGGGAACCGTAAGCACCACCGCCACCGGCAGCGTCCATTTTTCGAACTGCGCGGCGAGCAGCAGGAAGACCACGATGATGCCGAAGATGAAGGCCGAGGACGAGGTGCTGCCGGAGGCCTTTTCCTGCAGTGCCTGGCCGGCCCAGGCGTAGGTGAAGCCCTCGCCGAGCACTTCGGCCGCCACCTCCTCCATCGCCTGCAATGCCTGCCCGGAACTGTAGCCCTCGGCGGGATTGCCGGTGATCTTCACCGCGGGAAAGCCGTTGAAGCGCGTGATCAGTTTCGGCGCGGCTATGTAGCTCAGGGTGACCAGGGTCGACAGCGGCACCATGGCGCCGTTCTTCGAGCGGACGTAGACCTTGTCGAAATCCCCGGGACGCGCGCGGTAGTCGGCGTCGGCCTGCAGCACCACCCACCAGACGCGGCTGAACTGGCTGAACTGGCCGGCGACCTGCGAGCCGAAATAGGACTGGATGGTCTGGAACACGTCGGCCACCGGCACGCCCAGCAGCTCGGCCTTGTTGCGGTCGAGGTCGAGGAAGAGTTGCTGCGAGGTGGCGCGGAAGGTGCTGCTGACGCCCTGCAATTCGTGCCGCTGGCGCGCCTTGGCAAGGAAGGCCTGGAGCTTTTCCTGAAGGATCGCGGGCGGGCCGCCGACGCGGTTCTGGATATAGAACTCGAAGCCGCCGGTGGTGCCCATGCCGGGGATGGACGGCGGATTCAGGGCGAAGACGAAGCCGTCGCGCAGTTTGGCGAAGGCGGCGTTGAGCCGCGGCAGCGCGGCAAACGAAAGCAGCGCCGGATCCTTGCGCTCCTCGAAGGGCTTGAACGAGCCGAACAGGACGGCGGCGTTGTTCTGGAACTGGCCGTCGATCAGGCTGTAGCCGTTGACCGTGGCGATGTCCTGCACCGCCGGGTCGGCCAGCGCGATCTTTTCGGCGTCGCCGGTGAGCCGGGCGACGACGCTCTGGCTGGCGGAGTCTGGCGCCGCGGCGGCGATGAAGAAGTAGCCCTGGTCCTCGTCGGGGACGAAGCTCGAGGGCACGATGCGGAACAGGGCGAGGATCGCCACCAGCACCGCGATGAAGGCGACGACGCCTTTCACCGGGTTGTCGATGATGCGGGCGACGCCGCCGATGTAGCCCTGGCGCACGCGTTCGAAACTGTTCTCGAACCAGAGGAAGAAGCCCTTCTTTTCGCCGTGGTGCGCCTTGAGGATGATCGCGGCCAGCGCCGGCGACAGCGTCAGGGCCATGATGCCGGAGATCACCATGGAAATCGCGATGGTCACCGCGAACTGCTTGTAGAGCGTGCCGGTCACGCCGCCGAGGAAGGCCACCGGCAGGAACACGGCGAGCAGCACCAGCACGATGGAGATCAGCGCCCCGGCGATTTCGGTCATCGCCGCCTTGGCCGCCTCGAAGGGCGACAGCTTCTTCGTCGTCATGTTGGCTTCCACCGTCTCGACCACGACGATGGCATCATCGACGACGAGGCCGATCGCCAGGATCATGCCGAACATGGTCAGCATGTTGATCGAGAAGCCGAACAGGTGCATGCCGACGAAGGTGCCGATGATCGACACCGGCACCGCCAGGATCGGGATCACCGTCGCGCGCAGCGTCTGCAGGAAGACGAAGACCACCAGCACGACCAGGATCACCGCCTCGACGAAGGTATGCACCACCTTCTCGATCGAGTTGAGGGTGAACAGGCTGGTGTCGAGCACGATCTTGTAGTCCAGCCCCGGCGGGAAGGATTTCTTCAGCTCGGCCAGCCGCGCGCGCACGGCTTTCGCGGTTTCTACCGCATTGGCCCCCGGCTGCTGGTACACCGCGATGGTGGTGCCGACCTTGCCGTTGATGCGGCTGGCGATGCTGTAGTCGCGCTTGGCCAGCTCGACGCGGCCGATGTCCTTGAGGCGGACGATGGCCGAGCCCTGCTGCGCGGCGCGGATGATGATGTCCTCGAACTCCTCGGGCTTGGTCAGCAGGCCCTGCGCGGTGACCACGAAGGACTGCTGCACGTCCGGCAGCATCGGCTGCGCGCCGAGCTGGCCGATGCCGAAGGTCTGGTTCTGGCTCTGGATGGCATCCGCCACCTGCTTGGCGGTGACGCCCATCTCGGCCATGCGGTCGGGCCGCAGCCAGACGCGCATCGCGATGTCGGGCAGGCCGAAGACGCTGGCGCGGTTGGCGCCGGGGATGCGCTTGAGTTCCTCGAGGATGTTGAGGTTTGCGTAGTTGTCGATGAAGGTCGGATCGTAGCTGTCGTCGGGGGAGAAGATCGAGAACACCATCATGAAGCTCGACGACTTCTTGTCCACCGTGACGCCCTGCTGCACCACGGTCTGCGGCAATTGCGCCATGGCCTGGCTGACGCGGTTCTGCACGTTGACCTGGTTGATGTCGGTGTTGGTGCCGGGGGCGAAAATCACGTTCAGCGTCAGGTTGCCGGACGAGGAACTGGCCGACTGGAAGTACAGCAGGTTGTCCACGCCGTTGATCTGCGCCTCCAGCGGCGCGGCCACGGTGTTGGCGATGACCTCGGCGGTGGCGCCCGGATAGCGCGCGCTGACCTGGATCTGCGGCGGCGCCATGTCGGGGTACTGCTCGATCGGCGCGACGGAGAGCGAGACGGCGCCGGCCAGCACGATCAGCAGCGAGATGACCGACGACAGGATCGGCCGGGCGATGAAGAAATGGGTGAACATGCGCGGTTCCGTCCCTTAGCGCGCGGAGGGGGCGGTGGGGGCGGCGGGTTTCTCGGTGGATTTTTCCGCGGGCTTTCCAGCCGGCTTTTCCGCAGCGTTGTCGGCCGGCGTCGCGGCCCGCTTTTCGGCCGGGACCGGTATCACCGGAATGTTGGGTGCCAGCCGGGCGAAGCCGTCGACGATGACCCGGTCGCCGGCCTTCAGCCCCTGGTCGATCAGGATTTCTTTGTCGCCGAGGTAGGGGCCGACCACCACGGGCCGGATCTCCGCCTCGTTCTTTGCGTTGGCCAGCACCACGAAGTGCCCGCGCGCGCCCTGCTGCACCGCCAACTGCGGCAGGATCACGGCGCCGGGGCGGATGGTGCCGTGCAGATTGACCGAGACGAACATGCCGGGGCGCAGCTCCTTGTCGGGATTGGGCACCGCGGCGCGCACCATGAAGGAGCCGGTGTCCTGGCTGAACGAGGGGTCGGCGAAGTTGATCCGGCCGCGATGCGGATAGGCCCGGTTGCCGGGCAGTACCAGTTCGACCGCGTACTGATTTTCGGCGGGTGCCACCAGCAGCTTCTTCGCGATCTTGTCGCGGTAGGCCTCGATCTGGTTCTGCGAAATGCTGAAGGTGACCCAGATCGGATCGAGCGCGGCGACGTAGGTCAGGCGGGCGGTCTCCGCCGCCGCGCCGACGTAGGCGCCCTCGCGCTGCAGGGCGCGGCCGGTCGAGCCGCTGACCGGCGAGCGGATAGTGGTGTAGTCGAGGTTGAGCTGGGCCTCCTGCAGCTTGGCCTGCGCCGAATGCACGGCGGCGGTGGCCATCTCGAAATCGCCGGTGGCGCGATCCAGGTCGGCCTGCGACAGGGCGTTCTGTTCGGCCAGCGGCTTGACCCGCTTCAGGGTGGCGGCTGACGTCGTCAGGCGCGCCTGCTGTGCCGCCAGTTCGCCCTGCGCCGCATCGAGCTGCGCCTTGAAGGGTTTCGGATCGATCTGGAACAGCACCTGGCCTTCCTTGACGAAGCTGCCTTCGGCGTAGGCGATGCGGTCGAGGAAACCGGCGACCCGCGCAACGATCTCCACCTGGCGCGAACTCTCGGTCTGGGCGACGAAGCTCGACACCTGCGGCACGTCGCGCGGCGCCACGGTGATGAAGCCCACCTCGGGCGCCGGCTTGGGCGCCGCCTGCTTCGGATCGGAACAGGCGGCGAGCAGGAGGGCGGCGGCAATCAGGCAGGGAATCTCGATCTTGTGCGGGCCGAACATGAACGGTGTCCTTGGAAAAGGGCTGGAGCGGGTTTGCGGCATTCTCGACCGGAAACTGCGGGAGCCTAAAAAAGTCGGCGCCGGCGACACGGCGGGCCGGTCGCGTAGCGCGACCGCCGGCCGCGGCTGCCGGTTTATTCTTCCATGGAATTGAGGCCGTAGATCGCGATCAGCACGTCGTTGGGCTTGAACGGCGCGAACCAGCGATCGAAGACCGAAACGATGGCGCCCGAGCGGTAAGTCACCGCCAGCGCGCGATTGACGGCCAGGCGGAAATCGGGATCGCCGCGACGCAGCGCGAAGGCGTAGGGTTCCAGCGAGAAGTCCTGGTCCAGCAGCGCGAAGCGGGTGCGCGATGTATCGCGCGCGACAAGGCCGACCAGCACGATCCGGTCGCCGGCCAGGGCCTGCGCCTTGCCCTCTTCCAGCGCCTTGAAGGCATCCTCGCGGTCCTTGAAGGGCATCACCTCGGCGGGGATCTTGGCGTTGGCCAGCGCCTCGGTGATGCGCTTTTCGGTCGTCGTCCCGGCGACCACCGATACCTTCTTGCCGGCGAGATCCGCCGCCTTTTTCACGCCGCCGTCGGCGCGCACCAGCAGGGCGCCGGTCTGGATGAAGGTGGTGGTGCTGAAATCGACTTTCTCCTGGCGCTTGAGCGTGTTGGTGGTGACGCCGCACTCCATGTCGGCTTTGCCCTCGGCCACCATCGCCAACCGCTCGGGGGTGGTGCCCGCGACCCAGTTGATCTTCAGCGCGTCGAGTCCGAGTTGCCGCTGGATCTGCGTCACGATGCCTTCGCAGAGGCTGATCGAGTATCCCGCCGGCTTGAAGGTCTTGGTGTCGTCGAAGGAAAACGGCGCGGCGTTTTGCGCATAGGCGAGCGTGACGGATTTCGATGACTTGATCTTCGCCAGCGTGTCCGGCGCGTCGGCGGCATGGGAACTCAGGGCGAAGGCCGCCAGCAGGGTTATGGAGAACAGTTTTTTCATCGCACTTTCCAGATGGTTTTTTTGGGGGAGGGTCGGCTGCATGGCTTGCGGATGCGGCGAAGGACCGTGGCACCGGCTTCCCGCCTCGCGATTCTACTGGGGAAATCGCCATCCTTTGCACGCCGGCCACGGATCCTTGTCGCAACACGCGAAGCCAGCCGGTCGCCGGCCACCTGGCGGGCGTGCCGATTGCATCCGGCCTTGTTAGACTTTGATTATCAATCCCTTCAACGCCAGCTCCATTTCCGAATGGACAAATTCATCCTGTCATCGGCCATTAATATGTAGACTGTGCGTGTTGTTGCCGGATGACTGCAGGTTTTCGACCTTGGCAGACCACGGATGGGCGTCGTCACCGGCCGGCGCACATTCGTCACCCCCTTCCTGGATTCCGGAAGGGAAAACTGGAGCAAGAAATGATAGATCTTGAAGTAATGCACCGCATTCAGGCGACGCTGCTCGAACGCAAGGGCGCGGCGCCCGATTCGTCCTACGTCGCCAGCCTGTATGCCAAGGGTACCGACGCGATCTGCAAGAAGGTTGCCGAGGAAGCCGCGGAAACCATCATGGCCGCCAAGGATGGCGATCGCCTGCATCTGGTGCGCGAAGTCACGGACCTGTGGTTCCACAGCATGATCCTGCTTGCGCAGTTCGGCATCGGCGTCGATGACGTGATGGTCGAATTCCGCCGCCGCGAAGGCATTTCGGGCATCGACGAGAAGAACAGCCGGAACCCCTGACGATGAGCGATTGCATTTTCTGCCGGATCGCGCGCGGCGAGATTCCGTCGAAGAAAGTCTATGAGGACGAGGAAATCTTCGCTTTCCATGACATCAACCCTATTGCGCCGGTGCATTTCATGATCGTGCCCAAGCTGCACATCCCGTCGCTTATGGATGCCGAGCCGGGTCACCGCATGCTGCTCGGTCACATGCTGGCCAAGGCCAACGAGCTGGCCCGCAGCCAGGGGCTCACCGAGGGCTTCCGAACCATAATCAACACCGGGCGGATCGGACAGCAGGAGGTGTATCATTTGCACGTTCACATCCTGGGCGGCCCCGAGCCCCTGGGTTCCATGCTCAAGCGCAGAGCGCCTTGAAAATTCAATGAGCGCGAGGAGAAGGCAGAATGGGTTCATTTAGTATTTGGCACTGGCTGATCGTCCTGGTGATCGTGATGCTGGTATTCGGCACGAAAAAGCTGCGCAACGTGGGGTCGGACCTCGGTGGCGCCGTTAAAGGCTTCAAGGACGGCATGAAGGACGCCAGCGCCGACAAACCCTCCGAAAAGGCGGCCGAGCCGCAACAGGTTACCGGCCAGACCATCGACGTCGAGTCGCGTCGGGAACAGACCAAATCCTGATTTCTGGCGGCATGACGGTCTGCCTGCTTTGGCAGTCATGAATGCTCCTGTAGCCTCTCCTGCCATTTACCCACTTCAAGCGAACCCATGTTCGACGTAGGCCTGTCCGAGTTGATGATCATCGCCGTCGTGGCGCTGATCGTCATCGGCCCGGAGCGTCTGCCCAAGGTGGCGCGCACCGCCGGCCTCCTTCTCGGGCGCCTGCAGCGCTATGTCAGCGATGTAAAGAGCGACATCAATCGCGAGATCCAGCTGGACGAGTTGAAAAAGATGCAACAGGAGATGACCAGTCAGGTGACGAACCTGCAGGCTTCCGTGACCCACGAAATGCGCGAGGTGGAATCTTCCGTAAACAAGGTAATCGAACCCCTGGCAGCCGATGTCGCCGTGTCGCCAGCGCCGACTTTTGAAGCCCCTCCCGCAGTCGAGGCACAGGCGGCATCGATGCCGGCGCCCGGCCCGGCGCCCGGCCCGGCTCCCGTGACCGCAGAAGCAGGCAAGACCTGATGTCTGACCAGCAAGAGACTTTTCTCTCCCATCTGGTCGAGTTGCGCGACCGCCTGATCCGAATCCTCATCGCCGTCGGCATTGTTTTCGTACCGCTGGCTTTTTACGCCCGCGAGCTATATTCGCTGTTGGCCGACCCGTTGCTGAAGAAACTCCCCGCAGGTGGCCAGATGATCGCCACAGATGTGGTCGGCGTCTTCCTGGTGCCGATGAAGGTTTCCCTGATGACGGCCTTCCTGATCGTCCTGCCTTACGTGCTTTATCAGGTCTGGGCCTTTGTCGCGCCGGGCCTGTATGCCCATGAGAAAAAGCTGGCGATGCCGCTGGTGGCCGCCTCGGTGGTCCTCTTTTTCATCGGCATGTCGTTTGCCTACTTTGCCTTTTTCCCGATGGTGTTCGGCTTCATGGCGCAGTTCGCCCCGGAGGGCGTGGCCTGGATGACCGACATCGAGAAGTACTTTTCCTTCGTCCTCACGATGTTCCTCGCCTTCGGCGTGACTTTCGAGGTGCCGATCGTCGTCATCGTGCTGGTCAAGATCGGCCTGGTCGACGTGATCAAGCTGCGCGAGTGGCGTCCCTACGTGATCGTCGGCGCCTTCGTCATCGGTGCGATATTCACGCCGCCCGACGTGATTTCCCAGTTCATGATGGCGGTGCCGCTATGGCTGCTGTACGAGTTGGGGATCATCCTCGCCAGCTTCATCGTCAAGCCCGAGCCGACCGGCCAGTCCGACTACCGGCCGCCCTCGGACGAGGAAATGAACCGGGAACTCGACCGCGCCGAACAGCAGTCGCGCGACTAGTACTGAGGTCCTGCAGGACCGGGGCTGCTGTTCAGGAAGTGCTTGCGGTGGCGTGCCAAAGTCGCAGCTGGTCCAGCGAGATCTGGTCGGCTTCCGGCAAGACCATGCGCGCACCATCAAAATTCTCGTTGATGGTGTAGTCGCTGACCGTGATCACCGTGGGAATTCCCGCCGCGAGGGCCGCCGCCAGCCCGTGGGAAGAGTCCTCCACGGCGAGGCAATCGCGGGGCGGCAGATTGAGCTGGCGCAGCGTCCATTGGTAGATTTCCGGCGAGGGTTTCTTCGCCTTGACGACCGCGCCGGAGGCGATGGCATCGAACCAGGTGTCGGCATTCGGACCCAGATTGGCGCGCAACAGGCCGACCACGTTTTCCAGCTTGGAACTCGAGGCGATGGCCAGTCGCACGCCGTCGGTGCGCGCATCGCAGATCACTTGACCGATATCCGCCCGCAATGGAATCGCACCTGCTGCCAGCAGGCGCTGGTAGTTGCGGGTCTTGATCTCGTGGATCCGGTTCAGCAGTTCGTCGAAGTCCGGCCGGGCGCGCGTCGCGGGGTCGAACTTTTCGGCGTAGTGGCGAATTCTTTCAAGCCCGCCGGCGACATCCAGCAGGGTGCCGTAAAAGGCTTCATCCCAGTGCCAGGGCAGACCGACTTCGGCGAAAGCCGCGTTGAACGCCGGGCGATGACCGTCGCGTTCCGTGTTGGCGAGGGTACCGTCGACATCAAAAATGATTGCGCGCAGAGCCATGATGAATAACACCCGACAGAAATTGAGGGTTAAAGACTAGCCGATTTTTGGCCGGGATGGAAAATCCGGCGAATTATCATGGAAGCTGGACCCGGCCGGTTTTTCTGCAAGCCGGACGGTGCTAGAGTGCACCCGAATTGGCGCCGACGTCCTGCCGGCGCACATTGAGCAGCATCGCAACCGGAGATCGAGCGCACGTGAAACCGACGAACATCGGCGCACACGACTATTTTCACAAGGTCGTGGATTGTCAATGGGCCTGTCCGGCCCACACCCCCGTTCCCGAATACATCCGCCTTATTGCGGCCGGCCGTTATTCGGATGCCTACATGATCAACTGGCGCTCGAACGTCTTCCCTGGCATCCTCGGGCGCGTTTGCGACCGCCCCTGCGAGCCGGCTTGCCGCCGTGGCCGGGTGGACAAGGAACCGGTGGCCATCTGCCGGCTGAAGCGTGTCTGCGCCGACCTCAAGGATGACATCCAGGACCGCTTGCCGCGGGCGCCGGAAAAGAAGAACGGCAAACGGATTGCCTGCGTCGGCGCCGGCCCCGCCTCGTTGACCGTGGCGCGCGACCTGGCTTCGATTGGCTATCAGGTCACCGTATTCGATAGCGGCGCCTCGCCCGGCGGCATGATGCGCAGCCAGATCCCGAAATTCCGCCTGCCCGACAGCGTCATTGACGAAGAGTGCGGCTACATCATCAATCTGGGTGTCGAAACCCGCTATAACCAGTGGGTCAGCAGCCTGCGCGAACTGGTGGACGGCGATTGGGATGCCGTGTTCGTCGGCACCGGTGCGCCGAAGGGGCGCGATGCGCCGATTCCGGGTCGCCAGGAAGCCGCCAAACACATACATATCGGCATCGACTGGCTGGCCAACGTGGCTTTCGGCCATACGACGACGATTTCGAAGCGCGTGATCGTGCTGGGCGGCGGCAACACGGCCATGGACTGTTGCCGTTCGGCGCGCCGGATGGGTGGCGATGACGTCAAGGTCATCGTACGCAGCGGCTTCGAGGAAATGAAGGCCTCGCCCTGGGAGAAGGAAGAGGCGATTCACGAAGGCATTCCCATCATCAACATGCGCGTGCCCAAGGAATTCCAACATAACAATGGCAAGCTGACCGGCGTGCTGTTCGAAATCGTGCGCGCCGAATACGACGCCAAGGGCCGGCGCAGCCTGATCCCGACCGGAGAACCCGACGAGCTTCATGAGTGTGACGAGGTCCTGGTGGCCATCGGCCAGGAGAACGCCTTCCCCTGGATCGAGAAGGACATCGGCCTCGAGTTCGACAAGTGGGAAATGCCGGTACTCAACGAAAAGACGCTGCAATCGACCCTGCCAAAAGTGTTTTTCGGCGGCGATGCGGCGCTCGGTCCGAAGAACATCATCACCGCCGCGGCCCAGGGCCACGAGGCGGCGATCTCGATCGATCTGTTCTGCCGCGGCAAAAAGCTCGACGACCGTCCGCCGCCGATGACCAACCTCGTCAGCCAGAAAATGGGCATCCACGAGTGGAGCTACGACAATCAGGTTTCCGAGGAAGAGCGCAAGAAGGTGCCGGTCAAGGCGCTGGAAAAGACCCTCAAGGACATCAAGCTCGAACTCGAAATGGGCTTCGATCCCTTCATGGCCTGCGCCGAGGCCGAGCGTTGCCTCAACTGCGACATCGAGACCGTGTTTACGGTCAAGACCTGCATCGAGTGCGACGCCTGCGTCGATATCTGCCCGACGGAATGCATCACCTTCACCAGCAATGGCGAGGAGGATGATCTGCGCGGCAGGCTCAAGGCGCCGGCGAATAACCACGATCAGGCCCTGTACGTCTCGGACGTGCTGAAGACGGGACGGGTCATGGTTAAGGACGAAAACATCTGCCTGCATTGCGGTATGTGCGCCGAGCGCTGTCCGACCGGCGCCTGGGACATGCAGAAATTCTTCCTGCAATGCGCCGAAGCAGGGACCGAGGCGAAAAGGACATGAGTGCCATGAAACCAATCCAGAGCAGCAACGATTTCGTCATCAAGTTTGCCAACGTCAACGGTTCGGGCTCGGCTTCGGCCAACGAACTGTTTGCCCGCGCCATCATGCGCATGGGCGTGCCGGTGGCGCCGCGCAACATTTTTCCGTCGAACATCCAGGGCATGCCGACCTGGTACGAGATGCGCGTCTCGGCGGACGGCTGGCTCGGCCGTCGCGGCGGTTGCGACCTGATGGTGGCGATGAATCCGCAAACCTGGGATCGTGACATCGCCGAGATCGAACCCGGCGGCTACCTGTTCTACGATTCGACCAAGGCGCAGCCCCGTTCGCGCTTCCGCGAGGACATCACGGTGCTGGGCATTCCCCTCACCGAAATCTGCAACCGCGAATACAGCGATGCACGGCAGCGCCAGTTGTTCAAGAACATCATGTATGTCGGTGCGCTCACGGCCCTGCTCGGCATGGAATTCGGCGTCGTCGAAAAGTTGATTGCTGACCAGTATCGCGGCAAGGACAAGCTGATCGACGCCAACGTCAATGCCCTGAAGCTGGGCTACGACCACGCCCGGGCTGAACTTTCCTGCCCGATCGGCTTGCGCGTCGAGCGTGCCGATGGCGTCGGCAAGCAGATTTTCATCAACGGCAACAATGCCTGTGGCCTCGGCGCGGTGTATGGCGGCGCCACGGTGGCCGGCTGGTATCCGATCACGCCGTCGACCTCGGTGATCGAGGCCTTCGGCAGTTATTGCCGCAAGTACCGCACCGACCCCGACAACGGCATGGCGCGCTATGCGATCGTGCAGGCCGAGGACGAACTGGCTTCGATCGGCATGGTGATCGGTGCCGCCTGGAACGGCGCGCGTGCCTTTACCGCAACGTCCGGTCCCGGCATTTCGCTGATGCAGGAGTTCTTCGGCCTGGCCTATTTCGCCGAAGTGCCGGTGGTGGTGTTCAACGTCCAGCGCGGCGGTCCGTCCACCGGCATGCCGACACGCACCCAGCAATCCGACCTGATCGCCTGTGCCTACGCCTCGCACGGCGACACCAAGCATGTGCTGCTGTTTCCCGAAGATCCTTACGAATGCTTCACGCTCGGCGCGCAGGCCTTCGACCTCGCGGATCGGCTGCAGACGCCGGTCTTCGTCCTGCTCGACCTCGACATCGGGATGAATGATCGTCTGTGCCAGCCGTTCGACTGGGATGATAGCCGCCGCTACGATCGTGGCAAGGTAATGACGGCGGAGATGCTGGATGCCGGCAAGAATTTCGGCCGCTATCTCGACGTCGACGGCGACGGCATTCCCTGGCGTACGATTCCCGGCACCCATCCGACCAAGGGCGCCTTCTTCAGTCGCGGCACCACGCGCAATGCCTACGCCAAGTACAGCGAAGCCGGCACGGACTATGTGTACAACATGGAACGACTGCGGCGCAAGTTCGAAACGGCCAAGGCCATGGTGCCGGCGCCGGTGCTGAAGCCGGCATCGCAGCCCACCCGCTTCGGCGCGATCTATTACGGTTCGACCAGTCCGGCCATGGCCGAGGCCTCCGCCCTGCTCGAAGCGCAGGGCGTCCATGTCGATACCCTGCGCGTGCGCGGCTTTCCGTTTGCCGACGAGATCATCGACTTCATCAACGACCATGACGTCGTCTTCGTCGTCGAGCAGAACGAAAGCGGCCAGTTGCGCATGCTGCTGCTGACCGAGGGTGAAATCGACCCGAAGAAGCTGATCCGTGTCCTGCACTACGATGGCACGCCGATCACCGCCCGCTTCATATCCGGCAGGATCGCCGACGCGCTTTCCAAGCACAAGGTGACCCCCATTCGCAAACAGGTGGCCTCATGACCTATCTCGCCAAACCCAAACTGCTGCGCACTGACGCGCCACGGAACTCGCTGGGCTATACCCGGCGCGACTACGAAGGCGCCATTTCGACGCTGTGCGCCGGCTGCGGCCACGATTCGATCAGCGCGGCCGTGGTGCAGGCCTGCTTCGATCTCGACATCGAGCCGCACCGAGTCGCCAAGCTCTCCGGCATCGGCTGTTCGTCGAAGACGCCCGACTACTTCCTCGGCGCCTCGCATGGCTTCAACACCACGCACGGGCGCATGCCCTCGGTGCTGACCGGCGCCGCGCTGGCCAATCGTGACCTGACCTACATGGGTGTTTCGGGCGACGGCGATTCCGCCTCTATCGGCATCTCCCAGTTCGCCCATGCGATGCGCCGCGGTGTGAACATGACCTACATCTGCGAGAACAACGGGGTCTACGGCCTGACCAAGGGCCAGTTCTCGGCCACCGCCGACAAGGGTTCAAAAAGCAAGCGAGGGGTGGTTAACAATGACACGCCGATCGATCTCGTCGCCCTCGCCCTGCAATTGGGCGCCAGCTATGTCGCGCGCAGCTTTTCCGGCGACAAGGAGCAGCTGATACCGCTGATCAAGGGCGCCCTGCGTCATCGCGGACCGGCTTTCATCGACGTCATCAGCCCCTGCGTGACGTTCAACAACCACGCCGGATCGACCAAGAGCTACGACTACGTGCGCGAGCACAACGACGCCGTCAATCGCCTCGACTTCATCCTGCCGCGCGACCAGATCAACGCCACCTATGCTCCCGGCGAACTGCGGCGCATCGTTCAGCATGACGGATCGGTTCTGCATCTGCGCAAGCTGGACAACGACTACGATCCGTCGGATCGCGTCGCCGCGATGAATTATCTGCAGGAGCGGCACGCACTAGGTGAGATTGTTACCGGCCTGCTCTATGTGGACAGCAGCGCCGAGGACCTGCATCGCCACCTGAACACGGTGGAAAAGCCGCTGAACCAGCTCGGCGACGCTTATCTCTGTCCAGGCAGCAAGGCACTGGATGCGCTGAACGCCTCGCTGAGGTAGCTTTCCGTCATTCCGGCGAAAGCCGGAATCCAGCACGGCAGCTCTGGATTCCGGAGCCTGTCCCGGACCCGATCCGGGGTCAAGCCCGGAATGACGTCGTAACGCCTATTCCTTCGGCGGCCTCGGCCGCTTGCCGATGATGACGTCGACGCCGACGACGCGCCCTTCGCGCTTCAGTTCGAAGCGGGAGGTTTTGCCCGGCTCCAGTGCGGCGATCAGTTCCAGCATCACCTGGGCGTCCTTAACCGGCTTGCCGGCCACCTGGGTCAGCACGTCACCGGGCTTGATGCCGGCCTTGTCGGCCGGACTGCCGCGCATCACCCCGGCAATCAGCGCGCCCTGGGTGCTGTCGAGCTTGAAGGATTCGGCCAGTTCAGGGGTGAGTTCCTGCACCTCGATGCCGACCCAGCCGCGCGTCACGCCGCCGGTCTTGACGATCTGTTCCATGACATTCTTCGCCAGCGAGACGGGAATTGCGAAGCCGATGCCCATCGAGCCGCCGCTTTGCGAATAGATTGCCGTGTTGATACCCACCAGGTGGCCGTTGGCATCGACCAGGGCGCCGCCCGAATTGCCGGGATTGATCGCCGCATCGGTCTGGATGAAGTTCTCGAAGGTGTTGATGCCCAAATGCGAGCGGCCGAGGGCGGAAACGATGCCGGAAGTGACGGTCTGGCCGACACCGAAGGGATTGCCGATGGCCAGCACCACGTCGCCGACGCGCAGGCTGTCGCTGCTGCCGAATGCAATCACCGGCAAGGTGTGGTCGGCGGGGATGCGCAGTACCGCCAAATCTGATTCGGGGTCCGAGCCGACGACGCGCGCCTTGTACTTGCGGCCGTCGTTATGCGCGACCTCGATTTCGTCGGCACCGTCGATGACGTGGAAGTTGGTCAGGATATAGCCCTCGGGCGAGACCACCACACCGCTGCCCAGCCCCGAACGGCGCTGCGATTCCTCGCCGAAGCGGTCGCCGAAGAAGTGGCGGAAGATCGGGTCGTTGATGAAGGGATGGCGCGTGCCCTTCACCTCCTGGCTGGTGAAGATGTGCACCACCGCCGGAACCGCCTTTTTTGCCGCTTCGGCATGGGAACCGGGACGCAGTGCCTCGGTGCCGGCAGGGGCTTGGAATACCGTCGCTACTTCCGTAACGCCGCCGGTGGCCGGCATGTGGGTCAGCCACTCCGGCTTGAGTGTCTTGACCACGAAGAGTACTGCAATGCAGACCGTGACGGTCTGGGCAAAAATCAGCCAAAGGCGGCGCATAATTTGGTTTTTTCGGGGCGTAAAGATGAAGCCAGGTGATGCCGTACCAAGGGAGGAGCTTCGGGAGGAACTTCGCGCCTATCTTGACATCCTGCTGGACGCCGCGCGCTTCCGTGATTATTGCCCAAACGGTCTGCAAGTGGAAGGCCGCGCGCGTGTCGGCCGCATCGTCTGCGGGGTCACCGCCAGCCAGGCGCTGATCGAGGCCGCCATCGAACGCGGCGCGGATGCCCTGCTGGTGCATCACGGCTGGTTCTGGAAAGCCGAGGACGGTCGCATCACGGGTTTCCGCAAGCGGCGCATGGCGCGCCTGCTGGCGCACGACATCAACCTGTTTGCCTACCATCTGCCGCTGGATGCCCATGCCACGCTGGGCAACAATGCGCAACTTGCACGGCACCTCGGCTGGGCCGTCACGGGCCGCTTCGGAGAGCAGGACATCGGTTTTGTCGGCGTCCCGCCAGCGCCGACTATTGCCGGCGACCTGCTGCGCCAGTTCGAGCAGGTGCTGGGCCGCGCGCCATTGCTGATCGGCGACCCGACGTGCAAGGTGGCGCGCATCGCCTGGTGCAGCGGCGGTGCCCAGGATTACTTCGAAGCCGCGCTGGCCACCGGCGCCGACGTCTTCGTTTCGGGCGAGATATCGGAACAGACCGTGCACCTTGCGCGGGAAACCGGCATGGCCTACATCGCCGCAGGCCATCACGCCACCGAGCGCTACGGCGTGATGGCCCTGGGTGAGCATCTGGCGGAAAAATTCGGCATCGCCTGCGAGTTCGTCGATATCGACAATCCGGTTTGACTGTCCGCCGACAGCAAAGGACGCGAAGACGTCCATCCGGCGAAAAGCAGCATGGCGAACAGTGAGCCCCGAGAGTAGAATTCGCTTTTGATTACTGACTCGCTGGTCAGTAACAATCCTTAACAAAAGTATCGCCATTCTGGCATCGTGGATGCCGCGGCGTCCCAACACGAGACTGTCTCATGCCATCGAAGAATCGCACTCTGGTTATTGCCGCGGCCGTCATCGGCCTTGCCGGCCTGGCGACGTTTGCCTGGTACGCCAACCAGACCGTCGGTGGCGCGCCGGCGGCAAGTGCTGCCAAACCCGGCGCTCAGGCAGGTGCTCCGCCCGGCGGTTCGCCGGGTGGTTTTGCCATGGCGGTTGAAATCGCCCGGGTGGCATCGGTCAGCCTTGATGACGAGGCAAGCGCGGTCGGTTCGCTGAAATCAATCGACTCGGTGGTCTTGCGGCCCGAGGTTTCCGGGCGGATCGCGGCGATCCGTTTTGCCGATGGCCAGAAGGCGGCCAAAGGCGCGGTGCTGATCGAACTCGATGCGCAGACCCAGGCGGCCGAACTGCAGCAGGCGATGGCCAACCTCGGGCTGGCCGAGGCCAACCTGAAACGCAACGAGGAACTGATCCAGAAGAAATTCGTTTCGCAGCGCGCGCTCGATGAAACCCGGGCGCAGCTCAAGGTACAGGAGGCCAGTGTTGCGCTGGCCACCGCCAGGCTCGGCAAGATGTCCTTGCGTGCGCCGTTTGCCGGCGTCGTCGGCCTGCGCAGCGTATCGGTGGGGGATTACGTCAAGGAAGGCCAGGAACTGGTCAACTTCGAAGGCGTGACCACGCTGAAGGTGGATTTTCGTTTGCCGGAACTGCACTTGGCCAAGCTCGCCAGAGGCCAGCGTGTCGAGCTGAGCAGCGACGCGATGCCGGGCAAGCGTTTTTCCGCGACGGTGGATGCGATCGATCCGCTGATCGACGCCAACGGCCGCTCGCTGGCCGTGCGCGCCAGGCTCGATAACCCGGAAGGCGCATTGCGCCCGGGGATGTTCATGCGCGTGCGCCTGGTTTTCGCCAGCCGCGAAAACGTCCTGACCGTTCCGGAGCAGGCTTTGGTGCCCGCGGCCCAGGGGATTTCGGTGTTTGTCGTCACCGACGGCAAAGTGAAGCAGACGCCGGTCAAAACCGGGCAGCGCCAGGCCGGAAGCGTCGAGATTGTCGAAGGATTGAAGGTGGGCGACAGCGTCGTTACGGCGGGCCAACTCAAGCTGCGCGACGGTGCGGCAGTGAAGCCGATCGGCTCGGCGGTGCCAGGCGGCATGAGCGGAACGAGCGGACCGACGGACGGCAAGCCGGCGCAGGGCCGGTGAGATGAGGATCTCCGAACTCTGCATCCAGCGCCCGGTTTTTGCCACCGTGATGAGCCTCACGGTGATGCTGATCGGGATTGTTTCCTATACGCGTTTGCCGGTGCGCGAGTATCCCAAGATCGACGAGCCGGTGGTCACCGTCGATACCACCTACCGCGGCGCCTCGGCCGAAATCATCGAATCGCAGATCACCAAGCCGCTGGAAGATTCGCTGGCCGGGATCGAGGGTGTCGATGTCCTCTCGTCGATCTCGCGCGCCGAGAACAGCCAGATTTCGGTGCGCTTCAAGATCGAGCGCAATCCCGATTCGGCCGCTTCCGATGTTCGCGACCGCGTCGCCCGCGTGCGCTCCAAGCTGCCGCAGGCGATCGAGGAGCCGGTAATCGCCAAGGTCGAGGCCGACG
Organism: Sulfuritalea sp.; assembly: GCA_044360105.1. Lineage (GTDB taxonomy): Bacteria > Pseudomonadota > Gammaproteobacteria > Burkholderiales > Rhodocyclaceae > Sulfuritalea. The sequence goes on from JBIKKY010000019.1 coordinate 36,707, forward strand.
CCAATCCGATCATCTGGATCGCCTTTTCCTCCGACCAGCATTCCCCGCTGGAGGTGACCGACTTCGCCAGCCGCATCGTCAAGCCGCGCCTGCAAACGCTGCCGGGCGCGGCCGACGTGCGCATTTTCGGCGACCGCAAGTTCGCCATGCGCGTCTGGCTCGACCGCGAACGCCTGGCGGCCCACAACCTGACGCCGGCCGACGTCGAAGACGCGCTGCGCAAACAGAACGTCGAGGTACCGGCCGGGCGCATCGAAAGCGTCCAGCGCGAGTTTTCGGTAGTCGCCCAAACCGACCTGAGTACGCCAGCGCAGTTCGAGCAAGTGGTCGTGCGGGCGCCGACCGCCGCCAGCCCCTACCCGGTAAAGATCCGCGATGTCGGCCGCGTCGAAATCGGCGCCGCCAGCGAACGCAGTTCGGTGCGTTTCAACGGCCGCAGCGCGGTGGCGCTGGGCGTCATCAAGCAGGCGACCGCCAATCCACTGGACCTGTCACGGGCGCTGCGCGTCGAATTGCCGCGCGTCACCAGGGATTTACCGCCGGGCATGGAGGCGAAGATCGCCTACGATTCGTCGATCTTCATCGACCGTTCGATCGAGGCGGTGTTCACGACCATCGGCGAGGCGATCCTGCTGGTCGTGCTGATCATCTTTTTCTTCCTGCGCAATGTGCGGGCGACGCTGATCCCGCTGGTGACGATTCCGGTTTCCCTGATCGGCAGCTTCGCCATCATGTTCGCGCTCGGCTTCACGGTGAATACATTGACGCTGCTGGCCTTGGTGCTGGCCATCGGCCTGGTCGTCGATGACGCGATCGTGGTGCTGGAAAACATCTACCGCCACATCGAGAACGGCATGGACCGCCGCCAGGCGGCGCTGCTGGGAGCGAAAGAGATCGGTTTCGCGGTGGTGGCGATGACGCTGACGCTGGCGGCGGTGTACGCCCCGGTCGCCTTCATGACCGGCCGCACCGGCAAGCTCTTCACCGAGTTCGCGCTGACGCTGGCCGGGGCCGTGATCGTTTCCGGCTTCGTCGCGCTGACGCTGTCGCCGATGATGTGCTCGCTGCTGCTGACCCACGAGAAGAAGCACGGCAAGGCCTTCCTCGCCATCGAAGGCTTCCTGCACTGGGTGACCGAAGGCTACCGGCGCGTCCTGTCGGCCTCGCTCAAGCGGCGCTGGATCGTGCTGCTGGCCTTCGTCGTCGTCGCCGGCGCCGGCGTGTTTTTCCTCAAGGCGCTGAAATCGGAACTGGCCCCGGCCGAGGATCGCGGCGTGATCCTCGGCGTCTTCCTCGGGCCGGAGGGCGCGACGCTGGACTACACCGCCAAGTATGCGAAACAGCTCGAAGAGATCTACAGCCAGACCAGGGATGTCGAGCGTTACTTCGTCGTTGCCGGCAATCCGACGGTCTCGCAGGGGATCTCCTTCATCGGCCTGACCGACTGGAACGCGCGCGGCCGCAGCGCATTCGACATCGCCAAGGAATTGCAGCCGAAGTTCTTCGGCATTCCCGGCGTGCTGGCATTCCCGGTGACGCCGCCTTCGCTCGGCCAGAGTCCGCGCGAGCGGCCGGTCAATTTTGTCGTCATCACCTCGGCTTCCTATGCCGAACTGCAAGACGTCACCGACCGCCTGCTCGGCGAGTTTGCGAAGAATCCGGGGCTGACCAACGTCGATACCGACCTCAAGCTGAACAAGCCGGAGCTGGCGGTCGCCGTCGATCGCGAGCGTGCCGCCGATCTCGGCGTCGCCGTCGAGACCGTCGGCCGCACCCTGGAAACCATGCTCGGCGGCCGCCAGGTGACGCGCTACAAGCAGGATGGCGAGCAGTATGACGTCATCGTCCAGGTGGCGGCCGCCGACCGCAGCAACCCGTCCGACGTCGGCGGTACATTCGTCCGTGCCAACGGCGGGCAGATGGTGCCGCTCGACAGCCTGGTCAGGGTGGGCGAGACCGTCAGCCCGCGCGAGCTCAACCACTTCGGCCAGCGCCGCGCCGTGACGATCAGCGCCAACCTGGCGCCGGGCTATGCGATGGGCGAGGCGCTGGCCTACATGGAAGGCGTCGCCGGACGCATCCTGCCGAGCGGCTACGCGGTCGATTACAACGGCCAGTCGCGCGAGTTCAAGGTCTCGTCGAGTTCGCTGGCGCTGACCTTCGTCCTCGCGCTGGCCTTCATCTACCTGGTGCTGGCCGCGCAGTTCGAGAGCTTCCGCGATCCTTTCATCATCATGCTGACCGTGCCCCTGTCGATGACCGGCGCCCTGCTGGCCCTGTGGGCGAGCGGCGGTACGCTCAACGTGTATAGCCAGATCGGCCTGGTGACGCTGGTCGGCCTGATCACCAAGCACGGCATCCTGATCGTCGAATTCGCCAACCAGTTGCGTGCCCAGGGCCGCGAGCGGACGCCGGCGGTGATCGAGTCGGCGGTGCTGCGCCTGCGGCCGATCCTGATGACCACCGGCGCCATGGTGCTCGGCGCCGTGCCGCTGGCCTTCGCCACCGGCGCCGGCGCCGAATCGCGCCAGCAGATAGGCTGGGTCATCGTCGGCGGCCTCTTGCTCGGCACCTTCTTCACGCTGTTCGTGGTGCCGACCGTGTATTCCTATCTTTCCGGCACGCATGTCGCGGAGGATGACAGCGACGCGGTCGCCGTGGCCGGGGAATGACGCCAAGCCCGTGAGGTTCGTAGCGGAAGATGGCGGTGATGTGCTCCGCGGCTGTCGTACTTCGATTGCCTGGACGCTCGGCGCAGCCGCCGGATAATCATTTCGTGCTTCCCACCCGGTCAAGAAATCGGGCCAGGCACGGTTGCTCGGTGCTATCGCCGTATCGCCAGCGCCGACTTTTCCGGCCTTGCCCCGCCGCCGCTCAAAACGGAATCACTGCAGCCTGAAGCTCACCGGAAACAGGGTCTGACGGGGGTTGCCGGGCAGGGCGCCGATGTTGCGCGCGGCATCGAGCGCGGCCTGGTCGAGGATGGCGTGGCCCGAACTGCGGGCGACGCTGGCGGAAACCAGTTGGCCGCTTTCCGTCAGCGACAGCAGCAGGATGACTTCGCCTTCCAGTCCCATGGCCACGGCCTGCGGCGGATAGAACAGGTGTTTCGACAGGGCGGCTTGCGCACGCCGCAACGATGCGCCTTGCAAGCTGCGGGGCGGGACGGGAAGTTGCTGCGGAATGGCGTCGGCATTTCTTGCCTCGGTACTGACGGCTTCAGCCATCCCTTCGGGGACGGGGCGCGGAAGCAGTCGCGCTTCGATGTTGGGCGGAGGTAAGGGAGGCGGTTTTGCTGCCAGCCAGACCGGGCCGATGATCAGGGTGGCGTGCAGGACAAAGCTCAGCAGCAGGGCGAGGTGGACGGGCATCGGCCGGATTTTATGTCCCCTGAGCCTGCGATGGGGACGGTATCCCCTGGTGGGGTATGTCCCTTGAGCCTGCGATGGGGACGATATTCCCTGCCGGGATCGGTGCTTTGGCATCATCACGACTCGCTGTTGCGCCAGCGGTTGCCGGTCCGTCGCATGGCGCTTCGGCATGCCGCGCACCGCCTGCCGCTGCGAAGGTGGCCGACGTATACTTCGGTCCATGAAAATTTTCATCCTTGTGTTTGCATTGTTTCTGGCGGCATGGTCCGCGCAGGCTCAGAACCTGCCCGACCGGGTCAGGTTTTCCATCGTCATCGAACTGGGCGATGTTTCGACGGCGCGCGAGTGGCTGGATGCCGGGCTGCCGCCGGATTTCGAAGGCAACGTGATCGGCACCGGGGTCATGATCGGCGCCTGGGAAGGCAACATTCCGATGATGGAATTGTTCGTCTCGCGCGGCGCCGACATCAACAAGGTCAATTCGAACGGCGAACAGGCGCTGCTGCATGCCGCCTGGAAGGGAAAGCTGGAAGCCGTCCGCTGGCTGGTGGAACGCGGTGCAAGCCTGAACCGGCAAGGCAAGCAGTGGGCCGCATTGCACTACGCGGCCTTCGGCGGCCACGCCGAGGTGGTGGCTTACCTGCTCGAACGTGGCGCCGACATCAACGCGCTGTCCACCAACGGTTCGACGCCGCTGATGATGGCGGCACGCGAGGGCAAGGAGTCGATTGCAAAGACCTTGCTGGTGGCCGGCGCCCGCAGCGACATCGTCAACGAGTACGGCGATGACGCCATGCGCTGGGCGATGCGCAACAACAATCTGAAGATCGCTCAGGAAATCGCCGGCCAGGAAATCGCCGGCCAGGAGAAGTTTTCGGAGGTTGTTGCGCAGCCCAAGGTTTCCTGGGGACCCCCCGTGCGCTCGCAACCGGTGCCGGACCGTGCCGACAGGATGCTGGCCCAGGCACGCAAGATGGAAGCGGCCGGACGGCGCGACGATGCCTTGAAGCTCTATCGTGCGGCGCTCGCCGTAATCCGCAAGGGAGATACGGGTGCGAACAAGGCGGCCGCTTCGAGTCGCGCCACGACCGGGATGGTGATCACCGCGAAGCGGGGCAAGCCCGGCGAGCAGACCGCGGCATTGAACTACGCCACGCCCGCGGCCGGAATTGATACTCGGAAAGTCGGCGCCGGCGAGACGGCGATCAGCGCGGCGGCGGACGCTGCCGCCGACGACTGGCTGCGCCGCGCCCGCGAGTTCGAGGCCGCCGGGCGCAGGAAGGAGGCCCTGCAGGCCTATCGTCAAGCCGCCACCGCTTTGCGCAGCGGCAGCCAGGCGCCGGCCCAGGCCCCCGTCTACTCGCCTGCACACCCCTGAAACCGGGCAGCGGCGGGCGGCACGGGCGGCACCAGAAGCTTGACAGTTGAAGCTTTAGCAATTACGATTAGGAAAAATCAATTACGATCAAAGAAAATCTGATCGCCGCCAAGGAGCCCCGATGAACGAGAAAAAATTTGCCTCGCATGCCGACCTCGAAGAGAAGAAAGTCAGCTTCGAGAAATTGTCCGACAACGCCTACGCCTATACCGCCGAGGGCGACCCGAACACCGGCGTGATCATCGGCGACGACGCGGTGATGATCATCGACGCCACGGCGACGCCGGTCATGGCCCAGGACGTGATCCGCTACGTGCGCCAGATCACCGACAAACCGATCAAGTACGTCACGCTGACCCATTACCATGCGGTGCGCGTGCTCGGCGCCTCCGGCTACAAGAAAGAGGGCCTGCAGGACATCATCGCCTCGAAGCAGACGCGCGAGCTGATCGTCGAGCGCGGCCAGCAGGACATGGATTCCGAGATCGGCCGCTTTCCGCGCCTGTTCAACGCGGTCGAGAGCGTGCCCGGCCTGACCTGGCCGACCGTCGTATTCGAAGGCGCGATGACGTTGTGGATGGGCGAGCTCGAAGTGAAAATCATGCACCTCGGCCGTGGCCACACCAAGGGCGATACCGTGGTCTGGCTGCCGCAGCAGAAAATACTATTCTCCGGCGACCTGGTCGAGGCCGATGCCGCCTGCTACACGGGCGACGCCTACCTTGCCGACTGGCCGGCGACGCTCGATGCGCTGGCGGCCCTGAAGCCCGAGAAGATGATTCCCGGTCGCGGTCCGGCCCTGATGAATCCCGAGCGGGTGCAGCAGGGACTTGCCTATACCCGCGACTTCGTGTCGACGCTCTACCGCAGCGCGCAGGAAGCCGTGGCCCAGGGCATGGATCTGGCCGCCTGCATGGCGCACACGCGCAAGAACATGGATCCCAAGTTTGCCAGCGTGTTCATCTACGAACACTGCTTGCCCTTCGACGTGACGCGGGCCCACGACGAGGCTTCCGGGATTCGCGATCCGCGCATCTGGACCGCCGAGCGCGACCAGCAGATGTGGCATGCGCTGCAGGCGCCGTGACGCCAGCGCCGTCCCAAGGGATACCGCTGCGCATAACTCTTTGCCGGAGACTTCTCGATGCTGAAGACCTACACCTACCCCAGGTTCGAGTACAAGACACCGCCAGAAATCGCCAGCGGCAAGACGCTGAAAGTGCCGGTGGTAGTGGTCGGCGCCGGCCCGGTGGGCCTGGCGGCCGCGCTCGACCTTGAACTGCAGGGCGTTCCGGTGCTGCTGCTGGACGAGGACGATACCGTCTCAATCGGTTCGCGCGGCGTCTGCTACGCCAAGCGTGCGCTGGAAATCCTCGACCGCTATGGCGTCGGCGAAGCGGTCTGCAGCAAGGGCGTGTCTTGGAACGTCGGCCGCACCTTCTTCCGCGAGCAGGAGGTGTACAACTTCAACCTGGTGCCGGAAGCCGACCATCACCGGCCGGGCATGGTGAACCTGCAGCAGTACTACCTCGAGGAATACCTGGCGGCGCGCGCCGCCGCGAGGCCGGGCATCGAGCTGCGCTGGAAGAACAAGCTCGTCTCGGTGGAGCAGGGCGACAAGACCGTGACGCTCAAGGTCGAGACCGCGGACGGCTTCTACACGGTGGAGGCCGACTGGCTGATCGCCGCCGACGGCGCCCGCAGCCCGGTCCGCCGCATGCTGGGCCTCGATGTCGAAGGCAAGATCTTCATGGACCGCTTCCTCATCGCCGACGTGGTGATGAAGGCGGAGTTTCCCGCCGAACGCTGGTTCTGGTTCGACCCGCCCTTCCATCCCGGGCAGTCGGTGCTGCTGCACAAGCAGTCCGACAGCGTGTTCCGCATCGACTTCCAACTCGGCTGGGACGCCGACCCGGAGGAAGAGAAGAAGCCGGAGAACGTCCTGCCGCGGATCAAGGCCATGCTGGGCGCATTTGACGGAACTGAGAGGGAGTTCGAACTGGAATGGGTCAGTGTCTATACATTCCAGTGCCGCCGCATGGGAAGCTTCAATCATGGCCGCGTGCTGTTCGTCGGCGACGCCGCGCACCAGGTGTCGCCCTTCGGCGCGCGCGGCGCCAACTCGGGCCTGCAGGACGCCGACAACCTGGGCTGGAAACTGAAGCTCGTCATCGATGGCAAGGCACCCGAAAAGCTGCTCGACAGCTACAGCGAAGAGCGGGTTTTCGCCGCCGACGAGAACCTGATGAATTCGACGCGCTCGACCGATTTCATCACGCCCAAGAGCCGTGTCAGCCGGACCTTCCGCAATGCGGTGCTGAGCCTGGCGAAGGACCACGGCTTCGGCCGCGCCCTGGTGAATTCCGGGCGCCTGTCGGTGCCGTCTTTCCTCACGACTTCAAGCCTGAATACGCCGGACGAGGCGGGCGACACATTCGCCGGGCGCATGCTGCCGGGTGCGCCGCTGGACGATGCGCCGCTACGGGACAACGGGGCCGACTGCTGGTTATTGGACAAGGTCGGCGGCGAATTTGTGCTGCTTTGCTTTGTCGACGACCAGAAATCTCTCGATGCCGCAGTGCTCGCCGTGTCGCCAGCGCCGACTTTTTTGGACATTCCGCTGCGCACCGCGCTGGTTACGCGCTCGCCCGGTGTGGCGGCCAAAGGCTTCACCGTGCTGGAGGACGCGAAGGGCATCGCTGCGCAGCGCTACGACGCCAAGCCCGGCACGGTCTACCTGCTTCGTCCGGACCAGCATGTCGCCGCGCGCTGGCGAGCGCTCGACGCCGCGAAGGTCACGGCCGCGGTGGCCCGCGCCACCTGCAATGCCTGAAAGGAAATCAAGCATGAGCCCCCACGCTCGAAAGTTCACCTCGCTGCCCCCCGCGGGGGCGTACACCTCCCTTGAGGCGGCTCTACGGGAGGTGTCATGTCCCTCAACCTGAACCCGAATTTTTCCGAAGCGGGCAAGCGCTACTTCAGCGCCTATTCGCCGGCCGACGATTTCTATGAACTGCTGATCAACACGCACCGCGATCTGACCGACGAGCAGTCGGAACTGCTCAATGCGCGCCTGATACTGCTGCTCGCCAACCACATCGGCGACATCGGCACGCTGCGCGAAGCACTCAAGCTTGCCCGCGAAGGAGTCTGAACATGGCCGGTCTCATCAAGAAAGTTCACCACGTCGCCTACCGCTGCAAGGACGCCAAGGCGACCGTGGAGTGGTACGGCAAGTATCTCGGCATGGACTTCATCCTCGCCATCGCCGAGGACGCGGTCCCGTCGACGGGAGAGGCCGATCCCTACATGCACGTGTTCCTCGATGCCGGCGGCGGCAACATCCTCGCCTTCTTCGAGCTGCCGACCAAGCCGGAAATGGGCCGCGATCCGAACACGCCGGCCTGGACCCAGCATCTGGCCCTGGAAGTTGGCAGCATGGAAGAGATGATGGCGGCCAAGGCCAGGCTCGAAGCCGACGGCATCGAGGTGGTCGGCCCCACCGACCATGCCCTGTTCCAGTCGATCTACTTCTTCGACCCCAGCGGCCATCGGCTCGAACTGGCGGTCAACACGCACACGCCGGAAATGATGAAGCGGCTCGATGACGTGAAGTGGGACATGATCAACGAATGGGCGGTCACCCGCAAGGCGCCGCAACACGCGCGCTGGATGCACGACGGCAGCTACAAGAACTGGGGCCGGCCGTGAAGCTGGCGACGCTCAAGCAAGGCGGGCGTGACGGCACGCTGGCGGTGGTCAGCCGCGATCTGACTCTATGCCAGACCGTGGAAGGCATCGCCCGGACGCTGCAGGCCGCGCTCGACGACTGGGATGCCGTGCGGCCCGGCCTGCAAGCCGTGTATGAGACGCTCAACAATGGCGCAGCGCGCCACGCCGTGCCCTTCGATCCGCGGCAATGCCACAGCCCGCTGCCGCGCGCCTACCAGTGGGCCGACGGCTCGGCCTACATCAATCACGTCGAACTGGTGCGCAAGGCCCGCGGCGCCGAACTGCCGCCGGAATTTCACGTCGATCCGCTGATGTACCAGGGTGGTTCCGACAGCTTCATCGGCCCCTGCGATCCGGTGCTCGCCTGCGACGAAGCCTGGGGCATCGATTTCGAGGCCGAGGTGGTGGTGGTAACAGGGGACGTGCCGCTCGGTGCCGCGCCCGAGCAATGCGCGCGGCAGATCCGCCTGTTGATGCTGGTAAACGATGTCAGCCTGCGCAACCTGATTCCGGCCGAACTGGCCAAAGGCTTCGGCTTCGTCCAGTCCAAGCCGGCCTCGGCCTTCTCGCCGGTGGCCGTCACACCCGACGAACTCGGGGCGGCGTGGAAAGACACGAAGCTGCACCTGCCGCTCGAGGTCGCGTTGAACGGCAAGCCCTTCGGCAAACCCGACGCCGGCGTCGATATGACTTTCAATTTCGCCCGGCTCATCGCGCACCTGGCGAAGACCCGTGAGCTCGAGGCCGGCTCGGTGATCGGTTCGGGTACGGTGTCGAACAAGCAGGGCGGCTTGTTCGGTTCCTCCGTGGCCAATGGCGGCGTGGGTTATTGCTGCATCGCCGAGCTGCGCATGTACGAAACCATCGAAGAGGGAAAGCCAAAAACTCCCTTCATGCGCTTTGGCGACCGCGTCAGGATAGACATGCGGGATGGCGATGGCCTCAGTATTTTCGGCGCCATCGATCAGTTGATCCAGCGTCACGTTCCAGGCAGTTGAAAAGCACTAAAGCCCTGACTGGGGCAGTACCGCGGGCTGACTAGGCCTGATCGTCCTTGAGGATTTTGATCAGCAACAGGAATTCTTCGGCTACAGACTGCGGGAACCCTGCTCGCGCACCGTCGCGATTGTCTTCCAGCAGGTGCCGCAGATAGGCGATGCATTCCCCCGGCTGTGACCAGATCTTCTGTACATGCTCGGACACGCGGGAAAAATTTTCCAGCATCGGCGTTTCGCCCGCAGCAGGCTTGCCCCATTCCTCAGCCCGGATGTTGAAATGCTTGTGCAGTTTCTCGGCGGTCTCCGCGAATTCTTTTTGCAGTCCCCGGCCGCGATAAATGCCGAGCAGTTTCAGCAAGTGATAGACGGCATTGCGCGGCTGGGCGTCGGCGTACTCGAGCAGGGCTTGCGCGGCACCCTGTTCGAGCCCCATCGACAACATTATTTCAGCCAGTTGCAGAGTGGTTTCCAGATTGGTTTCCAGCGGAGTCTGTGGTGGCTCGGGGGCGTTGACGGGGCACGGCACCGGTGATCCTGCAGCTTCGCGAGCCACCACTTCGGGGTCGGCTTCTTCCAGCGAAAAGTTGAGAATCATGGTCTCGTTCGCCGGACGCGCTTCGGATGGCTGGCTATCCGGCGGCTCGAATGAAGCCGTCGCGCCCGGTTCAGCTGATTTGACCGGCCCCGGATCAGGTACAGCCGCTGGCGCTGCGCCGGTCGCGGCAGGCGCACTGCGCGGCGCATCATCGGCGGGGTGTGCCGGAGTCACGGCGGCCGGCAGTTGCGTTGCGGCTGACGGGACATCGGGCGGCGTGCCGGCCAACGCTGCCGTCGCCAGCGTTGCCTCGACCGCAGGAGTCGCTGGCGGTGAAGCGGTGTCCGGCGCGACGTTTTCCGGCGCGGACACCGGGCCTGTTTCGGGTCCGGTGGCGGGTTTGCGCCGGCGGAACCACCAAATGGCCACCAGGGCGAGCGAAGCAACGGTGGCCGCCGCCAGGCGGATGCCGTGGCCGCTCGCGTCGGGAGCCTCTCCGGGCAACTGGAGGCAGCGATGAGCGCAGGCAGGCTTTGACATTGAATTGGCGGGGGCTATAGTCCGGTGATTTGGCGCATGCACGCTTTGCCCGGGCAGCGACGGGCAACGCCTTCAAATTGCTTTTGGAAACGCTGAACAAGTACCTACCGTTCGGGCTGAGCCGTGAGCTTGTCGAACGGTCGAAGCCCTTGATTTGATTGGCTTGCGTTTCGACAGGCTCAACGCGAACGGACTTAATCAGTGCCTCTTTTTTTACAGGACAGCCATGAAGCTCTACAACTACTTTCGCAGTTCCGCCAGCTTTCGTGTGCGCATTGCGCTGGCGCTAAAGGGCATCGATTACGAGTATGCGGCGGTTCATCTTTTGCAGGGAGGCGGCCAGCAGTTTGCTGCCGGGTTCAAGGCGATGAACCCGGCCGCGCTGGTTCCGGTGCTGGACGACGACGGCACCGTATTGATGCAATCCCTGGCGATCATCGAGTACCTTGACGAGACGCGGCCGCAACCACCCCTGCTGCCCGCCGCGGCCGCCGACCGGGCGCGAGTGCGGGCGATCGCGCTGGCGATTGCCTGCGAGATCCATCCGCTCAACAACTTGCGGGTGCTGGGATACCTGAACAAAACGCTCGGCATTGCCGAGGAACAGAGAAACGCCTGGTATCGCCATTGGGTCGAGACCGGACTGGCCGGCGTCGAGGCGATGCTGGCCGGCGACCCGCGCACCGGCGTCTGCTGCCACGGCGACACGCCGACCCTGGCCGATATCTGCCTGGTGCCGCAGATCTTCAACGCCCAGCGCTTCAAGGCCCGGCTGGACCACGTGCCGACGGTGATGCGCATCCACGAACACTGCCTGACCCTGCCGGCCTTCGCCAGGTCGGTGCCGGCGCTGCAACCCGACGCCGAATAGGGCTGCTCAATCGCCTTTCAGGCGCCCGGCGAATACCTTGCGCAGTTTCGCCGCCTTCGGCGCCACGACCGCCTGGCAGTAGCCCTGCAGGGGGTTGTTCGCGTAGTAGTTCTGGTGGTGATCCTCGGCAGGCCAGAAAGTCGGCGCTGGCGACACGGCGGTCACGATGGCTCCGGGCCACATTTTCGCCCCATCGAGTTCCGCGATCAGGGCGCGGGCGATTTTTTCCTGTTCGTCGCCGTGGGTGAAGATCACCGAGCGGTATTGCGTGCCGATGTCGTTTCCCTGGCGGTCCGGCGTGGTCGGATCGTGGATGGCGAAGAAGGCCGTGAGCAGGGTGCGGTAGTCGATCAGGGCGGGATCGAAGCGGACCTCGACCACCTCGGCATGGCCGGTCCGGCCGGAACACACGCTGTGGTAGTCGGGCCTGTCCATGTTGCCGCCGGCATAACCGGAGACCACCGATTCGACGCCGACGAGTTGCACCAAAGCGGCTTCGAGGCACCAGAAGCAGCCGCCGCCCAGGGTGGCAACTGAGGTGGCAACCGCGGTGGCAGCCGGGGTGGCAGCCGGGGTGGCAACTTCGCCTGCCGGGCCGGTACCGTGTTCGCCATTCATTCGTGTCGGCTCCTGTGACGGTTCCGGGTTTCAGACCCGTTCGATGATGATCGCGATGCCCTGGCCGACGCCGATGCACATGGTGCACAGCGCATAGCGGCCCCCGGTGCGGTGCAACTGGTAGAGCGCCGTGGTGATCAGTCGCGCACCGCTCATGCCCAGCGGATGACCGATGGCGATGGCGCCGCCATTCGGATTGACGCGCGCATCGTCGTCGGCCAGGCCGAGATCGCGGGTGACGGCGAGGCCTTGTGCGGCGAAGGCTTCGTTGAGTTCGATGACATCCATCTGGTCGAGGCGCAGCCCGGTTTGCGCCAGGAGTTTTTTCACCGCCGGCGCCGGGCCGAAGCCCATGATGCGCGGCGCGATGCCGGCGGTGGCCATGGCCACGACGCGCGCCTGCGGGGTCAGGCCATGGGCTTTGGCGGCGGCTTCCGAGGCGATCAGCAGCGCGCAGGCGCCGTCATTGACGCCGGAGGCATTGCCCGCCGTGACCGTGAGTTCGGGACCGTTGATGCCCTTGAGCTTGGCCAGCTGCTCCAGCGTGGTGTCGGGACGCGGATGCTCGTCGGTGTCGAAAATCTTGGGATCGCCCTTCTTCTGGGGAATTTCCACGGGGACGATCTCGTCCTTGAAGCGGCCTGCGGCGTGGGCCGTGCCCCAGCGCTGTTGTGAGCGCAGGGCGAAGGCATCCTGGTCGGCGCGGCCTATCTTGAACTCGGCGGCGACGTTGTCGGCGGTTTCCGGCATCGAGTCCACGCCGTACTGCTGCTTCATCAGCTTGTTGATGAAGCGCCAGCCGATCGTGGTGTCGTATACGGCGTTACTGCGCGAGAAGGCGCTGTCGGCCTTGGGCATGACGAAGGGCGCGCGGCTCATGCTCTCCACGCCGCCGGCGATCATCAGCGCCGTCTCGCCGGCCTTGATTGCGCGCGCGGCGGTGCCGACGGCATCCATGCCGGAGCCGCAAAGGCGGTTGATCGTCGTGCCTGGGACGGCCACAGGCAGACCGGCCAGCAGGCCGGCCATGCGCGCCACATTGCGGTTGTCCTCGCCGGCCTGGTTGGCGCAGCCGTAGATGACATCCTCGACCTGCTGCCAATCGACCTTGCCGTTGCGTGCGATCAAGGCCTTGATCGGCAGCGCGGCGAGGTCGTCGGTGCGGATGCCGGACAGGGTGCCGCCATAGCGGCCGATGGGTGTACGGATGGCATCGCAGATGAAGGCTTGGTGGTTCATGAATTTTCGCTTTCGTCGAAAAAGTGCCCCTTGATGCGGGTTGAACGGCCGCGAAACACGGCAATTACCTTGCCGTCCTGGTTCGTGACCTCGATGTCGTAAATGCCGCTGCGGCCGCCCTGGTGGCGCGCGCCGCCCTTGGCCGTGAGCGTATCACCGAGATGGGCGGGGGCGATGAAGTTGATGTCGACGCCGGCCGCCACGGCGCGGTGGTTGAAGCTGTTGCAGGCGTAGGCGAAGTTGGTGTCGGCCAGGGCGAAAATGAAGCCGCCGTGGCAGATGCCGTGGCCATTGACCATGTCCTGGCGGATCTTCATGGTGACGATGGCGCCGCCGGGCGTGGTGTTGGCGATGACGATGCCCAGGCCGCGTGCGGCGTGGTCGTCCGGCCACATGACTTCGGTGCAGCGCTCGGCAATCTGTTGCGGTGTCAGTCCCATCACTCGCCCTTGAAGTTCGCGCTGCGCTTTTCCATGAAGGCGGCGACGCCTTCGCGGTAGTCGTGGCCGAAGCCGAGTTCCTGCTGGCTGGCGCGTTCCAGTTCGAGCTGCTGTTCCAGGCTGTTGCCGCTGCTGGCGTAGAGCGCCTGCTTGGTGCGGGCCAGGCCCTTGGTCGGTGCGGTGCTGAAATGGACGGCCAGCCGCTCGGCTTCGGCCATCAGCTTGTCGTCATCGAGGCACTTCCAGATCAGGCCCCAGTTCTCGGCCTGCTCGGCGGAAAGCTTGTCGCCCAGCATGGCCAGGCCCATGGCGCGGGCGGTGCCGACCAGGCGCGGCAGCGCCCAGGTGCCGCCGGCGTCGGGTACCAGGCCCAGCTTGCAGAAGGCCTGGATGAAGGAGGCCGAGCGCCCCGCCAGCACGATGTCGCAGGCCAGTGCGATGTTGGCGCCGGCTCCCGCGGCGACACCGTTGACGGCGCAGATGACCGGCATTTCCAGTGCGCGCAGGGAGAGGATCAGGGGTTTGTAATACGTCTCGATGGAGTAGCCGAGGTCGACCGGTTCGCTGCCGGCCGACACGTTGCGGTCGGACAGGTCCTGGCCGGCGCAGAAGCCGCGGCCGGCGCCGGTCAGCAGCAGCACGCGGGCGCCGCCGTCGCGAGTGCGGTTCAGGGCGTCGCGCAGTTCGAGATGCATGTCGGCGTTGAAGCTGTTGAGCCGGTCCGGGCGGTTCAGCGTGATCCGCGCGATGTTGCTCTCAAGCGAGAAAATGATGTGCTGGTAGCTCATGGGCGAGTGCCTTGGGTCGATCGGTCGGGCAGGAGCATGCCGCCGAGTGGAAGAAAGTCCTGGTGCCGTTTCTGCATGTCCCGCTCCAGTATTGTGCCCCGATGCCATGCGGTCGGACTATAGAAGCATTTCCCGGCCCGCGGCCGAGGAGGGCGGGAGCAGGAATGTTTAAGTATCAATTTAATTATGACACAAATAGCGACTGCAATGTACAATGAAAATGTATCACGTTGCGCTTCCCTTGAGGCTGGGAGGCCTTGAACCTGGCTCGGGAGCGGGTCACGATGATCCGGCGGTTTTTCTTGCTGCACCGTGCCGCCTGAAGCCAATAAACAGCAAACCCCTGGAGGACCACGATGTCGCATCCCATGTTCGAGAAGCACCAGACCCTGCTGCAGCAGGCGGTTGCCGCGATTGAATCGCGCGGCTACTGGAGTCCCTATGCCGAGGGCCCACGCGCTTACGGCGAGAGCGCCATCGAAGACGGGCGCAAGGCCTTCGAGGCCTATCGCGGCAAACCCTTCGAACTCGACCAGCCCGGAGTGGTCGCCCGCGGCGGTGCGGAAGTTTCACCCTTCGGGCTGTCGCTCGACATTTCCTATCCGCGCTGCAGTGCCGATGCGCTGATCGCGGCGGCCCAAACCGCCATGCCGGGCTGGATCAAGGCTGGGGCCGACACACGGGCCGCGGTCTGCCTGGAAATCCTGGCGCGCCTGAATGCCCGCAGTTTCGAGATGGCGCACGCCGTGATGCACACCACCGGCCAGGCGCTGATGATGGCATTCCAGGCCGCCGGCCCGCACGCCCAGGATCGCGGCCTCGAAGCGGTGGCCTCGGCCTGGCGTGAAATGAAGCATGTGCCGGACACGGCGCTCTGGGAAAAGCCGCAGGGCAAGAACCCGCCGCTGAAAATGGAAAAGAAATTCACCATCATGCCGCGCGGCGTCGCGCTGGTGATCGCCTGCTCGACCTTTCCGACTTGGAACGGCTACCCCGGCATTTTTGCCAGCCTGGTCACCGGCAACCCCGTCATCGTCAAGGCGCATCCGACGGTGATCCTGCCGCTCGCCATCAGCGTCGCCGTGGCGCGCCAGGTGCTGCAGGAGGCCGGTTTCGATCCGAACCTGGTGAGCCTGCTGATTGACGATGCGGCGGCGCCGGTCGCCAAGGAAGTCGCCATGAATCCCGCGGTGCGCCTGATCGACTACACCGGTGGTCCCGACTTCGGCAACTGGCTGGAAGCGAACTGCCGCCATGCCATGGTGTACACGGAAAAGGCCGGCGTGAATTGCATCGTGGTCGACTCCATCGACGACTACAAGGCGATGCTGAAGAACCTCGCGTTTACGCTGTCCCTGTATTCGGGCCAGATGTGCACCACACCGCAGACCATTTTCGTCTCGCGCGAGGGCGTGAAAACGCCGGAGGGGGTGATCTCCGCCGAGCAGTTCGGCCGCGATCTGGCCAATGCGGTGTCGAAATTCCTCGAAGATCCGGCGCGTGCCGTGG
>JBIKKY010000059.1:0-18366 GCA_044360105.1 Sulfuritalea sp.
CCATCAGATGCTTTGCCGCCCCCTGGCTCTTGGTCAGCCAGTCGATCTGCTTGGGGTCGATGGCGCGGCGCAGCGCCAGATCGGTCATGCCCATCACGCCGTTCATCGGCGTGCGCAGTTCGTGGCTCATGTTGGCGAGGAAAATGCTCTTGGCGCGGTTGGCCGCCTCGGCGGCATCCTTCGCCTCTGCCAGTTCTGCCGTGCGGGCGAAGACCAGTTGCTCGAGGTGGTTGCGGTGCTGCGCGAGTTCGGCTTCGAGCTGCCTGCGCTCGCTGATGTCGGTCAGGGCGATGCGCAGTGCCGTGTCACCAGCGCCGACTTTTGTCCGCTGGCAATCCAGCAACGCCGGAAACACCGTGCCGTCGCGGCGCTGCAGGCCCACTTCGACACTGCCCTTGCCGTCCTGCTTCATCACGACCAGAAACAGCGTCAGCCAGCGATTCTGGTCTTCGGCGATGACCTGTGCCGTGAAGCGGCGCGTCAGCAGATCCTTGCGCTCCATGCCGAACAGCGCGGCGGCGGTGAGGTTGAGTTGCTCGATCATGCCGTTGGCGTTGAGCGTGAGATAGCCGACCGGGGCGAAGTCGTAGAGATCGAGATAGCGGTCACGCGAGGCTTCCAGCTCTGCCTGTGCCCCGCGCAAGGCCTCGTTCTGCATCTCCAGCTCGACCTGATGCACTTGCAGTTCGTGCAGCAGATCCGGGAGCGCCGGCATCTTGCCGGCCACGTCTGATGCCGGCAGGATGCCGGCGCTCCCAGAGCTTCCGGTGGCACGGTCGATCTGCCGCTCGGCTTCTGCCCGCAGGCGCAGTTCGTCCGATTTCTTCTCGTCGGTCGGGTTCATGATGTTCCTTTCGCCTCGATGTCAGCCATCGCCAGCAATATCAATTCCGTATTCCCCAGCGCCGTCACAATGCGCCGCGCATTCAGCACCATGCGCCGTGGGCCGAGGCCGGGGAAGTTGTGTTCGACGACGTAGCCATCCATCACCTGATTCTGCGGCAGGATGTTTTCCAGCAGTTCGCGCAAGGCCGGGATGTCCCACTGGCCGTTGCCCAGGTCGTAGATCTTGCGGTCCACGGTTTGCCCGGCGGCGACCTGGAAGTGCTCATAGAACGAGCGGCTGGCGGAGATCACCTGCAAGCCGCCATCGAGCACGATCAGCGGCTCGACCACGGTGTTGACGATGCCTTCGGCCAGTTCCCGCGCCAGTTGCGTGCTGGCCTGCAGCGTCGTCGCCAGTTCGGCCGTGGCCCGTTGCGCGGCCTCGCTGGCGAGCTTGAACTCGGTCACCGGGGTGAAGGTCAGCACCACGCCCTCGATCACGTTGTCCAGCGTGCGGTAGGGCTGGATGCGCGCGAGGTACCAGGCGCCGTCGGTGCTGCGCACTTCGCGCTCGATGGGGATCAGGGTATCGAGCACGGATTGCAGATCAGTCTGCAAGTCGGCACCGTCAAGGTTGGATTTGATGTCGCTCAAGGGGCGGCCGACGTCGCTGCCGATCAGCCGATACACCTTCACCGCCGCCGGCGTGTAGCGCCGGATCACCAGTTTGTGGTCTAGGAACAGCGTGCCGGTGCCGATGCTGTCGAGCAGGTTCTTCATGTCGTTCTGGATGCTGGTCAGCTGGTCGATCTTGGCATTCAGTTCGGAATTGACCGTGATGGTTTCTTCATTCAGCGATTGCAGTTCTTCCTTGGAGGTTTCCAGTTCTTCGTTGGACGACTGGAGCTCTTCGTTGGTCGACTGCAATTCCTCGTTGGTGGATTTGAGTTCCTCGTTGGAGGCCTGCTGCTCCTCGCTGGTGGCTTGCAGGTTCTCTCTTGCATAGGCCAGTTCGCGTTCCAGTTCCTCGATGCGCGCGGCTTCGGGGGTTTGGGTAGCATGGGCGGCGGTGCTGCGTTTGCCGCGTCCCGGTTTGACTGCGGCGAGTTTGGCTTGGTCCGCGGGTTTTCCCGCCCCGGTGCCATCCTCGAAACTGACCAGCAGCAGCGGCTCGCCGCTCTTGTCGCGCGGCAGGGCGCGCACGCTGAAGCGCACCGTGGAGAAGCCGCCGTTGGTCTTCACCGACACTTCCTTGTTCAGCGTCGGCTCGGCGACCGAGGCGGCGTGGTTGATGGCGAGGCGCAGGTCGAGCTGCAGGCCTTCGCGCGCCATCTCGACCACGTTGTTGCTCACCGGGCCGGGGGCCGGGCGCAGGTAGCGGCCAGTGTCGCCATGCACGTAGAGAATGTTGCCGCGGCTGTCGGTGGTGACCGAGGCCGGCGCGTAGGTCTGCAGCAGGGCGTGGGTGCTCAGCGCAGCGACATTGCCGGCGCGGCCGGTGTTGAGTTTGCCGGTGGCTACCTCCTCCGTCAGTCTGGCCGCCGTGCCGCGGGTGCCGGCGCTGTTGCCACCATGGGTAGCCCAGGCCATGTCGACATTGGCCTTGAGATGGGTCGCGGTGTGGGGATGGCTGGCGCGGTAAAACTTCCACTTGCGGTCGAGTGCCACAAACAGGTCGGGACGGCTGGTGATGCTCTCCGAGGTGGACAGGAACAGCACGCCATCGGGCCGCAGCGCATAGTGGAAGTTGGGGATCAGGCGGTTTTGCAGTTCCGTCTCCAGATAGATCATCAGGTTGCGGCAACTGAGCAGGTCGAGCTTGGTGAAGGGCGGATCCTTGATCACGTTCTGCACGGCAAACACCACCATGTCGCGGATGTCCTTCTTGACCTTGTAGCCGCCTTGGTCACCTTGGTCCTTGGTGAAGAAGCGGCGCAGGCGTTCCGGGGTCACGTCCTGCGCGATGTTGGGCGGATAGCGACCGGCGCGCGCCGTGGCAATAGCGTCGTCGTCGAGGTCGGTGGCGTAGATCTGGATGTTCAGTTCCCTTAGTTCCTGCTCGTGGCGGGCCTTGATCTCGTCCTGCAACTCCATCAGCACCATGGCGATGGAATAGGCTTCTTCGCCGCTGGCGCAGCCGGCCACCCAGACGCGGAAGTCGTAGCCGGCCGGTTTGCCCTTCAGCAGCGCCGGAAGGATGGTGTCCTTCAGCGCAACGAAGGCCTCGGGGTCGCGGAAGAAGCTGGTGACATTGATCAGCAGCTCCCTGAACAGCAGTTGTATTTCGGCGGGGTTGCCCTTGAGGAAGCGCGCGTACACCGCTTCGTCTTCGATGGCGTGCTGCGCCATGCGGCGCTGGATGCGGCGGCCGATGGTGCTTTTCTTGTAGAGCGAGAAGTCGTGGCCGGTGGCGCTGCGCAGTTGCAGCAGGATCTGGTTGATGCCGGTGAGCGTCTTTTCCGGGGCGACCGGCGGCACGCGCTGCCGGTAGACGGATTGCCGGGTGACTTCCACCAGCATCGCCGGCATCTGTTCCACCGCCAGGATGTGGGTGGCGTAGCCGGCGTTGATGGCGCTGCTCGGCATGCCGTCGTACTTGGCGGTGGAGGGTTCCTGCACCATGCACACACCCCCGCCGCCGAGAATGGCGCGCAGGCCCAGGGTGCCGTCGGTGGCGGTGCCGGAGAGGATGATGCCGATGGCGCGTTCGGCCTGATCGTCGGCCAGCGAGCGCAGGAAGCCGTCGATCGGCATGCGCTGGCCGCGCACCAGTTCAGGTACCGAGAGTTGCAATACGCCGTTGAGGATGGCCATCTCGCGGTTGGGCGGGATGACATAGACGTGGTTGGGTTCGACCGCGATCTGGTCGAGCGCTTCGAGCACCGGCATGGCGGTGGCGCGTTGCAGGATTTCGGTGAGCAGGCTGACGTGGCCGGGGTCGAGATGCGGCACCAGGACGAAGGCCATGCCGGTATCCACCGGGCAGGCGCGGAAGAAGGCGTCGAAGGCTTCCAGTCCGCCGGCGGAGGCGCCGATGCCGACGATGGGGAAGGCGGGGGGCGGGAGCGCCGATGCCTCGCCGGCTACGGGTGCTGCCGCTCCAGCCCCTTTACCCATTGCTGCGGGGGGGGGGGGGGGCTGGCAAGCAGGTCGGGCTTCTGTGCCGGGCTTGCTGGCGCCTTGCCGTGGGCTTTTGTAGCGGGTTTTTTGGTGGCCATGAAAATCCCTTTGCTTCAGATGGGCATCTGTCTGGCATGGTACGCCGGTCAGAGGCTTCGAGGCAGCTTTTCTCAGCGGCTGTTGACCACCTCCAAGCGGCCGGTCAGATTGGGGTTTTGAGCTGCTGCCGACTGACTCTTCATGGCCGCATGCTGAAGTAGCCCCAGCGAGAGCCATCGGCCGCTACCGTTGCTTTGCTGCCGATGGAGCGTAAAAAGTCGGCGCTGGCGGGACGGCGATCCTTGCTTCAGGTCCGCTCGTAGGTGACGAAGGCGTACCCCAATTCCGCTTCGTCGCGATGCGTTTCTCGCGCGGCCTCGCGCCACTCGCGGCGGGCGACGGCGGGGAAATGCGTGTTGCCGTCAAAGTCGGCATCGATCTCGGTCAGTTGCAGGCGGTCGGCCAGCGGCAGGGCTGCCTTGTAGAGTTCGGCGCCGCCGATGACGAAGGCTTGGTCGCCCTGCGCTGCGGCGACGGCAGCGGGCAGCGAGTCGACGACCTCGGCGCCTGCGGCGAGATAAGCCGCATTGCGGGTGACGACGATGTTCTGCCGGTCGGGCAGGGGGCGAAATTTTTCCGGCAGGGACTCCCAGGTTTTGCGCCCCATGATTACGGCGTGGCCGGTGGTCAGCGCCTTGAAATGTTTGAGGTCGGCCGGCAGGTGCCAGGGCAGGCGGTTGTCCTTGCCGATTACGCCATTCCTGGCGACGGCGGCGATCAGGGTGAGTGTCGTCTTTTGCATGGCCTGCCGGTCAGCCGGCCAGCTTCTGGTAGAGCGCGACGTAGTGCCGGGCGGATTCCAGCCAGCTCGAATCGCGCGCCATGCCGCGCTTTTGCAGGCGGCGCCAGAGTTCAGGGTCCTGCCACGCCGCGATCGCGCGCTGTACCGCCGGCAACAGGGCCGCCGTGGTGGCCGGTCCGAAGACGAAGCCGTTGCCGTGGCGGGCGTCGGCGGCGTCGATCACGGTATCCGCCAGTCCGCCGGTTGCGCGCACCACCGGCGGCGTGCCGTAGCGCAGGCTGTACATCTGGTTGAGGCCGCAGGGTTCGAAACGCGAGGGCATCAGGAAGATGTCGGCGCCGGCCTCGATGCGATGGGCCAGGCCTTCGTCGAAGCCGATTTTTACCGCGCAGCGGCTCTTGTGCTTGCGCGCCAGTGCGGTCCAGCCGTGCTCCAGCGCAGATCCCCCGCTGCCGAGAACCACCAGTTGCGCCGGCGTCTTGAGTATCTGCGGGGCGACTTCGAGCAACAGGTCGAGGCCCTTCTGTTCGGTCAGGCGGCTGACCACCGCCAAGAGCGGCAGGTCTGGACGCGGTTCGAGGCCGAGTTGCGCCTGCAGTGCGGCCTTGTTCGCCGCCTTGCCTTCAAAGCGGCGCGCGCTGTAAGTCTGTTCGAGGTGGGGATCGGTCGCGGGATTCCACAGCGTGGTGTCGATGCCGTTGAGTATGCCGGAGAGATCGGCGCTACGATGGCGCAGCAGGTCGGCCATGCCCATGCCTTCCGCGTCGGTCTGGATTTCTCGTGCGTAGCTCGGGCTGACCGTGCTGATGGCGTCGGCGTGCTGCAGGCCGGCCTTGAGGAAGGACAGGTAGCCGTAGTACTCGACCCCGTGCATGCTCCAGGCCGCGTCGGGCAGCCCCAGTTCGAACAGCGAGGCGTGGTCGAACAGGCCCTGGAAGGCCAGGTTGTGCACGGTGAACAGGGTTTTGGCCTGGCGCCCGGGCAGGTAGTTGAGGTAGGCGGGCGCGAGCCCGGTCTGCCAGTCATGGCAATGAATGACATCGGGCTGCCAGTTCAGCGTGCTGGCTGCCGAACCGAGCCAGGCGGCTACGCGTGACAGGAGGCCGAAGCGCAGGTGGTTGTCGAGCCAGTCGCGGCCTTCGGGGCCGAGGTAGGGATTGCCCGGGCGGTCGTAGTAGGGTGCGTAGTCCAGCAGCAGCAGCGGTGTGCCGTCGGGCGCGACGGCTTCGCGCAAGCCCGGCGTCGGTAGCAGGCCGCCCAGCCAGTGCGGTCGGGCGACTTCTTTCGCTTCGGGAAAGCTTTTCAGCAGCGCCGGATAGGCCGGCACCAGCACCCTGACATCATGTCCCGCAGCGCGCAGGGCTGCCGGCAGGGCGCCGGCTACGTCACCGAGGCCGCCGGTCTTGACCCAGGGTGCGATTTCCGACGTGGCGAAAAGAATCTTCACTTGCAGGCGTTGATCAGTCCCGCGGTCGAACTGTCGAGGCCGGCCGCCGGCGCCTTGCCCTCGACGATCGGCAGCAGGCGGCTGGCCAGTTGCTTGCCGTACTCGACGCCCCACTGGTCGAAGGGGTTGATATCCCAGATGATGCTCTGCACGAAGACCTTGTGCTCGTAGAGCGCCAGCAGCGCGCCGAGGTTGAAGGGATCGAGGCGCGGCAGCAGCAGCGTGGTCGAGGGCTGGTTGCCGGGGAAACTGCGGTAGGGCGCGAGCGCGGCCACCCGGTCGGGGGCCATGCCGCCTGCGGCGAGTTCCGTGGTGATTTCGGCCAGGGTTTTGCCGCGCATCAGGGCTTCGCTCTGGGCGAAACAATTCGCCAGCAGCTTCGGATGGTGCCCGGGCAGGTCGAAGTCGGGTGTCTTGCAGGCGATGAATTCGCAGGGGATGTTGCGGCCGCCCTGGTGGATCAACTGATAGAAGGCGTGCTGGCCGTTGGTGCCGGGTTCGCCCCAGAGCACCGGCGCCGCGGCGCACTCCAGGGCTGCGCCCTGGCGGTCGGTCTGCTTGCCGTTGGATTCCATTTCCAGTTGCTGCAGGTAACGCGGCAGCAGTCCCAGCGACTGGCTGTAGGGCAGCAGGGCGCGGTTGTCGGCGCCGAGAAAATTGCTGTTCCAGATTTCCAGCAGCGCCAGCAGGCCCGGCAGATTTTCCGCGGGCGGTGCCGAAAAGAAGTGCTGGTCCATGGCATGCGCGCCGGCCAGCAACTGGCGGAAGTTGTCGAAGCCGACCGCCAGCGCCAGCGGCAGGCCGATGGCCGACCATACCGAGTAACGGCCGCCGACCCAATCCCAGAAGGCGAAAGCATTGCCCGGGTCGATGCCGAAGCGCGCGACTTCCGCCAGGTTGGTCGACACGGCGACGAAGTGCCGGGCCACCGCGGCTTCGCCCAGCGCCTGCACCAGCCAGCGGCGCGCCGAGGCGGCATTCTGCATGGTTTCCTGGGTGGTGAAGGTCTTGCTGGCGATGACGAACAGCGTGGTGCGCGGCTGCAGCGCGGCGAGCGTGGTAGCGAGGTCGGCGCCGTCGAGGTTGGCGACGTAATGCACCCGGATGTCCGGATGGCGGCAGGCTGCCAGCGCCTGGGTGGCCATGCGCGGGCCGAGGTCGGAGCCGCCGATGCCGATGTTGACCACATCGCTGATCGGCTCGCCGGTGGCGCCGCGCCAGTGGCGGCCGTGGATCTGCGCGGCGAAGACCTGCATGCGTTCGAGTTCGTGATGCACGGCCGGCATGACGTCCTGGCCGCCATGCAGGATCGGTCCCCCGGTCGCCGGATGGCGCAGCGCGACGTGCAGCGCGGCGCGGCCTTCGGTGTGGTTGATGGCTTCGCCATTGCGCATGCGCAGAATCCAGCCCGGCACGTCGGCGGCGTGCCACAGCCCCTGCAGCAGCCCGATTGTTTCGGGCGTGACACGCTGCTTGGAATAGTCCAGCAGCCAGTCGTTCCATGTCACGGAGAGCCTGGCGAAGCGTTGCGCATCGGCGGCGAACAGGTCGCGCAGATGAATGCCGGAACCCGCCGCCGCGTGGCGCGTCAGCGCATCCCAGGCGGCGCGCACGGCCGGCTTCATGGTTGCACGCTCACAACCAGAGCATCTTGCCCATCTCGAAGGGATGGGTCAGCAGCGGATGGGTCGGAAACGCGCGGAACCGGTATTCCATCTTGCCGCACTGGTCGGGGGTCAGTTCGCGCGAGAAGAGGTGCTCGCCGTTTTCCAGGCGACGCTCGTGCTGCAGTTGGTAACGCCGCGCGTGGACCGTGGTGGGCGCGCCGGGGCGGGTGAACACCATTTCCACCGTCACGTCCTCGGGCGTCAGGCCGTCAAGCTGCACCGCGAGCTGGAAGTGCATGGTCTCGCCATAGCCGATGCGCGGCACGGCGCTGTCGAGACGGCGCAGGCCGATGCGCGGCCAGGCGGCATGTATCCGCGCCTTCCAGTCGGCCACCGCGCGGGCGCCGGAAAAGCTGTCGGCGGAGTATTGGCGCCACTGCTCGGCCGCCGGCGAGTAGAACTTCACGGCGTAGTCGGTCAGCATGCGCTGCATGTTGAAGCGGGGCATGATCGAAGCGATCGACGCCTTGGCCATCGCCACCCATTCCGGCGAGTAGCCGAGCGAGGTGTTGCGATAGTACATCGGGATCACGCTGTCCTGCAGCAGTTCGTAGAGGGTGCGCGCTTCGTCGATGTCGCGCTGCGCGGGGTCGAGGCCCTCGGCGGCCGGCTTGATCGCCCAGCCGTTCTTGCCGTCGTAGCCTTCGCCCCACCAGCCGTCGAGCACCGACAGGTTGATGGCGCCGTTGATGGCGGCCTTCATGCCCGAGGTGCCCGAGGCTTCCAGCGGATAGATCGGGTTGTTGAGCCAGACATCGACGCCCGCCACCATGCGCCGTGCCAGGTGCAGGTCGTAGCCTTCGACCAGCAGGATGCGACCCTCGAATTCGCGCTGACGGGTGAGCTCGGCAATCTGCCGGATCAGCTGCCGCCCCGGTTCGTCCGCCGGGTGCGCCTTGCCGGCGAAGATGAAAAGCACCGGGCGCTGTGCATCGGAAATGATCTCGCGCAGCCAGTCGAGGTTGTTGAACAGCAGCGCGGCGCGCTTGTAGGTGGCGAAGCGCCGGGCGAAGCCGATGGTCAGCACCGTCGGATTGGTCGGGTCGGCGCTGCGCAGCACGCGATCCAGGTGGGCCTCCGAACCCTGGTTGCGCAGATGCTGCAGGCGCACGCGGCTATGCACCAGGTGCAGCAACTGGGCCTTGAGCGACTGGCGGATGCTCCAGAAAATCTGGTCAGGAATGCGCTGGATGTTATCCCAGCAGCTCTGGTCGGTGAGACGGTGCTGCCAGCCCAGGCCAAGATGGCGGTCGAAGGTCTCGTACCAGTCGGTGGCGAGGAAGGTCGGCACGTGCACCGCGTTGGTGACGTAGTCCATCGGGTTCTCGGCGGCGGTGATCTGCGGCCACATGTCGCTGCAGATGCGCGAGGAAACTTCGCCGTGGATGCGCGAGACGCCGTTGTGGAAGCGCGAGCCGCGCAGGGCCAGCGCCGTCATGTTGAATTCGCCGCCGCTGCCGACGCCACCGCCGACGCGACCCATGCCGAGCAGGCCGTCGCGGTCGAGACCGGCCGTCTTGCAGAACTCGCCGAAGTAATGCATGACCATGTCGTCGGCAAAGTGATCATGGCCGGCGGGAACCGGCGTGTGTGTGGTGAACACCGTGTTGGCCGCCGCGGCTTCAAGGGCAGCGGCGAACGGCATGCCCTGGTCGGCCATCAGCCGGCGAATGCGTTCCAGCACCTGGAAGGCGGCATGGCCTTCGTTGATGTGCCAGACGGTAGGCTGCAGTCCGAGTGCGGCAAGCGCGCGCACTCCGCCGACACCGAGCAGGATTTCCTGCTCGATGCGGGTGCGCCGGTCGCCGCCATACAGCTGGTGCGCGATCTGGCGGTCGGCTTCGCTGTTCTCGTCCAGTTGCGTGTCGAGCAGGTACAGGCTGTTGTTGCCGACGCGGGCGCGCCAGATCTTGGCCCACACCGTGCGCCCGGAGAAGTCCACGCCGACCCGCAGTTCGCTGCCGTCCTCGCCGTGAAGCTCTTCGATCGGCATGTCGTCGAAATCGTTGTCGCCGTAATGTGCGGTCTGGTTACCCTCACGGTCGATGGTCTGGTGGAAATAACCCTGCCGGTAGAGCAGGCCGACGGCGACGAAGGGCAGGCGCAGGTCAGAGGCGCCCTTGCAGTGGTCGCCGGCCAGGATGCCGAGGCCCCCCGAGTAGATCGGCAGGCTTTCATGAAAGCCGAACTCGGCGCAGAAGTAGGCGATCAGGTCGGTGGCCTGCAGCGGCGGCTTGCCCGGCAGTTGCAGCCTGGGTTCCGCGTGATAGGAATCGAAGGCCGACAGCACGCGGTTCATCGTGCCGAGGAATACCGGATCGTCGGCGGCCTCGTTGATCCGCTTCTGGTCCATGCGCTTGAGGAAGGCCTTCGGGCTGTGGTGGACCGCTTTCCACAGCCCCTGACCGAGACGGGCGAACAGGGAGCGGGTCGGCCGGTCCCAGCTGTACCAAAGGTTGCTGGCGAGTTCGTTGAGGCGTACGAGACGCGCCGGGATCTCGGGATTGACTTCGAGCTTGTAGCGGGTTCCGGGCATGATCGGTCGCTTTGAAAGAGTTGAAGGCGTAGCGGCGTGATTCTACGATGCGGGAATTAGCTTGAGCGTGATGCGCTGCTCGCGCGCCGCCGCAGGCGACCAGGTCAGCGTAATGCAGACGGCCTGCATGATTTTTTCGAAGCCGGCTTCGGACTGCGAGACGGTACGATGCGGCTGTGCCTCGAGCCGGACCGGCTGGCTGGCCTCGATCAGCAATGAGCCGCGCAGTTCGCTGTCGTCGAGCGTGATGCGTCGCATGCCGGAGAGATCGAGCGTCTCGCCGAAGCCGCCGGGAACGCTGCCGTCGGCGAGCACATAACGCCCGCCATAACCGTCGCAGCTTGGCAGTGCCAGGTTCAACTCGGTTTCGATCAGCTTTGGCAGCGCGGCGCCCTCGGCGCGGAAAACCACGCTCAGCGTGTCGCCGTCGAGCTGGTAGCTCTTGCCGATGCGCCAGCCCTCGCCGGCGGCAGTCCAAGTGCCGGGAAGC
Source organism: Sulfuritalea sp. (assembly GCA_044360105.1). Lineage (GTDB taxonomy): Bacteria > Pseudomonadota > Gammaproteobacteria > Burkholderiales > Rhodocyclaceae > Sulfuritalea. Next base: position 10,927 of record JBIKKY010000059.1, read on the forward strand.
TCGCCGGCAACATAGAAATCAAGGTGACGCAGCATGTCGTTGCTGCCGACCAGGTTGTCGACGAAGATGCCGCGCGGACGCTCGTCGGGGTCGGCGTCGCCGGGCAGGATGGTGTGCAGGAAGGCGACGCGGTCGTGGGCCGAGGTGATGCCTGCGGTTTCCATCGCTGCGGCATGGGGCGCGTCCGCAAGATGGATCTTGGCGTGGTAGGCCTCCTCGTAGGCGCGCAGCGTGTCGCCGAAGTTGTGCGCCACGGCCAGGCTGGAGAATTCCACCAGCGACGCGTGGCCGTCGTCGCGCACGTAGGCGTGGATGAACGGGTTGCGCAAGGCGGTTTCGACATGGCCGTCATGGTCGAGGTCGCCCTGCTGCTGGCGCGGCCAGGGCGCCAGGTGTTCCAGCGCCGCCTCGAGCTTGAGCAGGTTGTTCCAGATGGCGCGGCGCAGGTGGGGCAGGTAAAGGCCGCCGAACAGCCCGTGCCAGTAGGCGTCGTTGGCCTGGGCGCGGTGCAGGTACTCCTGCAGTTCGGCCGTGCGCTGCTCGGGCGGCAGCGCGGCGAGGCGGCGCGAGGCGCCGAGCATGCGCTTGTGCATCCAGTTGGCCTCGGTGTAGCGCGACATGAAGTTGCGCCAGATGCCGCCGCGCAGGAAGGGCTTGTGCGCTTCGAAGCGGCCGGCGGCCTTTTCCTGTTCGAGCAGGGCATGGTAGGTCGCGGCGCGCGGGGCGGGAAGCGTCCATTCGTTCATCTCGATGTAGGAGGTGGTTGGCAGGTACACGATGCCGCGCGTCTTTTCGCGCGCATGGTAGTCGGCATAGGTCTCGGTGCGGATCAGGGGCGAGGCCAGCACGCCCTCGACGAACTGCGTCAGCCAGCCTTTCTCGAACACCCATTCGTAGGTCTCGGGCCAGATGCCGAATTTTTCGATGTCGTCGAAGTAGATCGCCGCGCGGCGTCCCTGACGGGCGAGGTCTTCCAGCCAGGCCACGGCCTCGTGGGCGGGCGAGAAGGGCAGCCGGTAGCGCGCACCTTCCGAAATCGGGAACAGGTCGAGGCGGCGGCCGTCCTCGTCGGTGGAGAAAAAGCTGTCGAGGCGGTCCTGGCTTTCGCCGGCGCAGAGGAAGTGGTAGTCGTCCACCGCCACGTAGCGGATGCCGGTGGCGACCAGCGAGGTCACCACCGAGGACTCCCAGACCCGTTCGGTGAGCCAGGCGCCGGACGGGCGCATGCCGAAGCGGCGCTCGATCTTGTCGGAGAGCGTGGCGATCTGCGTCACCCGGTCGCGGTGCGGGATCGCCGCCAGCACGGGTTCGCAGTCGCCGGAGCCGAACCACTCGACCTGGCCGCGACGGGTCATTGCCGCCAAGCGCGCCATGTCTTCCGGAAAGCGCTCGAACAGCACATCCAGCAGCCAGCCGGAAAAATGTACGCTGAAGCGGAACTCCGGATAGCGTTCCATGACGCGGAGGAACATGCCGTAGCTGCGGACATGGGCGTCATCGATGACGGCGGGAAAGTTGCCGACGGGCTGGTGGGCGTGAACCCCGAACAGGAGGCTGATGGTCATTGTCTGATTGGCATGGAAAACAGGTGGATACGAAGCGCCCCGTGACAATCGAGCGCAGCGAGCTGGCAGTCACCCCCGTCCGGGCGGGGGGCCGGGGGGAGGGGGCGTTTAATTCGCATTTTTTTGTGTGACGCGACGCATGGAACCGCCTTCAGCGGTGGCCGATCCGGCGCAAATGGGGGTGTCGAGATGGGCCGGCGGCTCCAGTTGCAACAGGCCATAGAGCCGTGCCAGATTGCGCCGGTAGAGGCTGTCGAAGCTGGCGACGGCCGCCGACGGGTTGTAGTCACCGAACCACCAGAACCAGTCGGAGCTTTCGCAAATCGCCAGTTGCGCGTTGACCGCGGCAACCTGCGCGGCATCGAGGCGGCCGCTGGCGAGCACCCGGTCGCAGCTCTGTTTGGCTTCGCACAGCAGATCCCAGCCGCGGTTCTTGGCCTCGTCGCCGATCCAGGTCGATAGCGTGCCATACACCCAGCTGCCCGCGGTCAGGCGCGGCAGGACGGCAGCGGCGGGCGGGCTCGGCCGCGCCAGCAGTTCGGCATAGGTCGTGGTGCGGATGCGCGGATGTTCCGCGAGCAGGCCGTAGAGGTCTTCGAAAAAATAGTAGCCGTTGTAGGGGTAGTGCTCCCAGGCGTTTTCGCCGTCGAGGATGATGCTGACCACCGGCGTTTCGTCTTCGGCCGCCGCGTCGAGGATGGCTTCCAGCTGCAGTACAAGATGCTTGGCGGCATCGCGGCCGTGCCATTTGGCATAGTCGAAGCCGATCAGGTCGGAGAGCCGCTCGTCGCGGAAAAACAGGGTCAGGCCGGGGGCCTGCTCCAGCTTCCAGGGATGGTAGGCCGCGCGCGGGTCGCTGAGCTTGCTCGTCGCGAGGCTGTTGTTCAATACGCCCTCGCCGCTGGCGATCCAGCGGCAGTCGGCGGCGGCGAGATGCTTGACGAAGTCCTCGGAGACCGCGCCTTCGGCCGGCCACATGCCGACCGGCGGCGCGCCGAAACGGCGCGCATGGCTGATCCGTGCGGCATCGATGTGGGCGATGACCCGGCTGCGCCCGCCCGGATAGGCGGCGGCGAAGGGCAGCGGCGCTTCGGGCAGGCTTTCGCGCGCGACCTTGAAGTCGAGCAGCAGCGGCGACAGCGGATGCGTGTTCGGCGTGGACGAGATCTCGACCTGGCCCCGCTCCGCGAGCGCCCGCCAGCGCGGAATCAGTCCGCCGATCAATTCGCCGATGCTGGCCAGCAACTGCCGCCGATCGCCGGCGTCATAGCCCTCGCCCTGGCTCATCAGATTCGCCAGCAGCGGGTTGCGGCGACGCTCTGTCTCGCCGGTCCACGCCAGGTGGTACCAGGTCACCAGATCCGAAAAATAGGCGCCGGACAGGTAGTCGTAGGTGGAGTCGGTATCCTCGGCCAGCAGCAGGTAGAGGTCGTGCAGGCGCTGGTAGTGCGGAAAGGGCGCCAGCATGGTGGTGTGGTTGCTGCGGAAGCAGGTCGCCAGCAGCAGTTTCCGTTCGGCTGCGGTGATGTTGTCGAGGTCGGGCGTCGCCAGCATGCGCAGCAGGGGATCGCGGAACTGGCCGCTGGCGAACTGCTGTGCGTAGTCTTCGATCTGGTCGAGCAGTACCGGCACGAAATTGACGACGCAGCGCATCTGCGGATGGCGTTCGAGGTGCGCCGCCATGTCGACATAGTCCTTCATGGCATGCAGGTACACCCAGGGCAGGACGAACTCGCCCGTCGCCGTGTCGCCAGCGCCGACTCTTGCCGAGCCGTGGTCGCGGTAGTCCGGCTGGTGCATGTGCCAGAGAAATACCAGGTCCAAGGTTTTCATGAGCGGTTGGAGGCCGGCGCCGGACGAATGAGAGAGATGAGAGAGTGACCCATATTATCGAGCGCAGCGAGCAAATTTTGGCCCCCGCCCCGGGGCGGGGGATGGGGGTGGGGGGCCTCCTTAATGACATTGCTGATATTCATGATCGGGGGCGCAGCCAACGCATCATGGATATCAGCGGATGTGGTGGGCCTGCTGGCCCAGCATTTCCGGCGTCACCAGCGTGACGCCGCCTTCGCTGACATGGAAGCGCTTGCGGTCGGCCTCGATGTCATAACCGATGGTCAGACCTTCGGGCACGCGGCAATGCTTGTCCATCACCACGCGCCGCAGCTTCGCGCGGCGGCCGATGTCGACATCGGGCAGGATCACCGAGTCTTCGATCTGCGCGTAGCTATGTACATGTACACGCGAAAACAGCAGGGAGTGGCGGACCAGGGCGCCGCTGATGATGTCGCCGCCGGAAACCAGCGAATCGACCGCCATGCCGCGGCGGCCTTCGTCGTCGAAGACGAACTTGGCCGGTGGCAGTTGCTCCTGATGGGTCCAGATCGGCCAGTCGTCGTCGTAGAGGTTGAGCTCGGGCGTGACCTTGGTCAGTTCCATGTTGGCTTCCCAGTAGGCATCGATGGTGCCGGCATCGCGCCAGTAGGGGATGCGAGTCTCGTCCATGCCGACACAGGAGTGGGCGAAGTTGTGGGCGAATACCCGGTAGCGGTGGACGCAATGCGGAATCAGGTCCTTGCCGAAATCGTGCGAGGACTTCGGATCGTCGTGGTCGCGGATCAATTGCTCATAGAGAAAGTCCGCATTGAAAACATACACGCCCATGCTGGCCAGGGCGCGGTCGGGGCGTCCGGGAATCGCCGGCGGATCCTTGGGTTTCTCGACGAAGGCCACCACGCGTTGCTGGTCGTCGACGTGCATGACGCCGAAGTCGGTCGCCTCCATTCGCGGCACATCGATGCAGGCGACGCTGAAATCGGCCTGGCGCTCGACGTGCTCGGTCAGCATGCGCGCGTAGTTCATCTTGTAGACATGATCGCCGGACAGCACCAGGACGTATTTGGGCCGGTTGCGCCGGATCAGGTCGAGGTTCTGCATTACCGCGTCGGCGGTACCACGATACCAGTCTTCGCTGATCTGCTGCTGCGCCGGCAGGATGTCGATGAATTCGTGAAAGCGACCGTCGAGAAAGCTCCAGCCGCGCTGCAGGTGCTGGATCAGGCTCTGCGCCTTGTACTGGGTGGCGACGCCGATGCGGCGGATGCCCGAGTTCACGCAATTCGACAGCGTGAAATCGACGATGCGGAACTTGCCGCCGAAAGGCACTGCCGGCTTCGAGCGCCAGTCGGTGAGCTGCATCAGGCGGCTACCGCGGCCGCCGGCCAGCACGATGCCGAAGGTATTGCGGGCGATTTCACTGTTTCTCACGACTCTGTCTCCTTCGCGCCGGTCCCATGCCGGGTGGCGCCGTCGCACTGTTGCGGAATTGATTGCATGGTGAATTCTCCAATGCGGCTACAATCAATACGATAGCAAAAACTGATCTGAGTATATAACCATGCCTGCCACTGCCTGCGCCGCATTGTTTGAATCGCGCGAACACGATCCCTTTTCCGTCCTCGGTCTGCATGCCGAAGGCGCCGGCTGGCGTCTGCGGGTTTTCCGTCCGCACGCAAAATCGGTGGCGCTGGAACTGGCCGACGGCCGCTGGGCGCCGCTGACGCGGCGCAAGGGTACCGACCTGTTCGAATGGCAGGGCGCGACACCGCCGTCGCGGCCGTGGCGCGTTGATGTCGATGGCGTGAAGCAATACGATGCCTACGCTTTTTTGCCGCAGCCGCCGGCCGACGACCTGTTCCTGTTCAATGGCGGGCGTTTGCGCCAGGCCTGGCGTACCTTCGGCGCCGTGCCGCAAACCCGAGACGGGATTGCCGGCGTCTGCTTCCGGGTCTGGGCGCCGAATGCCGAACGCGCTTCCGTGGTCGGCGGTTTCAATGGTTGGGACGGTCGCGTCCATCAGATGGCGACGTTGGGCGGTTCCGGCGTCTGGGAACTGTTCATCCCCGAACTGGCGCCCGGCGCCCTGTATCGCTTCGAACTGCGCCTGCGCGGCAGCGGGGCGGTGAAGCTGAAGAGCGACCCCTATGCGCGCGGCTTCGAGCGGCGGCCGGCTTCGGCCTGCTGCGTGACGCCCGATTCGACGCACGCCTGGAATGACGCGGCCTGGATGGCGGCGAGAGCCAGAAGTGGTCAAACCGGCGACTGGCTGTCGGCGCCGATGAGTGTCTACGAGATGCATCTGGGCAGCTGGATGCGCCATCCGGACCGCAGCTTTTACAGCTACCGCGACCTTGCCGAGCGGCTGGTGCCCTACCTGGTCGAGATGGCCTACACCCACGTCGAGTTCATGCCGCTGATGGAACATCCGCTCGACGAATCCTGGGGCTACCAATGCACCGGGTTCTTCGCCCCGAGTTCGCGCTTCGGCAGCGCCGACGACTTGCGTTTCCTGGTCGATTGCCTGCACCAGGCCGGCATCGGCGTCATCCTCGACTGGGTGCCGGGGCATTTCCCGGCCGACGACTGGGCGCTGGCCCACTACGACGGCACGGCGCTTTACGAACACGAAGACCCGAAGCAGAAGATGCATCCCGACTGGGGCACGCATGTCTTCAACTACGGGCGCAACGAGGTCAGGAGTTTCCTGCTGTCTTCGGCGGCCTACTGGCTGCAGGAATTTCATGTCGACGCCCTGCGCGTCGATGCCGTCGCCTCGATGATTTATCTCGATTACTCGCGCAAGGCCGGCGAGTGGACGCCGAATGTCCATGGCGGGCGCGAAAACCTCGAAGCCATCGCTTTCCTGCGCGAGCTGAACGAAATGGTGCACGCCGATTACCCCGGCGCGCTGACCATTGCCGAGGAATCGACGGCCTGGCCGATGGTGTCGCGCCCGACCTGGCTTGGCGGCCTGGGCTTCTCGATGAAGTGGAACATGGGCTGGATGAACGACACGCTGGACTACATGGCGCACGATCCCGTGTATCGGCGCTACAACCACGAACGGCTGACCTTCGGCCAGCTCTATGCCTACAGCGAGAACTTCGTCCTGCCGCTGTCGCATGACGAGGTGGTGCATGGCAAGAGTTCCCTGCTGGGCAAGATGCCCGGCGACGAATGGCAGCGCTTCGCCAACCTGCGCCTGTTGCTGGCCTACCAGATGATGGCGCCGGGCAAGAAGCTGCAATTCATGGGTGCGGAACTCGGGCAGTCGTCGGAATGGCGGGCCGGCGAAGAACTGCCATGGTATCTGCTGCAGTATCCCTTGCACGCCGGCATCAAGAGCCTGGTGGGCGAACTCAACCGGCTGTATGTGAGCGAAGCGGCATTGCATGAACTTGACTTCTCTCCCGAAGGTTTTCAATGGATCGACTGCCATGACGCCGACCAATCCGTGGTGAGCTGGCTGCGCCGCGGACGTGACGGACGCCATGCCGTGATCGTGCTGAATTTCACGCCGGTGCCGCGCCGCAACTACCGCCTCGGCGTACCGCTGGCGCAGGATTATCTGGAGCGGCTCAACACCGATTCGGCGCACTATGGCGGCAGCGACCTCGGCAACGGCGGCCGCGTCGCGGCCGAGGCGAAATCCTGGATGGGCTTCCCCGCCTCCGTCTCGCTGACTTTGCCGCCGCTGGCTGCGCTGGTGCTGCTGCCGGCCTGACTCCGGGTCCGGCTTAAGTTCCCAGAAGCCCCGCTGCAATCAGCCGGTCAATCTCGGCTTCGGCCTGCACCCAGTCTTCCAGCGGATTGCCCGGCGCAAAGCCGCGGCGCTCAGCGATGTGATAGGCCGCCACCTCGACGTAATTCCTGCGCTGTTCCGGGGGAACGCCCGCGGCCTTCTTCACGCGCGGACGCGCCGGCTTCGCAGCTGCAGCCTTTGGCGCGGTTTTCGGCGCCGCTTTCGCTTTTGCCACCGGCTCCGGCTTCACCGCAGGTTTTGCCTTGGGCGCAGGTTTGGTTTTGGCGGCACCGG
>JBIKKY010000060.1:0-18231 GCA_044360105.1 Sulfuritalea sp.
CGTCCATCTTCACGTCGTAGAAGCCGGCGTGGTTGAGCAGGCCGAAGGTGGCGCCGAAGGGGCAGAGGAAGCGGCAGTAGGCGCGGTTGCCGACCAGCGGCGCGATGAAGAAGGTGCCGAAGTAGGTCGCGGCCACCAGTCCGTAGAAGCCGCTGACGAAGGAGATCGTCCAGGAGTTCGGCGGGTACTGCGTCACCACCAGCACGCCGACGTAATAGACGAAGAACACCCACTTCATGTGGCGCAGCTTCCAGGCCAGCTCGGAGCGCGGCGAGTTCTCGCGGAAGGCGAAGCCCACCGTCTCGCGAATGCCGACGCAGGGGCAGCCGAAGCCGCAGATCACGCGCCGGCCGAAAAGGAAAACCAGCGCCAGCACCAGGAAAAAAGTCAGCGTGCCCGGCGTGTGCAACGAGGGAAACACCGGCTGCGACCAGAGGTAGCCGATGTAGGGTTCGAAGAAGGGATTGAGCCAGGGCACCAGCCACCACAGGCCGGTCACCACGCCGACCAGGATGATCAGGCGGCGGCGCGTGTAGGCGTTTTTTTCGGCGACGATGCGCCAGATGCCGAAGGCCAGGATGATGGCGTACTCGGTATAGCGGTTGAGCCAGATCGGGCTCTCGAACATGAACAGCCAGGTCTCGTTGAGCCAGCCGACGAAGGCCAGGGTGAAGGCAAGAAGCGAGAGCAGCTTGACCGGCCAGCCGTAGCGCGAGGGCAGGGTGTCCTGTTCGCCCGCCGTGACGCAATGCGGCGCGCGCGGAAAGCCGCCGACGGCCTCAAGCGTGATTGAGGCCAAGGGCGCCCTCCGTGACGGTATTGCCTTCGGTGGGATAGCCCAGTTCGCGCCAGGCGAGGATTCCGCCGCGCACCACGCGCAGGCCACTGAAGCCGTGCTTTGCCAAGAGACGCGCAGCCTGCCCCGAGCGCACCTGGGTGCGGCAGATCAGCACCACGCCGTCCTTGCGCCAGGAGGCGAGCTCATCGATGCGCGCCGGCAGTTCATTCAGCGGCAGGTTCAGCGAACCGGGGACATGGCCGGTCTCGCCGTCGAAATCCTTGGCCTCGCGCACGTCGATCACGGCGACGCCGCCCTCGGCCTGCAATGCGCGCAGCATTTCCGGCGTGATCATCAGGCCGGCCTTGAATTGGCGCACCAGGCGCGGCAGGAACATCAGCGCGGCGGCCACGGCCAGTGCCAGCATGCCGTTGCGGATGGCGTTGGCGTCGCCCGCCAGAGCCGCGCGGCCGGCATGACCGAGCCAGGCATAGGCCAGGGCGCCTGGCAGCATGCACACCGCGGAGGCCAGCGCGTAGGCGCCGAGCGGAATGCGCGTTAGTCCCAGTGCGTAATTCACCACGTTGAAGGGAAACAGCGGCACCAGGCGGACGAAGGCGACGAAGCGCCAGCCCTCGGCCTCGACGCCTTCGATCAGTTGCTTGAGCCGTCCGCCGGTCTTCTGCGCCACCCATGCGCCGGCGAGGTGGCGTGCGACGAGGAAGGCCAGCACCGCGCCCAGCGTCGCGCCGGCGAGGCTGTAGAGCGCGCCGGGCAGGATGCCGAACAGGGCGCCGGCGGCCAGCGTCAGCACCGAGCCCGGCAGGAACAGCACCGTGCCGGCGGCGTAGATGGCGATGAAGAACACCGGCGCCCACCAGCTGGCGGATGCCAGCCACTGTTGCAGGGCTTCCTGCGAGAACTGCCCGCGGTTGGCGAAGGCCAGCGCCAGGCCCGCGGCCAGCGCGACGATCAGCGCGGCGCGGGCGAGATTAGCGGGCTTCATGGCCGATCGCATAACCCTCGCCGGGATTGACGAAGGGAATCACCAGCATTCCGCCGAGGCTCACGCAGCGCGGATCGCCGGTCAGGCCGGCGACGCCGATGTCCATGCTTTCCTGCGGCAGTCGCGCCGCATGGCGGTAGGTGCCGAACAGGCGGTCCCAGACCGAGAGGTTGAAGCCGAAATTGCTATTGGCCTCGGCGTTGTCCGTCGAGTGGTGCACCCGGTGCATGTCCGGCGTTACCAGCAGCAGGCGCAAGCCGGCATCGACCCCGGCGGGCAGCTTGACGTTGCCGTGGTTGAACATCGCCGTGGCATTGAGCAGCACCTCGAACACCAGCACGGCGGCGGCCGGCGCGCCGAGCACGGCGATCACCGAAAATTTGATCAGCATCGAAAGGATGATCTCCAGCGGATGGAAGCGCGCGCCGGTGGTCATGTCGTAGTCCGGGTCGGCATGGTGCACCTGGTGCAGGCGCCACAGCACCGGCACGGCATGGACCATCACATGCTGCAGCCAGATGGCGAAATCCATGGCGACCACGGCCAGCACCAGCGCCAGCCAGCCGGGCAAGTCGATGTTGTTGAGCAGGCCCCAGCCGCGCTGTGCCGCCAGCGTGGCGAAGGCGACGGCGGCGAAGGGGAAGACGAGGCGCACCAGCACCGTGTTGAATACCACCAGCCCGAGGTTCGCGCTCCAGCGCTGCATGCGTGTATGCAGCCGCGCGCGGCGCGGCGCGGCGACTTCCCAGGCGGCCATCAGGGCGAAGATGCCGAAGAAGGCGGCAAGCCTGATCGCCGCTTCGTTGGCCAGCGCATATTCATTGAATGTCATCGTCGCTCCTCCTACACTGTCGCTTGCCCGATCTTGGTTCGGGTGTCTATAATTCAACTATTCAACCGATTGGTTGAATAATAGGGAACGGCTCGGACGATGTCAACCGGAAATTTCAAGCAGGACATATATGTGCAGCTGGCGCGCGTGGCCAAGGCCCTTGGTCACGCCAATCGGCTGGAACTGCTGGAATTCGTCGCGCAAGGCCCCCGCGGCGTCGACGAACTGGCGAACATGACCCACCTTTCTGTCGCCAACACCTCCAAGCACCTGCAGGAACTGCGTCAGGCCGGCCTGGTGCGGGCGCGCAAGGAAGGCGTGCGGGTGTTCTACGAAGTCGCCGGTCCGGACGTGGTCGACCTGCTCGGCGCGCTGTCCACCGTGGCCGAATCGCGCCTCGCCGAAGTCTCGCAACTGCTGCGCACCTACATCACTGCGCGCGACGACCTCGAGCCGGTGCCGGCCGGGGAACTGCTGGAACGCGTGCGCCAGGGCCTGGTCACCGTGCTCGACGTGCGCCCGCCCGAGGAGTACGCCGCCGGCCACGTCCCCGGCGCGATCAACATCACTTCCGATGCCCTCTCCAGCCACCTGAAAAAACTGCCCAAGGGGCGCGAGGTCATCGCCTATTGCCGCGGTCCCTACTGTCTGCTGTCGGTCGACGCCGTGGCCATGCTGCGCGAGAAGGGCTACAAGGCGCGGCGCATGGAAGACGGCTTCCCCGAATGGAAGGCCTCGGGCCTGCCGGTGGAAAGCCTGCCGGTCGGCGAGGATTGACGCCATGCCGGAAGCCCGCAGCGCGCGCCTGAAGCGCATCAGGATCCTGGCGATGGCGCTGACCGCGCTGTCGCTGCTGATCCTGCTGGTCAGCGCCTATATACGTCTGAACGGTGCCGGTCTCGGCTGCAGCCCCTGGCCCGACTGCTACGGCCAGCTCTTGACTGGTACGGCCAACCTGCAAAGCGGCGCGGCGCGCATCCTGCATCGCAGCGTCGCCTCGCTGGCGCTGGTGCTCGGTTTCGTCCTCGTCGCCCAGTGCCTGCGCCCGTACCCGATCCAGCCGGCGGCGCGCTGGGCCACGGCGCTGCTGTCGCTGATGATCCTGCTCACCTTCGTCGGCCTGTTCAGTTCCGATCCGCACCGGGTCTGGCCCGGCTTCATCAACATCCTCGGCGGCGCCTGCCTGGTCCTGCTGTCATGGCGCACGGCGCTTGCCGCCGGCGCCGATCCGGCGCAGTCATCACCGCGGCGCTCGCCGGCATTGCTCCATGCCGGGGCGGGGTTTCTGGTCCTGACCATGGCGCTGGGCGCGCTGATCGGCGTGCGCTATGCCGCCACGGCCTGCCCCTCGCTGCCCGATTGCAGCGGCGTCGCCTGGCCGGCGGCCGCCGGCTGGAGCGCGCTCAATCCCTTCGCCAGCATCGCCGCTGCGGCAGGACTGGGCGATGCCGGCGGCGTCGCGCTGCACCTGCTGCACCGCTACTGCGCGCTGGCCACCTTGCTGCTGTTGGGTCTGGGCGGCCTGCAGGCGCTGGCGCAGCCGGCAACGCGGCCCAGCGCGGTCCTGCTCCTGGCGCTGCTGCTGACTCAATTCACGCTGGGGGTGCTGACCGTGATGAGCGGCTTCAGCCTCTGGATGGGCGTCGCCCACAGCGTCTGCGCCTCGCTGCTGCTGGCGGCGGCGGTTCAGCTGCTGGCGCGCCCGGCCGCCTGATTCCGCGAGCGCAGCCCTAGCCACTCGTTCATCACCAGCGCACCGACCACCAGCGCGCCGCCGGTCAGGGTATCGCTGCCCGGCACCTCGCCCGCGCCGATCCACACCAGCGCCACGCCGAACACCAGTTCCAGCAGGGCCAGCAGCGAAATCTCGGCGCCGGAGAGCACGCGCGACACGCGCACCACCAGCAGGCAGGGCACCGCCAGCTGGAACACGCCGAGGAAGCCGAGCAGGCCGATGTCATGCGCCGTGGCCTGCAGCGGCCAGGCCAGCGGCAGCGTCGCCGCGGCCGAGATCATGGCCCCGAGCAGCACCGCCGGCAGCATGTCCGGCGCCACGGCGCCGTCGAGGTCTGACGCCGTGTCGCGATGGCCGGTGGCCTGCAGCAGCGTCCAGTTGACCGCCGCCGCCAGCGGCACCGCCATCGCCACCACGCTGCCGGTCAGCGAGGCGCCGGCGCCCGTCTGCCGGGCGAACATCCAGGCCACGCCGATGCCGGCCAGCAGGATCGCCGCCCAGGTCCGCGGCGGCAGGCGCTGGGCGAGGAACAGGCGCGCCAGCAGCGCCGTCATCAGCGGCCCCAGCGCCATCATCACCAGCACATTGGCGACCGTGGTCAGCGTCAGGGCGACCATGAAGGCGGTGTACATCACCGCCCAGCACAGCCCCGAAGCCCAGACGATGCGCGGCGCCCGCACCAGCCCGGCCCACAGGCCCGGGCCGCGCAGCGCGGTGAGGGCGACGGCCAGCGCCAGCGCATTGAAAGCGCTGCGCCAGAAGGTCACCTCGAAACTGCGCGCGCCCTCCAGGTGGCGGCTGACCACGCCGGCCATGCTCCACAGCAGGGTGACGAGGACCATCAGCAGCACGGCGCGACGATGGCTCATGCGGCGGTTCTTGAATGGTTCGCTGCGCGCATCAGGGGGACCGCTTCGCCGTATCGCCAGCGCCGACTTTTCGCCGTCACGACATTTCGCTTTTCGTTTTGCATTGTTGCTTACTCAATTCTCGGAAATTGGATCCGTGTTGTGGCGCTCGTGCCGGTCGCGAATCCGCTTCGTTGCCGGGTATCAGGTTCTCGGAAAGTCAAATGACACTGACCCGTTTTGCTCTGACCCGTTTTGCTAGACCCGTTTTGCTAGACCCGTTTTGCTAAGAACTGGCCAGGAATTTGATTGGCGGACACGGGTTCAGGAAATATCCAAGTCAGGCTGGTTCGAATACGGCCTGCAAGGTGCGCAGGACTTTTTCCAGCGTCGTCGGATGGACTGCGCCGACGCGCTTGACCAGCCTCGACTTGTCCAGCGTCCTGATCTGGTCCAGCAGGATCAGGCCGGACTTGCCCTGAAATGTGACCGGAATCCGGAAACCCGCCGGACGCGAACCGATGGTCATCGGCGCGACGATGACCGTGCGCAGGAAGTCATGCATTTCCGGCGGCGACACCAGCACACATGGCCTCGTCTTCTGTATTTCGCTGCCGACCGCGGGATCGAGGCTCGCGAGCCATATCTCGCCGGTCTTGACCTGCGGCGGATTCACCATTTCATATCCGCGTCGCCTTCGTTGCCGAACTCGGGCCAGACCAGTCCGTCGTCGCCGGCCGCAGCGATCCGCTGGCTGTCCTTGGCCCATCCCTCCCGGGGATTTCGTTTCGCCGGACGAATCTCGATCACACCGTTATTAACCTTCAGGTCGGCGACGTCATCCAGGCCGACCTGGGCCAGCATGGGCTTGGGAATGAGGATTCCCTGGGAATTACCAATCTTGCGGATCGACACCTGCATGACGCTCTCCCGTGTTCTTTAGTGAGAACAATGTTACTACAGCCTCAGGCCTTCGAATCGTCGAACACCTGCCGCCGCAGTTTGCGTACCGCACTGGCTAAAGGCACTGGCTAATGGGTGGCCCCTTTTTTTGGGTCGCCGCCCGTGTCCCAGATCTTCAGCAGGCGCGGGCCGGCGCCGCCCAGCAGCTCGTAGCAGATGTCGATGTCGCGGACGCGGGCGATGGGCATGGTGGGCGGTGTGCGGGAAGGGTGGCCGACGAAGGGCGCCAATGATAAACGTCGCCGCGCCGGAATTTGCCATGGCGGCGCGGCGCAAGCACCGGCCGCGCTTAGTCCGGCGTTTTCGCCTTTTTGCCGAGAGCCAGCTTGAAGCCGAGCAGCACCGCCGGCGCCAGGTGCCAGAGCACGTCGAAGATGTCCAGCGGCCGCGTCAGCCGGCCTTCGGCCAGCATGCGCGCCTTCTCGACCAGGTGCGGCTCGGGCACGAAGGGCGCGCCGAGCATGAATACAGCGGCGGCGATCAGCAGCGGATAGGGAATCTTGTCCAGCCAGCGCATGGGGGCTCCGTAAGGGGTGTGGCGCGCATTATGCCTGCCCGGCGCGCCCCACACGTACCGGCGGGGTCGGCTGCGGCGCATGAATCTAGAGGGCGGCGCCTAGGGGTTTAGGGTGTCCGCTCTAGGCGGGGCCGCTAGAGTGGTTGCGCTGGAAGACCGGCTCCCTGGCCGGCCCGGGAATGTTGAAAGGAAAAATCATGCTGAAGACCAAAAAGCTGCTCCCGAACAATCTGGCCGCCAATCCGGTCGTGGCCGCGATGAAGGAAGCCGCCGCCAATGTGCATGCGGCCAACATGAACGTGTTCCATGTCGCCCGCGACCAGGGCAGGAAGGTATGGGTCACGCTGGGCACGACGGCCGGCACGCTGGCCAGGCAGAACGTCCGGTTGCTGAAGACTACGGTGGCCGCCGCCAACGACAAATCGGTCGCGGCATGGGATGCCGTCGAGCGGACGCTCGATGAGCGCGTCATGCCGGTGCTGGACAAGGTGGGCCTGGCCGCCCCGGCGCAATACGGCGTCGATCTGTTCGGCAAGGGCCTGCACCGGGTTTCGGCGCAGGTGGTCGAATTGACCCGCCAGCGCAGGCCGGCCGCGAAGCGCGCCGCGCGCAAGCCGGTGGCGAAGAAGTTCGTCGCCAAGCGCCGCGCGCGTCCCGGCGCAAAGCTCGCCGCCTGATCGTTTGGTCCGGCCGGTGACGGCCGGATCGGCGTAGCGCCGGCGCCCGGTTGTGGCGCTCAGCGCAGGTAGACGGCCGCGAAACGGGCCAGCACCCGTTCGCCATCGAGCAGGGTCAGTTCCTCGCCGTCGATGCGGTAGGTGGTAGTGCCGTCCAGGGCTTGCAGGACGGCTGCTTCGAGCGCCATCAGCGGTGCCGGGCAGGTCATGCGGGTGCCGGCCAGCGTGCCGAATGTCAGCCGGCCGTCGGTGGTGGCGTACTGCCCCTGCAACGCGTTGCAGCCGCTGAAGCCGTGCACGCGCGTGCCGCCGGCGTCCAGCGTGATGCGCACTTCGCGCGCCTGCTCCGGCAGCAGGGCGATCCCCGCGTCGGCCAGCACGGTCAGCTTCCAGTAGGTGTTCGTCAGCGTCGCCCGCGGGCCCTCGGGCGGATGGCAGCGCCGGCCGGGTTCCGTCGCGGCGAAAGCTTCCACCACCATGTGTTCGCGCGGCGGACCTTCCATCCCCGGCATTACCGCCAGACGGCCGTCGAAGGCGACCAGCAGCGGCGCGCCCGGCGCCGGGCGCGCCCGCCGGTAGGCGCGCTCCAGCGCCAGGTAGCCTTCGATCATGGCCACGGGCCAGCGCACGCCGCTGGCGCAGTCGGTGAAGCTGGCGGCATCGGCCATGTAGATCATCTCGCCGCGCCAGCGCAGCGATTCGTCCACCGCATCGACCGCCGCCGTGCGGCGCAGGCTGTAGTTCAGCGCCGAGCGGATCGGCCGGCCGGCGCGGTCGAGCTGGCGCAGCGTAGCGGCGCCGTCGATCACGAACAGGCTGACATCCGAGCCGCGACGCAAGAGCAGCCTGCCGTCGACATCGAGGCGCCAGTGTCCGATTTCCGAAAACGGATTGCCGGGTTTGCCAAGGTAGGTGCGGCGCAGGCGATAGAGGCCGTCCTCGCGCAGTGTGAGCGTGTGGGCGATGCCCGCGCAATCGGCGCAGGGCAGGATGCCGACATAGCTGGCCGGCAGCGCCAGGCCGGCAATCGAGGCCGCCGGTGCCTGGGCCGCAGCAAATCCCGGCGCGAGCCCCAGCGCAAGCCCGGCGACGGCAGCGGCGCCTGCGCGCCGGATCAGTCGTGTGATGTGCATGTTCCGGTCCATCTCCTGTTCGCATTGCCGCATCCTCCACGGCAGGCTTTGCACAGCCTGCCGGCTTCGCGGGCGCAGAGCAGGGCTCTACGAAACCCCCGCTGCGCCCAGCGCCGACTTTTTACCCCGCCGCCAGCCGCCCCAGCCGCTTGATGCCTTCCTCCAGCGTCCCGCTCCAGGGCTGGCCGCAGGCCAGGCGCAGGCAGTTCTTGTACTGTCCGCCGGCGGAAAACATCTCGCCCGGGACGAAGGCGATGCCTTCCTTCACGGCGCGCGCGTGCAGCGCCGTGCAATCGACCTCTGGCGGCAGTTCCAGCCAGAGCACGAAGCCGCCCTGGGGATCGCTGATCCGCGTTTGCGCCGGGAAGTGGCGCGCCACGGCGTCGCGCGTGCGGGCGACCTGTTCGGCGAAGCGCCGCCGCAGCGTGCGCAGATGCACGTCGAAGCCGCGCGAATCCATCAGCCCGGCGATCACGTGCTGGGTCAGCGCATTGGTCTTGCCGCTGGTCAAGGTC
This sequence comes from Sulfuritalea sp., assembly GCA_044360105.1. GTDB lineage: Bacteria > Pseudomonadota > Gammaproteobacteria > Burkholderiales > Rhodocyclaceae > Sulfuritalea. The sequence goes on from JBIKKY010000060.1 coordinate 9,005, forward strand.
TTCTGCAGCACGATCTCCGCCGCGCGCCGCCCGGCGGCGACGAAGCCGACGCGCAGGCCGGGGCTGACGGTCTTCGAGAACGAGGTGCACAGCATGGTGTTGCCGCTCGTGTCGAAGGCGTGGATCGGCCGCGGCCGCGCGCCGGTGAAGCAGATGTCGCCGTAGATGTCGTCCTCGATCAGCGCGACATTGCGCGCCGCCAGCAGTGCGGCCAACTGCTGCTTGGCCGCATCCGGCATCACGGCGCCCAGCGGGTTGCCGCCGTTGGGGATCAGCAGGCAGGCCGTCACGCCGCCTTCGGCCGCGGGCTTGCGCGTCGCCAGTTCCAGCGCGTCCAGCGAGACGCCCGTCACCGGGTGGGTGGGGATCTCCAGCGCGCGCAGGCCCATCGACTCCAGCAACTGCAGCATCAGGTAATAGGTCGGCGATTCCACCGCCACCGTGTCGCCGGGCCTGGTCACCGCGCGCAGGCAGAGCATCATCGCCTCGGTGCAGGAATTGGTCGCCACCAGTTCCTCGGCCGCCAGCGGATAGCCCCATTCCAGGGCGCGCCGCGTGATCGCGCGCACCAGTGGCGCTTCGGTCAGGTTGGAGTGGCTGCTGCTTGCCAGCAGTTGCGGCTGGCGGCGGGCGATGCTGGCGTAAAGGCGGCTCAGGCGCGGCGCCAGCAGCAGTTCCGGCGCCGGCAGGGCCGAGCCCAGACGCACCATACCCGGCGCCTCGTTGGCACGCAGCACCTGCACCAGGCGGCGGCTGACGCCGACTTCCACCGGTCTCGCCGCCGGCGCCCCGGCCAGCGTCGTCGCATCGACCATGGCCGCCGGCCGCCGGCGCACGTAATAGCCGGACTGCGGCCGCGCCTCGACCATGCCGCGGCTTTCCAGCGTGCGCAGCGCCTGCACCACGGTCGAGATCGACAGCGCGCGCTGCCGCGCCAGGTGGCGCACCGAAGGCAGGCGGTCGCCCGGCCGCAACTGGCCGCTGCCGATCAGCGTGGCGAATTCGTTGGCGAGGTTTTCGTAGAGCATCGTGGCTGGATTGTGACGCCGGTGGGCGCGGGGCGACCCGCACAGTAGCCCGCATTATCCATCGGCACAGTTGCCAGTAGTTGAAACTGTCACGGTCACAATTTCATTATGGTGCATCTGTATCGGCGGCGCGACATTGCCTAGCATGGCTCCATCGACCAAGGAGAAATATATGGACCCCCACGCTCACATTCGTTCGCTGCCCCCCAAGGGGGCGCATGCCTCCCTTGGGGCGGCCCTGCGGGAGGCATAGCCATGCCCGCCCGCGAAACCCTGCTGCTGCACCCCGACCGGCCCCTGCGCCTCGATGCCGCGCGGCATGTGGAACTGCATGTGGAAACCGGCATCGTCTGGATCACTTCCGACTTCGCCGCGGGCGACCTGTTCCTCGCGGCCGGCGAGTGCTATCGCGTGCCGCGCGAGGGGAGGGTGCTGGTCGAGGCGCTGCGGGGCACGGCGGGGGTGCGGCTGGAAACGGACCGGCGCCGTCCGGCTCCGGCATGGCTCGCAAGCCTGCGCGGAATGCTGCCGAAAGGCCTGGGGCGTGTCGCGACCTGGGCGACGTCCTGATTCGCCGTCCCGCCGGCGCCGACTTTTGCCTGCTGCCCCGTTCGCCAGACCCGGGCGTGCATATTCGTTCATCATTGCAATCGGCGGCACCGCGTTCCGGTCGATCCGTTTGTCGCTTCGGATCGATATCGCGCCGGACTCGCGGCCTGCGCGCGGTCGCATATCCCGGCGGACGATGCCGAATGTTGCGCGGTACTGCGGCTTAGGCTAAACTCCGGCCCCTCAAGAAGCAGCAGGCGCGTAGCTCAGCTGGTTAGAGCACCACCTTGACATGGTGGGGGTCGTTGGTTCGAGTCCAATCGCGCCTACCAACACCAGACAACGGCCGCAGGATTTTTCCTGCGGCCTTTGTGCTTTCAGTCGTCGATCTTGCTGTGCCACCAGAGGCGGAAGTCGCGGCACAGGCCACTGCCGTCGAATTCGACGATGGCCATGCCGTCCAGGGCCAGGCGCGGCAGCGGGTCGCCCGGTTGGCGGGCCAGCATGTTGGTGCCGGTCGATGCGGCCCACATCTTGAACATGTCTTCCGAAGTCACCTGGTAGGTGGTGTGCCAGTGGGCGATGCCGCCCGTGGCATGGCGCTGCAGTATCTCGTAGGTGAGGCGGATGTCGGTCTGCAGCTTGGTGCGTTGCCAGTACTGCTTGATGGCTTCATGCCCCTGCTGGGTTGCGAAGGGGGTGTTGCGGTAGGTGCCGTCAGGTGTGAATAGCGACGCCAGCAGGTTTTCGTCGCTGGTTTCCCAGGCGCGCTTGTAGCTTTCCATGAATCCATCGATGTCCATGACCTGCCTCCTCTGTTGATGAGTGGAATGATGCCGTAACGCGATGAAACGCTGTGATAAAATTTGCCAAAATCGATTTGCAGGGCGCACCGCGTGATTTCCGCGTGAACCGTGCGCCCTGTTGCTTTTCTGGAGTTGCGCAATGCCGGTGATCACCCTGCCCGATGGATCGAAACGCGAATACCCGCAAACGTTGACGGTGGCGGAAGTCGCGGCGTCGATCGGCGCCGGTCTGGCCAAGGCGGCGCTGGCCGGTCGCGTCGATGGCGTGCTGGTCGACACCTCGTTCCCGATCGAGCGCGACGCACAACTCGCGATCGTCACCGACAAGGACCCCGACGGCCTCGACATCATCCGCCACTCGACCTCGCACCTGATGGCTTATGCGGTCAAGGAGCTGTTTCCCGAGGCGCAGGTGACCATCGGCCCGGTGATAGAGAACGGCTTCTACTACGATTTCGCCTGCAAGCGTCCGTTTACGCCGGAAGACCTGGAGGCCATCGAAAAGCGCATGGCCGAACTGGCGAAGAAGGATTTCCCGGTCACCCGCGAAGTCTGGCCGCGCGACAAGGCGGTGGAGTTTTTCAAGTCGATCGGCGAGCAATACAAGGCGGAGCTGATTGCGGCGATTCCCTCGGCCGAGGATGTTTCGCTATATCGCGAGGGCGACTTCATCGACCTGTGCCGCGGGCCGCACGTACCTTCCACCGGCAAGCTCAAGGTCTTCAAGCTGATGAAGGTGGCCGGCGCCTATTGGCGCGGCGACCAGAAGAACGAACAGCTGCAGCGCATCTACGGCACGGCCTGGGCCAGGAAGGACGAACTCGAGGCCCACCTGCACATGCTGGAAGAAGCCGAAAAGCGCGACCATCGCAAGCTCGGTCGCCAGCTCGACCTGTTCCACCTGCAGGAAGAGGCGCCCGGCATGGTGTTCTGGCATCCGCACGGCTGGGCCGTGTGGCAGGAGGTGGAGCAATACATGCGCCGCGTCTATCGCGACAATGGCTATCAGGAAGTGCGCTGCCCGCAGATTCTTGATCGCACATTGTGGGAGCGCTCCGGCCATTGGGAGCACTTCAAGCACAACATGTTCACCACCGAGTCGGAAAGCCGCGATTACGCCGTTAAGCCGATGAATTGTCCGGGTCATGTGCAGATTTTCAATACCGATGTGCGTTCCTACCGTGAACTGCCGCTGCGTTACGGCGAGTTCGGTTCCTGCCATCGCAACGAACCTTCCGGTGCCCTGCACGGCGTGATGCGCGTGCGCGCCTTCACCCAGGACGACGGCCACATCTTTTGCACCGAGGACCAGATCCAGTCCGAGGTCACGGCCTTCAACGACCTGTTGCGCAAGGTGTATGCCGATTTCGGCTTCCACGATGTCGCCGTCAAGCTGGCCCTGCGCCCCGACGGCCGGGTGGGCGAGGATCATCTGTGGGACAAGGCGGAAAGCTCGTTGCGTGCGGCGCTGACGGCCAGCGGTCTGACCTGGGACGAACTGCCGGGCGAGGGCGCCTTTTACGGACCGAAGATCGAATTCCACATCAAGGACGCCATCGGCCGCTCCTGGCAATGCGGCACGGTGCAGGTGGATTTCTCCATGCCCGGGCGACTGGGCGCCGAGTATGTCGGCGAGGACAACAGCCGCCATACGCCGGTGATGCTGCATCGGGCCATCCTCGGCTCATTGGAGCGTTTCATCGGCATTCTGGTCGAAAACCACGCCGGCGCCTTCCCCCTGTGGCTGGCGCCGGTGCAGGTGGTGGTCATGAATATCTCGGAAGCGCAGACGGATTACGCCGAAGATGTGGCAAAAATGCTGCGCGAAGCCGGCCTGCGCGTCGAGAGCGATTTGCGCGGCGAGAAAATAAACTATAAAATACGCGAACATAGCTTGTTGAAGCGGCCTTACATCGTTGTTGTGGGTGACAAGGAAAAGGCCGCTGGGTTGGTCGCTTTACGTGCCCGAGGCAATCAGGATCTCGGGCAGATGTCCCCCCAGGCCTTGATCGAGCGTCTATTGCATGAACAGTGCAGCAGAAGCGCATCGGTCTGATTTTTTTTAATTTTTTGGAGATTTGAACCATCGCTCAGGATAAATCGCAGCGTCTCAACGAAGAGATCACCACCCCCGAGGTTCGCCTGGTCGGGGAAGACGGAGAACAACTGGGCATAGTCCCGATTCGTCAGGCGCTGGCGCTGGCCGAAGAAGCCGGCGTGGATCTGGTGGAAATCGCCCCGACTGCCGTGCCGCCCGTCTGCAAGATCATGGACATCGGCAAGTTCAAGTACCAGGAAGCCAAGCGTCAGCACGAAGCCAAGCTGAAGCAGAAGCAGGTGGTGGTGAAGGAAGTCAAGTTTCGCCCGGGTACGGACGAAAACGATTACCAGATCAAGCTGCGCAATGTGATCAAGTTTCTGAGCGAAGGCGACAAGGCAAAAATTACCTTGCGTTTCCGCGGACGTGAAATGGCGCACCAGGAAATCGGCATGCGCATGCTGGAGCGAATCAAGGTCGATCTCGAGCAGCAGGCGATGGTCGAGCAGTGGCCGAAAATGGAAGGACGTCAGCTGATCATGGTGCTGGCGGCTTCCAAGAAAAAGCCGCATTGAGTATTTAGGAATTTGTTCCGCATGCCTGGCATGCGGAAACAAGAAGTGGTTGCGGGTCACCAAGCATTCCCGAGGCGGGAAACACCTGGCAGCCATGTAATAGGGAGATCTTCGATGCCGAAGATGAAGACCAAGAGCGGTGCCAAGAAGCGCTTTATCATGCGCGCTTCCGGCGGCATCAAGCGGGGTAGCGCGTTCAAGCGCCACATCCTGACCAAGAAAACCACCAAGAGCAAGCGCCAGTTGCGCGGTGTGCACGAAGTGCATGCCTCGGACGCCAAGTCCGTGCGCGCCATGCTGCCCAACGGTTAAGGAGAGACACCATGCCAAGAGTCAAACGTGGTGTAACGGCGCGCGCGCGCCACAAGAAGGTTCTCGACCTGGCCAAGGGTTATCGCGGCCGTCGCAGCAAGGTCTATCGCATCGCCAAGGAAGCGGTGATGAAGGCCGGGCAATATGCCTACCGCGACCGGCGCCAGCGCAAGCGGCAGTTCCGTGTTCTCTGGATCGCCCGTATCAATGCGGCGGCCCGCGAACTGGGCATGAAGTACAGCACCTTCATGAACGGCTTGAAGAAAGCTTCGATCGAAGTCGATCGCAAGGTGCTGTCCGACTTGGCGGTGTTCGACAAGCCGGCCTTTGCCGCCCTGGCCGAAAAGGCCAAGGCCCAGCTGACGGCCTGAGTTCCGCCGTACCCGGAGAAGGAGGCCCAGGGCTGTTGGGGGCCTCCTTTTTTACTCCCGTTTTTTCTTCCTCATCAATGGATAACCTGGATCAACTCGTAGCTTCCGCGACATCCGACTTCGCCGCTGCCACCGAGCCGGCCAGGCTGGAAGATGCGAAGGCGCGCTACCTCGGCAAGGACGGCTCGCTGACCGCGCTGCTCAAGGGCCTGGGCAAACTGCCGGCCGAGGAGCGCAAGACGGCGGGTGCCGCCATCAACATCGCCAAGGAGCGCATAGAGTCTCTGCTTTCGACACGGCGCGATGCGCTGAAGAATGCCCAGCTCGAAGCGCAACTGGCGACCGAGGCGCTCGACATTACGCTGCCCGGCCGCGGCAGCCTGCGCGGCAGCCTGCATCCGGTGACCATCAGCCTGGATCGCATCGAACAGCTGTTCCGCTCTATCGGCTTCGACGTCGCCGACGGTCCCGAGATCGAGACCGACTGGCATAACTTCACCGCGCTGAATACGCCCGAGAATCACCCGGCGCGTTCGATGCACGACACCTTTTACCTGCAGGGCGAAGACGGCAGGGTGCAGGATGACATCCTGCTGCGCACCCACACCAGCCCGGTGCAGATTCGCGCCATGCTGGCGCACACCGAGCGTCATCGCGATGCCGGGACCATGCCCGAACTGCGCGTGATCTGTCCCGGTCGCGTCTATCGCGTCGATTCCGATGCCACTCATTCGCCGATGTTCCACCAGGTCGAAGGCCTCTGGGTCGGCGAGAACGTCAGCTTCGCCGATCTCAAGGGCGTGGTCGCCGATTTCCTGCGCCGCTTCTTCGAGTCCGACGACCTCAAGGTGCGCTTTCGCCCGTCCTTTTTTCCCTTCACCGAGCCCTCGGCGGAGATCGATGTTGCCTTCATGAGCGGCGCGCTGGAAGGCCGCTGGCTGGAAATCGCCGGCTGCGGCATGGTCCATCCCAACGTCCTTCGCTGCGGCGGTTTCGATCCCGAAAAATACATGGGCTTCGCCTTCGGCATGGGGCCGGACCGCCTGACCATGCTGCGCTATGGCATCAACGACCTGCGCCTGTTCTTCGAGGGTGATCTGCGCTTCCTCGCGCAGTTCCAATGATGATGGCCCCCCACGCTCGCAAAACCGGCTCGCTGCCCCCCACAGGGGGGCGGCCGTCCTCTTGGGGCGGCCCGGCGAGGACTTGACATGCAATTCTCCGAATCCTGGCTGCGCAGCCTCTGCAATCCCGCGCTCTCGACCGACGAGTTGTGCCACCTGCTGACCATGGCCGGCCTCGAAGTCGAGGAACGCCGTGCCGCCGGCGCCGACTTTTCAAATGTCGTCGTGGCGGAAGTGCTCAGCGTCGAGAAACATCCCGATGCCGACAAGCTCAAGCTTTGTTCGGTCAATGTCGGCGAATCCGTTCCGCTGCAGATCGTCTGCGGCGCGCCGAATGTCGTAGCCGGTATGAAGGTGCCTTGCGCACGCGTCGGTGCGCGTTTGCCCGGTGTGCCGGGAATCGAGATCAAACAAGCCAAGGTGCGCGGCATCGAGAGTTTCGGCATGCTTTGCTCGGCGCGCGAGCTCGGCCTTTCCGAGGATCACGGCGGGTTGCTGCCGTTGGCCGCCGATGCACCGGTGGGCGAGGATATCCGCCGCCATTTCGATCTCGACGATACCCTGATCACCCTGAAGCTGACACCGAACCGGGCCGACTGCCTGTCGCTGCTGGGCATCGCGCGCGAACTCTCGGCGCTGACCGGCGCGCCGCTGCTGTCGCCCGAGGTCAAGCCGGTCGCGGCGACGGTTGCCGACACGCGGCAGGTGGTGCTCGATGCCCCGGCGTCGTGTTCGCGTTATTGCGGCCGCATCATCCGCGGCGTCGATGCCGGGGCGCAGACGCCGGAGTGGATGAAGCGGCGCATCGAGCGCAGCGGCATCCGCGCGATTTCCTTTCTGGTCGACGTCACCAACTATGTGATGCTCGAACTCGGTCAGCCGCTGCATGCCTTCGACGATGCCGAACTTGCCGGCGCGATCCACGTGCGCCTGCCCGCAGCCGGCGAAATACTCCTGCTCTTGAATGAACAGACGGTGACGCCGACGGCCGACACGGCACTGATCGCCGACGACGAAAAGCCCCTGGCCATGGCCGGTGTCATGGGCGGCGAGCATTCCGGCATCGGCGACCAGACCAAAGACCTGTTCCTCGAAAGCGCCTTTTTCCCGCCTGCCGCAATCGCCGGCAAGGCCCGCGCGCTGGGCTTTTCGTCCGATGCCTCGCACCGTTACGAGCGCGGCGTTGATTTCGACCTGCAGCGCAAGGCCATCGAACGTGCGACGCAGCTGATCCTCGACATCTGCGGCGGCCAGCCCGGTCCGGTGGTCGAGGCCGTCGCGGAAGCACATCTGCCGGCGCGCAAGCCGGTACGCCTGCGCACCGCGCGCGCCGCAAAAGTGCTGGGCATTGCGCTCGGCGCCGAACGCATCGAAAGCATCCTCAAGGGCCTGGGCCTCGGCGTCGAGCGTCAGGACGAGGATTTCCTGGTCACGCCGCCGTCCTTCCGTTTCGACATCGAGATCGAGGAAGACCTGATCGAGGAGATCGCCCGCATCTACGGTTACGACAACATCCCGTCGCAGCCGCCGGTGGCGCGGATGGCCATGATGCCGGCCAGCGAATCCGGGAAGTCGGCGATGGCGCTACGGCGCCTGGTGGCCGCACGCGATTATCACGAAGTGGTGACCTACAGCTTCGTTGAAGCGGCGTGGGAAGCCGACTTTTCCGCCTCCCATGCCACGGGTGTGGCGCCCATCGTGCTCGCCAATCCGATCGCCAGCCAGATGGGCGTCATGCGCTCCACGCTGATCGGCGGTCTGGTCGGAACCCTCGTCGCCAATCGCAAGCGGCAGACGGAACGGGTGCGCATTTTCGAGCTGGGCCGTTGCTTCAGGCGCGAGCCCGGCGCCGGTCCGGTGGCAGGCTTTGCCCAGCCGCTGCACCTTGCCGGACTGGCGGCCGGTTCGGCCTTTCCCGAACAGTGGGCTGCGCCCGGTAGCCGGGTGGATTTCTACGACGTCAAGGCCGATGTCGAAGCCCTGTTCGCGTCGCGCCGCCCGGAATTCGTCAAGGCCGCGCATCCCGCCCTGCATCCCGGCCGCTGCGCCGATGTCATGCTTGATGGGCGAAGCGTTGGCGTGGTCGGCGAACTGCATCCGCGCTGGGTGCAGAAATACGAACTGGGCACGGCGCCGGTGGTTTTCGAACTCGACTTGAATGAGGTCCAGGCCACGCCGTTCCCGGTCTATGTCGAGGTGTCGCGCTTTCCGGCGGTGGTCCGCGATTTGGCCCTGGTGGTGCCGCAAAGCCAGACCCTGGCACCGCTGCTTGCAGGCTTGCGGGCGGCCGCGCCGGGCATCGTGCGCGATGTGGCTTTGTTCGACGTGTACCACGGCAAGGGTCTCGGTGAAAGCGAAAAGAGCCTTGCCTTTCGGATAGTTATGCAAGATACTCAACGTACTCTCGAGGATCGGGAAGTGGAG
>JBIKKY010000020.1:0-51438 GCA_044360105.1 Sulfuritalea sp.
GAACATACGGTGATTTGTCCTCGGCCAGCTTCTTGAGATAGGCCGCGGATACCGACATCTGGGCACCCTTGGCTTTCCACTCGGGCGAGCCGGCCGGGTAGACCTTGATGTTGGTGTAGCCGAGCTTCTCGGCCTTGAAGGCCGAGTTGTGGCTCAGCATGCACTCCAGGCCGCCGCAGTAGAACAGCAGCAGGGTCGCCTTGTCGGCGGGCAGCTTGTCGACCATCTTGTCGAACTGGCTGTCGGGGATGTTTATGGCACCAGGGAGGTGGCCAGGGTCGTACTGGCGCGCCGCCGGACGGGAGTCGATGATCACGACGCCCTTCTTCGGCGGAATGCTGACGTTCTGGCGCACGAAGTCATAATCGACCAGCGCCTTGTTGTACCAGCCGTCCTTCGGCTGGATGGTTGCGGCATCAGCGGCGAAGGCTTGCACCGGATAGATCATCGGCGCCGCGGCCAGGCCCGCGAGAACGGCGACGAAGAGGGGAAGTTGTCTGGCTCTCATGATGATCTCCGGCGTGTTCAGAACTGATAGCTGACCTGTAAATTCATGATGTTCTGCTTCAGCTTGATGGTGTTGGGTGTCCCCACGCTCGAAGTGGCGCTTTCTTCGAAGCCATGCACGAAGGAGAGCGATCCGGTCGCCTTGCTGCTGAACTTGCGCGACATCCCCAGCGACAGGTGCTTCTCTACTATGGCTACCGAACCGATGTTGGAGTTGACGTCCGCAGACCCGATCGGCGACTTGCCGTAGTTGAAGCCGGCGCGCACCTGCATGTCGGCGCCAATATCCTTCTGCACGGCGAGGGCATACACCGTCTGATCGCTCCAGCCAAAATTGAAGGCCGCCGGAACCGGGCTGCCTGCAGGCCGACTGGTGGAAATCGAATCCATGACATTGCTGAACCAGATTTGCTTGATATCCCCCTCGATCAGCAGACCGGGTGCGGGCTTCCAGGCCAAGCCGAGTGCCAGCGTCTGCGGTCCGTCGATGCCCATCGAGACCTTGCCCTGGGCGGTGTTCCACTCGAAATCGCTCATTTTCGCCTTGCTCGTCCAGGCTGCGCCGATCTGGAACTGCGGGTTGAGCTTCCATATCAGTCCGGCGGAAGCGCTCCAGCCATAGACCTGGTTCTGCGGCAGGTAAAAGGGTCCGCCCGGCGTCACCATCGCTATCGCCAGGCTCTGGTAGTTGAGGTTCACCGTCGCGCCCAACGCCAGCTGGTCATTGACCCGATAGGCAAAACCGGGGGCCACCTTGAACATTTGTCGGGTGGTCACCGCGAACTGATTGCCGGGCGCTGCAGCATTGGTATCGGGAAAGTCGACACCCGATCCCGCCAGGCCCCCCAGACCCATGCCCAAAGTCAATTTGTCGTTGACCCGGAATGCCACGGCGCCTCCCGGAATCGCATAGAGATCGGAGTCGCTATTGAAGCCGTTGGCGCTGCGCGGTGGATTGAGAAAACCCAAGCCGAGGTCGAAGCGCACCTCCTTGATGTCCAGTTCCGCCATGCCGGCCGGGTTCACGAGTATCGTCGCGGCATCCTGCGGCGCGGCGACTACGGCACCGGCCATGCCGTTCTGGATGGCGGTATAGCCGAGCAGCTGATCGCCGTTGGTGGCGGCGGCATAGGGTGCGGCGATGCCCAGCGCAATTGCCGCGACAGTTCTGATTTTCATGCTTGCAACCATTGTTTTCTCCTTGGTGTCGATGTGTCTGCGTGCGGATGCATGTCGTCATGACAAGCATCCGCGGGAGCGAGGGGGGGGATTACGGCGCAAGTCGTCGCGGCGAAATCTTCGGTCTTGCGGGTCAGTCGATGATGTGGGGAGAATCGCCCTTGCCGAAGCGGAACAGGTTGTGGCAGTTCGAGCAACCCTCCAGCACCTTGCCCATTTCGGCGCCCGCGCCGGGGAAATTCTTCGTGATGGCCATTTCGGCCACACGCTCCAGACCACCCTCGACCGTCCCGTTGATCTTCGGCAGCGCGGCGAGCGAGTCGGCGTTGATCTGCTCAAGCTTCACATAGGCCAGCAGGTGTCCTTTCGGCCAGCGATGGCGGGAGGCGCGAATCGCGCAATCGGCGGCCATCTCGCCGTTCTCGACCATCAATCCGGCTGTCACGCACTGGACGTCGGAGAGCAGTTCCGCCATTATCTGACGCGCCGTCGCGTCTTCGCTGTAACGGGTATGCTTGGCCGTCATTTTTCTGAACTGCTGGATGAATTCCGGCGGCAGCTTTTTCACCTGAGCCTGGAATTCCGGGGTCATTTTGTATTGCTTCGGGGCATCTGCCGAGGTCTTCTCGATGCTGGGGTACTTATGACCGTTGGCGGGCGCTTTGGCTTCTTCTGCAGCGCTGACCGGAGCAACGATTGCGGCACTGAGCAAGGCGATAGCAGAAAGAGTAGCGACAAACTTTTGTTTCGTGAACATGGTGGTCTCCTTATTGAAAATGGTGTGAAGCGGGGCAGCCGCGGCTTATTGCCGGCCGCGTTGCCTTGGATAAATTGCTTAGTCGCTGACGCCGATCGTCACGCTCATCACGCCGATGATGTCGCCGCTCTCCAGCCCGTCCTTCTCGAAACCGAGCATGTCGGGCTCGCCCCTGGGTTTGCCGTGGCAACCCAGGCAGGGCGGGATCAGGCGGATAGGCTCGATGTGGCGATATACGTCCTGCTTGCCCCATTTGGCGTAGCTGGTCAGCGGCTTGTTTTCGGCATGGCCGGCCTTGATGTAATGCTCCAGCGCACTGCGCTCCGTGTCGTCGGGAGCGTTCATCGGGCTGCGGTAGGCGCGCCCCGGCTGCTTGATGACGATACCGGTGCGGGCGGTGAACACCTGGCCCATTTCGCGTTCCCACTTGGCCGGCAGAAAGTTCTTCCAGCCCACGCCCTTGGTGTTGAGGCGCTCCTGGTTGTTGTCGATTACCTGGCGGCCGGCCCAGAACAGTTTCTCGAAGATCTTCTTCTGGCCGGGCGTGGCATCAATCAGATCGGGCTCGACGGCGGAGCGCCATTGACTTTCGAAGACCTCGCCGGAGAAACCCTTGTCGCCCAGGGTGGGGTCGACGAACTTCCCGGCGTAGGCAAAAATGATCATGCGCGCGGCAATGACCGCCCTGGCGAGCTTTTCGGCCGTCGCCTTGGCCTCGGCCCGCGGCAGCTTTTCCATGAAGAACGATTCCGCAAAACCGCCCTTGGCGCGCGCGCCGACCTGCTCGGCTGCAGCCGGCAGCGCCATCAGCAGCAACAATGCGCCAAATGCCGCGGTACGTCCGATCATGGTCTCCCCTTTCTTGTGTTATGTTTTTCTACACAGGAAGAATAGGGAGCAGCGGTTTCCCGGCTGTTGCAGGGAGGCCGCAAATATTACAAGTTGTTACAAGAGGGGTAATCGAGGCTATGGCGGAAAGTCGCCGACACATACTGGTGGTGGACGACGACGAGGGCATGCGCGAGTTGCTGGTGCGCTATCTGTCCGACAACGGCTGCGAAGTGAGCGGGGTAGGCGATGGGCTATCCATGAAGCGGCACCTTGCCGCCCGTCAGGTCGATCTCATCCTGCTCGATGTCATGCTGCCGGGCGAGGATGGTCTGAGCCTCGCGCGCGGGCTGGGCGGCAACGGTCCGCCGATCATCATGCTCTCGGCGCGCGGTGAGGAGGTTGACCGCATCGTCGGCCTCGAAGTCGGCGCCGACGACTATCTGCCCAAACCCTTCAGCCACCGCGAGCTGCTGGCGCGTGTGACGGCGGTGCTGCGCCGCCGCCAGCCTGCGGCCGCATCGGGGCGCATCCGCCGCTTCGGCCCCTTCGAAGTAGATCTGGACGCGCATTGCCTGACGCGTAACGGCGAGGAAGTCGATTTGTCGGGCGCCGAATTCGCCCTGCTCAAGGTGCTGCTAGACCACCCCGACCGGGTGCTGGGTCGCGACGCGCTGGTGGACTTGCTCAAGGGCTACGAGCGCGCACCCTTCGACCGCATGGTCGATGTGCGCGTTACCCGCCTGCGCCGCAAGATCGAGCCCGATCCGGCGCATCCGGTGTACCTGCGCACCGTGTGGGGCGAGGGCTATCTGTTCTCGCCGGACGGGCCGGGCCGAAAGTAATGGTGCCGCGTACCCTGTTCGGGCGCACTGCACTGGTCATCGTGCTGGTTTCTTTTGTTTTCCAGCTATTCACCATCGCCGTCATCACCTATTTCGCCCTGATGCCGCTGGGTCGCCACGCCACCAGCGATTTGGCCGCGCTGATGATAGACACGGCCAAAGCTTGGCAAAGCGCGCCGGCCGCCGAGCGGCCCGGGCTGCAGGAGCGCATCGGGCGCCTGCATCGCCTCCGGGTGCAGGAATTGCCCGGCGAGACCGAAAGCTTCACCCGCATGCGGCCGTATTTCGGCTTGCTGGAAACGTCCCTGAGTGCGCGTGCCGGCGAACCTGTCGAATTGCGCGCCAGCCGCGGGGCGGATGGCGCGCAGTGGTACTGGGCCGACGTGCAGGCCGCGGGAAAAAAGGTGCGCATCGGCTTCCCGGCCAGTCGTGTCGATGTACAGCCCTGGCTGGCCATGCTGCTGATCTTCTCGGTCGGCGCACTGGTGACCCTGATCACCTCGGCCTGGCTGGCGCGCTGGCTGATCGAACCCCTGGCGCGGCTGGTGGCGGCAACCCAACGCATCGGTCAGGGCCAACGGCCGGAGCCGCTGGCGGAAACCGGCCCGACCGAGCTCGCCACCCTGGCCCGCGAATTCAATCGCATGGGCGAGCAGGTGGAGGAACTGCTGGCCAACCGCACCACGCTGCTGGCGGGAATCTCGCACGACCTGCGCACACCGCTGGCGCGCATCCGGCTCGCACTGGGCATGCTCTCAGAGAATCCGGCACCGGACCTCTTCGAGCGTGTCCTGCGCGATGTCGATGGCATGAACGAGCTGATCGCCCGCTGTCTCGAGGTGAGCCGCGATTTTGCCGAACAGGATTCGGTCGAGCTGGACCTGTGCGAACTGCTCGCCGGCGTCGCTGCCGAACATGCCCATACCGGCGCCGAGATGCGCGGCCGCAAGGGGCCCGACTGCCGCCTGCGCGTGCGGCCTCTGGCGCTTCGGCGCATCGTGTCCAATCTGGTGGATAACGCGGTGCGCTATGGCGCCGGCCAGCCGATCGATATCGAGTACCGCATCGCCGACGGTTTGGTCGAGATCTGCATTCTCGATCGCGGGCACGGCATTCCGGAACAGGAACGGGAAGCCGTGTTCCGTCCCTTCTACCGCCTCGAACCCTCGCGCAGCAGCGGCACCGGCGGCAGCGGGCTGGGCCTGGCCATCGTGCGCCAGATCGCCACGGCCAACGGCTGGACGGTCGAACTGAAACCGCGCGAGGGAGGCGGCACCGCCGCTTGCGTTCGCCTGCCGCTGGAGGAAAGCGTGGCGGCGGCGGCCTGATCGCGGCGTGATCGTGCCCGTCGCCGTGTCGCCGGCGCCGACTTTTGCTTACAGCGCGAGTTCCACGCGGACGCCGATCAGAGTGGCGTTCGATGCGGCGCTGGTGCCGCCGGGATTGCGGATGTACTGGGCATTGGGCTGGATCGCCAGCCAGGGCGTGAGACTGTAGCGGTAGGTGAGTTCCAGCGCGTCTTCGACATGCTTGGTTGCCGTTCCGCCGATGGCCTGTGCATCGCGCCATTTGGCGGAAAGCCAGCCTCGCGTCCAGGCCAGTCCGACGATGTCGTCCGGCCGCGAAGCTGCCGGGCCCCTGAGATGTGCGCCGAGATTGAGCGTTTTATCGAGTGCGGTCGAGTCGCCGTCGCTGACGGTATAGCGGGCGAAGCCGGAAATGAAGCGGTCGTCGCTGCCGCCGAGATGCAGCAGGGTCCGTTCGCCGAGAATGTAGCCGCCCTGTGACCGCCTCTTCCTTGCCGGACCGGCAATGTTGCCGGCATCGATATTTGCCGTATCCAGTTGATCGGCACGTTGGGTGCTATAGCCCCAGACGCCCGCCGCCAGCTTGGCATGTCCCTTGAATTTTTCGTTTTCCGCCTCAGGCAGCCAGCCAAGCTCGCCGATGCTGAAGCTGCCGTCTCCGTCGTCGAAGCGGATCCTCGTCCGCTTGGGGTGGGCCGGGTCGTTCGGGACGCCGTCGAGCACCGCGCCCATGACGTAAAGCGAAGGCGCAATGCTCCACCGCGCACGGATGCCGAAGGCGGAGTTGTTGAAGACGGACGGGGTGTTGGTCAGCGCGAGATCGGCCGGCGTGCCGTACTGCGGACCGAGGAACACACCCGCCGCATCCATGGTGAAGAACTCCGAGTCGATCGGGTAAAGGCCGGCCAGCAGCGCCAGGCGCTCGTCGAGGAAGCTTTGCTGCAGCCAGGCCTGAAACAGGCGCGTGGTGGTCGGCGCACCGACTTCGATATTGGTCACCCCCATCTGGCCGCCGACGAGGCGCGCATTCGGCCCCCAGCCACTGTCGCTGACGAGGTTGATCAGGGCGCTGCCGCCCTGCCAGCCGGCCGCCTTGTCGAGATCCATCTTCAGCTTCAGATCGATGTGGCTGACGGTTTTGCTGCCATCCTTCAGCGCACCGCGATTGCGCAAGGCGTCGACCTTGATGCCGCCTTCGAAAAGGAATCCGTTCTTCGCCGCGGCGCTGCGGGCGCCGCCCCAGTCTCCGCTGAGTGTGTCTTGCGCAAAGTCGGGTACGGATTCCTCCTCTGCCAGCACGGACGTCGCGATGGCGAGCAGGGACAGGGCGATAAAAGTGGAAGCTTGCATGGTGGTCGTCTCTTCAGGGCTACGGACAGGTCGTGCTTTGCCGGCGCGAACGGCTGCCATCAGGACAGTCGTGCGAGAAGGCCTCGATGACTTCGGCGGGGGCCTGCACCAGCTCGATCAACACGCCTTCGCCGGCAATCGGAAACTGCTCGTTGGCCTTGGGGTGCAGAAAGGTGATGTCGAAGCCGGCGGCGCCCTTGCGGATGCCGCCCGGGGCAAAGCGCACGCCTTGCGCCGTGAGCCATTCGACGGCTTTGGGCAGATCGTCGATCCAGAGTCCGACGTGGTTCAGCGGCGGTTCGTGCACCGCCGGCTTTTTCGCCGGATCGAGCGGCTGCATCAGGTCGACTTCCACCTTGAAGGGGCCGCTGCCCATCTGGGTGATGTCCTCGTCCACGTTTTCCCGCTCGCTGACGTAATTGCCGGTGACGGCGAGGCCGAACATCCCGACCCAGAGTTTTTTCAGGCGTTCCTTGGAGGGGCCGCCGATGGCGATCTGCTGGATGCCGAGTACCTTGAAAGGGCGTGCCGCGGATTGTTGAGTCATGTATGCGTTCTCCGGTCCGGACATTGCGCGAGCCGCCTCAAGCGTGTCGCACAAGCGTCAGGCCTTATTTTCGATGCACTCGCTTATTCGGGCGAGCAGGTCATCTTCGTCGTAAGGTTTGCCCAGGTAGAAATTAACGCCGATTTCCTGGGCATGCTGGCGGTGCTTGTCGGCGGTCCGCGACGTGATCATGATGATCGGAATATGTTGCAGGCGCTTGTCGCCGCGAATGTTGCGCGCCAGTTCGAAGCCGTCCATGCGCGGCATCTCGATGTCCAACAGCATGACGTCTGGCATCACGTCGGTCAGCTGCTCGAGCGCATCGACGCCATCCTTGGCGGTCAGAACATGATAACCGTGGCGCGCCAGCAGCCGGCCGCTGATCTTGCGCACCGTCAGCGAATCGTCGACCACCATCACGACCGCAGCGGCGCCGGGGGCTGCCGCAGCGGCGCCGGGGGCTGCCGCAGCCGCGCCGGTCTCGCCGGACGATTCCTGTGCGCAAGGAACCGGGGTCTCGGCCGTCGCTTCCGCCTGCACCGGCGCGACGTGGGCGACGACGCGAGCGGTCAGCGCGATCGGGTTGATGATCAGCACCACCTCGCCGTTGCCAAGCACCGTGGCCCCCGCCAGTCCGGGTACGCGTGCCAGTTGTGGCCCGACGGCCTTGACCACGACTTCCTGGTTGCCGGAAAGGCTGTCGATTTCCAGCGCGACGCGTTCGGTTCCGCCCTTGATCAGCAGTATCCAGTGTCGTCGCTGCTGTGGCGGGGTCGCATCCTTTTCACCCAGCAACGCGGCCAGGTAATGGTAGGGGTAGCGATTTCCCAGCCACTCGGTGCTGCCTGCGGCGCGGATCTTTGCCGCGGCCTCGGGCTTGTTTTCGGTCGCCTGCTCGATCATCGACGAGGGAATCGCATAGCGTCGATTGCCGGCCGTGACCAGCACCGCCTGGGTGACGGCCAGCGTCAGCGGCAGGTAGATGCGGAATGTGGCGCCACGCCCGGTGACCGAAGAAATTTCGATGCGGCCGCCGAGACTGGTGGCCTCATTTTTCACCACGTCCATGCCGACGCCGCGGCCGGCCAGCGTGGTCACTTCCTTGGCGGTGGAGAAACCGGCTTGCAGGACCAGTTGTGCCAGGGCCGCTTCGTCGGGGTCCGCATCGGGTGCAATCAGGCCGTGCTCGACGGCGCGGCTGCGGATGCGTTCGAAGTCGAGGCCGGCGCCGTCATCGGCGATGGAAACCACGATTTCATTGCCTTCCTGCGCCAGTGCAAGGGTGATCTGGCCGATCGCCTCCTTGCCGGCCGCGATGCGGATGGCCGTGTCTTCGAGGCCGTGGGCGACGCTGTTGCGCAGCATGTGCTCGAGCGGGCCGGCCATCTTGTCCAGCACCGAGCGGTCGAGCTCGGTCTGGCCGTGACGGATGTCCAGGTTGGCGCGCTTGCCGGTGTCCTTGGCGGCCTGCCGCACCACCCGGTGCAGACGCTCGGCCAGGCTTTCGAAGGGCACCATGCGCACACCCATCAGGCGCTGCGACAGCTCGCGGGAAAGGCGTGCCTGGGCGGCGAGTGCGGCGTTGGCCTGATCGAGGTTGCGCATCAGGGTCTGCTGCACGGTAGCGACGTCGTTCACGCTTTCCGCCATCATCCGCGCCACTTCCTGGAAGCGGGTGAAGCGGTCGAACTCGAGCGGGTCGAACTCCTGCGAGCGCTCGCTGGCCAGGGCCTGCTGCGATTGCATCTGCGATTCGGCCTGGATCTCGACTTCGCGCAGCTGCTTGCGCAGGCGGATGATGTTTTCCGTCAGTTCGAGCAAGGCTCCCTTCAATGCCAGCAGTTCGCCCTCGATCCGGCCGCGGGCGATGGCAACCTCACCGGCTTCGTTGACCAGTTGGTCTACCAGGTCGGCGCGCACGCGCAGATGCACCTGCGCGGCGGGAACGAAGGGCGTGGGGTGTGCCATGCCGGGTGCGGCGGGTCCGTGCTGCACTTCTGCGGCGGCAGGGACATGCCCGGCCGGCATTTCTTCGGCCGCCTGCACTTCGACGGAGACTTCAGGGCCTGCCGCAAGCTGCGCCGGCGCTTCCGGTTCCATTGGCGCCGCATCGGGATTGCGCAGATGCTCGATCAGCATGGCGGCCCGATCGTACGAGGTCTCCAGCCCGTCGATGGTGGCGGCATGCACCGACTTCATGCGGGTAGCCTGGTCGATCCGGTCTTCCATCGAGTGCAGCAGTTCGCCGCAGCCCATGGCGCCGGCCATCCGGGCGCTGCCCTTGAGCGTGTGCAGGGCGCGCTGGAGCGTGCGGGAGGTTGCGGCGTTGGTCGGATCTGTTCGCCAGTCGCGCAGTGTCTCGCCGATCTCGCGCATGAGGTCGACGCTTTCTTCGAGGAACAGCGGCAGGATCTGCGGATCGATTTCGTTTTCGATCCGGGCGGCGCGGCGTTCGGCCGCGGTGATGGTGACTTCGGGAACCGCCGATTCGTCGATCGGTTCGACCACCGGCTCGACCGGCGGTTCGGTGCTTGGCTCGACGGTCGGTTCGACGACCGGTTCGACCACCGGCTCGGCGATTGGCTCGGCGATTGGCTCGACGGTCGGTTCGATGCCCGGTTCGATGTCTTGTTCGACGACCGGCTGGAGAGATGGCTTCACCACCGGAGTCATCGCATTGAGCTCGGCGGTGAGAGCCTCTTCCTCGCCCGGCATGCGGCGCTCCGCAACGGCACCGAGCATACCTTCGAGGGCTCCGGCGCAGCGTGCAAAAACGAAGCGTTGTGCGTCGCTCGGGCTGGCGTCCACCATGGACAATCGCATCAGCGCATTTTCGAGCGCCCGGGCGAGGCTTGATATCGGCATGAAACCGGTCGCGGCGGAAATGCTGGCGGTGGTGTGGGCGGAGCGTATGACGTCGTTGCCGGGTACTTCCTCAATCCCGAGCCGGGCTTGCAGCGTGGCGATGTATTCGCGGGTTTCGTCAAGGTAGAGTTTGTAGAGGGTAGGCGCCACCTCGATGTCACCGACCCGGATCGGTGGGGGCGAGGGGAAGCTGACGACCTCCGCCGATGGCGGCATCGGTGTCGGGATTTCTTCGGCGGGGACTTCCCCGGCCGCGAATTCCTCAGGCGCAACTTCCTCGGTTGCGACTTCCTCGGCCGCAACTTCCTCAGGCGCAACTTCCTCGGTCGCAACTACTTCGGGGGCGACCGGCTCGATAGTCGGCGCCGGCGCGACGGCGACAGCGACCTCGGCATCTTCGGCCCCGCCCAGGCTGTTGCATTGCCGGATCAGTTCGCTTGCGTCGAAGTGGCTGCTGCCGCCGCCTTCGAGCTGGGCAATCCAGTCCTTGAAAATGCCGGCCGCGAGATCGAGCATGGCGAGCAGGGCGGGCGTGGCGGGGCGCGTCTCGTGCAGCCATGCGTTGAGTACCTGCTCCACTGCCCAGCCGGCTTCGCCCAGATCGGTAAGGCCGACCATGCGGCCGCTGCCCTTCAGGGTATGGAAACTGCGACGCACCGTGACCAGCGCCTCATGGTCGCCAGGCATGGCATGCAGCTGCGGCAACTGCTGGCCGATGGTGGCCAGCACTTCGTTGGCTTCCTCGAGGAAAATGCCCAGCAGCTCGGCGTCGAGGTCTTCCTCGCTGGACTCCATCATGCGCATGGCGTCTGCCGACGGGGCCGGGGCTTCGATGGGTGCCGCCGGCGCTGCGGGTGGGTGTTCCGCAGGCGCCTCGAAACCTTCCACGACGAAATCCGGCAGCGCTTCTTCGGCAACAGCCTCATCCGCGACGGTCGATCCGGGTTCCGCTTCACGTTCCAGGGCCGGGGCAGCGGGCTGCGGTGCGGGGGCAGGCGTTTCCGTGGATGCCGCCGCCGCGGGTGCCGGGGCCTGCGCCGGCACAAGGGGCTCGGCTTCTTCCTGGACGGGCTTGGCGACGGCAGGCGGTTCAAGGATGGCGTCGATATCGGCGGCGCCGCCTTGCAGTTGGGTGACGAAGAAGCCAAGTGCCGACAGCTTTTTCGCCACGTTTTCGAAGTCGTTGGCTTGCGGCGCGAAGCCCGGCGCGGCGAAACGCTCGATCTCCTGCGCGCAGTCGGAAAGTACGGCGTTCGCGCGGTCCTGACCCAGCACCATCAGTGCGCCCTGAATCTGGCGAATCGGCTGCGCGACTGTCGCCAGGGTGCCCTGGCGCGAGGTGTCGCGGAAGTAGGCGTCAAGCGTGGTTTCGATGGCGCCGAGGTTGGAGCGGATTTCGCGCGCTACCGATTCGAGCAGCAGGCGTTCCTGGGCCCGGCGCGACATCGCGTCGAGATGCGGCAGTTCCAGCATGCCGAGCTCCTCGCCGCGTCCCAGCGCGGCGAGACGACTGACGACGGCATCGGTCGAGTGGGCAAACTCGGCATCCAGCGACTGGAAACTTTCCAGGGCGGATTCGGCGAGCAACAGCGCGGTGGCGATTTCCAGCGCCATGACCTCGTTGTGCCGCGCCGGATCGCGGCGCATCTGGTCGGTTTGTTCCAGGATCGCCGCGGTCAGTCGCGTGTAGTCGGGCTGCTCGGTGGCCGCGCCTTCTTCGGCGATCTTCGCCGCGCGTTCATGGAAGGGCGGCAAGGCGGCCACGGTACCGGCACAAAGCCGGTTCCAGTCGTCCTTGGCGGCCGCCAGCAAATCGCGCAAGCGGCGCACGAT
The DNA here is from genome assembly GCA_044360105.1 of Sulfuritalea sp. GTDB lineage: Bacteria > Pseudomonadota > Gammaproteobacteria > Burkholderiales > Rhodocyclaceae > Sulfuritalea. Next base: position 12,019 of record JBIKKY010000020.1, read on the forward strand.
GGGCAGCAGCCGTTCGGTTTCCGAAGGTGTCGCGGTGGGCACCATGCCGTCCAGGCGGTAGGCGGCGCGCACCACGGCGAGAGCCTCGCCGCCGGCGGAAGCACAGGCAGCCTGGTAGAGCGCTTCGCGCAACAACTGTTCGTTCGTTTCGGCGGTGCCTTCGATGAATTTCTTGATCTGCGCGCCAAGGCGCATGGCGAAGGTTTTCGCCTGCGTTGCGTCGGGCAGGCCGTCGGCCGCCATGGCGTCAAGCACGCCCAGCGCGACCCACCAGTAAGCGCGGGCTGCCGGCGTGCTGCGCGTCATTTCGATCATGGCCACCGAAACCTTCATTTCGGCAATGCCCCTGGGATCGCCCTTGAGCCACTTCAGCAGGCCGCGCTCAAAGCCAAGGCGCGCCGCCTTGAGTCGTGCCGTGAGGGCATCGGGGGCGAGGGGCGGGATATCCTTTTCGCGTTTCGGCGGACGCTGGGTGAGATCGGGGAAGAACAGCGCGATCGGTCCGGGCGCCGACTGGCCACGCGCGACCGCCATCGCCCGGTAGGGCGCGAAAAGCTTCAGCGGCTGGTCGGGATGGCCGGCCATCAGGTCGTCGAGATAGCCGCGCAGCCCGGCAAACCCGCCCTGGGCGGCGTCGATGGCGGCACCGGCATCCGGCGCGGTGCCATCGACCAGTGCGGCCAGCAATTGTTCTATCGCATTGGCGAATTCGGTAATGCCGTCAAGCCCGACAATGGCCAGCGCACCGTGCGCTTGGTGCACGCCAGCGCATGCCTTCTTCAGCTCGTCGCCGGACGGGTCGGCGGCGTGGGCCGCAAGGCTCTGCCCGGCCCGCTCCAGTGCAAGGTCGATTTCCCCCTTGACCCAGGACAGCGGGCCGATGTCGAGATCCATGCTCATGAAAAGGGATTAGTCACACCGCGGTTGATGGGTTTTTTGATCACACCTTGAAACCCGAGACCGAACCCTTGAGTTCGACGGCGAGTTCGGTCAACTCGCCAATCGAGACGGCAGTCTGTTGCGTACTGGTGGTGGTCTGGCCTGTGATGCGCAGAATGTCCTGCATCGAATCCGCCACCTTGGTCGCGATGTCGGCCTGCGTCTGGGTATCGGCCGAAATCGCCTGAATCAGGCGGGCCAGGTCCTGCGACACGCTGGAGATTTCATTCAGCGCCTGGCCGGCGGCATCCGACAGCTTGGCGCCTTCAACCACGCCTTGCGTCGAGTGTTCCATGGCGGCCACGGCATCGTGCGTGTCGGTTTGAATCGTCTTGACGATGGCGGCAATCTGTTTGGTTGCTTCGCCGGATCGCTCGGCCAGTCGCTGCACTTCCTCGGCAACCACCGAGAAGCCGCGGCCGGCTTCACCCGCCGATGCCGCCTGGATGGCGGCGTTCAGGGCCAGCACGTTGGTCTGTTCGGTAATGTCGGAAATCAGTTCGACGATTTCGCCGATCTCCTGCGAGGATTCGCCGAGCCGTTTGATCCGCTTCGAGGTTTCCTGGATCTGGGTGCGGATTTCGTTCATGCCCGAAATCGAGTTCGACACCGCCGCCGAGCCTTTCTGTGCGGCCTCGAGAGACGCGTTTGCAACACGGGCCGACTCCAGGGCGGACGAGGACACCTGCTTCATCGAGTCGGCCATCTCAAGAACCGCCGCGTTGGCGCTCCTGATTTCGGTCGACTGCACTTCGGTGGCGGCAAGCAGTTCGTTGGAGGTGGTTTGCGCGGCGTTCGAGGCGCTGGTTACGCGCAGGGCGGCATCGTTGATGCGGCGCACCAGCACGGCGAGTTCCTCGACGGTGTAGTTCACCGAGTCGGCAATCGCCCCTGTGATGTCCTCGGACACGGTGGCGCGGACCGTCAGGTCGCCATCGGCGAGGTCGCCCATTTCGTTCATCAGCCGCAAGATGGCGCCCTGGGTTGCATCCTTATCCGCTTCGGCGAGGCGGCGCTGGTGATCGGCTTCGTTGCTGCGGCGCAGGCCTTCGTCATTGAAAGCCTTGACCATGAGTACCAGCATCAGCAGTGCCAGCGAGCCAAACACGGCGGCCGAGATCGACGAGGCATCCTGGTCGGCGATCTCGCTTTCGTAGGCCTGGACCAGTTTCTCGGCGTTGGACGTCATGCCGCGGAAACCGCTGACGAGCGTTGCCACGGTCGCGCGGGCTTTTACCAGGGGTTTGATGTCGCCCGATAGGCTGGCAACCGCTGCCTGCATGGGTTTCAGGTGCTGCGCCAGCGGCGAGTCGGGGGGAGCCATTTCCGTCGCGGTGGTGATGTCCTTGGCCAGTTGCGCGGCCATGACCTCGTCGAAGCCCGTCGGGTTCCAGGCCAGTTGGGCCGTCGCCCGCAGGATGCGTTCCGTCAGAATCGGGAACTTTCCGCCCGCGACTTCCGCCGCTTCGGCGATCGCCTTGCCCTGCTTTGCCGAATCGGCCGCAAGCTTGTTGATTGCGACCAGCCGGTTTTCGTGCGCGAGCAGGAACGAAATCGCGTCGCTCTGCTTGGTCCAGCCTTCGCGCAAGGTGTCGAGAGCGGGCCGCGCTTCAATGCTGGTGGGCGCCACCTTGACGCCCTTGATTTCTCCACCTTCGGTCAGGATTTCAAGAGTCTTGGCAAACTGGTCTCGGGCGTCGCGGAGTTCCGTAAATCCCTCTTTCTGGCCCAGCGTGGCATTTACTGCCGCCCTCGGAATCTGCTGGGTCAGGGTGGGGATGTGATTTGCGACGGACAGGTAGGTGGTGCCCCGGGCCGTGGCCTGCACCTGCATGAAAACCGATGCGATCGATATCAGCAGGCTCACGAGAAAAACCGTGCCCAGGATGCGGAACTGGGTCTGAATCTCGAGATGGCCGATCAAGGGCAGCCGGTTGCCCCGGCCGCTGCGGCGCTCAACGACGGGCGGATCTCCTGCCTGCTGGGGGGAGCGACTGCGGCGGTCGAGTGTCGGCAACGTGAAGGGAAGCTTGAAGGCCATGGCTAGTCCTTTGCGGGGCGCTCAAAGCGCGATGTCGAGGTAAATGGGGTCGGACAAAAGTGCCGGAATGCGCAGCTGGGTCCATGTCTGGTCTTGCGGATCCTTGAAGCGGCCGCCGAGCCAGGGTGGTGCCGCGTCGCCCATGCCTTGCGCTGCGGCGTGTACCCCGGTTTCACCCGTGGCATGCATGTCGCGCTGCGGACGCAGCCCCAGCGCGCGGCGGATCAGCAACGCGCTGTTGACGCCATGCCGTGCGCCGACCAGCAGCAGGCGTGCCTGGGCATTGATCGGTGTCGGTGCGCCGCCGCGCCATGCGGAAAAATCCACCACGCCGTAGAGCACGCCACGTATGTTGGCGATGCCGGCAAACCAGGACTTGGTCAGGGGGGCGGGAGTGAGCGGCGGCAGGGGCGTGACTTCACCCGAATCGGCAAGATCGATCAGCCAGCGGCTGCCGCCCGGAAGGTCCTCAGACCCGGATTCGATGCCGAGCAGGGCTTGGGCGCCCTCGCCGCGCCGCGCGGACACCAGCCGCTCGGAGAGGCCCTGCTGGAACTCACGCAGACTGATGCGCTTGGCCATGGTCAGGCCTCCCGCCGGGCCGCCCGCCCGAGCGCGGGGTATTGACCACACCCCCTCCCATCCGTCCACGGCGGGTTTTGCACAACCCGCCGGCTTCGGTGGCGCGCGGCAGTGCCGCGCGAAACCCCTCCTACGCCCCCCGCCAAGCGGGGGAGGTGACTAGTCACCCCCGCCCTGGGGCGGGGGAAGGGGGGTGGGGCACCATAATTCCCCGACGGGGAGGCGAAGCCTCCCCCCTCGGGGGGCAGCGAAACGAAGTGAGCGTTGCATGCCCGCGAAGCGGAATCCCATGCACGCAAAGCGGTGGGGCTGTCCATATTTACCCGAGCGCGGCGATCTTGGCCAGCAAGGCCGGGCCATCCACCGGCTTGGTGACATAGTCCTGGGCGCCCTGGCGCATACCCCAGAGCTTGTCGGTTTCCTGGCTCTTGGTCGTGCATATGATGACGGGGATGTCCTTGGTGGCCTCGTCCCGCGACAACGCACGGGTGGCCTGGAAGCCGTTGGTTCCCGGCATCACCACGTCCATGAGGATGAGGTCGGGCTTGATCTGCTTGGCGCGTTCGACGCCCTCGTCGCCGCCTTCCGCCGTGTTGACTTCGTAGCCGGCGCCCTGCAGCAGCAGGGTCATGATGTGGCGTTCGGTGGGGGAATCGTCGACAACAAGAATGGTTTTGATGGGCATGATAGGGCTCGCTCGCAAAAAGAATCCGCTCAGCCGCGCGCGGCGTGATCGGCGACGGTCTTGATGAGACTGTCCTTGGTGAAAGGTTTGGTCAGGTATTCGTCGGACCCAACCATGCGCCCGCGGGCGCGGTCGAAGAGGCCGTCCTTGGACGAAAGCATGATCACCGGGGTGGCCGAGAATTTCGGGTTCTTTTTGATCAGCGCGCAGGTCTGATAACCGTCGAGCCTGGGCATCAGGATGTCGCAGAAAACCACGTTGGGCAGATGATCGTTGATCTTTGCCAGCGCATCGAAGCCGTCTTCGGCGAGTACCACCTGGGCGCCGGCCTGCAGCAGGAAAATTTCCGCAGTCTTGCGGATGGTGTTCGAATCATCGATCACCATCACCTTGATGCCGGAAAGCCGGGGCGTCTCGCTCACGTTACTCCATGCTGGATGCAGACTTCGATCACGGCGACCGGGAAGGGAACAACCCGGCGGCTCTTCTCCTGGCAAGCGCTTTCATGTCCTTCCTGCCGACGCGCACATTGATTTTTTTGGCCAAGCTCTATTCGCCTGCAATCATACTTAAATTTTGACCATTTCGAAGTCTTCCTTGCGCGCGCCGCATTCCGGGCAGGTCCAGTTGGGCGGAACTTTGTCCCACCGCGTGCCGGCCGGCAGGCCCTCTTCGGGAATTCCAACGGCCTCGTCGTAGATGAAGCCGCAGGTCAGACACATCCATTTCGAATACGGCGGTTCGTCGGTCATTGCTGGACTGTAGTCGGTTTCCCTGCAACTGCGCAGGGGGCGGTAGCGGATCGGATATGCCTCCTGCGCTCGTGCGCCAGGAGACGGCATGCCTTCGGATAGAATTGCCCGATATTAACCCAAGCCGCTCGCCGCCCGAAATATCCGGTCGGGCAAGAGCTTGTGAAGAAATCGTAGCGAGCGGGCCGCAGCGGGGTGCGGCTGGAGCGCAGCTACCGGAACATATGTTGTTATATGTGAGGATAGCCGGGTTTGCCAGATAAGCCGCCCAAGCCCCGATCCGGCACGCGCAGTAGATGTATTCACAAGCTCTCAGGACATACATGGCCGCTGTCATCCCCGCCAATCCTTCGCCGCCCATCGTGCTGACGTTTGCCGCTTCCGATCCCACCGGCGGCGCCGGATTGCAGGCGGACATCCTGACACTCGCCAGCCTCGGCTGCCATCCGCTGTCGGTCGTGACCGCGATCACCGTGCAGGATACGGCCGGCGTCGAGGGCGTGCTGCCGATCGATGCGGAATGGGTGGCCGACCAGGCGCGGACCCTGCTCGAGGACATGCCGGTGGCGGCCTTCAAGCTGGGCATGCTGGGCAGCGTCGAGATCATCGCCGCGATCGCCGAGATCATCTCGGACTACCCCGACATTCCGGTGGTACTCGATCCGGTGCTGGCCTCGGGGCGCGGCGACCAGTTTGCCGACGAGGAAATGATCGAGGCCATGATCGGCCTCTTGCTGCCCCAGACCACGCTGCTGACGCCCAACAGCCTCGAAGCCCGGCGCCTGGCACAACAGCTGGGCGAGGTGAATGGCGACGCCCGCCACGAACACGGTCTCGCCGAATGCGCTCATTTCCTGATCAATGCCGGATGCGAATATGTGCTGGTCACGGGAACCCATGAGGCCGGCCTGCAGGTGGTGAATACGCTCTACGGCAGCCACGGCACGGTGCGCACCGACCGCTGGGACCGCCTGCCCGGCAGCTATCATGGCTCGGGTTGCACCCTGGCCTCGGCCATTGCCGCCCATTTTGCCAGCGGGGTGGATGTGGCCGACGCGGTCATGGGTGCGCAGGAATTTACCTGGCGCACATTGGCCGCCGGTTTTCGTCCGGGCATGGGACAATTCATTCCCGACCGCCTGTTCTGGTCGCGGGAAGATGACGAGGAAGCCGATGAAGCCTGACTTGCCGGAGGATGGAGCATCGCACGCAGGGGGGCCGGCATCGGCAATGACGCTGCGCGGCCTGTGCGCCGTTACCCTCGATGACCTGCTGCTGCCGCGTCTGTCGGCGCTGGTCAAGGCGGCGCTCGATGGCGGCGCGCCTTTCGTCCAGTACCGCAACAAGATTGCGCCGCGGCCGCTGCGCCGCGCGCAGGCGGCGGAGATGCTGCGCATCTGTCGCGCCGCGGGGGCCAGGCTGATCATCAACGACGATGTCTGGCTGGCGGTCGAAATCGGCGCCGACGGCGCCCATCTCGGGCGCGGTGATGCGCCCGGCGGGTCGCTCCTGGCCGCGCGCGAGGCCCTCGGCCCGAAGCGCATCCTCGGCGTCTCCTGCTACAACGATCTGGCGCTCGGCGAGGAAGCCGTGAATGCCGGGGCCGACTACCTCGCCTTCGGCAGCATGTTTCCTTCGCGCACCAAGCCCGGCGCGGTGCGCGCGTCGCTGGAACTCCTGGGCGAGGCCAGGCGCCGCTTCGGCCTGCCCGTCGCCGCCATCGGCGGCATCACGCTCGACAATGCGCCGCAGCTGATCGATGCCGGGGCCGACATGCTCGCCGTGGTCAGCGACCTGTTCGACGCCATGGACATCAAGACCCGCGCCGAGGCCTACGGACAGCTTTTCAGGCAGGCGGAAAAGAAGCGGAAGGCGGACGGGGCCGACCCCGGCCGCGCCAGGCGCCGCTAGAATTAACCCATTCGTCTATTCACACTGCCCGCCGACCATGTCCCGTAACGAAGATCTCTTTCTCCGCGCCCAGAAAACCATTCCCGGCGGCGTCAATTCGCCCGTCCGCGCCTTCCGTTCGGTCGGCGGTGCGCCGCGCTTTTTCGCTTCCGGCTCCGGCTCCCGCGTCCTCGATGCCGATGGCAAGTCCTATCTCGATTACGTCGGCTCCTGGGGTCCGCTGATCCTCGGCCACGCCGACGCCGATACCGTGCGTGCGGTGCAGGAAGCCGCGGCGAAGGGGCTGACTTTCGGTGCGCCGACGGAGGGCGAGGTCGAACTGGCTGAGTTGCTGGTCGAGCGTGTGCCGAGCATGGACATGGTGCGCCTGGTGTCGTCCGGCACCGAGGCCACCATGAGCGCGATCCGCCTGGCGCGCGGCTTCACCGGGCGCGACGCCATCGTCAAGTTCGAGGGCTGTTACCACGGCCATGGCGACAGCCTGCTGGTCAAGGCCGGCTCGGGCCTGCTGACCTTTGGCAATCCGTCTTCCGCCGGCGTGCCCGCGGACCTGGCGCAACACACCCTGGTGCTCGACTACAACGACGCGCAGGGCCTGCGCGATGCGTTTGCCAGGCACGGCAAGACCATCGCCTGCGTCATCGTCGAGCCGGTGGCCGGCAACATGAACCTGATCGCGCCGAAACCCGAGTTCCTCGCCGCGATGCGCGAGCTGTGCACGCAGCATGGCTCGGTGCTGATCTTCGACGAGGTGATGACCGGCTTTCGCGTCGGCCCCGGCTCGGCGCAGGGCCTGTATGGCATCACGCCCGACCTGTCGACCTTCGGCAAGGTGGTCGGCGGCGGCATGCCGCTGGGTGCTTTCGGCGGCCGGCGCGACATCATGGAAAAGATCGCGCCGCTGGGCCCGGTGTATCAGGCCGGCACGCTGTCGGGCAATCCGCTGTCGGTGGCGGCGGGCCTGGTGACGCTGAAGAAGATCGCCGCGCCGGGTTTCTACGAGGCCCTGACGGCGAAGACCCGGGCGCTGGTCGAGGGCCTTGCCGCTGCGGCGCAGAAGCGCGGCGTGCGGTTCTGCGCGCAGTCGGTGGGCGGCATGTTCGGCGTCTATTTCGCCGCCACGCCACCGACCTCGTATGCCGAGGTAATGGCTTCGGACAAGGAAGCCTTCAACCGCTTCTTCCACGCCATGCTCGATGCCGGCGTCTATCTGGCGCCCTCGGCCTTCGAGGCCGGCTTCGTCTCGGCCGCGCACAGCGACGCCGACATCGCGGCGACCGTTGCCGCGGCCGACGCGATCTTCGCCGCCGGCTGATTCAGGCCGCTGGAAAAAGTCGGCGCTGGCGACACGGCGATCATGCCAACCCTGAACCCTGCTGCCGCCTGGGCGGTCTTGCTGGTCGCCGGCCTGTGCGAAATCGGCTGGGCCATCGGCCTCAAATACACGGAAGGTTTCACGCGCCTCGTGCCCAGCGCCTGGACGCTGGCGGCGATGGCTGTATCCGTGCTCCTGCTCGGCTGGTCGCTGAAAACCCTGCCGGTGGGAACGGCCTACGCTGTGTGGACCGGCATCGGCGCGGTCGGCACGGCGCTGCTGGGCATGGCGCTGTTCAACGAATCACGCGAAGTCGCGCGCCTGGTCTGCATCGGCCTCATCGTCGCCGGAATCCTCGGACTGAAAGTGGTATCGAGGTAGCGGACAGTCAGCATGAAAATCCTTCACCACCAAGACACCAAGGACACCAAGCGGCACAAAGAAAATCCAATGCACTTCTTGGTGGTCCTTGGTGATCTTGGTGTCTTGGTGGTGAGGTTTTTGCCATCATTTTCGACATGACGAAGCTCTAGTGTCCGGGTTCAGGCCTCGCGGCCGGCACGGCGAGCGGCGAGCAGTTTCCGCGCCTTGCGTGTTTCGAGCCAGCGCAGCGAGACGTAGGTGCCCCAGCCGAACAGTCCCATGGCGACCATGAAGGCGCCATAGGCCACCGGCCATGAAATCCCCCGGGTCATCATCGAGAACTCGCTCATGCCGCCGATGCCGGCGATGATGTTGAGCGGCACGAACACCACGCCGATGGTGGTCAGCTTGGATAAGCGCTTGTTCTGGTTGATGTTGATGAAGCCGACCGTGGCATCCATCAGGAAGTTGATCTTGCCGAACAGGAAGGAGGTGTGGCCGTCCAGCGAATCGATGTCGCGCAGGATCTGGCGCGCATCGTCGTGCTGGGCGGTCGACATCAGCCGGCTGCGCATCAGGAAGGACAGCGCGCGCCGCGTGTCCAGCACATTGCGGCGAATGCGGCCGTTGAGATCCTCTTCCCTGGCGATGTCGGAGAGGATCTCGGCGGCCTCATCGTCGGTGACCTGCGGCGTCAGCACAGTGCGGCTGACTTTTTCCAGTTCGGCGTAGATATCCTCCAGCGCGTCCGCCGAGTACTCGACGTCGGCGTCATACAGGTCGAGCAGCACATCCTTGCCGTCGGTGACGTAGCCCGGCTGGATGCGCGCGCGCAGGCGCTGCAGGCGGAACACCGGTAGTTCTTCCTCGCGCATCGAGAACAGGATGTTGTTGTGCAGGACGAAGGCCACCGGCACATTGCGCGATTTGTCCTCCTTGTCCAGCAGAAAGTCCGAATGCATATGGACGTCGGCGTTGTCCTCGATGTAGAAGCGCGCCGATTCCTCGATGTTCCGGAGGTCGTCGGCATCCGGCAGTTCGAGGTCGAAGATGTCCTCGACCCACTGCCGTTCTTCCTTCGAGGGCGCCAACATGTCCACCCAGATCGGCGTCGTGGCGGCGAGGTCTTCCTTGCTGTCGACCTGGATCTGGCGCAGGCGGCCGTTCTGCAATTCGAAGGCATTGATCATCACCGGCTTGCGTACCGGGTCGCTGGACTGCAGCATGCCCTGCAGGTCGCCCGCGGCTGTCAGGGTTGCTTCGTTGGATTCCTCGTCGAGCGATTCCTGCAGTGCCTCGGACATTTCGTCGAGCACGTCCTCGCCCTGCTCCTTGTCCAGCAGTTCCCAGACCTTGACGCTGTCGTCGGGCGGCAGCGCGTCGAGGATGCGCGCCACGGACTCGGGTGCCAGCGGCTCCAGCATGGTGCGCAAGGCTGTCCAGTCCTGCCTGCGCACCAGGTTCTCGACCTCGCGCAGGGTCTCCTGCTCTTCGGCGCGCTGGCGCGCCTCGGCCTCATCGTCGGCAGTCTGGTTCAGGATCTCGGACATGGTCGCGATATTCTAGCCGCCTTCGGCAGGGTTCATGGCACTGCCGCGCCGCCCATGCGGCCGATGATCGTCTGCGTGCGCCCGTTCATGTAGGCGGAATACGGGTTGCGCTCGTAGCGGCGCGGCGCGGGCAGCATGACGGCGAGGCGCGCGGCCTGCTCGGCCCCGAGCTGGGCGGCGGAAACGCTGAAGTAACGCCTGGCCGCCGCTTCGGCGCCGAACACGCCATCGCCCCATTCGACGACATTGAGATAGACCTCGAGGATGCGCCGCTTGTCCCACAAGAGTTCGATCCAGACCGTGATGATGGCCTCCTCGCCCTTGCGCAGGAAAGTCTTGGTCGGCGACAGCAGCAGGTTCTTGGCCAGCTGCTGCGAAATCGTCGAACCGCCGGCGACGACCTTGCCTTTTTTCTGGTTTTTTTCCAGCGCCTTCTGGATGCCTTCCCAGTCGAAGCCCTCGTGATCGACGAACTTGTCGTCTTCCGCCGCGATTACGGCGCGCTTGAGATGGACCGATATTTTTTCGTAGGGCACCCACTGGCGTTTCAGCTCCGCCTTCGGGTTTTTCTGTCGGGCTTCGTCGAGGCGCTGGCTCTGGAAACTGGTCGTTCCGGGATTCACCCACTTCCACCAAAGTACCCAGCCCAGATACCAGCCCTGCCAGACCAGGATCAGGCCGGCGACGCCCGCCAGCGTCAGCTTGAGCCAGTGCGGTGCCGGCCTCATTGCGTTGCTTTCGAGCAACGCAAAGGCGAATTGAGCGCCCCCCCTTGCAGGGCGCGTTCCGGCCTGCATGCCGGAACCGTTCGAAGGGCGCGAAGCATGCTTCGCGAATTCCCCTTCTCACCCCCCCGACCCCCGCCCAGGCGGGGGCGACTGATTTGTTCGCTGCGCTCAAATTTCATGAGGCGATCTTCAAGGTTGCGAGCACCGGTGCCGTTTGCGGGCGCACGCCGCGCCAGATGAAGAAGGCCTCGGCGGCTTGCTCCACCAGCATGCCGAGGCCGTCGGCCACCCGGACACCTGCTGTCCGCGCCTGGGCCATGAACGGGGTTTCGCGACCGTAGACCATTTCGTAGGCGACGCAATGCCGCGCAAACACGGAAGTCGGCAGCGGCAGCACGGCGCCGCTGAGCCCCGCCGACGTGGCGTTGATGACGAGATCGAAGCTGCGCCCGGAGAGGCCCTTGAAGCCCGTGCCGTCGGGTTTGACCCCGATGGCACAGCCGGGCAGACGGGCGAATTCGAGGGCCAGGCGCGCCGCGGTTTCTTCGGTGCGGTTGGCGATCAGCAGTTCGGCGGGGTTTTCCAGCAGGAGCGGCAGGATCACGCCGCGTGCCGCGCCGCCGGCGCCCAGCAGCAGGATGCGGCGGCCGGCCGGGTCGCAACCGAGGTTGTGCTTCAGGTCGCGCACCAGCCCGGCGCCGTCGGTGTTGTCGCCGATCCATGCATCATGTTCGAAGCTCAGCGTATTCACCGCGCCGGCCGCCTCGGCACGCGGCGTGCGCTTGTCCGCGAGGCGGAAAGCCTCTTCCTTGAACGGCACGGTGACATTGGCGCCGCGCGCGGGACCGCCCTTGGCCGCGATGAAGGCGCGGATCGTTTCGGCGAAGCCGTCCGCCGGCGCCAGTATCGCCTCGTAGCTGAGGTCCTGCCCCGTCTGCTTTGCAAACAGGGCGTGGATGCGCGGCGACTTGCTGTGGCCGATGGGGTTGCCCAAGACTGCGTAGCGATCGGTCATTCAGTCGGCCCGCAGGCGATCGGCGTTGGTGAAGGTCCAGGTGCGCGTGATGTCGAGTTCGTCGGTGTCGCGCTGGATATTCGGGGGGAAGGGGGCGTAGGGGGCGGCCATGCGCACGATGCGCCGTGCCGCATCGTCGAGCAGCGCCTGGCCCGAGGAGCGGATGACCTCGACCTGCTTGAGATCGCCATTGGCCTTGATGATCACCGACAGCGTGAGGCTGCCGTAGAGCTTGCCCTTGGCGGCGTCGGGGTAGTTGAGGTTGCCGATGCGCTCGATCTTCTGGCGCCAGTCTTCGACATACTGGGCGAAGCGGTATTCCTCGACCCGGGCGCCGATATGCTTCTTGCGCGGGCGTTTGTTGTATTCCTCCATCTGGCGCGCGATCTGTCCTTCGAGACGGGCGATGGCCAGTGCGCTGTTGGCGAGGTCGGCGCCGGACACGTTCGGCTCGGGCGCCGCTTCCGGGCTGACTTTCGACTTGTCGACGCTGACCGTTCTGTCGCCCTTCAGCCGCGTCATCTGTTGCTGTGCCTGGGTTTCGAGTTCGGCGACGCGACGTTGGGCCTCGATCAGTTCGCGGCCTTCCCGGGTGTTGGGCGAGGGCGGCAGCGGCGTCTTGGCGCGGCGGTCTTCGTCGGTATTGCCGCCGCCGTCAAGGTTGGTCTGCGCCTTGGCCTGCGCCTTGTCCGGCTTGGTCTTGCTCTTGCTGTTGACCAGGATGACTTCGAGCGCCCGTTCGCGCGCCTTGTCGATGAAGTCGGGCGGCGTGAAGCGGATCGCCAGCAATCCGGCGTGCAGCAGCAGCGAGATGCCGAGCGCCAGCGTCAGGTTGCGCCGCGGAGCGTCCATGGCGGCGAGGAAGGCCGGCATGGGCACGGGCGGCAATGAAGGCCAGGAAAGGCGCGACAGGTGGAACGGGCTGGACATGGGCCCGTTGATTTTACCCCGCGACCTCGTCGCCCTCGTCGTCGGCGAAGGCCGCATCAGGGCTGCTATTGGCTGCCAATTCGGGCGCCTGTTCGACATAGCGCAAACGCAGTTCGGCCTCCAGCAGATCGATGCCTTCGATGGCGAGGCGCACGTGCGCTCCGCGCGGCAGTTCGGGCAGCGAAGGCACGCGCGCCACCAGCGGGATGCTGTCGAGGCGCGCCAGCGCTTCGCGCTGCACCTGGGCCAGGACCGTCGTCGCTCCCTGTTGCTGCAGCCAGCGCAGGCACCAGTAGCGCTCCATGCCGCGCTGGAATTCGGCATAGGCGGCGTAGGTCAGTTCGAAGTCGCGCATGGCGGCCAGCAGGTCGGCGGACTTCGGCGGGAAGGGGGGCGGCTCGTTTTGCAGCAGCGCGATCAACTGCCACTGATTGAGCAGGTCGCAATAGCGCCGCAGGGGCGAGGACGACCAGGCATAGCAGTCGACGCCGAGGCCCTCGTGCGCGGCGGCGACCGTACTCATGCGCACCTTGCCCGCCGTCTGCACGCGATACAGCGCGGGAATCCCGGCATCGCGCAGCATGGCGCCCCAGGTGGCGTTGGCCATGATCATCAGTTCGGCGACCAGGGTGTCGAGCGGGGAGCCGCGTTCGCGCTGCTCGATGCCGACGAAACCCTTGCCCGGTTCGGCGGCGATGCCGCTGTCGGCGGTCCAGTCGACGATGAAGTTGTAGTCCTTGCGGTTGCTGTTGTCCGAGGGCTTGCCGCGCCCGGCTTCGAGCACCTGGGCGAACTCCCAGAGCAGTTTGAGCTCGTCGCGCCAGGGGAACTCGGCCAGGCCTTCCGCCAGCGCGGCGGCGTTGAACACGGGTTCAATGTCGTGGTGGCGCAGGTTGGCCACCACCGGCACGCGCTCGATCCGCGTTTCGTGGCCGAGCAGGCGGTAGTCGGCGCCGACGTCGAGATAGAGCGAAATCGCGGGCACGGTATGACCGGCGGCGAGCGTGAAATATTCGACGATGTCTTCCGGCAGCATGGTGATCTTGCGCCCCGGCATATAGACGGTGGACAGGCGTTCGCGGGTGATGCGGCCGAGGTCGGAGTCGGGAGCGAAGCCCAGGCCCGGCGCGGCGATGTGGATGCCGATGTGCCAGCCCCCCTCCGGATTTGCCGTAACCGAAAACGCATCATCAATTTCTGTAGTGTGCGCGTCGTCGATACTGAAAGCGGCAACTGCCGCCAGGGGCAAATCGACGGGTTCGCCGGGTGCCGGGGAGTAGGGAAACCCCGTACCGCCCTTGCTCTCGGGAAAGAACTCGAAGAGGAAGCGGCCGAGGTGATAGTCGTGGGTCGAGGGTAAGGCGCCGCAATCGAAGAGCAGGCGCGCCGCGGACTTGCCGGTCTCGGCGCAGGCCGCTTCGAGCGCCTTGGTTTCGCCGCGATTGCGGTCCGGTTTGTAGATCAGTTGCGGCAGCATCGGCGCAAACTCGGCGGGCAATTGACCGTGCGTGAGTTCCTCGACCATGCGTTCGATGGCGGCGGCCTGCTGGCGCTTTTTTTCAAGGCCGGCCAAGGCGGCCTGGAGGATTTCGGGCGGCGCCTTGCGGAAGCGGCCGCGGCCCTTGCGGTGGAAGTAAATCGGCGCCGCATGCAGGCGCAGCAGCACGGCCGCCGCCTGCACGGAATCCGGCTTGGCGCCGTGGTATTCGGCGGCGAGTTCCTCGAAGGAAAACTCCGCCTCAGTGCAGACTTCCCAGAGGAAATCGACGTCGATGCCTTCCGCTTCCGCCTCCGCCCGTTCGAGCAGTTCGCCGGGCGCCGGTGCGGCGAAACGCAGCAGGACGTTGGCCGCCTTGACCTTGGAGCGTTTGCCCGAGGCCAGCTCGATCTGCAGCGAGGTCACGTTGTCGGCCAGCACGCTGCCGGCGCGGAAGGCGCCGTCCTCTTCAAACAGGACATTCATGGAGGCAGGGGCGGTGAGCGGGAAGCGGGGGAGCAGATTATACCGGCCCGGCCGTGGCGATCAGGACCGTGCTGCTCAGGCGATAGCCGCCCGGCACGGCGTGCGGCGCGAGGTCGGCGGCGACGGCCGCGGCCAGCGCCTGCTGCTTTTCGGCCGGCAGGCGCGAGAGGCTTTCCGCGGCGCCGCCGGCCAGGTCGAGAAAGCCCTGCCAGTAGGCGGCGGCATCGGCGAATTCGATGACCAGGTGAAAAGGCTCGATTCTGATCGGGCAAAAGTCGGCGCCGGCGAGACGGCGATCCAGTTCCCCGGCATCGCCGAAGCGGAAAATCGACGGCCGCGCCACCCTGGGCGGCGGTAGCAGGCGACGCATGCAGGCCAGTGCGGTTTCGACCAGTGGCGTTTCGCAGGCAGAGCCCCATACCGACAGCGCCAGCAGCCCATCCGGCTTCAGCACCCGGCGGATTTCGCGCAACGCGGCCTGGTCGTCGGGGAAGAACATGAGGCCCAGGCCGCACAGCACGCGGTCGAAGCTGGCAGTAGCGAAGGGCAGGGCCTCGCCGTCGGCGGCGACCCGAATCAGGTCGGGGCAGCAAGCGAGCTGGCCTTCGCTGATGTCGCTGGCGACTACCAGCCCGTCGCTGCCGGCAGCATTGGCCGCGCCACGCGCCAACAGGCCGGGGCCGCTGGCCAGGTCCAGCACGCGTCCGCCGGGTTCAAGTCGCGCCGCGGCGAGAAGCGCCGTCGCGAGTTCGCTACGCGCGCCTGCCGCCGCCAGGTAGCGCGGGCCGAGCCGGTCGTAGCCGGCGCGTTCCAGGCGCTTGAACTGACCCGAATCGAAACTCATGGCAGCGGGGTTTCCTGTCGCACGGTGGCGGCCTTGAGCAGGTCGACGCTATACACGGCCAGCCCGGTCCAGATCGCGGCGAGGCTCAGCATGCGCTGGGCGTCCAGCGGTTCGTGATAGACCAGCACGCCGATCAGGAAGGCGAGGGTCGGCGCCAGGTATTGCAGGAAGGCCAACCTGGAAAGCGGCAGGCGCCGCGCGGCGATGGCGAACAGCAGCAGCGGAATCGCAGTGACCGGCCCGGTCGCGATCAGCAGCAGGTCGCCGCCCGACAGCATGCCGCCGCTGCCGCCGAAATGGCCCTGCCCGGAATACGCCAGCCAGCCCAGCCAGGCGAGCGCCGGCGGCAGCATGCAGACGGTTTCGAGGAACAGGCCGCTGGCGGCATCCAGCGGCAACTGCTTCCTCAGCAGACCGTAGATGCCGAAGGTGCCGGCCAGCACCAGGGCGATCCAGGGCAGGCCGTCGGCGCGCGTCGCCTCGATGGCGACGCCGATTGCGGCGCAGAGCACGGCGACCCATTGCAGCCGGCGCATGCGCTCCTTCAGCACCAGCACGCCGAGCGCGACGTTGAGCAGCGGCAGGATGAAATAGCCGAGGCTGGTTTCGACGATATGGCCGTTGTTGACACCCCAGACGAAGGTCAGCCAGTTGCTGATCACCAGCGCCGAGGCCAGCGCGATGCGTCCCATCAGTGCGGGCTGGCGCGCGATGCGCAGGGCGTCGGCGAAGCCGCGGCCGAAGCCGAGCAGCGCGGTCATCAGCAACATGGCCCAGACCACGCGGTGGGCGATGATCTCGACGGCGGGTACCTCGACCATCTGCTTGAAGAAGATCGGCACCAGGCCCCAGATGGCATAGGCGCCGACGCCGGCGAGGATGCCGAGCCGGGTGTTCTCCGGCGTGGCCGCGGGCTGCGTCGGATTCAAAGCGAGTCGGTCAGCCCGGCGAATTCGATGATCGGGTCGAGGACGGCGTTCCAGCGCGTGAAACTGTGGTCGCCGCCGGCCAGCACGGTTTGCCGCGCACCGAGATAGCGGCGCACGGCGTCGCGGTAGTCGAGGGTTTCGTCACCCTGTTCCACCAGGAGCCAGAAGCGTTCCGGCTTCGCCAGTACCGGTATCTCGATGGTGCGCAACTGCTCGACATGGTTGAGGGTGAACTCGAAACTCTCGCCGGTATACAGCCAGCGTTGCGGGCCGACGTACTGCTGCAGCGAAAGATGCGCGACCACGGCGGGATTGACCAGCACGCCGTTGAGGTCGAAGGTCTCCGCCAGATACGTCGCGTAGTAGCCGCCGAGCGAGGAGCCGATCACCGTGGTGACGCCGTGGCGGTCGATCAGGTCGGTGGCCAGCGCGATGGCGTCCTGCGGTGCCGCCGGCAGTTGCGGGCTGAGGAACTTGTCGCCGAGCCCACGCTCCCGCATGCGCTGGCCCAGTGCCTGCGCCTTGTGCGACTGCGGGCCGCTGGTGAAGCCGTGCAGGTAGAGGATCAACCCAAAAACCTCATTTGACACAGAGAACACGGAGAAAAGCACGGAGAACACAGAGAGTTAGATTGCATGGAGGACTCACCCATCGGGTGAGCCAAGAGGCCTTTCCTCTGTGCCCTCCGTGGCTCTGTGTTCTCTGTGTTTGAAGTGGTTGCAATTGCGGTTTCCAGGATCAAGGGCTGCTCCAATCGACGATGCCCATCTGCCAGGTGGCGAGCACGACGATGCCGAAGGCGATGCGGTACCAGGCGAAGATCGTGAAGTCGTGGGTCGAGATGAAGCGCAGCAGCCAGCGCACGCAGAGGAAGGCGGAGACGAAGGAGGCGACGCAGCCGACCAGCCACATGCCGAGGTCGTCGAAGGCCAGCAGGTGGCGTTCCTTGTAGAGCTGGTAGGCGCTGGCGGCCATCAGCGTCGGCACGGCAAGGAAGAAGGAGAACTCGGTGGCGGCCTTGCGGCTCAATCCGAGCAGCAGGCCGCCGATGATCGTGGCGCCGGAGCGCGAGGTGCCGGGAATCAGCGCGCAGGCCTGGGCCAGGCCGAGCTTGAATGCGTCCGCCGGAGTCAGTTGATCGACGTCCTCGATGCGCACCGTGTGCCGGCGTTTTTCGGCCCAGAGGATGATGAAGGCGCCGACGATGAAGGCCGTCGCCACCGCCACGGGGTTGAACAGCGTGGCCTTGATCGCCTTGCCGAAGAGCAGGCCCAGCACCGCCAGCGGCATGAAGGCCACCGCGATGTTGAGCACGAAGCGCTGCGCCGCTGGGTCGCTGCCCAGGCCCGCCAGCACGCGGGCGAAGCGCACGCGGTATTCCCAGCAGATGGCCAGCATGGCCGCGGCCTGGATCACGATCAGGAACAGTTTGCCGCGCTCGTCGTTGAAATGCAGCAGGTCGCCGGCGAGGATCAGGTGGCCGGTGGAGGAGACGGGCAGGAATTCGGTGAAGCCTTCGACCAGGCCGAGGATCAGCGCCTGCAGCAGCGGGTGGAAATCCATGTCGGAGGAATAAATTGGCGCCAGGTAAGGGCGCCGAGTCTAGCATGCGGCCGTGTCAGCCTCCAGCCGGGCCAGCCAGTCCAGCGCCGCCGCGCGGTCCGCGCCGCACATCTCGGCCGAAGGCTGCAAACCGTTGCAGCAGGACGGCCGCCGTGAGCTGCCGAACAGCGTGCAGCGATAGTCGGGCGTCAGGTGCACGCAGGGTTCGCCGGCCGGCTTGCCCAGGGTGCTGATCGAAGGCGCGATGCAACAGGCGCCACAGCCGGGTCGGCAGTTCATCGCCGTACCGCCAGCGCCGACTTTTCGGCTGTCGTTATCGCCGTGCCGTTCATGTGCAAAGTCCGGCCAGCCAGTCGCCGGCGCGCCGAATCGCGACGCGACCGCGCTGCTCCTCCTGGCGCAGTTCCGCCACCAACTGCACCGCTTCGGTGGCCGCAAACTGTTCGGCAAAGCGTACCAGTGGCCGATGCAGCGCGGCGTCGGCGTATTTGCATTCCACCAGGTGCGTCAGTTCCCCCCCTTCGCTGAGGGCGAAATCGACTTCGGCGCCGTCCTTGGTGCGGATGTAGTGCAGGCCCGTCTCCTTGCCGCGGGCGTCGCGGCGGAATTGCACATGCTGCAACAGCATCGCGGCGACCGCGTTCTCCAATCGTGCTCCGGGATCATCCCTGACCAGCCCGGTATCGAAGAAATACACCTTGGGCGCCTGCAGCAGGGCGCGACCTACATTGCGGTGCCAGGGTTGCACGGCAAAGACGATGAACAGCGCCTGGAGGATGTCGAGGTAGCGCTTCAGCGTGTTGGGCGAAACGGCCAGATCGCGCGCCATGGATGCCAGTGACAGCGGGGAGCCGACGCGTGCCCGCAACATGTCGAGAAACAGGCGCATGGTGGTGATTTCATGCAGACGCGAAAACTCCAGAACGTCTTCGCGCACCAGATCGGTGTAGTACTGGGCGCGCCAGCGGTCGGCCAGTTCGTCGCTTGCCGCGAGGCAGGGTTCGGGAAAGCCGCCGCGTCGCATCAAGTGGTGCAGGGCAGCGGCCGGCGTCGCCCCGCTGTGCGCGCACCATTCGCGTACGCCGATCGGATGCAGGCGCCAGGCGAGGTAGCGGCCGGCGAGCGACTCGCCGCTCTGGCGGAAGGTGTCCATGCGCGCGCTGCCCGTCACCAGCAGGGCCTGCTCTGCCTCACGGCCATCCACCACGCCCTTGAGCCAGAGCTTCCAGTCCGGCATCTTGTGGATTTCGTCCATCACCAGCAGGCGCGAGCGGCGCTCCCAACTGGCGCGTTGCAGTATCGCCCGATCGTCGGCGATGTCCCAGTTCAGGTATTGCGCAGGGGTGTATCTGGACATAACGCTGCGCGCCAGCGTGGTTTTGCCCACCTGGCGCGGGCCGGTAAGGATCACCAGCTTGCGTTCGAGATCGGTCGCGACAAGGTCGTCGAGAATGCGCTTCATGCGACTATTGTAACCATCTCTGCGGAAAAGTCGCGACTTTTTCGCAATATTAGAAGTTATGGTCGGAAAAGGTGGTCTGGCGTAATCAGTGATGCTCGGCGCCACAGCCGGGTCGGCAATTCATGGTCTGGAGCGCCGTGTCGCCGGCGCCGACTATTTTGGATTCACCGAACAAGTCCGTCACACCGGCGAAGGCCGGTGTCCAGATGTCTGAAAGCACTGGATTCCGGCGTTCGCCGGAATAGCCTGCCCCGGACTTGATCCGGGGACGAATCTTGACTTACTCAGCACTTCCCTGGGAAACCTTGTAGATCTCACTGCCGGCCTTGACGAACTCCACCGACTTCACCTCCATGCCCTTGTTGAGTGCCTCCTGCTCCGAGACGCCCAGTTTGGCGGCGTACTCGCGCACGTCCTGGGTGATCTTCATGGAGCAGAAATGCGGCCCGCACATGGAGCAGAAGTGGGCCAGCTTGGCGCCGTGCTGCGGCAGGGTTTCGTCGTGGAATTCGCGCGCCTTGTCGGGATCGAGGCCGAGGTTGAACTGGTCCTCCCAGCGGAACTCGAAGCGCGCTTTTGACAGCGCGTTGTCGCGCACCTGGGCGCCCGGATGTCCTTTCGCCAGGTCGGCGGCGTGGGCGGCGATCTTGTAGGCCATGATGCCGTCCTTGACGTCGTTCTTGTCGGGCAGGCCGAGGTGCTCCTTGGGCGTCACGTAGCAGAGCATCGCGGTGCCGTACCAGCCGATCATGGCCGCGCCGATGGCGCTGGTGATGTGGTCGTAGCCCGGCGCGATGTCTGTCGTCAGCGGGCCCAGGGTATAGAAGGGCGCTTCGCCGCACAGGCGCAACTGCTCGTCCATGTTGAACTTGATCATGTGCATCGGCACGTGGCCGGGGCCTTCGATCATCACCTGCACGTCGTGCTTCCACGCGATCTTGGTCAGTTCGCCGAGTGTTTCCAGCTCGCCCATCTGCGCCGCATCGTTGGCGTCGTAGATCGAGCCCGGACGCAGGCCGTCGCCGAGGCTGAAGGCGACGTCGTAGGCCTTCATGATTTCGCAGATGTCCTCGAAGTGCGTGTAGAGGAAATTTTCCTTGTGGTGCGACAGGCACCACTTGGCGAGGATGGAGCCGCCGCGGCTGACGATGCCGGTCATGCGCTTGGCCGTCATCGGCACATAGCGCAGCAGCACGCCGGCGTGGATGGTGAAGTAGTCCACACCCTGCTCGGCCTGTTCGATCAAGGTGTCCCTGAAGATTTCCCAGGTCAGGTCTTCGGCCTTGCCGTCGACCTTTTCCAGTGCCTGGTAGATTGGCACCGTGCCGATCGGCACCGGCGAATTGCGCACGATCCATTCGCGCGTCTCGTGGATGTTCTTGCCGGTCGAAAGGTCCATCACCGTGTCGCCGCCCCAGCGGATGGCCCAGGTCATCTTGTCGACTTCGTCCTGGATGGTCGAGGCCAGCGGCGAATTGCCGATATTGCAGTTGATCTTGGTCAGGAAGTTGCGGCCGATGATCATCGGCTCGGATTCGGGGTGGTTGATGTTGTTGGGAATGATGGCGCGGCCGCGGGCGACTTCGTCGCGCACGAACTCGGGCGTGATCACGCGCGGAATCGAGGCGCCGAAACTCTGACCGGGATGCTGCTGGCGCAGCAGGTCTTCGAGGCCGTCGAGCTTCTGGTTTTCGCGGATCGCGACGTATTCCATTTCGGGGGTGATGATGCCTTTCCGGGCGTAGTGCATCTGCGATACGTTCTTGCCGGCGGTTGCGCGGCGCGGCTTGCGGGCGAGGTCGAAGCGCAGGCCGGCGAGCTCGGCATCGATCGCGCGCTGGCGGCCGTATTCGGACGACAGGTCGGGCAGTTCCTCGGTATCGCCGCGTTCGGCGATCCAGCCGGCGCGAAGCTGGGGCAGGCCCTTGCGGATGTCGATGCTGGCGGTGGGGTCGGTGTAGGGGCCGGAGCAGTCATAGACCGTGATCGACGGATTGGGCACGTCCGCCGTTGCGCTCTGGGCGATTTCGCGCATCGGCACGCGGATGTCGGGGCGGCTGCCGGTGATGTAGATCTTGCGCGAGTTGGGCAGCGGGGCGATCGCGGCGGCATCGACATGGGCGTCGGCGGCGATGAAATTTTCGTTGGCGTTCATGGGGCAAGCTCGATTCTGATGGGGGTGGGGCGGAGGATTGAAGCTACTGGAAAGACGGACCCAATGCAACCCGACGTGCGGAAAGGGCAATCGGGGAATGGTCAGCGCGCAAAGCCGATTTTCTTCAGGTCGGCGTGGATTTTCTCGGCCAGCAGCGCGTGGCCGGCGGCGTTGGGGTGCAACTGGTCGCTTTTCAGCGCGGTGTCGGAGAGCACCTCGGGCAAGGCGTCGGCGATCAGCGGTACTTTCTTGTCCTTGGCGACTTCGGCGTAGAAGTCGGCGGGGGAGAGGTTGTTGAACACGGCGCCGGTAATGCTGGGTTTAGGCGTTGCCAGCAATACCGTCTTGGCGCCGCTGGCCTTGGCCAGGTCGAGCATGCGGCCGAGGTTGGCGACGGTTTGGGCCTGCGGCAGTTTGCGCAGCATGTCGTTGCCGCCCAGGCTGACCAGCACCAGTTGCGGTTGGTGCTCTTCGAGCAGTCCGGGCAGCCGGCCCAATGCGCCGGCGCTGGTGTCGCCGCTGATTCCGGCATTGATCACGACCCAGCCGGTCTTCTGCGCCAACAGCGTCGGCCAGTCTTCGCCGGGCTTGATGCCGTGCGGCGCGGTCAGGCTGTCGCCCAGTGCCAGCACCCGGCTTCCCGCCGGCAGGGCGACTTCCTTCTTCGTGCCACCGCAGGCGATGGCGAGCAGCAGGACGACGAGGGTGGCGAGTAAACCGCGGGCAATCGAGTATGGTTTTTTCATGAACGTCAGGACGGATCGAAACCTTTGTCGAGTTGCCGCACGATGCGGCTGAATGTGGCGCGCATGACAGTTTCTTGGCTTGAACGTCGGGTGACATCGGCGTCTGCATCAGTCTGAATCATACCGGCTGTGGCACTGGCATTGCCTCCGGATCGGGTGCCAAGTTGAGGGAAGTGCTGAACAAGTCCCGATTTGCCCCCGGATCAAGCCCGGGGCAGGCTATTCCGGCGAAAGCCGGAATCCAGTGTTGTCAGACACCTGGACACCGGCCTTCGCCGGTGTGACGGGCTTGTTCAGTGGATCTTCAGCGGCAAAACGTCGGCTTGATCCCTGGGGCCGTCGGGCTTGACGTTCGGGGCGAGTCTTGTAAACTGACTGACCAGTCAGTAACCGGGATTTGTCATGGAAGTCTTTGCTCCTTCCCACCCACACACCCGCCAGCGCCGCAAAGAGGCGCGCCCCGCCGAACTCATGGCGGCGGCGCTGGAACTCTTTGTCGAAAAAGGCTTCGCCGGCACCCGGCTGGACGATGTCGCCGCGCGCGCCGGCGTGTCGAAGGGGACGCTGTATCTCTACTTCGACAGCAAGGAGGCGCTGTTCAAGGCCGTGATCCAGGAAGGCATCGTGCCGATCCTGGAGCAGGGCGCGAGCCTCATCGACGCCTTCAAGGGCAGCTCCGCCGAACTGTTGCGCGTGCTGATCGGCGAATGGTGGCAGCGCATCGGCGAAACGCATCTGGCCGGCGTGCCCAAGCTGATGATCAGCGAGGCGCGCAACTTCCCTGAACTGGCGGTCTACTATCACGACACGGTGATCGTACGCGGCCGCGATCTGATTCGGCGCACCTTGCAGCGCGGCATCGCGGCCGGCGAGTTTCGTCTGGTCGATATAGAGACCGCGATCGACGTGATCTTTGCTCCGGTGCTGATGCGGGTGATCTGGCGTTATTCGCTGGGCGCTTGCTGCGGCGAGAGGTATGGCACGCAGGTTTATCTGAAGACCCACCTCGATCTGGCCCTGCAGGGGCTGGCGCTACCGGTCGCTTCCGGCATACGGAGAAGTTCGAAGTGAAACCCCTCGCTCTGTTTTTGTCCAGTTTGCCGCTTCTGCTTGCGGCCTGCGGCGAGAAGCCTGCCGCAACGCCGCCGGCCCCAGCCGCCGCCTTCGCTATCGGCGCCGTCCGTTACGCCGAACTGGGTTTCCACCCCGAACGCGAAGCGCCGGCGACGGTGCTGGGCAAGAACGAAACCCGGATCGCCGCCGAGGTTTCCGCCCGCATCGTGGCCATCGCCGTGGATAGCGGCGACGCGGTCAAGGCCGGGCAGGTGCTGGTGCGCCTCGATGCGAAGGATGCCGAACTGGCGCTGGCGCGTGCCGAGGCGGGTCTGGCGCAAAGCGTCGCGCGCCTGGCACAGGCCGAGGCGCAGGCGGCGCGGGCGCGTTCGCTGAAAGAGAAGAACTTCATTTCCGCCGAGGCGGTGACGCTGCGCGAAACCGAGCTCGCGGCGGCGCAGGCCGACGTCCAGTCGGCACGCGCGAACCGGGATTCGGCCCGGCGCGGCGTCGAAAAATGTACCGTCACCGCGCCCTTCAGCGGCATCGTGCGCAGCCGCAGCGGGCAGGTCGGCGAACTGGCGGCACCCGGCACGCCCTTGCTGACGCTGGCGGACACCAGCGATCTGCAGGTGGTGGCCCAGGTCCAGTCGCGCGATGCGGACGGCTTGTCGGCGGCCGCCAAGGTCGAATTTGCCGCCGCCGGCCGGACGCATGCCCTGACGCTCCTGCGCATCTCCGGCGCGATCAATCGCGAGGCGCGCACCGTGGAGGCGCGCTATCGCATCAGCGGCGACGCGCCCGCGCCGGGAACCGAAGGCCGGCTGACCTGGCGCGATCCGCGCCCGCACCTCCCCGCCGATTACATCCTGCGCCGCAACGGCAAGTACGGCGTGTTTGTCTTCGAGGGCGACAAGGCGATCTTCCGCGAGTTGCCGCAGGCCCAGGAGGGGCGTCCCGCCGGCGCCGACTTTTCGCCGGAGCTGCAAATCGTGACTCGCGGCCGTCATGCCTTGCAGGACGGCATGGCCGTCAGGATCGAAACCGCCGCCGCCGTGCGATGAACTTCTACGAAAGACTGATCCGCAACCACCCGCTGGCCAACATCGCTTTCGCGGTGGTGCTGGCCATGGGCGTGCTCGCCTACCTGACGATGCCGCGCGAGCAGGATCCGGAGATCAACTTCAACTGGGTCATGATCACCGCGGTGCTGCCGGGCGCTTCCGCCGAGGACGTGGAAAAGCGCGTGACCAAACCGCTCGAGGATGCGATCAAGGGCGTCGCCGACATCCGCTTCGTGATGTCCTCCTCGCGCGAAACCGTTGCCTCCATCCTGGTGCGCTTCCGCGACATTGACGAGCGCACCTTCGACAAGCGCATCAACGATCTGCGCCGCGAAATCCAGAACAAGGCCAAGAGCGAGCTGCCGGTCGAGGCCAAGGATCCGCGCGTAATCGAGATCACCACCTCGAACGGCTTTCCCACGGCGATGGTGCTGGTGACCGGCCAGGCGGCCGACGAGTTGCTGCGCTCGCGTGCGCGGCAGTTCAAGGACGACATCGAACGCATTGCCGGCGTAGACCAGGTGTTGGCAACGGGTATGCGCGATCCCGAGCTGCAAGTCGAATTCGATCCCGTGGCCCTGGCCAATCGCGGCCTGACCGCCACCGATGTCGCCGACAACGTCAGTGCCTGGTTTCGCGATACCTTCGCCGGCAAGGTGGAGACGGCAGCCGACGAGGGTCGCAGCGCATGGCTGGTGCGCGTCGTCGGCCAGACCGCGGACCCCGAGGAACTGGCACGCATCCCGGTGACATCGCTGACGCGGCGCGAGCCGGTGCCGCTGGGCGCCGTGGCCGAAGTCGCGCGCGGCCGCGCCACGGCCGGCAGCCTCGCCAGCTACCAGGGCAGGGGCGCGGTGATCCTCGCCGTGACCAAGAAAAGCCACACCAATACCTTGCAGTTGATCGAGCGGCTCAATGGCTACATCGCCGCGCAGAATCCGCGCTTCGTCGCCGAGGGCATACAGCTGCAACTGCTCGACGACCAGACCGTGCCGACGCGCGAGGCCATCACCACCATGGAGAGGAACGCCCTGCAGGGCCTGGTGCTGGTGCTGGCGATCTGCTGGCTGTTCCTCGGCACCCGCATCGCCATCCTGATCGGACTTGGCATCCCGTTTTCGTTGGCCGGTACTTTCGCCATCCTCCATGCGCTGGGCTACACGCTGAACATTTCCGTGCTGCTCGGCGTGGTGATCGTGCTCGGCATGCTGGTCGACGACGCCGTGGTGGTGGTCGAGACCATCTACTACCGGATGCAGCGCGGCGAACCGGTGCATGCGGCCTCGATCGGCGCGGTGCGCGAGGTGTTTGCGCCAGTGACGTCCTCGGTATTGACCACCATCGCCGCCTTTCTGCCGCTCATGCTGCTGCCCGGCATCGTCGGCAAGTTCATGTTCGTGATCCCCTTCGTCGTCACGCTGGGCCTGGCGATCAGCCTGATCGAGGCCTACTGGATGCTGCCGGCGCACATGGCGATCATGGCGCCCAGGGCCGGCGACGGCCATCTCAACACCTGGCGCGACCGCTTCAACCATTTCCTGCGCGTCAAGTATTCGCGCTGGCTGCTGTGGGTCATGCGCCGGCCCGCGCGTTCGTTGCTGATCGCCGTCTGCCTCATGTGCGGCGCCGTGGCCGCGGTCGGCGTCGGCCTGGTGCGCATCCAGTTCTTCGCCTTCGATCCGATGCGGCTGTTCTACGTCAACGTCGATATGCCGGCCGGCGTGCCGGTCGAGGAAACCCTGGCCAATGCCGAAAAGCTGGAAGCGGTCGTGCGCAAGCACCTCAAGCCGGGCGAGGCGCGCAACCTCGCTGCCTACGCCGGGGTCAAGTTTTCCGATACCGAACCGCTCTACGGCGATGCCTACGGCCAGGTCACGGTTTCCCTGAATCCGCGGGGCGGCGGGCGCGAGGTCGGGGAAATCGTCGAAGCCATGCGCGCCGAGGTGGAGGCCATGCCAACCCCGGGCAGGATCACCATTACCATGATTTCGGGTGGCCCGCCGGTGGAAAAGCCGGTCAAGGTGCGGGTGCGCAACGACGAACCGCAGGAACTGCGCGCCGCCGGCGATGCGCTGCTCGCCATCGTGCGCGCCGTGCCCGGCGCCCGGGATGTCGCCGACGACGACATCCCGGGCCGTCCGGAACTGGTGCTGGCGCTGGACCGCGGCGCGCTGCGTGCCGCCGGCCTCGATGCCGGCAAGGTGGCGCGCCTGGTGCGCCTGCATGCCGACGGCGAGATCGTGGCCATGATGCGCGACAAGGGCGAGAAGCTCGAACTGCGGGTGCGGGCGAAGCATGGTTCGGGCGAGACGGCAGGCTCGGTCGGCGCCGACATCACGCGCCTGCTCGACGATCCGGTCGCCCTTCCGTCCGGCGGCAGCACCACGCTGCGCGCGCTGGTGACCGAGGAGACGCGCATCGGCAAGGGCGTGATCAAGCACTACAACCTGCGGCGCGCGATCACGGTCGAGGCCGACCTCGACAAGAGCGTGACCGACACCGTGGCGGCGAACCGGATCATCGCCGCCGAATGGCAGAAGCTGGGCAAGGATTTTCCCAATACCGACATCGACTTTTCGGGCGAGCTCGACGACATCCAGGAAAGCCTGGACGCGATGGCGATCCTCTTCCTGATGGGCTTGGGCCTGATCTACCTGATCCTCGCCGCGCAGTTCAAGAGCTACTTCCAGCCCCTGCTGATCCTGGTCACCGTGCCGCTGGCCTTTACCGGCGTGGTGCTGGGCCTGCTGGTAGCGCAGATCCCGCTCTCGCTTTACACGCTGTATGGCGTCATTGCGCTGACCGGTATCGCGGTGAATTCGGCCATCGTGCTGATCGACGCGGCCAACGACCGGCTGGCGTCCGGCATGGGCATCCTGCACGCGGCCGTGTACGCCGCCCGTCGCCGCGTGGTACCGATCCTGATCACCTCGGTGACGACCATCGGCGGCCTGTTCTCGCTGGCCGTCGGCCTCGGCGGCAAGTCGCTGCTGTGGGGGCCGGTGGCCGCGGCGATCGTCTGGGGTCTGGGCTTTTCCACCGTGCTGACCCTGTTTGTCATGCCCTTGCTGTACTGGATGTTCATGCGTCGCTATGCGACTGCGCGGCATCGCCCCGGGGTCAGGGAAGCAGATGCCGACGCGGGCGCGCAAGCGTAGAATCCGGCCTCTTCCGGCATTACCGTAATATTAGAGCGTGCTAATATCGCTTTTCTGGAGATATGATGAATTTCGAACAAGCCCGGTTCAACATGATCGAGCAGCAATTGCGTCCCGGCAAGGTGCTGGACCCCGGTGTCCTCGATACTTTGTTCATGGTCAAGCGCGAAGAATTCGTTCCGCCCGCGCATCGCCGGCTGGCCTTCGCCGATACGCAGATTCCGCTGGGCGGCGATGCCGGCGCCCGCATGTTCGCGCCCATCGTCGAAGCCCTCGCCCTGCAGGCGCTGGCGATGAAAAAGCATGAAAACGTGCTGGAGGTCGGCACCGGTTCCGGCTACATGGCCGCGCTGCTGGGCGTCCATGCCGATCATGTGTGGACCATCGAGATCGACCCGCAGCTCGCCGATACGGCGCGCGATAACCTGCGCCGCGCCGGCGCGACCAACGTCACGGTGGAAACCGGCAACGGACTGTCCGGGCTGGCGGCTCGTGCGCCGTTCGACGTCATCATGATTTCGGGAGCGGTGGCAGAAGTTCCGCAGGTCTTGCTCGACCAGCTCAAGCCGGGCGGGCGCCTGTTCGCCATCGAAGGCGCGGCTCCGGCGATGGAGGCGGCGATCTACACCCGGACGGACAAAGGCTTCCAGCGCCGCGCCGTGTTCGAAACCGCGACGGCGTCCCTGCGCGACGCGGAGCCGGCGCCGGCGTTTGCTTTCTGAGCGGATGCGCCAGTTTTCCGCTTCCCAGCTCCGGGACTGGCTTGCCGATGCGGGACGAGCCAAGCCCGTGCTGCTCGACGTGCGCGAGCCATGGGAGTTCGCGACCTGCCGCATCGAAGGTTCGCTGTCCATGCCGATGCGCGGCATTCCCGCGCGCTATCATGAGTTGAGGCGCGACCAGGATATCGTCATGGTATGCCACCACGGCGCACGCAGTTTCCAGGCAGGAATGTTTCTCGAACAGATGGGTTTTGGCAGCATCGTCAACCTGCAGGGCGGAGTTGCCGCTTGGGCGCGGGATGTCGATCCGACGATGCCGACGTATTGAATTGCAACCGGGACGTAACGCGGAGACCGCGATGAAGATGAAGAAGATGATTTCCCTGATGTTTGCCGGCAGTTTATCGCTCGGCGGACCCGTCAGCCTTGCTCATGGCGCCGACCTGATAACCGTGTATCGCGACGCACTGGGCTACGACGCGCAGTTCGCCGCCGCGCGCGCCGCGCTCGAGGCCGGGCGCGAAAAGCTGCCCCAGGGCCGTGCCGGCCTGCTGCCGAATATCGGCTTCACGGGCAGTACGATCTGGAACGAGTCGGATACGAACTTCCGCGGGCCAATTGCCTCGCGCGACTCCGAATACAACACCAACGGCTGGACGGTGTCCCTCACCCAGCCATTGTTCCGCTGGCAGAACTGGGTCGCCTACAACCAGTCGGAACTGGCCGTGGCCCAGGCCGAGGCGGAGTTCAGCCTGGCCCGGCAAGAGCTGATCGTGCGCACGGTCGTGGCCTATTTCGATGTGCTGCTGGCACAGGACCTGCTGGCGACGGCGCAGGCACAGAAGCTGGCGATCGCCGAACAGCTCGAATCGGCCAAGCGCAATTTCGAGGTCGGCACCGCCACCATCACGGATAGCCACGAAGCCCAGTCGCGCTATGACCTTACCAGCGCCCAGGAGATCGCCGCGCAGAATGACCTCGACGTCAAGCGCCAGGTATTGCGCACGGTGATCGGCAAGGAACCGGAAGGCCTCAGGAACGTCAAGTCGGGGTTGCAGCTGGCTGGTCCGCAACCGGCCGACATCAACAAATGGGTGGAAATGGCCGAAACTTCCGCCGCCAACGTGCTGATTTCCCAGGCCAGATTCGAAATCGCCACGCGCGAGGTTGAAAGGCAGCGCGCCGGGCACTATCCGACACTGGATCTGGTAGCGACGCGGGGACGCAGCTCCACCTCGAACACCATCGTCGGCGGCGTCGCCGGAGTCGGCTCGGGCAGTGACACCGATTCGACCACGGTCGGCCTGCAACTGTCGATCCCGATTTTCTCCGGTGGCGCCACCGCATCCAGGGGTCGCGAGGCGGTTGCCCTGAAGGAAAAGGCTGCTGCCGATCTTGAAAATGCGCGCCGCACGGCAGCGCTGAATGCGCGCCAGGGCTATTTGGGAGTGACCGCCGGCCTGGCGCAGGTCAGGGCCTATAACGCCGCCCTGACGTCCTCGCAGTCGGCGCTGGATTCGAACAAGCTCGGCTATGAAGTCGGGGTGCGCATCAACATCGATGTGCTGAACGCCCAGAGCCAGCTGTATGACACCCGCCAGAAGCTGGCCAAGGCCCGCATGGACACGCTGATCGCCCTGCTCAGGCTCAAGGCCGCGGCCGGCAGCCTGGCTGAAGAAGACGTCGTGGCGATCAACGCTCTGCTGGATTAAGCATTGCCAGCGTGCGTGCCGTGGCGCCGCGATGGCGTGCGGCGAAAGCGCGCCCGGCATCCGCCATCTGCCGCCGGCGCCGTTCATCGGCGAGCAGGGCGTTAACGCGGTTCACCAGATCGTCGGCGTCGGCAATGGCCAGCGCGCCGCCGCAGGCAATGGCTTCGCGCGCCGCCTCGGCGAAGTTACGGGTTGACGGGCCGATCAGGATCGGCGTGCCGCAGGCCGCGGCTTCGATCAGATTCTGGCTGCCGAAATCGAGCAGGCTGCCGCCGATGAAAGCGACATCGGCCGCGGCATAAAAGGCGAACATCTCGCCCATGCTGTCGCCGAGCAGCACATCCGTCGCTCCTTCGATCGCCGCATTGTCGCTGCGCCGCTGCAGCGTGAAACCCTGTGCGGCAACGAGCCGCGCCACTTCATCGAAACGCTGCGGATGGCGCGGCACGATGACCAGCAGTGCCGTGTCATTGGCGCCGTCCCGCAACGGGATACCGCTTCGCATAACTTTCTGCCGTTCATTCTTCCACGCCGCCAGGATCAGCGCCTCCTCCCCTTCCCGCGTGCTGGCCGCAAGCCATACGGGCCGTCCGCCGCAGCGGGAGCGAAGTTCGCGGCCGAGCTCGAGTTGCGCCACCGGCGCCTCGATGTCGAATTTGACGTTGCCGGTCACCGTGACATCCTGTGCGCCGAGTGCCGTCAGGCGCGCCGCATCGGCCTCGGTCTGCGCGCCGATGGCCACAAGACCCTGCAGGGCTTCGCGGGTCAGGGCGGGAAACTTGGCGTAGCGCCGCGCCGAGCGCTCCGAGAGGCGGGCATTAACCAGCCACAGCGGGACATTGTCCCGCCTGCAAGCGGCGATCAGGTTCGGCCACAACTCGGTTTCCATGATCAGGCCGAACTGCGGCCGGTAATGGCGCAGGAAACCGCGCATCGCCCAGGGGGTGTCGTAGGGCAGGTAGATCCGTTCGACGCTGTCGCCGAACAGGTCTTCGGAAGTGGCGCGTCCGGTCGGCGTCATGTGCGTGAACAGGATGCGGTGGGCGGGATAGCGCACGCGCAAGGCCGCAACCAGCGGTTGTGCGGCGCGTGTTTCGCCGACCGACACGGCATGCAGCCAGATCGTCTGGCGGTTCGCGCCGTGTCCGTCCGCGGCACCGAAAAAGCCGAAACGCTCCGCCCAGTGACGCAGGTACTCCGGCTGCCGCCGCGCGCGCCAGAGCAGGTGCAGGGCCGCCCAGGGCAACAGGGCCAGCGCGGCGACGGAATAAAGGAAGCGTGCCATCAGAGCAGGGCTGCGGCGGCCGCGAGGACTTCGCCGACGTCCGGCGGCTGGCCGCGCCGGCCGAGATTGACGGCCGGCGTGCTGGCGAGAACGCCGGTCAGCGCCGGATCGGAGGCGGAAAACAGCGCCAGCACGGGCCGTCCCAGCGCCGCGGCGAGATGTACCAGCCCCGTATCGACGCCGATCACGATGCGTGCGGCGGCCAGTTGCGCGGCAAGTTCCGCGAGGCGCATCGGCGGCAGGACCGCGGCGCCGGGAATGGCCTGCGCGATACGGGCGGCGCGTTCGCGCTCTGTCGCGCTGCCGGCCGGCAGCAGGCAGGTCAATCCGCGTTGATGCAGTTCGCGGCCAAGTTCGATCCAGTGTTCTTCCGGCCACAGCTTGTCGTCGCGCGAGGTAGCGGTGAGCAGCACCGCAGTTGGGCCCGCAAAAGTCGGCGCTGACGATACGGCGATGCCATAGTCCGGCGCCGGTGCGGCCGCATAAGCGCCGGCCAGCGCCGCCAGTTTGCGGTTACGCAGGACGGCGTGGAGGTCTTGCGGGACATCGAAAGCCTTATCGTAAAAGCGCGCGGCGAACGGTTCGCGTGCAGAGTTTGCCGTGTAGCCGCAGCGCCTGCCGTGCGCCGCGCGGGCGATCAACGCACTCTTCAAGAGGCCCTGCGTGTCGATTACCAGGTCGTAGCTCTGTTGTTTCAGCGCGTCACGAAAGGCGCCGATTTCGCGCCAGGTCGCGGAAGCGAACAAGGATTTGCGCCAGCGCCTCAGCGCCACCGGAATCACGCGCCCCACCCCGGGATGCAGGCGGGGAATGTCGGCGAAACCCTCTTCCACCACCCAGTCGATGGTCGCGTCCGGGAAATGCGTGCGCAAGTCGGTCACGACGGGCAAATTGTGGATGACGTCGCCCAGTGACGAGGTCTTGACGAGAAGGATGCGCATGAGTCGCGCAATTATCAGGGATTGTCGAATGGATGGGACAACCGGGATCCGGCATTTTCGCTTGCGGCCCGGCTACCTCATGTATGCGAAAATGCTGCTTTTTCAGAGAAGCGGCCCATGAAAGTTCTCGTCACCGGCGCGGCCGGGTTTATCGGCATGCACGTCTGCCAGCTGCTGCTGGCGCGCGGTGACGATGTGGTCGGGGTCGACAACCTCAACGATTACTACGATGTGGCGCTGAAGGAAGCCCGCCTGGCGCGGCTTACCCCGGATCCGCGCTTCAAGCTGTCGCGCATGGATATCGCCGATCGTGAAGGCATCGCCGCCCTTTTTGCGGCAGAACGCCCGCAGCGCGTCATCAATCTCGCGGCCCAGGCCGGTGTGCGCTACTCGCTGCAGAATCCGCATGCCTATGTCGACAGCAATTTGGTCGGTTTCGTGAACATCCTCGAAGGCTGCCGCCACAATGGCGTCGAGCACTTGGTCTATGCCAGCAGTTCCAGCATTTACGGTGGCAACGAGCGCATGCCGTTCTCCGAACACGACAACGTCGACCATCCGGTCAGCCTCTACGCCGCGACCAAGAAGGCCAACGAGCTGATGGCGCATACCTACAGCCACCTCTTCAATCTGCCGACCACCGGCCTGCGCTTCTTCACCGTGTATGGGCCCTGGGGCCGGCCCGATATGGCCTTGTTCCTCTTCGCCAGGGCCATTCTCGAAGACCGGCCGATAGATGTCTTCAACCACGGCAGGATGCGGCGCGATTTCACCTACATCGACGACATCGCCGAAGGCGTGATCCGGGTACTGGACCGCCCGCCGCAGGCCGATCCGGCCTTCGACAAGCAGGTGCCCGATCCGGCGACAAGCTGGGCGCCCTACCGCGTGTTCAACATCGGCAATCACCAGCCGGTGGAACTGATGGCCTACATCGAGGCGCTGGAGCAGGCCCTGGGCAAGACCGCGACGAAGAATTTTCTGCCCCTGCAGGACGGCGACGTACCGGCGACGCACGCCGACACCGCCGAACTCAATCGCGTCACCGGATTCTCGCCGGCGACGCCGGTGAGAGAAGGCGTGCGCCGTTTTGTCGACTGGTACCGGAGCTATCATGGCTGACACCCGCATCATTCCCGTGGTTCTCAGCGGCGGTTCCGGCACGCGTCTGTGGCCGGTGTCGCGCGAGAAGCATCCGAAGCAACTGCAGCCCCTGCTCGGCGAAGCGAGCCTGTTGCAGGACACCCTGCAGCGCCTCGAAGGCCTTCCGCTCGGGGCGCCGATCGTGGTCAGCAACCAGGAATACCGCTTCATCACCGCCGAGCAACTGCGCCAGCTCGGGCTGGCTAAATGGACCCTGCTGCTGGAGCCGGCCGGCCGCAATACCGCGCCGGCCTTGACGGCTGCCGCGCTCTACGCATGTCGCGACGGAGCCGACCCGGTGCTGCTGGCCACCCCCGCCGATCACCATGTACGCGACACCGGCGCCTTCCGCGCCGCGGTGCTGCGCGGTTTGCCCGAAGCGGAAGCCGGTGCGGTGGTGACCTTCGGCATTGTTCCGGATCGACCCGAGACCGGCTACGGCTACATCGAGACCAAAGAAGTCGGCCAGCCCTCTCCCTCGATCCCCGCTCCGCGCCCCACGGCCGGCTCTGCACAGCCGGCCGGCTCAGGCGGCGCGAAGCGTGCTTCGCGAAACCCCGCCTTCGCCCCAGAGGGAGAGGGAAGACAGTCTGCTTCCTTCTCCTTTCAGGAGAAGGGCGGGGGGATGAGGGGCGACACGGCGCGCGGCGCACCCATGGACTTGCTGGCCTTCCGCGAGAAGCCGGATGCGGCGACGGCACAGGCCTATGTCAGCGGCGGCCGGCACTTCTGGAACAGCGGCATTTTCATGCTGCGCGCGTCGGTCTGGCTGAAAGCCATCGGCCACTTCGCCCCGGAGATTCTGGCGGCCTGTCGCAAGGCGGTGGATGCGGCGAAGGATGATGGCGATTTCGTGCGGCTCGATGCGGCAGCGTTCGCCGCGTCCCCGGCAGATTCCATCGACTATGCGGTGATGGAAAAGCTTCCCGCTGCTGCGCAACTTGGCGTTCCGGCCCGTGTCGTTCCGCTCGATGTCGGCTGGTCCGACGTCGGCGCCTGGGATGCGCTGTGGCAGGCCATCGACCGCGACGCCGACGACAATGCGGTGAAGGGCGATGTCTGGCTGGAGGACTCGCACGGCAACCTGGTCATCGCCGAGCACGGCCTCGTCGCCTGCATCGGCTGCGAGGACATGGTCGTCGTCGAAACCGCGGACGCCGTGCTGATCGCGCCCAAGGCCCGCACCCAGGAGGTCAAGACCATCGTCAGCCGCCTGAAAGCTGCCGGACGCAGCGAAGCCGAGTTGCAGCGCAAGGTGCATCGGCCCTGGGGCTGGTACGACAGCATCGACAATGGCGAACGCTTTCAGGTCAAGCGCATCGTGGTGCGTCCTGGCGCCACGCTGTCGCTGCAGATGCACCACCATCGCGCCGAGCACTGGGTGGTGGTGCGCGGCACTGCCAAGGTGACCCGCGGTACGGAGACACTGCTGCTCGGCGAGAACGAATCCACCTACATCCCGCTGGGCGTTACGCACCGGCTGGAAAATCCCGGCCAGATCCCGCTCGAGATCATCGAGGTGCAATCGGGCAGCTACTTGGGCGAAGACGACATCGTGCGCTTTGAAGACAACTACGGACGCAAGCAATGACCAAAAAAATCGCATTGATCACCGGCGTCACCGGCCAGGACGGCGCCTATCTGGCTGAGTTCCTGCTCGACAAGGGCTACGACGTGCATGGCATCAAGCGCCGCACCTCGCTGTTCAATACCGACCGCATCGACCATCTCTATCAGGATCCGCACGAAAAGAACCGGCGCTTCGTTCTGCATCACGGCGACATGACCGACAGCTCGAGCCTGGTGCGCATCATCCAGCAGGTGCAGCCCGACGAAATCTACAACCTCGCCGCACAGAGCCACGTCGCGGTGAGCTTCGAGGAGCCCGAGTACACCGCCAACTCCGATGCCCTGGGCGCGCTGCGCATCCTCGAAGCCATGCGCATCCTCGGCATGGAGAAGAGGACCCGCTTCTACCAGGCCAGCACCTCGGAGTTGTTCGGGCTGGTGCAGGAGATCCCGCAGAAGGAGACCACGCCCTTCTACCCGCGCAGCCCCTACGCGGTGGCCAAGCTCTACGCCTACTGGATCACGGTTAACTATCGCGAGGCCTATGGCATGTATGCCTGCAACGGCATCCTGTTCAACCACGAAAGCCCGGTGCGCGGCGAGACCTTCGTCACGCGCAAGATCACGCGCGCCCTGGCGCGCATCAAGCTCGGCCTGCAGGACTGCGTGTTCCTCGGCAACCTCGATGCGAAACGCGACTGGGGCCATGCGAAAGACTACGTCGAGATGCAGTGGCTGATGCTGCAGCAAAGCCAGGCCGAAGACTTCGTCATCGCCACCGGCGTGCAATACAGCGTGCGAGATTTCGTCAATGCGGCGGCAGCCGAGATCGGCATTGCGGTGACCTGGCGCGGCAGCGGAGTCGACGAAAAAGGCTACGACGCGCTGGGCAAGTGCATCGTTCAGGTCGATCCGCGCTATTTCCGACCTACCGAAGTGGAAACCCTGCTCGGTGATGCCACCAAGGCGCGCGAAAAGCTGGGATGGACCCCAAAAATCACTTTCGCCGAACTCGTCGCCGAAATGGTGCGCGAGGACCTCAAGGCCGCCGAACGGGACGAACTCATCAAGAAACATGGCTACCAGGCCATGGATCATCACGAATAATGGCTAAATGATGGAAAGTACGGCAAAGATCTACGTCGCCGGCCATCGCGGCATGGTCGGCTCGGCCCTGGTTCGCCGGCTGCAGCAAGCCGGCTACGGCAACATCCTTACCCGTAGCCGAGCGGAACTGGATCTGCTGGATCAGGCCGCGACGCATGCCTTTCTGGCGCAGGAAAAACCCGATTTCATTTTCATCGCGGCGGCCATCGTCGGCGGCATCCAGGCCAACAACACCTTGCGCGCGGACTTCATCTACCAGAACCTGATGGTCGAAGCCAACCTGATTCACGGTGCCTGGCTGGCCGGTGTGCAGCGCCTGTGTTTCCTCGGCTCGAGCTGCATCTATCCGCGCGATTGTCCGCAGCCGATCCGGGAGGACTATCTCCTGACCGGTCCGCTGGAACAGACCAACGAACCCTATGCCGTCGCCAAGATCGCCGGCATCAAGCTCTGCGAAAGCTACAACCGCCAGCATGGCACGCAGTACTTCTCGGTCATGCCGACCAATCTCTATGGCCCCAACGATCACTACGACCTGGCCAACAGCCACGTGCTGCCGGCGCTGATCCGCAAGGCGCACGAAGCGAAGCAGCGCGGTGACAGCGAATACGTGGTGTGGGGCAGCGGCAAGCCGATGCGGGAATTCCTCTATGTCGATGATCTGGCGGAGGCCTGCGTGTTCCTCATGGAAAAGGGTGTCACCGATGGTTTCTATAACGTCGGTACCGGGACGGACGTCACCATCCGCGAACTTGCCGAGACTGTCATGTCCGTCGTAGGTTTTGCAGGCAGCATCGTCTTCGACAGCAGCAAGCTGGACGGCACACCACGCAAACTACTGGACGTCTCTCGCCTGCGCGACATCGGCTGGCAGGCGCGTACCCCGTTGCGCGAAGGCATCGCGTTGGCGTATCGGGATTTCCTGGCGCGACATGGCGGCTGACGGCCGGTATCGAGCCACGCTCGTGCGCTTCGTTTTCCGCCTGTTTTTCGTCCTGCCTGCCCTGATTGCGCCCACCTTGGTGCCGGCCGCCGTATCGCCAGCGCCGACTTTTCTGCTCGCGGAGCGCTATCACGACGGTATCGATGTCTCGCGCTACTGGATCAGTGAAAAACTCGACGGCGTGCGTGCCAGTTGGGACGGCAAGGTCCTCCGCTTTCGCAGCGGCAACCCGGTACCCGCTCCAAAATGGTTTCTCGACGCCTTGCCGAAACAACCGCTGGATGGCGAGCTCTGGCTGGCACGCGGCAGTTTCGATCAGCTCTCGGCCATCGTCCGCCGCCAGACGCCCGACGATGCCGAATGGCGGCGCGTGCGCTACATGATCTTCGAATTGCCGGATGCCCTCGGCACGTTCACCGACCGCGTCGAACAAATCAAGGCCGTTGCCGCCGCCGCAAACCTGCCCTGGCTGCAAGCCGTTCCGCAATTCCGCCTGCCCGACGCGGCCGCGCTGCAGAAAATGCTGCGCGACATTGTCCGCAGCGGTGGTGAAGGGCTCATGCTCCATCGCGCCGATGCCGCCTACGAAACCGGCCGTTCCAGTGCTTTGCTCAAGCTGACCCCGTGGCTGGACGCCGAGGCCACGGTTGTCGGCCATTTGCCCGGCAAAGGCAAATACGCCGGCATGACCGGCGCCCTGCAAATGGAAATGCCCGACGGCCGCCGCTTCGCGCTGGGCAGCGGCCTGAGTGACGCCCTGCGGCGCAACCCGCCGCCGGTTGGTACACTCATTACTTACCGCTATCGCGAGCTTACAAAAAACGGCATGCCGCGCTTTCCGCGTTACCTGCGGGTGCGTGATAAGCTTTAATACGATTTCGTAACGAACCTTGGCGCATGACAAATAGTCCTGATATCCGTTGGCAGCAGCGTTGTTCCAATTTTCAGCGCGCCTTCGCCAGCCTGGCCGCTGCCGTAGGGCTTGCCCGTACGCGCCCGTTGTCAGACCTCGAAAAGCAGGGCCTTATCCAAGCGTTCGAATTTACCCACGAACTAGCCTGGAACGTTATGCGCGATTACTTCGCCTATCAGGGAAATACTGCCATCACCGGTTCCCGTGATGCGGTGCGAGAAGCTTTCAGCAAGGGCTTGGTGGACGACGGCGAAGGATGGATGGAAATGATCGGTAGCAGAAACCTTACGTCTCATACCTACAACCAGGCGGTTGCCGATGAAATCGTCGCTCGGATCATGGGCTCGTACTTTGAGCTTTTTGGGGTGTTTCTGGCCCGGATGACCAATCTGGCCCAAGACGGTAGTACCTAGCCATGCCCTACGGTTTGCCCGACACAGTCGTTGAAAAACTGAGAACCGTATTCAAGCAGTACCCCAAAGTCAGCCGTGTCAGCTTGTATGGTTCCCGCGCCAAGGGCAACTTTCAGCCCGGCTCCGATATCGATCTATGCGTCGAGGGAAGTGTTTTGACCTTGGCGGATTTGTTCGAGATCGAGAATCGAATCGATGACCTCCTGCTGCCGTGGAAGGTCGACTTGTCGCTGAGGCACAGAATCCATAACCCCGAGTTGCTCGAGCATATTGAGCGAGTGGGGGTGAAATTGTTTGAGACTGATTCGTCCCACGTCGTTTCGGCAAATAGCTGAAGGCCAAGGAGTCAAAGACCACACGCGAAAGGCAGGCGGCGGCAGCAACTTGCCAATACCGGCTCAGCCGGCTAAACTCCGGTTCAATCTCTGAACAGGTGCTTCCGGCCGAGGTTTATAGTGGCGCCCGATCCCCATCACTACAAGCTGCTCAAGCTCATCGAAGCCAATCCGGCCATTCAGCAGCGGGACATGGCCAAGGCGATGGGCGTCAGTCTGGGCAAAACCAACTATTGCCTCAAGGCGCTGATGCAGAAGGGCCTCGTAAAGATGGACAACTTCCGTCGCAACGACAACAAGCTTGCCTACAGCTACCTGCTTACTCCCAGCGGCATCGAGGAAAAAGCCCGCCTCACTGTCAGTTTTCTCAAGTACAAGGTCGCCGAATACGAAGCCATCCGGAATGAAATCGAGCAGCTGCGGCGCGAAGTGGACAAAGAGGCTTCTGCATGAGACATGAAAGTGAAGACATTCCGCAACTCAGTAGTGTCCGGTTAAAACGAACCCCATGAACTGGAAATCCAGAACTGGAGCGGGATTTGAAGCGATGAAGGGTGGTGTCGATTTGAACGTCGAACAGGGATTCGTG